>JBHJHC010000053.1:0-27016 GCA_050331175.1 Rubrobacteraceae bacterium | reverse complement strand
AGATGGGCTCGATGAGGTATGGTGGGAGCGCGGGCACGAGCATACTCCTTCGTCGGGAAGCGTAGAGAACTCCCCAGATGATGGAACATCTCGCGCCCGTTTTTCGTGCGACCTCGTCTCCTATTGACGGAAGCTCTAAGTTCCTCGGCGGTGATCTCCGCCATCTGCAAGCCGCTCTCACCGTGCCAGACGTAGGCGTCGCCGCTTGGATGAGTTGATGGAGCTACAAGAGTTTGTCGTCCACCGGCCCGCAGTTCTACCAGCTTTACGCCGTCGACATCTCTCCAGTCCTGCGAAACCGTCCCGACCGCGAAGTACCACCAGTGGCTATGTGGCCTACTCTCCCGCCCGCTCGTCAGCGTCAGCGGCATGAACCGGCCGGCTACCTTAACCGCCTCGTCGGCGTCGAGGTCCACGTCCACACGCCAGCCGGAGGGCTCCCCGGTTAGCACGCCGATGTTCGCGCCGTTGCTCCAGGCGACGGGCACGTCGGCCAGAGTGAGTCGTAGATCCTGCCACCCTGGCCGGTTAGGATTTTTCTCACCGGCGGGGACCGGGATTACCGCGTAGCCACGCTCCAGGTAGCGGGTGGCGTAGCGTTGGCGCTGTTCTGCTGAACTCACGCTGCTAGCTCTTCCTCGACCTGGAGCGCCTCAAGCGCCGCCTCGACCTCGTACACATCGGGGCGGTAGGATAGAAACCTGAACATGTAGAGTAGCCGGGCGAGAGTCTCCGGGCTGCTCTTCATCGCGGCGGGGTGCTGGCTGTAAAACTCCCGGAGGGCCGGGAGAACATCATCGTCGTTGTATACTGAAATCAATGGCGCCATCGCTTAGATCCTTTCTGGCGTCTTTGGGGCGGCTTGTCGGGGCCGCCCTCTTCTTTGCGTGGCTATCGAGAATGAAGCGGTATACGGTATTGAGCGCGTTCAGCTCACTCTCTGGCGTGGTGCTGGGACTCGCAGAGTAGGTGATGCGATCTTTGGTCATCGCACAGCCTCCAGAACGTCCTCTACACGCTTGAGCTTCCGCGGGCGGCTGCCAACACCCAGGCTTTTGAGCAAAGCTACGTCGAACCCAGAGTAGATTCTGCCGTTGAAATTTCGACGTGGCGCAGGGATCCGGTCTGCGCGCTCTAAATTTCTAAGATGCTCGGGCGTTACGTTAAGAAGTCGAGCAGCTTCACTTATGTACATTTCTGTTTTCATTGAATAGACAGTAGTTCTAAGTCTATAATGAGTCACGTACAAAGCATCAAATAAGTGTGACAAACAGTGACTTTCTTGAGGAGGCCGGTTACCTTGCGAATCAGTAAAAGACAAATTGATGGGCTAATCGGCCAAGACGAGGCACAGGAAATGATTGGTTGGCCGGTAGCCCCAGACTACGTGATCCAGCATGGGGTTATCTACCCCACGGACGGGTGGCGCTTTAATCGCCGTGCTTCCCTAACGGATTCCGATCTTTTCTTGAGCTTTGCGCGGCTTGGCGCTCACGGCGACCCGTCAGAAGCACGAATACTGAATTGGGTTTGTAAGAACGGGCTTTTGAAGAGGGTGGCAGGCTGGCCCCACTACTTCACACTCCACGAAGATGTACAGCTCACCGTTGGAAATGAGTTGCGGGTGGTCAGAGAGCATGACCTAAATCAAGCCCCGATGACCGTCAGAGCGTTCCGTGAGGAGGTCCGCCACGCGAACATGTGTTTGAGGTTGCTGGAGGACATACGGGCCGGGGACGTGGACAACTTACGGTCCCGCATAGAGCGTGACGGTTCGGCAGACAGCAGCGGAGACACTGTCTTAGGCGGCCACCATCTCCCCATCCCCGTGGACGAGGACCTTACAGACGAAAAAGTCTTGTTAGGGGCGGAACTCGGCCTAGAACTAATCGTTGAGGCGCAACTGCGGGACATCCAGCTCCGCTTTGTTCACGACTACCAGGCGACATCTAGGCGTAAGCGCCTTAGTATTGACTGTCCAGATCTTTTCAGTGCCTTGTACTATCAACTCGCCCGTCTCATGGCCGATGAACGACCGTGGAGCACCTGCGCTTTTTGTGGTAGGCCGATGGTTCTCAGCCGTCCCAACCGAAAAACTTGTGGAGGTGCCTGCCGCAAGGCAAAGAGTCGCAGAGGCTTGGCCGCAGGACAGTAGAGCATCCCGCTCTCCTTTCTCTAAGCTCTGACCAATTCTAACCTGGGTTCGGCGTCCTGAGAGAGCAACGCGTGAAACTCAAGTAGCGCGTGGTTTGTCAGTTGGGGCGTTTGCCACGTCGATACCGCTGCCGAGCACCCCGACCGTCGTCCCACCGCCGGCCAGCACGCCTTCGTGGGCGGCGGCATCGATGCCGAGCGCGAGGCCGCTAATTACGCAAACGCCCCGCTCTCCCAACGCCCGGCCCAACTCGCGGGCGGAGTCGAGCCCGGTCGGGGATGCTTTGCGGGAGCCTACCAGCGCGACCGCCGGTCCTTCCGGTATGCGGCCCGCCACGAATAGGGCCGGCGGCGGGTCCGGAATGTCGACCAGCGGTTCCGGGTAATCTTTATCGGCGAGCGTGACGCCCCGGGCTCCTTTGGCCTCCAATTCCCTTTCGAGTCTCTCGGGATCAAACCCCGCCTTCAACGCGGCGAAGATCCCGGTTGCCCGTTCGGTCATCTTTACCCGGCCCGCGATCTGGTCCGGGTTCAGGTTCATGAATTCCAGCGGTGAAAGGTCACCGAGGCGTGAGGTGTAGCTGCTCCCCGTCCGGGCCTGAAGCAGCGAGAGAAACAGGTAGGCTGCCCGCTCCTTACCGGTCAACGAACCTCGACCTCCGGTAGTTGAGCGCCTCGGCTACGTGCTCCGCCTCGATAGCCTCCGCACCCGCGAGGTCGGCGACCGTGCGGGCCACCCGGAGCACCCGGTCGTGGGCCCGGCCCGAGAGGCCCATCCGGTCTATGGCCCGGGAGAAGAGGGTTTCGGCGTCTCCCTGCAACCTGCACGTCTCGCGCAGCCGGCGTCCCGCGAGCGCCGCGTTCGCGACGCCTTGCCGGCGGGTCTGGATCACCCGGGCCCCCACCACCCGCTCCCGGATAGCCTGTGACGGCTCCACCGGATCTTCGCTCCGCAACTCCTCCCGGGTCAGGCGCGGAACGTCCACGAAAAGGTCCAAACGGTCCAGCAGGGGACCCGAGAGGCGTCCCTGGTAGCGTTCGATCTGCCCCGCCGAGCAGCGGCAGACGCGACGGCGATCCCCCGAGTATCCGCAGGGACACGGGTTCATCGAGCACACGAGCGTCGTGCGGGCCGGGTAGCTCAGCGTCGCGGCCACCCGCGAAATCGTCACGTGCCCGTCCTCCAGCGGCTGGCGCAAGACCTCCAAAGTCTGTCGGCTAAACTCAGGGAATTCATCCAGAAACAGCACGCCGTGATGTGCCAGCGAGACTTCCCCCGGGCGCGGGTTGCTCCCGCCGCCGGCGAGTCCGGAGGTCGAGATCGTGTGGTGCGGCGCCCGGAACGGCCGCGTTCTTACCAGACCCCCGTTCGTCTCCCCGGCGGCGCTGTAGACCTTGGTGACCTCGATGCTCTCCTCGGACGTTAGTGCGGGCAGGATGCCGGGAACCCTCCGGGCCAACATGGTCTTCCCAGAGCCCGGCGGACCGCTAAGCAGGACGTTGTGCGCGCCGGCAGCCGTCACCTCCAGGGCCCGCTTGGCAAAGCTCTGGCCCATCACGTCGGCGAAGTCGTCGTGGATCTCCGGTTCCGGATCCTGGCCGTTCCCGGTGGTTCGTGACGGGGCGACCTCCGCTTCGCCCCTAAAGAAGCCGACCGCCTGTTGGAGGCTTTCCACACCGTACACCGCGACGCTGCCAATGGAAGCGGCCTCCCACGCATTGTTCTCTGGCAACGCCAGATTGTCCAGGCCTTTCCGCCGGGCCGCCTCGGCCATGGAAAGCGAGCCGCGTATCCCCCGCAGCCCGCCGTCCAGAGAAAGCTCGCCGACCACCCCGGCGCACCGCAAACTCTCGGCGGGCAACACGCCGGAGACGGCCAGCACGGCCAGCGCGATAGGCAGATCGAACGCGGGTCCTTCCTTGCGCAGGTTCGCCGGCGCCAGGTTCACTATGACTTTCTTGGTGGGGAACTTGAACCCGCTGTTCGTGACGGCAACCCGCACCCGCTCCCGCGCCTCCTGTACCGCGGCGTCCGGTAATCCCACGATCGAGAACCGCGGCAAACCGGCACCAACGTCTACCTCCACCTCCACCGGCACCGCGTCTATGCCAGAAAGTGTGAAACTCCAGGCTCGACAAACAGACACTAGCTAGAACACCCTGATCTCAACGAAACTATGGCTACCCCACCTCCCCACACTCGACCATAATGCAAGCGCCGGTTAAGTATATAGCAACATGCTTTGCTACACAGCCGTTCTTGTTGGCCTCCCGATTCAGAAGGCGTCTTTTATATGCATGACGTCTGGCCCTCCTTTGCCTTCCAGGATCCCGACCACGTCGAAACGGAGTTCTTTGCACTCCGGCTCGGTTTCCGCCAGGTACTGCGCGGCTACGGCCCGGATCTGCTCTTGCTTGCGCGGGGTTACAGATTCCAAAGGGCTTCCATAGCCGGTGCCGCGCCGCAGCTTCACCTCGACAAAGACCAGGGTCTCCCCGTCGCGAACTATGAGGTCTATCTCGCCGTACCGCGTCCGGTAGTTCTCGCAGACCAACTCGTAGCCCGACTCGCCCAGGTGGCGGAGCGCCAGTTTCTCCCCCCGGGCGCCCGTTCGCCGGTTGTTCACCCGCCGACCCCGGCGTAACTCAACCGGTGGACCCGGCAGGGCCCGAACTCGGCCAGGGCGAGCCGGTGTTCCGAAGTTCCGTACCCGCGGTTGCGGCCGAAACCGTAGCTATCGTACGCTTCCGATAACCTCCGCATGGCGTCGTCTCTCAGCACCTTCGCCACCACGCTGGCCGCCGCAACCGCCGCGCTAGTCGCGTCGGCCCGCGGCAGGCTGGTAATCTCTTCACCCAGGTTTAGCCTTCCGTCGGCCAGTCCACAGGTTGCATGCGCCTTTAGGAGGTCGATCGCCTTGAGCAGGGCCGCCTCGTTGGCCCGGCCCAGGCCATAGCGGTCTATCCACCAGGCTGGAAACACCACCACGGAAACGGCTGCCGCGCTCCGCAAGACACCGGCGCAGACGACCTCCCGCTTTGCGGGGGAAAGTGCCTTCGAGTCGTTCAAGTCCGCAAGCTGCTCGTCTCCGAGAACGACCCCCGCCGCGACGAGCGGCCCGGCCAACGCCCCGCGGCCGGCCTCATCCGCCCCGGCGAGCGGGGCACCGCGGTCCAGCATCCAGGCCGCGTCGAAGGCGTAGAGCGCGGAGCTTCCTTCCAAGGACCGCGGGTGTTACTTGGCCTTCTTGACCCGGGCTTTCTTCCCGACTTTGTCCCGTATGTAGTAGAGCTTCGCCCGCCGGACGTCGCCCCGCGAAACCACTTCTATCTTGGCAATCTTGGGGGAGTGCAGGGGGAATACCCGTTCCACCGGCACCCCGAAAGACGTCTTGCGGACCACGAACGTCTCGCTAATGCCGCTTCCTTTGCGGGCCAGACACAGCCCCTCGAAGTTCTGTATCCGCTCCCGGTTGCCCTCGACGACCCGGTACTGGACGCGTACCGTATCCCCCGGCTGAAACTCGGTAACGTTCTGCTGCAAGTTCTCATTGGTTATCATGGCGTTCTCCTCTCGTGGGTAAGTCGTTCCGAAGGCTAGGGAAGCAGCTCTCGACCGCTCCTTTCTTCCGCCCGGACCCGCGCGACGCTTTCCCGCCAGGCGCGAATCTCCGCATGATTGCCGGATAATAACACGTCGGGGACCCGCTCTCCATCCCACTCCGCGGGCCGCGTGTACTGTGGATACCCGATCGAGCCTTCCTCCGAGAACGACTCTCCCACGAGGCTTTCCCGGTTCCCTACCACCCCTTCCAGGCGCCGGGTCACGGCATCCGCCACCGTTGCCGCGACGATTTCACCCCCCGACAGCACGAAATCTCCCAGCGAGACCACCTCGGTAGCAAGCTCCCTGCCAACCCGCTCGTCTACCCCGCCGTAGCGGCCGCAGATGATCGTCAAGTCCCCGGTTCCCGCCAGGTCCTCGACGTACGCCTGCGTAAGCCGTCTCCCCCAGGCCTCCGTGAGCAGGACCCGGCGGTGCGCCCTCACTTCCCGGGCGGGTATTCCGTATACTTCCTCGAGCGCCCGCGCGATCACGTCTACCCGTGCGATCATGCCCGGGCCACCCCCGAACGGCAGGTCGTCTATCCGGCCATCGGGTGCGGCGTCACGCAGGTCGAAGCTCTGGTAATCCACGACGCCCCGCTCTATAGCCCGTCCGACAACGCCGGTCCCCACCAGCGCGTCGACCGCCTGGGGAAAAACACAAAATACGTGGAGGCTCCGCACGGCCGGCTACACCCCGTCGGGCGGCGCCACCACGACCTGCCGGTTCTCGAGGTCTACATCGGGGGCGTGCTCCCGGGTGAAGGGAACGTATAGTTCCAGGTCCCGGTTCCGTAGGATGAGCACCTCGTGGGCCGGCGTCTCCAAAACCTCCTCGACTACCCCGAGATCCTCACCGGTAGTATTAAAGGCCCGCAGGCCGATCAAATCTTCCACGTAAAACTCTTCTTCGTCCAGTTCATCCAGCTCGGTACGGTCCAGGACAAGTTCTTTGCCCCGCAAATCGGCGGCCAGGGACCGGTTCGAGACGTTTTCCAGATCTACGAGATAGCCTTTCGGCGTGGGCCGCACGCGCACGATCCGCCGGCGGCGGCCATCCACTACCGGCCGGACGTCTTCCCGCAAATGCCGTCCCGCCCCTACGCTCCGGACCCGGACCGTTCCCCGCACCCCGTGGGGCGCGCCGATAAAACCGATGGTCACAGGATCCGAGAGTTTCTCCACGGAAGACTTTAGTCTGGAATCGCCACGTCGACGCGTTTGTCAATTTTTACCGCGGCGGCTTTTACCACAGACCGGATAGACCGGATGTTTCTGCCCTGGCGTCCGATAATCTTCCCCATATCGTCGGGGGCTACCCGGAGTTCCAGTTCTATCCGGGAGTCGCTCCATTCGGTGCTCGTCACCCGGACCTCATCGGGATTGTCGACCAGCGAGCGGGCCAGGAAAATGACCAGCTCTTCGAGCTGCGGCTCCGGCATTCCTTAGAGCGCCCCGGAGATCTGGAGCAGCTTGCGAACCTGGTTGGTGGGTTGGGCCCCCTTGCCGAGCCACTCCCGGGCTTTGTCGTTGTCTACCTGGATCTCCGAGGGCTGCTTTTGCGGGTCGTAGCTCCCGATCCGCTCTATAAACCGGCCGTCGCGCGGGTTGCGCGAGTCGGCAACCACTATCCGGTAGTAAGGAGCCTTTTTGGAGCCGTGTCTGGCCAGCCTGATCTTTACCGCCATACGATTTCCTTTCTTTCGCTGGATCTACCTGAACGGCATTCGCGGCATCTTGGGCATGCCGCCTTTGCCCATTTGCTTCATCATTTTTTGCATCTCGCCGAACTGCTTTACCAGGTTCTTTACGTCCTGTTGGGTCATGCCGCTGCCGCGGGCTATCCTACGCGTCCGGCTCGGGCTCTGCAACAGCTTGGGGTTCTGGCGTTCCTGGGCGGTCATAGAGGTGATCATGGCCTCGACCCTCGCCAGCTGATTGTCGTCTACGTTCACGCCTTCGAGCTGCTTCCCGAGGCCGGGGATCATGCCCAGCAAACTGGAGAGCGGCCCCATCTTCTTGATCATCTGCATCTGCTGCAGGAAGTCTTCGAAGGTGAACTTGCCGGCCATGAGCTTCTTACCCTGTTGCTCGGCCTCTTTCTGGTCCATCTGCTGCTCGGCTTTTTCGATGAGGGTCAACACGTCACCCATCCCCAGGATGCGGCCCGCCATCCGATCCGGGTAGAAGTAATCGAACTCGCTCATCTTCTCGCCCTCAGATGCAAACTTGACCGGGCGCCCCGTCACGGAGACCACCGAAAGCGCCGCCCCGCCTCTGGCGTCGCCGTCGAGCTTGGTCAACACCATCCCGTCGAAGTCCGCGTACTCCTGGAAAGCCTGGGCCACGTCTACCGCGTTCTGGCCCGTTACCACGTCCAGCACCAGCAAAACCGAGTGCGGCCGGGTAACGGCCCGTACCCGCTTCATCTCATCCATCATTTCCTGGTCCAGGACCTGCCGCCCGGCCGTATCCACGATTACGAAGTCGTATCCCTCGTTCTTGGCGGCCCTCACGCCCCGCTCGGCAACTTCTTCCGGCGTCGGCTCGATCCCCTCGCTGTAGACGGGCACGCCGAGCTCCTTGCCGAGCTGCTGGAGCTGATCTATGGCCGCCGGACGATACGTGTCGCAGGCCACGAGATACGGGTGCTTGCCGAGCTTTCGAACAAAGCGGGCTAGCTTGCCGGCCGTAGTCGTCTTCCCGTGCCCGTTCAGGCCCGCGAGCATCACTACCGTGGGGGGCCGGGGAGCAAAGGTCAGCTTGTGGGCCGCGCCGCCCATCAGGTTCGCCAGTTCCTCGTTCACTATCTTGACGACCTGCTGCCCGGGAGAAAGTGCCTTCGAAACCTCGGCGCCCGTGGCCCGCTCCCGGACGTTCCCGACAAACTCCTTGACGACGCTGTAGTTCACGTCGGCTTCGAGCAGCGCCAGCCGGATCTCCCGGGTCACCTTCTTGACCTGGTCCTCGGTCAGGTTGCCACTACCCCGCACCCCGTCGAGCGCGGCGTTTAGCCTCTCTCCTAAGGTATCAAACATGTTCTAGAGATCTCCAAATAGGGCCTGGGAAAATTCCCTGGCGTCGAACGGATGCAGGTCGCCAACCTTCTCGCCGACCGAGATGAGCTTTATGGGTATCCCGGTCTCGTTTGCGATGGCGAGGGCGATACCACCCTTTGCCGTGCCGTCGAGCTTGGTAAGGATGATACCGGTCACGTTTACCGACTCTGCGAACATCTTGACCTGCCGCAGCCCGTTCTGGCCCGTCGTGGCATCCACCGTCATCAGCACCTCGTGCGGGGCATCCGGCATCTGGCGCGAGATCACCCGCCGCACCTTCTCCAGCTCGGCCATCAGGTTGATCTTGGTGTGCAACCTGCCGGCCGTGTCGATGAGCAACACATCGGCCCCGCTCCTGTTGGCTTCTTCGACAGCCTCGTGGGCGATCGCCGCCGCATCCGCGCCCCGCTCCCGGGCCACGACCGGGGCCCCGGTCCGCTCTCCCCAGGTTTGAAGCTGCTCTATCGCCGCCGCCCGGAAGGTATCGCCGGCCGCGAGCATCACGTCCCCCGGTAGATAGTTGACCAGCTTCCCGATGGTCGTAGTCTTCCCCGTCCCGTTGACGCCGACCATCAAGACGACGGTCGGACTGTGCGAGACGTCTAGCTCCACCGGGCCTTCGAGCATCCGGGTGGCGTGCTCGATCATCAGCTTCCGGAGCTCGGCGCTGCTCGTGATGTTCTTCTCCAATGCCTCCTGTTCGAGTTCCGCGACGAGCTTCGCCGTCGTGTTGACCCCCACGTCGGAGGAGATGAGGATCTCCTCTACCCGCTCCCAAAACTCCTCGTCTTCAGCATCCCGGAACTCGGCAATAGCGGCGTTGAGCTGGCCGACCACCGACTCCCGGCTCTTCCTGAGCCCTTTGCGGAGCCGCCCGAACCACCCACCGGACGCCTCCATCGCCGCCTCGCCCGTGTCCTCGGATTCTTCCGGGTAGAAATCCGGCTCGAAGATTTCCTCCGCGAGCCCGGAATCTTCATCCGCTACCTCGGCCGCCGGTTCTTCTACCTCCAGCTGTGCGTTGTCTGAATCCGTATCAGGATCCATGACCTGCTGCAGGAGCTCGTCCCTGATCTCCGGGGGCTCGGCATCCTCGGTAGCGACCCCCGTACCCTCACGTTCCTCGTCGGGCCTGGATTTTCTGAAGAAATTACGCCATGACCGTGCCATAAACGGGGTTTTTACTCTCCTGATAGACGTTTCGATACAACTTCCGTGGCCCCGGATGCGTCCTGGGTAACACCGTACAGTACATCCGCCGCCGCCATCGTGCGCTTCTGATGAGTGACCAGAATGAACTGGCCCCCGGCGCGATAAGAGTCTACCACAGCGAGGAATCGGGCCAAATTGATGTCGTCGAGCGCGGCCTCGGCTTCGTCCAGCATACAGAACGTCTCTAGTTCCTCACCCGGACGGCTGAGAAAGATGCTGAATAGAAAAGACAACGCGAGCAATGAACGCTCGCCACCCGAGAGCACGTTTAACGGTTTCCACCCTCGCCGTCCGAGTCGCAACGCGACCTCCACCCCTTCCTCCGAAAGCTCCAGCCGCCCGGAGGCCCCCCGCATCATGCGGGGTATGATCTCCTCGAAGGCCCCGCGCACCCGCCGGAAAGTCTCCGAGAACCGAACTTCTATCTCCCGGTCCACGTTCTGTATCAGGTGGCTAAGCTCTGTAGCGGCGGCTTCGGCGTCGGCGCGCTGGGCCGCCACGAATCCGTGCCGCTCCCGGAGGCCTTCTTCCTGGGATAGCGCCAGCAGGTTTACGTCGCCGAACCGTTTGAGTTTTCGCGCGAGGCTTCGCCGCTCTTTTTCGGTGTCTGCGGGGAGCTCTTCGGCCTCTTTGCGCGCCATCTCCGGCGTCGCGCCCCACTCGGCGTGTATCTCCTCGGCAGCCGCCCTGGAGGCGTACTCGGCTTGTTCGAGTTCTTCCCGGAGCCTGGCTGCGGCCGCGCGGGCGGTGGCAAGCTCACCCGCGAGGCTGACGGCCCGTTGCGACAGGTTAGCCCGTTCTTCCGCCAATCGCCGGTGGGCATCCGCGGCCGACGCACGGTCCTCCCGGAGTTTCGCGCGCCGCTCCCGGAGCTTTTCGGAGATCCGCCCGGACACCCCGGCGGCCCGGCCCGAGATCCTGGTCATCCAGTCGCGGTCGGACTCTGGGGCTGCTCTCCGGCCGTCCAGGTGCCGGGAGAGATCCGACCAGCGCCGTTTTCCTTCCCGGATGCCCGCGCGCAACCGGTCCCGGCGGCGTTCCAGAGCTTTGCACGAATCGAGTGCCGACTCGAGCGCGGCGGCCGCGGTTCGCGATTCGCGGGCGGCGTCGGCGACGGATGTCTCTGATTCTTCCAGGCCGCGCTCGGTAGCCAGGATCTCCTCTTCGAGGCCGGCTGCTATCCGCCGGTCCTCCAGGTGCTGCTTTCGGGCCGCGGATGCAAGGTCCCGGCGCCGGCCGGCCTCTCGCGCCACCAGCGCCGTGGCCCGTTCCACCCGGGAAACCAGCGTTGCCGTGCTTTCAACCGCTTTTCCGAGTTCCACCAAGCGGGCCTCGACTTCGTCGGAGCGCTCCTGAAGTCCGGAGAGCCTGTGGCCGGGACCGGCCTCGAGGGCCTGGAGGTGCCGCGACTCGGCAGCGAGCTGCGCTTCCCGCGTAAAACGGCCCTCGCCCGGGCGCGCGCTAACGGTGGTGCGGGTCAATCTCAGGCCATCGCGTGTGACGGCGACGTATCCGTTGGTGGGTGTTCCGTTCGAGGCGGACTCGACCACGTAGATACCGCCCAGAAGGCTCTCGACAGGCCCCGCGTAGCGGCCGTCCAAGACTTCGACACATTCCCGTAGCGGCTTGCCCGGGGGGTCGACGCTCTCTTCCGCCCTTTCCGCGTCGAGGCGAAGGGCGACCCGTTCCGTACCGGAGATCAGCTCTATCCCCTCTTCGAGGTTCCTGGCGAGGACACCCTTTCCGAGCTCCCCGATAGCAGCCTCTACAGCCGCCTCGTACCCGGGACGGGCGTTGATTATTTCGTCCAGCCGGAGGGCCGGGCTACCGTTGCCGGCCCGAGTCCGGAGCACCCGTAGGCGAGACTCGACCCGCCCGATAGCCGAATCCAGGGTTCCCCGGCGGCGGTTGATCTCGGAGTTGTGGGAGGTAACTTTCTGGTGGTGTTCCCCGAGGAGCTTCCGCAAGCTTCCCAGCGGCTCCCGCGGGGAACGGTTTGCCGGGCGTTCTGCCGGGCGTTCTGCCGGGCGTTCCAGCTGCTCCACGGTTTGGGATAGTTCTGCCAGCTCGTTTTCGCCCAGGATGGCGCCTTCCGAGGACCGGCGGTCCCGGCGGGCCCGCGCCTTCTCCAGGAATCCTGTCAAACGGGCGCGTTCCCGCTCTGCCGCCGCCTGGTCCCGCCGGGCTTGTTGGGCCCGCTGCTCTAAACGGCCCAACTCTGCTCGCCTGACCCGGCATGATTCCTCGATTTCTGCAGCTTCGCGCTCCAACCTGGAAAGGGCGTCGGCTGTCTTTCGGAGCTCTTCTTCCGCCCGGGAGTCCAGCTTTGCCCGCTCGTCCTGTCCGCCCCGGGCCGCCTCCAACCGAAACAGGGTCCGATCTGCCCTTAGGGACTCGGTCCGCAAGTCCTCCGCCAGGTCTTCGAGGCGTTCCAGATGCTGCTCCAGGTCCCGGACCTCTCCCTCCCTCCGGCGCAGCTCCGGCTCTATCTTTGCTTCCTCTTCGCCCAGCAGGGCTTCGCGGTCCGACAGCTCCGAGACGAGCGCCTCACCCTCTTCCAACCTCCGCCGCGGTACTTCCAGTCCCCGGTTCGCCGTCCGGTAGAGGTGGGCCAGAGAAAGCTTCCGGTATCGGGATTCGAGCTCCCGATACTGGCGCGCGGCGGCGGCTTCCCGTTCGATCTTCCGCAATTGATCCGCTATCTCGGCTTCGAGTTGCCGGGTCTTTTCTAGCTGGGCATCCGCCTTTTCCAACCGGCGGCTCGCCGAGAGCCGCCGCCGGCGATAGACCCCGAGACCGGCGGCCTCCTCCACTGCCAGGCGGCACGCGCCGGCGCCGCCGGCGACTATGGCGTCCACCGCCCCCTGGCGTAAGATGCTGTGCCGACCGAGTCCAGCCTCCCCCGCCACCGTCCGGACGTCGGCCAGCCGCGACCGGGCACCGTTGATCCTGTATTCGGTCTCGCCTCCGCGAGAGATGCGGCGCGTGATAGAGACTTCTTTGTAGGGCAGGGAGATATTCCCGGCCTCATTGTCCACCACCAGCGTTACCTCGGCGGCATTGGACGCCGGAAGGGTCTCGGAGCCAGAGAAGATCAAATCTCCCATAGCCCCCGCCCGGAGCAGGCCCGGGCTCTGCTCCCCGAGCGCGAACAGCACGGCGTCCGTGACGTTGCTCTTCCCGGAACCGTTGGGCCCGACCACGGCCGTTACGCCGCCTTCTAACGGCATCCTGACCGGCCGGGCAAAGGTCTTGAATCCCTTGATGTAGATCGCCGACAGCACTTAGCGCCGTATTCTACGCGTTCTGCGCCGGCAAAACACGGAAAAGTGCAGGAAATCCGCGGTCAAAGCCCCGCCGGATCGTGGCGCTGCCGGTCCTTCAGGCCCCTACGTGGACCTCAACCGGCGAGCGTGGGACGGGCCGGACGCCCAGGATCTCCAGGGCCGCGCGGGCGGAGGCTTGTTCGCTCTCCTTTATGGAGTTTCCTTCGCCGCTGGCTACCGTTTCCCCATCCACGGTTACCTCGGAGACGAAGCTGGGCCGGTGGGGCGGTCCCTGTTTGGACAGCACCCGGTACGTTGGACGCAGGCCATCCGCCTGGAGCGTTTCCTGCAACAACGTCTTCCAGTCCCGCAACTCGTCAGTATCTATCTCGGAAGGGTTGAAGATGTCGTCGATCGTACGAAATACCAGGTCCCGATCTATGAGGTACGCCGCACCAATAATGGCCTCGACGGTGTCGGCGATCACCGAGTCGTTTATGATGGAGCTCTCGATCAGGTCCTCGATGCCCTCCTCGCGGCCTACGGTAGCCAGAAACGACTTGCGAACCAGGTGTGCCCGGATGCGCGTGAGATCCCCCTCAAGAAGCTCCGGATAACCGTGAAAAACAAGGTCCGTGACGCGGTTGTTCAAAACGGAGTCACCGAGGAACTCCAGCCGGCCGTTCGAGTCGTAAGGGTCGGCGACGCTCGGGTGGGTCAGTGAGAGCCGCGCCAGTGGTTCCGGCAATATCGTTATTAGGTCTCTTATAGACATCTCGTAATCTCTATTCTACACCTGTGAACGATACTACAATGTTGTGTCCTCCGAAACCCATCGAATTAGATATGGCGGCGTTCAGGTTGGGTACTTCCCTGGGCTCGTCCCCAACGTAGTCCAGCTCCTCGCAGTCCTCCGCGAGTTCTTCCAGGTTGATCGTCGGCGGCAAGACTTTGTGCTTTATGGCGAGGGCGCACATGATGCCTTCCGTAGCGCCTACCGCCCCGAAAGAATGACCCGTCATAGACTTCGTGGCCGACACCGCCGCCTGCGGCATGACCCTTGAAATCGCTTTGGTTTCCGGGCCGTCGCCGGTTGGGGTAGAGGTCGCGTGGGCGTTGACGTGCCCGATGTCCTCCGCCGAAAGGCCCGAGTCCGCGAGCGCCAGCCGCATGGCCCGTTCGACGCCCCGGCCTTGCTCGTCGGGGGCTGTTACGTGGTACGCGTCGGTCGAGCGACCGTAGCCCGCCACGGCGGCTATCGGTTCCGCGCCGCGGCTTTCTGCGTGCTCGACGCTCTCGAGCACCACGGCCCCGGCCCCTTCGCTCATGGCGAACCCGTCTCGTCCCGAATCGAACGGCCGGCTAGCCCGATGCGGCTCTTCGTTGCGGGTCGAGATAGCCCTAATGGCACAGAACCCGGCCATCGAAAGCGGGGTTATCGGGGCTTCGGCGGAGCCCGCTATGGCCACGTCCGCGTCGCCCCGCCGGATCAGCTCCAGCCCCTCGGCTATAGCTTCCCCGCCGGTTGCGCAGGCCAAAACCGGAACCTGGGTCGGACCCGTGGCGCCGAGCATGATGGCGAGCTGCCCGGCGGCCATGTTCGGAACCATCATCGTAATGAGGAACGGGCTAACCCGGTTCGGGCCCCGCTCGTTCAGTACCTTGTACTCCCGCTCCCAAGTCGAAAGCCCCCCGATGCCGCTACCGATCACTATGGCGACCCGTTCGGGCCGCTCGCGAATGGTGTCTACGATGCCGGCGCTCTCGGCGGCCTGGATACCGGCCGCTATGCCGAACTGGGCGTAGCGGTCCATGCGCCGGGCTTCTTTCTTGGACATAAAGTCCGTCGGGTCGAAGTCCGTACACTCGCCGGCGATGTGCGACGGAAACGGCGACGGGTCAAAGAGGGTTATTTCATCGATGCCGCTCTTGCCGTGAAGGGCAGCGTCCCAGAAATTCTCCGTCCCGGTCCCGATAGGCGTAACGGCCCCCGTTCCGGTAACCAGGGCACGCCCTTTGCCGTTAGAGGTCTCCCCTGGCAGCCCCTCGGTCACGCGGCCTGGTGCTCCGAGACGTAGTCTACGGCCTCCTCGACCGTAGTGATCTTCTCGGCTTCCTCGTCCGGGATCTCCATGCCGAACTGCTCCTCCAGCTCCATAATGAGCTCCACCAGGTCTAGCGAGTCGGCTTCGAGATCCTCCCGGAAAGAGGCATCCGGGGTCACGTCGCCTTCGTCAACCCCGAGACGGTCGGCTGTTATCTCCTGAATCTTCGCGAGTATCTCTTCTCTCTCCATGTTAGTCTCCTCTCTGTCCTCGCTAACTGGCTCAACTCTACAATCCTATACGAATTAGCGCGTAGTGTAACCTAAATCGCACCGCTACATAACCATCCCACCATCCACCGCGAGTACCTGGCCCGTGACGTAGCTGGCGCCCTCGCCGCACAGGAAAGCCGCCGCGTCGGCGATCTCCTCCGGCTCCCCGATCCTGCCGGTTGGGATCTGGGCCCGGATCTGCTCTTTGACCGACTCATCGAGGTCTCCGGTGAGCTCGGTTTCGACGTATCCCGGGGCCAGGGCGTTTACCGTGATTCCGCGCTGGGCAACCTCCCGGGCCACGCTCTTGGTGAAACCAATGATCCCGGCTTTGGACGCCGCGTAGTTCGCCTGCCCGG
Organism: Rubrobacteraceae bacterium; assembly: GCA_050331175.1. Taxonomy (GTDB): domain Bacteria; phylum Actinomycetota; class Rubrobacteria; order Rubrobacterales; family Rubrobacteraceae; genus SIRX01. Next base: position 11,043 of record JBHJHC010000053.1, on the reverse strand, counting down.
CATTCCCGACGAGCCCTACTACCGAGCTAACGTTGACGATCCTGCCCCACCGGGCCCGGACCATCCCGCGCAACGCCGCCCGGGTGCAAAGGTAGGTTCCCTTGAGGTTCGTTCGTACGACCTCGTCGAACTCTGCTTCTTTCATCCTGAGCATGAGGTTGTCCCGCGTGACGCCCGCGTTGTTTACGAGAATATCCCCGCGCCCGAAGACTTCGGAGATAGCATCGAATAGGGTCTTCACGTCCTCCGGCGACGCCACGTCACCCTTGAAGGTCTCGCACACGACCCCTGACTCACGCACCAACTCGGCGGTCTCTTCGGCCGCCGCGTCGTTAGAGCGATAGACGACGGCCACGTTCGCTCCCTCCTGGGCGAGCCGCAAGGCGATGGCCCGTCCGATGCCGCGGCCGCCGCCGGTAACCACCGCTACCCGTCCGGCCTGGATCACCTACTCTCCTCCTTATCCGCGAAGGCGAACATAAGCTCGGCTTCGCAGGCTTTCTCGCCGCCTACGGTCGCCTGTCCCCGGCCCCGGCCTATCCGGCCTTTGAGACGGTCTATCCAAACCTCCATGCGAAGGGTGTCACCCGGCACGACCTGGCGCCGGAATCGTACCCCGTCTATGCCGGCGAACAGGGCCAGCTTATCCTGGTATGCCTCGTTGACCATCACCCCGACCGCCCCGACCTGGGCCATGGCCTCCACGATCAGGACGCCCGGCATCACCGGGTAATCGGGGAAGTGCCCCTGGAAGAACGGCTCGTTCTGGGTAACGTTCTTTATACCCACGGCCCGTTCGCCGGGTTCGAGCTCCTCGATCCGGTCTACGAGCAAGAACGGGTAACGGTGCGGGATCAAGCCCCGAATCTCCGCCGGTCCCAAACTCACGCCAACACCTCCCCCGCCCGATGCCCCACCACATCTAACGCCTTGAAGTCCCGCAGCATCCGGCTCAGCGTCCCGTCGTCGCCGGCCTCTACGATCTCCTCGACCCCGAGGTCTGCGAAGCGCCGGATCACGTCCACCCACCGGACCGGCGAGAGCATTTGCCTCTTTAAGGCTGCCCTTATGTCCTCGGCTGTTTCCAGAACCCCCCCATCAACCCCGGATACCATCAGCCTCGTTGGTTCCTGAAGCTCTACTCCCGCGAGCAGATACTCCATCCCCGCGGCTGCCTCCGCCATCAGCGGCGAGTGGAAAGCGCCGGCCACGGCGAGCTTCCGGCTCTTGCCCTGTACCTTGCCGGTGACCGCCTCGACGGCCTCCGGGGCCCCGGAGATTACGATCTGGCGCGGGGTGTTGAAGTTGGCCGCAACGACCACACCATTTTCGGACTCGGCAGCTTCTACTACCTCCGCAGCGTCGGCCCCGATCAGGGCCGCCATCTCGCCCGGGTTTTGCTGCGAAGCCTCGGTCATGAGCCGGTCTCGCTCGGCCACCAGCCACACGCCGTCCTCCAATCCCAGGCTCCCGGCGGCGTGGGCCGCCGCATACTCCCCCAACGAATGGCCCGCCACTACGTCAGGCTCGACCCCGGCCTCCAGCAATCCACCCAGTAACGCGACCGATCGCGCGAAAACCGAGAGCTGGTACGGAACGTCCTCGTCACCTATGGCACGTCTGACGGCCTCGGACACCACACCCGAAGATTCCCCGCCGGCCGAACCTTGCCCCGGAAATACAACCGCCCTAAGTGATGCCAACTATTTCTCCCCCCTAGTCGTTTAGATTCTGTACAGGTTAGCCGCCCAGGACAGCCCGAATCCGAAGCCGACGGTTATAACGTACTTGCCGGGCTCGAACGACCCCCGAATATCTGGATAGGAGATCGGGATACTCGCCGCCGAAGTGTTCCCAAACCGGTCTACGTTCACCACGATCTTCTCTTCCGGCACGGCCAGCTTGCGGGCCGCAGCATGTATTATGCGTGCATTTGCCTGGTGCGGGATTATGTACTGCACGTCTTCCAGCGAGAGGCCATTGCGGGCGACGAGCTTCTCTACCATTTCGGGGAGTATTCTTACGGCAAACTTGAAGACTTCCCGGCCGTTCTGGTAGAGCTTGTGGTCGTCGCCGGGATGCCCGGCCCGGCCGAGGGACGCGCCACCACCGTCGGCACCGAGGATGTGGTCCACAAACCCCGACTGGCCGTCGCCCCGTTCGAGCACAACGGCGCCGGCGCCGTCGGCGAAGAGTACCGCCGTCGAGCGGTCATTGGCATCTACAATGGCGGTCATGGCGTCGGCCCCGATCAGGAGAACCCGCTCCGCGAGGCCACTCTGCAACATCGGGGTGGCGACCGCGGCGCCGTAGGCGTAGCCGGCACAGGCGGCAGCGAGGTCCACCGCCCCGACGCCGGAGGCGCCAACGGCCTCTCCCACCAGGCAGGCAACCGAGGGCATGGACTCCGGCCCGCTCGAGGTGGCGCAGACGATCAAGTCTATGTCGTCGCCGGTAAGGCCGGAATCTTCGAGCGCCGCCCGCGAAGCCTCTATAGCCAGGGTCGCGCAGTCTTCACCCTCGGCCACGAAGTGGCGCTCCTTGATCCCGGTGCGGGCGGAGATCCAGTCGTCGCTCGTGTCGAGGGTGCGCTCCAGATCCTCGTTGGTGACCACCCGGCCGCCGAGGGCACGCCCGACACCACAGATCCTGCCTACCGCCGGGCCGTTCACCGGGCTTCTTTCCTTTCGGAAACCCTGGAAAGGGCGGCTTCTAGTTCGTCTGAGAGGCCGGAGCCGGTTAGAGAAATTCGCCGCAGGGCGTTCTCTACGCCGCGGGCTCCGGAATTGCCGTGCCCGATTACGACCGAGCCCCGAACACCGAGCAGAAACGAGCCCCCGTAGTTCTCCGGGTCCACCTGGTCTCTCACCCCGCGCAGTTTCGGCCGCAGGGCCCCGGCGGCGACCTTGCTCACGATGCTCCCCGTGACCGCCCGCCGGATCATGCCGAAAATCTCGGTCGCGACCCCTTCCGCGGTCTTGAGGACCACGTTGCCGGTGAAGCCGTCCGTTACCAGCACATCCGCAACGCCGCGGCCTATGTCCCGGCCCTCGATGTTGCCGATAAAGTTCAGAGAAGCAGCCTGTTGCATCAGAGCGTGGGCTTCTTTCGCCAGGTCGCTCCCCTTTCCCGGCTCCTCGCCGACGTTGACCAGGGCTACCCGCGCCTCTCTTTCAAGCCGGAAGTACTTTCGGGCAAACACCGCTCCCAGGATAGCGAAGTTCAGCAGGTCTTGCCCCCGGCAGTGGGTCGTGGCTCCTGCGTCGATCAGCATCACCGGCGAGGTGAACGGCAGCATCGTGGCGATACCGGGCCTCCGGCAGTTCCTTATCCGGCCAACACCGAGCAGGGCTGCCGCGACCGTTGCCCCGGTATTTCCCGCGGAGAACAGGGCGTCGGCGTCGCCACCCCGGACCAGGCCGGCACAGACCCCGACGCTGACGTCGGGCCGGGCCCGCAGCGCGGCGGCCGGATCTTCGTCCATCCCCACCGAGCCGGTCGCGTCCCGAACGGAAACGTTCTCCGGGCCGCCATCCCCGAGCAGAGGCCCTATCACGCCGGCGTCACCGACCAGAAAGAACTCGTCGCCGGTCAACGCCCGGGCCGCCGTCAGGGTCCCGGCCACGATATCATCCGGCGCGTTGTCGCCGCCGAGGGCGTCTACCGCGATCCGCACGTTGGTGAAGCGCCCGGGGCCGGCTGGCTACTCGGTAGCCTCTACGGCCACGACGGTTCGGCCCTTGTAGCTGCCGCATTCGGGACACACCCGGTGCGGCATCCGGCGGGCCCCGCAGTTGGGACACTCCACCAGGTTCGGGCTGCGCAGCGCGTCGTGCGCGCGCCGCTGGTCTCTGCGGGCTTGCGAGTGCTTTTTCTTCGGTACTGCCATCTCTCTACCTCCTGAAATCGTTGGTTTCCGGCGGGCGGAATCGCCCAGGTTTAGAAGCCGATCGCGAAGAGCCCGTCCAGACCTCGCCAGCGAGGGTCCACGTCCTCTTCTCCCTGCCCGGGTTGTACGGGCTCGGTCCCCGGCGCGCAGGCTTTTATGGGGACCTCACTCGGCAAGGCTCGCCCAGTATACCGCGCCAGGTCCAATGTCCAATCCTGAATAGACAGCTCTCTATCGTCCGGACCGTTAACCAATTCCGAATCGCCGAACTCCAGATCCAAAACCATCGGTTCGAGCGTCCGGTCGCAGGTGGTCCGGACCTCCACGCTGACGCGAAGGTCGAGGTGCAGTCCCTCCGCCAGCGGGGTAACGCCGACGCGGGCCGTACTCCGCAAGACCTCATGTTCGCGACCGTAGAGCTTAAAGTCCGGAACTTCGAAAGCAGCCCGGTACTCTCGGCGCACGCCAAGCTCCGCGCCGGGACGTTTGAGGAGAATAAGGTTGTTCATGGCGGGCTATTTTACTCTTCCTCGGAGCCCTGGAGCTGGGAGCGCCCCCGCTGAACCGCTTCGAGCAGGCGTCCGAGGTTCTCCTCCAGGCTGGCCAGAACTTCGTCGGCGTAATCCTCGGCGCCGAGTCGCACCTCGCGCTCCCGCCGGCGGGCCTCCTCCAGGATCTCCGCGCCGCGCTGCTCGGAGCGCTTCAGGACCTCCTCCTCGGAGGTCAGCTTCTGGGCCTCTTCCTGGGCCTGCTTCACGATCCGGTCGCTCTCGCTCCGGGCCTCATCGAGCATCGCCTGACGCTCCTTCACGATCCAGCGCGCCTGCTTCAACTCCTCAGGAATCGTCTGGCGCATCTGGTCTATGACGTCAAAGGCGGCGTCCCGATCTACCATCGCCGTGTTGCCGAACCCCGGAAAACTCCGGGCTTCCTCCACCAGCTCTTCAAGCCTGTCTATCATTACCAGTACATCCATCCGAACCTATCCTTTGTTTTCCTGCTCTCCCCGACCGTCGCCCGAGTACCGTTCCCGAACGGTGTCGAGTATACCCTCCGGGACCAAACCCCGAACATCACCGCCGAGGCCCGCGATCTCCCGTACCGCGCTCGACGACAGGAAGCTGTACTCCGCAGCTGACATTATGAACACCGTTTCCAGCTCAGGATACAGGTTTCTGTTCAGCTGCGCCTGCTCGAACTCGAGCTCAAAGTCCGAGACGGCCCGTAGCCCCTTGACTATAACGCGGGCCCCCTGTTCCCGGGCGAAGTCTACCAATAGACCGCCCATGATCTCGACCGAGACGTTCTCCATGTCCCGGGTAGCCTTTTCTATGAGCCGGGCGCGCTCCGGCGCAGACAACGTCGCCTGCTTGCGCAGGTTTCCCCCGACGGCGATCACCACGTGGTCGAATATGCCCGCGGCCCGCCGGACGATATCCAGGTGGCCCGCCGTAATGGGATCAAAGCTACCGGGACACAAGGCAACGTTCATGCTGGAACCGGGTTTCTCGAATATGGAGATGTGCGTGCCACCGTAGCGCCGGGTTGCGCCTTTCATGTCGCCTATTGCTACCTCAATCGGAGCCTCTCCACTTTCGACCACGATCCATCCCCCGGCCGTCAGGAGAGCCGGTAGACGCGAAAGGACGTCTCCCACCTCCGTGGCGGCGATTTTATACGGCGGGTCTAGCAATATCAAACGGAACGAATGCCGCTTTCCAATCAGGGTCCTAACAGCTCGCTTCGCATCCTCCTGCAGGACCTTCGCCCGGCCTTCGAACCCGGTTCTACGAAGGTTGTCCCGGATCGCCCCTACAGCCCGGCGATCCTTCTCGACGAAAACTGCCCGATCCAAGCCCCGGCTGAGGGCTTCGATGCCGAGCGCCCCGGTTCCGGCGTAAAGGTCCAGAACCTCGCCACCGTCGAAGAACTGTCCCAGGGAGTTGAATAGACTCTCTCGTATCCGGTCGGCGGTTGGCCGTATGCCCGGCGGAACCGGACCGAGCTTTCTCCCGCGGGCCGAGCCGGCTACGACGCGCAAGCTACTCCCTGAAGAGCCACTCGACGTCCGCGCCGAGCAGCTCCTTGACCTCCCGCCGCAACGGCCGGTGGTCCGGGCGCTTGAGCGTCGGGTCCTGGGATACGAGATCGAAGGCCTCCTTCCGGGCCTCCACCAGCACCTCGAGGTCACGGAGGAGCTTCGCCAGCTTGAGGTCCGGCATGCCGCTCTGGCGGTTGCCGAACAACGTTCCCTCACCCCGGATGGCCAGGTCTACCTCCGAAAGCCGGAAACCGTCCTGATGCTCGCAAAGGGCTTCCAGCCGGCCGCGGGCACCGTAGGTTTTTGGCTCCCCGATCAGGCAGCACTTGGGCGGATGGAGCCCCCGGCACACCCGGCCCCGGAGTTGATGTAGCTGCGAAAGCCCGAAGCGTTCGGCCCCCTCGATCACGATCGCGCTGGCGTTCGGTACGTCCACCCCCACCTCGACCACAACGGTGGCTACCAGCACCTCTATCTTTCCGGCCCGGAACGCCGCCATGACCTCCCGCTTCTCGGCGGCTTTCATCCTGCCGTGCAGCAGGCCGACGCGACGGTCCGGGAAGATCTCGCGCTCGAGCTCCTCGTAGAGCTCCTCCGCGGCCCGCACGTCTTCCAGCGCCTCGGACTCCTCGACCAGCGGACAGATGACGTACGCCTGGCGGCCCTCTTCGAGCTCCGAACGAACCGTTTCGTAGGCTTCCTGCCGACGGGCCACATCCACCAGGCGCGTCTCGACCGGCTTCCGTCCCGGCGGCAGCTCGTCGATCACGGAGACCTCCAGGTCGCCGTAGAGCGTGAGCGAGAGGGTCCTCGGGATAGGCGTCGCGGTCATAACCAGCGTGTCCGGGATGATCGCGCCCTTCTCCTTGAATACCGTGCGCTGGCCGACCCCGAAGCGGTGCTGTTCGTCCACGACGACCAGGGAGAGATCCTGGAACTCTACCTCCTGCTGGATGAGGGCGTGCGTCCCGACGACGATGTGAGCCTCACCTTCCCGCACCCCGCGCAGTGCCTCCCGGCGTTCGGCGGTGCCTTGGGAACCGGTAAGGAGCACGACGTTTACCGGCAGATCCGCCAGCGCGGAGGAGATAGACAGGTAGTGCTGCTCGGCGAGAACCTCGGTGGGAGCCATGATGGCTCCCTGGCCGCCGGATTCGACCGCCGTTAGCAGGGCGGCGATCGCCACGACGGTCTTGCCGCTACCAACATCCCCCTGCAGCAAGCGGCGCATCGGCTTCTCGGCCCGCAGGTCGGCCAGCACCTCTTCCGCTACGCGCTGCTGGGCCCCGGTGAGCTCGAACGACAGGCCTTTGAGGAACGGGTTGAGCCGGCTGCCGTCCCCGGCATGGCTCCGTCCGGCTTCATCCTTTTCCAGGCGCGTTTTCCGGGCGGCGAGGCCGACCTGGATCAGGAACAGCTCGTGGAAGATAAGCCGCCGCATCGCACTCTTGAGCGCCGTTCGGGTCGAGGGGAAATGGACCTCCCGGATCGCATCGTCCATACCCACCAGGCCGTGACGGACCAGGATGTCGGCCGGAAGCGGATCCAGAACCCTCCCCGCCGCATCCAGTGCCCGGTGGATGAGCGTTCTCATCCGGCGGGCCTGGATGTTCTTGTTGACCGGATAGACCGGTACAAAGCGGCCCGCGTGGGCGTTGTCCCCGAGCCCCGCGGGGTCGTCCACGATCTCGACGCTCTTGGCGGCGAGCTGTATCCCGTACCGACGTTGCACTTCCCCGGAGACAACGACCCCGGTCTCCGGAACGAGCTGCCCCATGAGCCAGTGCCGGCCCCACACCGTCGCCGGCAGGTAGCCCGTTCCGTCGTAGAGCTGGATAGAAAATCCCGGGGAACGTCCGCGCACGGGCCGTCCCACCGGCTTCGTCTTTACGACCCGGCCGACGACCGTGGCCTTCTCCCCAACCCGGAGGTCGGAGATTCGCTTTACGTTAGAGAGGTCTTCGTGGCGCGAGGGATAGTGGGAGATGAGGTCGGCCAGAGATGCCACTCCCAACCCCTTTAGGGCAACCTCGATCTTTGGCCCGACACCCGGTAGTTCGGTAACGGGCCGCGCCCGCAGTTCGGTGAGGGTGGTGCGCTCCCGGTAAAGAAGCCCGTCGTCCAAAGCGGCCTCCTTATAGGAAGGCCAGGCCATACGCTCCCGGTCCGGTATGACTTCCGACGACGCCGCCGATCGTTGCTATCCGGGGGTCGTCCACGCCGAGCCGGGCGAAAAGTTCGTCGAGTTGTTCCTGGGCCGCCACGTGACCAAAGTACAGGTTTTTCCCGGCATCTACCGCGGGCTGCGCCTGCTCGATAATCGCCGCCATCTGCCGGTTCCGCCCCCGGACCCGCTTGTGCGGCCCCACCTCGCCGTCCTCGATATTGAGCACCGGCCGGACGTTGAGCGCCGTCCCTACCAACCGTTGGGCCCGTCCGATGCGCCCGCTCTTCGCCAGATACTCCAGCGTCCCGACGGCGAAGAACACCCTGACGTTCGCTATCGCCCGCTCTACCGCCAGCCGCGCCTCGTCGAAGCTTCACCCATCATCTATGACCCGCAATGCCTCCAGCAGGATCAGGCCGGCCCCCATCTCCGCGCTCCGGGTGTCGAGCACCTCCACCGTCGCATCTACCATGCCGGCGGCCGCAACGGCCGAATCGTAGGTCCCACTGAGCTTGCGCGAGATCGTCAACACCAATATGTCGTCGTAAGCGCCCAGAGACTCGTAAGCTTTCAAGAAGGCTCCGGCTGGCGGCTGGGAAGTGGTCGGGAACTCTTCGGCTGTCCGCAGCTTCTCGTAGAACTCCTCGTCGGTAAGGTCGGTCTTATCCGTGTAGGTCTCATCGGCCCCGAAATGGAAGCTCAGCGGGACCATGCGGAGGTCGGGCCGCTCCAGAATTTCCGGGGACAGGCTCGTCGTCGAGTCGGTTACTACCGCGGTCGTCACTCGGCCACCATCTGAACCGGATACATTGGCTGATCCCCCCAGTGAACCTCGATCTCCAACCCGTCATCAAGCCTCCGCGCGGCCTCCTCGATCCTCCGGGCCGATTCTTCCGGGAGGTCCGCGCCACAGAGTAGCGTCAGTACATCCGCCCCGTCTTCTACCAGGTGCTCGACCAGCTCGAGCGAGGCCTCCTCCACACTATGCTCCACGGCGTGCAGTTTGCCATCGAGAAGCCCGATGTACGCGCCCTCCGGCACGGTGCGCCCGTCCACCCGGGCATCCCGGACGGCCCGCGTCACCTCCGCCGACCGCAGAGAAGCCACGATGTCCTCCATCTCCTCGACGACCGCTTCCGGCTCTCCGGCGGCGTCAAACCCGACCATCGCCGCGAGGCCCCCCGCGATACTGGTGGTCGGGATCACGAACGTCTCGGCTTCGACCAGCTCCCCAACCTGTTCGGTGGTCGGCACGATGTTCTTGTTGTTAGGCAAGAGAACTACGGTCTCGGTTCCCGTCTGTTCCACAGCCGCCGCGAAGTCCGCCGCGCTGGGGTTTTCGCCCTGCCCGCCCTCTATAACAGTGGCCCCCATAGACTCGAAGAGTTTGCGGCTCCCCTCACCCCGGCTGGCCGCCACCACCCCGACGTCACCGGCGATCTGACCGCTTTGCGGCTGATACCCACCGGAGCCGTTCGGGGTCTCCGAACGATCCTGGACCTGGACCTCCATATCGTCCACCTTGACCCCCGCCAGCCGGCCAAAACTCCCCCCGTAAGATAGGGCTTCGCCGGGATCCTGGGTGTGGACGTGGACTTTAACCAGATCCGAGTCCGCTACTACCAGCACGCTCTTGCCGAGGGAGTGGATGTGATCCTCGAACTCTTCAGGGTCGCCCGTAAACCCGTCTACCAAGAACTCCGTGCAGTAGCCCCAGGCCTCCTCCTCGGCGTGGATACGCTCGAGGTCCGGGACGCTGTTCTCGCTTTCCGGATCGTAGGCCTCAATTTTTTGCCCCGTAACACAGGCGTACAGGCCGTCCAGGATAACCGCCACGCCAAGGCCGCCGGCGTCCACGACCCCCGCCTCGCGAAGTACGCTCAAGAGCTGCGGGGTGCGCTTTACCGAGGCGTGTGCTTCCTGGGCCGCGGCCCGGACCACCGCGGGCAGGTCGGCACCTTTTTCCAGGGAGCCGCGGGCGGCGCGGGCCGCATCCTTGATGACCGTCAGCATCGTGCCCTCCACCGGGTCCCGGATCGAGGCGTAAGCCCGCTCCCGCGCCCCCTCGAGCGCGGCGGCAAAAGCTTCCGCCGTAAACGCCGCTTTCTCGGAGAGCACCTCCGCCGCCCCCCGGATCATCTGCGAGAGGATCACCCCCGAGTTACCCCGCGCCCCCATAAGGGCAGCCCGCGCCCCGGCTCTGCTGGCTTCCTCCGGGGTTTCGTAGTCCCGCTCCGAAGCTTCCTGGAGGATGGATTCGAGGGTCAGCAGCATGTTCGTACCCGTGTCGCCGTCGGGCACCGGGTAGACGTTGAGGGCGTTTATCCTGGCGACCTGAGTCTTCAGCGTCGCGTGGGCCGCCGCCACCACGAATGCCATCCTAACCGTCATCGAACCATGCCCTCTGCGCAGCCTCTCATGTCCGTCCTCGCGGCCAACGCTCCTGCCGGAGGCGCCGCCCCGTTAAGCCCTATATACCCAAATGATCTGATACAATCTCCGCCCGATACCCGAGAGCAGCGGCCTCAAGAGCGACCGCTATCGGGTTCTTGGTATGAACCGTATCCTAGCATAGGAGAAATTTCATGGCGAAAATTTGCTATTCGTGCGGTAAAGGCCCCAGCTTTGGCAACGCCCGCAGCCACTCCCTGCGAGCCACCCGCCGGCGCTGGAACCCGAACCTCCAAAAGGTCCGGGTCCAAGAAGGTCCGGCGACGAAGCGCGTCTGGGTGTGCACCTCTTGCCTGAAGGCGTTCAAGGTCCAGAAAGCTACCACCCAGCCGACACCGGTGGCCCAGGAAGGCGCCTAGCCTGGATTATTCACGGGCGGGCTCGGCCATCGAACAAAGGGCCTGCCATAATCGCTGGCCGGGATGCCCGGACGCCAGATACAGACGCACCTTGCCGACCAACTGCCTAACTCTTCCCCCGATCTTGATGAGCCGC
>JBHJHC010000052.1:0-59248 GCA_050331175.1 Rubrobacteraceae bacterium | reverse complement strand
ATCGAGGCTATTCTGATCTTTCTGCGGGCGGAGGCACTCCTCAAAACCGTCTGGTCTAAAAATATTGTGCACTGGGTCGAAGCACTTTTCAAGGACATCGCCGCATACCGAGGGGGGTGATCCGGCCCGCCTCGGTAGGCGGTACTGATACCACCTTCGACGACTCCCCGCTTCCAGGCCAGACTCCGCCATGAAAGGTTCACACATATCTGTCTCAGCCGTGGTGGAATCGGCGAGGGTGAAGTGCCCCGCAAGTGACACGCTGTTCAGGCGCTAGTTGGCACCGCGGGCCTCCTCTAAAGCGGCGACCAGCGCGTCCGGTGCGTAGACGCGCAAGGTGGACTTGGAGAAATGCTTCGGATTGCGGGTGGTCAGGGCATCAGCGCCCACAGACCTTCCAGCCTCGTGCAACACCGCGTCCTCGAAGTCGGCGAAGCCTGAGGCCAAAGCCCCTTCGAGCACGACCCTGTTCACCGGCGCCACCTCAAATAGCTTCAGGAGATCCCGCATCATCTTGTCCGCCGCATCCGCGCCCCCGTTGCGGGAGGCTATGTAGTACACGGTGGTGAGGGTCGTCGCCCCGAGGTGACCGACCAGCTCGCCCGACTCCACCTTGGCGAACAGGGCGACGGCCGCGTCGGCCCACGGGTAGCGTTCTAGCAGCGCGTCGAGCACGACGTTGGTATCGAAGAGGACTTTCAAAGGCTCAACCGTACTTGCGCTCCAGGTGACGCCGGTATTCCTCCTCATCCGCTGATTTGCCGTTAGCTTCGCGGGGCTTTATCGAGCCCCGCAACCGGCGTGTGATCTCGCCGAGTTCGCTATCCTGGCGTTTGACAATCCCTGGATCCTCGATGCTCTCGAAGAACCCCGCCACCATCTTCGACACCGATGTGCCGCGTTTCCTAGCGGCCAGCTTCGCCCGGTCGATCAACTCCCCCTCTAACCTGAGCGTGAGCTTCTCAGTCTTCATTCGAATCCTTTTCTATAGACGTATACTACTACAATAATTATACGTCCGACTGTCGCGACTGCAAGGAAGGCTGGAGGACAGGGTAATGCCATACGGTCTGGTAGCCAGATGGCTGCCGGACCCAGCCGCCGAGCGAAAGAAGGCCGGTACGAGCGAATGTCTCGTGGAGTCCAATGAATGAGGATGACACTGTGGGGGCTCGATTTCCTCCACCGCAGATACGATTATATGCAAATGGAATCAAGGCGAGGTCTTTACAGGCCACCACAAAACCCCTATCCCGGAACTCTTGCCGTCCGGTTCCCCTCTCCAGTACCAAACCGGTACCGGAACCCTACCTGGCTGATAGTACACTACTTTATTGACATATAAACATTTAGAAGATAATATTCAGGTACTGCTTGGTTAATAGAGTTTTGAGAGGAGCAGCCGATGTTGTTCGAGAGGATCTACGACGAGGATCTGGCGCAGGCCAGCTACTTTATCGGGTGTCAGGCGACCGGTCAGGCGGCCGTGGTCGATCCCCGGCGTGACGTTCGGGTTTACCTGGACAAGGCTGCGGACCAGGAGATGGAGATCGTGGCGGTCACCGAGACTCACATCCACGCGGACTTTCTCTCGGGTTCGCGGGAGCTGGCGAAGGCCACGGGCGCCAGGCTCTACCTGTCTGACGAGGGGGATGAAGACTGGAAATACGGCTTCGAGGGCGAGAAGCTCTACGATGGCGGTGAATTCAAGGTTGGGAACGTTGTCTTGGAGGCGGTCCATACGCCGGGTCACACGCCGGAGCACATTTCCTTCCTGGTTACGGACGGCGCGACGGCGGATGAGCCGGGGTTCTTCCTCACGGGAGATTTCGTGTTCGTCGGGGATCTGGGAAGGCCGGACCTGTTGGACGAAGCCGCCGGCGGGAAAGATACGCGGTTTTTGGGCGCGAAGCAGATGTTCGAGAGTTTGCGCGACAAGTTCTTGAACCTTCCGGACTACGTGCAGGTCTGGCCGGCCCACGGATCGGGGAGCGCGTGCGGCAAGGACCTGGGCGCGGTGCCGAGTTCCACGGTCGGGTACGAGCGGCTCTTCTCCTGGTGGAGTCGGTACGTGGAGGAAGGCGACGAGCAGGGTTTCGTCGATACGCTGCTGGAGGGCCAGCCCGACGCGCCGGTCTACTTCGGCCGGATGAAGCGCCAGAACAAGCTGGGGCCGGCGTTGCTCGGCCAGCGTCCACCGCTGGTCCGCTACGGGGGTGGGATGCTGCGGGAGCAGTTGGATAGCGGGGAGATCCTGTTTATCGACCCGCGGGCGAACGAGGGCTACGCAAAAGGCGCGGTGCCGGGTTCGATCAACGTCCCCGGAGGCAACAACTTCGCGGCCTGGGGTTCATGGGTCGTAGATCCGGAAGCGGACGGGCGTCCGATAGTGGTGCTCGCCAGCGGCGAAGCTGATGCGGCGTGGCTGCGCGACAAGCTATCCTACGTTGGTATAGACACCGTCGTGGGTTACGCCACCAGCCTGGAAGGGTTGGAGAAGCAGCCTGTCGAGCAGGTCCCTCCGGAGGATCTCGACCAGGTCGAAGCCCCCTTTATCCTGGACGTCCGCGAGAAGAGCGAGTACGACCAAGGTCATGTTCCGGATGCGGCCCGGCTCCAGGGTGGACGCGTAATGTGGCACCTCGACGAGCTGCCGGAAGACAGGAACATCGTTATCTACTGTCAGACCGGGGCGCGGAGCAGCGTGGTGGCAAGCGCCCTGCGGGCTGCCGGCTTCGACGACGTGATCGAGCTGGAAGGCGGCTACGAAGGTTGGAAAGCGGCCAACAAGCAGCCGGTCTCAGCGTAGAAAGCCGTCGTGAAGCGGGCCGCAGGCTGCTACCCGTCCGCGGCCCGTTCCCTTGAGGTACTGATTCGAGAGGAAGTTTCAGAATGCGCGATTACGAGGAGATTTTCCCCGGGGAACTAGAGAACTGGCGGAGCCGGGGCGCCCAGCTAGTAGACGTGCGTGAGCGGTGGGAGTATGCGGGGGGCCACATACCGGGCACCAAGAACATCCCGCTCGGGCAGCTACTCGGACGGATAGACGAGCTGGAGGAGCCGCTGGTGCTCGTGTGCGCCACCGGCAACCGTTCGGGACAGGCGGCCCACTATCTCACCGAGCACGGTATCCGCAACGACGTGGCGAACCTGATCGGCGGCACGGAGGGCTGGATCGGGCGTGGCCTGCCCGTAGAGTAGGACGGCCGTGCTGGAGAGGATAATCCCGGCCGCCGCCTGGCTGCGGCGCTACCGGCGCGAGGATCTCGGCGGAGACCTCTCTGCGGGCCTGATCGTGGCGGTCATGTTGGTCCCGCAGGGGATGGCCTACGCGATGCTCGCGGGCCTGCCGCCCGTCGTCGGCCTCTACGCGTCGACTATCCCACTGGTCGTCTACGCCCTGTTCGGCTCCTCACGCCACCTGGCCGTAGGTCCCGTCGCCCTCGTCTCGCTGCTGACCCTTACCGGCGTCTCGACCCTGGCCGAGCCCGGCTCCGGCGAGTTCGTAGCCCTGGCCGCGCTCCTGGCCCTCATGGTCGGAGGGATCCAGTTCGGGCTCGGCCTCTTGCGGGTGGGGTTCGTGGTCAATTTCCTCTCCCACGCCGTTATCAGCGGGTTTACCTCGGCGGCGGCCATCGTTATCGGGTTGAGCCAGCTGAAGCACCTGCTCGGCGTGGATCTCAAATCCACCCCCTCGGTCTTCGGGCTCCTCTGGAACGCGTCCCAGAAGCTCGGCGAAGTCAACCTCCTGACGCTGGCCCTCGGCCTGGCCAGCATCGGGCTGCTGGTGCTGTTCAGGAGGGTTGCGCCGCGCTTTCCCGCTCCCCTGCTGGTAGTAGCTCTGAGTGCTACAGCAGTCTACATATTTGGGCTGCAAGAACGAGGGGTGAGCATCGTGGGCGACGTGCCGCAAGGCGTTCCGTCCTTCGCGCTGCCGGCTTTCGGTTTGGATTCGGTGGCGTCATTGCTGACCATCGCGCTCACGATCTCCTTCGTCGGCTTTATGGAGTCCATAGCCGTCGCTACTGATACGTTTGACAAAGTAATCTCCGGCTCTCCCCCGTCCTGCGGGACCACCACGCGCAAGCCTATGTCTTCGTATAGCTGGCGCGTGCTGGCGGCGGCGTAGTCGTCGGGGTAGCCCACACCCCCGCGCATGTGCGGCAACTCACCGTACCATTCCGAAACGAGGTCCGGCCAGCTAAGCACAGATTCTAGTTGCCCCTGTGCGGCTTGTAGCCGGTCTAGCTCGATCTCTGCGGCCCGTCGCCGGGTCTCAAGAGCTTCTAGCTTCTGCTGCAATTCATCCAGGTCTATTAGCCCGCGTGCTGCCATGTCCTGATACCTTCCGCGTTGGGCTGCAACATCTTCTATAGCGGCGTGGGCGTCTCTTAGTGCCGTACCGCTCTCTTGCGTGGGCTCCGTAATGCTCTCTATGATCGTCCGCAGAGCTTCGGGGTTGGAGATGACAGCCCACACCCGCCAGAACACTTCATCTTCCAGCTTGCGGGCGTTGTAGAGCTTGCCGTGAACGTCGGGGTAGAGTGAGCAGTGATAGTAATAAAACTTCTTACCCCGGCTGGCGCTAGTGTGCGTGGTATGCGCCCGGCCACACTCGCAAAAGAGAAACTTGGATAGCTCCCATACCCGGCTATCCGCGCGGGAAGGCCTGACATTACCTGATAGACTCTTACGCGCTGCATCTACAAGGTCGCGGGGTAGCCCTGAATCGGGAACGGGTATTGCTACCCTCTCGCCCCCGCTTTCATACCACGATATACCGTAGCACCGCTCAGGATCAAGCGTCGCGGCTAGCTCCGGCGTGATAAGAGGTTCAATCTCCCCGAAACTGTGAGGCCGGAACACGTCGTTGTGGATCATGCGCCGGATCGTGGTCTTTAACCAGCGGGCGCCCCGGTTCGTGGGGATGCCCTCGTCGTTAAGGGTTTTCATAACCCGGTACAGACTCTCACCGGCTGCGACCATCTCGAAGATACGCCGCGTTGTCGCCATCGCCGCCGGATCCAGCTCGTAGTTACCGATCTCCGGCACGTAGCTGTAGCCGTGTGGCGGTCGCGTAGATGGTAGCCGTCCCTCTCTCGCACGCTGTAGCATATTGCGCCGAGACCGGCTCAGGGTGTTCTTGCGTTCTTGCTTGGCTACGGCGTCCATTATCGTGTCTAGCATCTCGCCATACGGGCCGGTCGAATCGTTTAACGCCCGTAGCTCAGCGCCGCGACTTTGTAGCTCACGGCGCAATATCTGGTAGTCCAGCGGATCGCGGCTAATGCGGTCCCGGTCTTGGGCCAGCACAACGTCCACGCTGGCGGCCAGCTCCCGAATCTGATTGATGCCGGGCCGGTCCAACGTCGAGCCTGAATAACCTGGGTCTTCTACTTCTACGACTACCTCGTAGCCCTCTTGCGCGGCGTGCTTGCGTAGCGCGTCGAATTGCTGCCTCAGAGAATAACCCTCTTCGGCCTGCGCTCGCGTAGACACGCGGGCATACAGAACAGCCTTACCGTTCATCGCGCACCAGCTCCGCCGGTTCGACGCCAAGCGCCGCCGCCAGCTTGCGGACGGTGGTCGGATGCGGCTTGCGCCCGTTCTCTACACGGGTTATCAAGTCCTGCGATACCCCGGCTTGCGTGGCAAGCTCGCGCTGTGTTAGCGCCGCCTCAAGACGCAGCCGCCTTAGATTTGCGCCTACTGTGTCCATACAACTCCTCTAGGTTGTGAAGCTAATTTTACTACATAAACCTTGTCGAAACAACAGTAAAATGTTGCAATCTCTTACAATCATGTGGCACAATCTATTACAAGCGAGTAGAAAGGATAGCGATGCAGCTAGGAGACGTGTTTATCTCCGACAGCGCGGCGCACATCCTGGATGAGCACGACCGCGTGCCGCAACCTCTAATTGAGGAGCACGCTAGGCGACTCCCCGACGACGACCGGCCACGGGTTATGACCAGATGGGAGGGTCTGAATCTGATAGCCATCACAGAGAGGGATGGCACAACACAGCTTGTGACTATTCCGGAGTTTGCCTTCGATCTGGACTCTGCTTTCGAACTGCAGCGTTAGAGGAGACTTTTGTCGCCTCCGGTTGAACGCGCCGAGGGTATTGTGCGGCAGAGAAAATCATCTTGTAAGGCGATAGACTCATTCGTATATGGGCCGGGCCGTACTATTCTCCCCCTCCTGTACTGGCCCGGCCTACTTTGCCCACTTGAGAATCGCACTCCTCATATTGGGGCGGCCAACGTACCAGAGCGGGCCGCCGTGCCTTGCAGCGGGCCGTGTCGCTTCTCTCAGGTGCGCTCCTACACTCGGACGTCCGCTTCATAGAGTATGTCCGGCGGACTAGAAGTTCACTCCGGGATGCACCAAAGCCATGATCTTCATAACCATATGGACAGATCGAAAGTCTGGCCGATCTTCCTCTGAATGTTGGCATGCGCGATAGCTATACCGACACTGGTAAGTGTCATGTGTTTCATACTCGTACCTTCCCACACCTCGAAGAGCTGCTGCATATATGGTCGCGCATTTAGCAAATAGTTCTTTACCTCGTTAGGCGTCATCGCCTTCGAAGCTTGCAACTCTTTAAGCATCCGAACCTTGTCGGGCTCAATGCCACTACGAATGCACTGGTTCTCTAGTGCCTCATCATCGACCGCATTCACTTGGCGAAGAGAACTATCGTGTAGGCAAGTAGTTATAACGTTGGCCCTCTCCTCCGGTGACAACTCGATGGCCAGTACCTCTTCTTCAGTGAATCCTTCACTAAACAACCCAGGATAGGTGTTGCGGAAAGCATCCTCTGCTTTCAATTTCCCAATAGAGATAGTTCCACATCCTGCAAATTCCAAATGTTGGTAAGCTGATCGTTTCCGGCTAGCTCCGGCTACGAACGGCGTGACAAACTGATTAAGATACTCAAGTAGATGTTCAGGATGCGACAAGTTGGTTTTTCGAGTGTACTTGATGATAAATACTAACGATAGGGCGTCAAGTTGATCGGGAGTTAGCTTAGGAGCTACAGCTAAAGATTCATTCAAAACGATTTGCATGAGATTTCGATCTGTGACCTTCGTTCGATCAACCAGTAGTTGAACCAAAGTCCTGCCTAAATCTTCGTCGCCGGTACGAGCATACTCCTTTTGTGCAGAGAACAGAGCGTATTGGAAGTCGGGATTCTTCGCCTCCGGGATTAGCGAGAACTCTTCTTTACTCGCTTGGGACAAAAAGATCTCGATAAAACTCTTGGCCCGTTTCTCCGCGATCTCGCCGGCTTCTTCTCTGAATTTGTAGAAGTTGTCCTGAAAAACATCCATCGCGACTCTGCGCGTTTCGGAATAACTGAGACCGAATGAAATGTCCCGACCCTGGATATTTACGGAAGAGTCACCGCCCTTTTGTGACTGCCTGTCACCCATCATGAGATTCTGATGATCTCTCGTTTAGGTTGATGTCCCTGCCAGCTTGGACATTGGTAGAGTTTGCACCTCCTGTCTGATTCTGACTAGGACCATTACGGTGTCGCCACGCGAACGCCATCACTCCTGAAATTATGGCCACTCCAGCACCACTAAATAACCATTCCTTATTGCCGACTACCCAATCTAGCATCATTATCTTCTTTCCATATCAGAGTGAACCTTTGTAGCCACAATTGTACTTTGCTTGCCACGCTTTACCATCCTAGATGATCTTGGCGCAAACCTCCTGCATGCCGTAGCCCCGCCCGGTACGGACTGGCGAGTTGCCTCACATACATTTCAAATGCTTTCCGATGGTGGAGCCGTACTAAACGGTTGTCTTAGAGGAATAGACGAAGCGGGAGCCCGAAGGATCCCCCCGCGGTGGTGCTAGACGCGCCCCTCTAACGCCCGTATGCGCCGCTCCTGTTCGGCCAGCGCCAAGAGGATAAACGGTAGTTGGCGGTTCTGTTGATCCTGCCGGAAGAAACCCTGCGGGTTGCCGGTCTGCCGGATCTGGTGCGCTATATTATCGTCGGCGGCGTGCTCGGCCAGCGACTCCCGGAGCTCGGGCAGCACGGCGGCGCCATACTTTGCAGCTACTTCTGGATGCATTCTATTCTCCTTGATAGTTTAGCTTTTATCTATTTTTCAGATCCTCGGGCGTGCTATGCGGGCGTCCTGTTCGCGGATACGCTCGTTTATCATCGCCGGAAGCCGCGTGTTCTGCCAGTAGGACTCAAAGCCCGCGGGATCGCCGCCCGCGCCAATGTAGCGCTTGCGCTCGTACTCTCGGGCCTCTTCCATCTCGGCGGCGGCTTGCTCGGCGCGCTGGCGCTCCCACGCCGCGCGGTCGGCTTTGGCCTGCTGTTCGCGCCGCTCACGCGCCTCTTTTTCCTGTGCACGCTGGCGCTCCTGCGCCCGTGCCGCGGCGGCGGCGTTGCGCTCTGCTTCCGCTTGCGCCTGCGCTACTCTGTAGTTAAAGTCTTCCATGTTACTTTCCTTTCTTTCCGAGCCGGTCGTATTCGGCATACACACCGTGCCCGCGCGTGTTCTTTACAGCCGCGGTCATGCGCTCCAGGTTCTCGGCGCTCCCGAACCCGGCATCTATAAGCGCCTCCACGCCGCGCCAGGTATCCATAAGCTCATCTGTGCTCATGGTGTAAGGGTCGGGTAGATCCGGGTCGGGCCCCGGATCCTCCACGCGCGCCAGGTACACCGCCGCCCGCGCCCGGTCCAGGTCCGGCGGCGGCGGTAGTTTGTTGAGTCGCCGCATTTGACTACGCATATGCCCGCTCCATTTCCTGTAGTCTCGCCTCTAGGTTATCGGTCTCATACGCCTTTAGCGCCTGTTCTATGATCGCCCGCGCCGCCGTTACCCGCACGTGCGCGGCAACGGTCGGGTCTGCCATGATCTCCCCTAGCGTAGCTACAGCCTCGTGTGCCATAACTTGCAAGCTCCCGGTCGCCGCCGCTATCTGCTCCCGCCGGGCAGCATCTATAGCCGCCCTCAAATGCGGGCGCTGTAGGCGCCGGTACAGCGTAGCGTATGAGATCCCAAGAGCACCGGCGGCCCCGGCCCGCGTCGTATTAGTAAGCACGGCGTCGAGGATCGTTTGCTCTTCCTGAGACAATCCATATTCGTTATCTTCCATCTGTATCACCCCCTTAGTAATCTGCTCTTGGACCGCGGCGCATGCGGATAAAGTTCCACCGCGCCATATCGTCCAGCGTGCGTATCCGCCGCTTGATCCGTTGCTCTTCGGTCTCACCCTTGTAAGGGTCCATACCTACTATCACGCGCTGTAGCTTGCTCATGCTCCCTGCCTTATGTCGCGGCGGCGGGCGCTATCGTACGGCGGCCCGCCCAAGTTAGATAGTTTCTTTTTGTGCCGGATGCTTTCCGGATTCACGGGTTGCCCGTCGGCTTGGCGTAGATCACCGGGCCGGGGAACAACGGTAAGCACGTGCGGGGGTACATCCAACGCGGCGGCTAGCCGGATGATCTCCCAGCCCTCGGCGGGTTCACCATCTACGTTGCGCTCTATCTGGATAAGGCGCGCCACTTTGATCCGCGTCAGCTGCGAGAGATCGTAGTAGTTAAGATGTTTGTCTATCCGCGCCTCCCGCACGGCGCGCCACTCAAAGAGTCTCATCGCGGCATCTCCGTACCGTAAAGACGCCTGAAAGCTGCGCGCAGCATGATATCGTTGTCTACGGCCCCCTCCATCCGGGCGTAGCCTTCCCCGTCCGGTATGTGCCCGGCTCTCAGGAAAGCCTCTCCAAAACGCCCGTCGGGTGCGTAGAGATACCCGCGGTGGTGAGTTTGATCTTCTGCAACAATCACCCCTACGGTGGGGTGCGGGACAAGGCCGACCACCTTCCCGTCCCTCAACCCCCACGCGGCGACCGGCTGTGCGAAGTGTTCGGCAATACCGTATACCCCTAGCTCGTTTTGCTCCAGACCGTCGGGGGCATCTACTTCCTCGTATATCTCGGTCGTGGCGTACCACCCGGGCTCTGCCGGGATCATTTGCTCTATCATCTAATTGACTCCCTTCATAAGTTCTGCATACGCTGGCGCTATGTCTTCCGGCCTACAGTCCAGGGCTTCGGCAAGATCCTCTACTTCGGTTGCGGTTATCTTCCCGCGTCCCGTAATGAGCAGTACAAACCGTTCCCAGTCCATCCCGGCGGCTTCTATTGCGTCGAGGTCTCCCCCCATCCGGTCGCGCAAAGCGCCGGTATCTAACGGGATGTTAATCACGTTCTTGCCGACCACGTACAACGGCAGATCCAGTTCCCGCGCAAGCTTAACCGCCGACCGCGCCGACACCGCGCGTTCCTCCCGCCCGTTTTCCAGGGCACTTATCTGCGACTGCGACAGACCTACGCGCTGGGCCAGCTCGGCCTGACTAAGCCCGCGGGTTTCGCGGGCAAAGACTAGTTCTTTGTTTTTCATTGTTATCCTTCCAGTTTTTCCTGGTACGCCCGCAGCGACGGTGCGGGGGTCTACGGCCTCCGCAGGTAATCCGCCCATATACACGCCGTCGGGTTCCTCGCTCCGGTCGTGTGGCCGCACCCAGAACACCCGCCGCTTAAATGTGCCCGGGTGGCCGCAATTAGGAGCACCAGCACGCAACACGCCGTAGCCGACAACCCGCCCGGGTTGGATTACCGGTCGCCGCCGCGTGGGGTGCACGGTCACTCCCTCACGCACGTAATCGTATTTGCCGGGGTCATCTACCCAGACAATTTCTTCTTCGTGGGTCAAGTCCATGTTGCTCCTTTCATTGCTTACAAAGCCTAAACCACAGGTCGAGGGGGAAGGGTCGGGGGGCATGGTTGGATCTGGGGTTTTCCCCATAGGTAAAGGGAATTCTCTATGGGGGGGCATACTTGGCCCCATAAACTATTCCTTTGCATATAGGGGGGGGTAATTTACCCCCTCCCCCTCGCAATGGTCCACTTTCTATATAACCATGCCTCACCCTGCCCCCCTTTCGAGTTTTCCCCATAGATAAAGGGAATTCTCCATTTATAACCATGCCCCCCTGAGGCATTTTGGGGGGCAGGGTTACCAGGAAATCCCGGGTGCCGCCAGGGCCATCACGCCCGTAGCTTCTTCGAATTTGCTATCGTCAACCTGCACCCCCTTGTAATACCAGTATCCTTTTATCTTACGTCTCTCAAATCCGAGTCGCTTCCACTCCGCGGCAACAGCCGTCATGCTCTTAGCACGATGACCCTTGGCCGTACACCACGCGCTGTATGCGCGGTACAGATCACCCGGAGGCGTTTTCGCGTCAGGTCCGGTAACACATGCCTCTTCGACAAAGGTCGCCGCAAGGTCGCCGGTTCGTAGCCACTCATCGGTACGCCACCGGACGGCGGGCGGATCGGACAGACCGTGGGTCTTGTAGCGGTCGTAGCCGTCAAGCAACCAATTCAATATGCCCGATCCTTCAGCGGCTATGTCGGCCTTGAGCGCGGTATCCGCCCGCTCGGGCGCGGTCACAAACGGAACGATCCGCGTCCGGCGAAATGCGCCATCGTCGGCATTGTCTATCGTCGGGGTGCGCTCCATAGCCCAGATTACTTTGGCTATCGGCTTGTAGGAGTAGGCACGCTTGTACTTCTCGTTCACTTCGATAGGCTCTCCTGACACCAGCGCCTTGTATGTTTCGGTAGCTTTGATGTGTATGCCTGGTTGTTCTGTACCAGTTACGAGCGTCTTCCCCGGCAGACGTGCCAAACCGAATTGGTTGTTTATCATGTTGCTCAGGGTGATGTGCTCCGCACGGTTACCCATGACGGTCAGTAGCCCTTCAAGAAACGTACTCTTACCGCTCCCGCGCTTGCCTACCAACCAGATAGCCACTTCTTTTGATGTGTCTGCGGTCAACGCCAGGCCCGCAAACTCCTGCAACAGGCTGGACGGCGGCGCCCCGTTATCCGGTACCTCGGTGTCTAGCTCCTCGGCCCTTTCGTCAAGATAGGCCTCGCCGTTGACGTCAATCCAGTTCAGCAGTTCCTGAAAGCGCGGGTACTCGGCGTCCGGGTCATACGGGAACGGGTAACCGGTCGTCGCGTAGTGCTCTGGGGAGTGCTCCAGCAAAACGCGGTCGGTTATCCTGAGCACTCCGTTGGAGACCACTATTTTCTCAAGGTCCGCATCCCAGATGTCGTCGGGCAGCTCCCGCCGGGCGGCGACGGCGTGGAGGACTCCTGTCACTAGCCTCGAAGATGACACCACGTTGGGATCAGCTTCCAAAACATCCCAGAGCGTCGCCTTTACGTTGTTCTCCGAGATCGTCTCGTATAGCCCCGTGGCCCCGTTGTAATTCCACCATTCGGCGCGGCTAAGGTAGACGTGCGGGTTAGCTGCCATCCACCGGTCTCTTAGCTCTGCTTCGTCGGGCTTCTCGCTAGCCCGCTTCGCGCTCCAGCTCCAGATCTTTGCAAGGGCGTCCAGAAGACCGGGAACGATATCATCTGCCGTAGGACCGCCGGTTACCGGTTCCCCGGCCTGCATTTTGTTGTAGGTACCTTCTACGGCGTCCTGTACCTCTTGGACCGTCTCCGCATCTGCGCCGGAGATGTTCCAGGCGGCCACTATCATCCGGCGGGCGGGCTCGTAACTCAGCCGCCCCGGTGCAAGGAGAAACCCTGCCAACGCCAGCACGTATTCATGCCGCTGCCCGATAGGCGGGAGATGCCGCGCTATCAAAGCGACTGTGGCAGCTTCGCGTGCGGCCCGCATGAGCGTATCAGCCTTGACCGTAACGATCTGACCGGGATCATACACGCCGCCGTTCCAGTCGTAAGCCTCACCGGACGGGTGAACGGAGGGCGGCACGAGTACCTGATGGTTGCCCGCAAGAACTTCTAGCAAGGGGCGCGCCTTATCCCCGGTCGGTATGTCCTTGAACGTGGTCTGCTTGATCTCACCCTCAACCCGGTAGAATGCGTGTGACGCCGGAGCACCGGGCCGACCGCTAATGAGCGAGCCGGGAAAACCGTGTATGTGAGTTAGCGCGGTCCATATCCGGGTCGCCTCTGGCGTGTCCAGGTCAACACACAGTAGACCGCTAGGACCGAGAATCCAGCCGACGTTATCCCCGTCCCGAAAGTGTGCACTCACGTCGTTGGGTGAGATCCGTAGTTCCTGCCAGCCCGGAGAGTCCGGGCCTTTGCTCCCCGGTGGAACCGGGACCGGCCTTATACCGTCGGCGGCGTAGCGTTTTACAGTGTCCATACAAAGACCTCCCTTGAGGTTTGCGGGGTCGCCAACCCCTGATTTACACAATGCGACAGACCCGCCCAGCGCATAACGACATGGAGCGCGGCTGCCGCTACCGCGCCCCACGCCGGGCGATGGGAGGTCTGCCGATAAACGGCAGAAAGTTTAGGCGGGGCTAATAACCAGTTAAGCCCCAAGTTTTATTCAGTTAGAAGGAGACAAATAGAAACCTTCTAACCCTCTTCACCCTTCAAGGGTATTTCGGGGTCCAAGAACCGATGTTTTCCGTGTGATCTAGGTCACACCCCTGTACGATCTAGTTTGTCAAAAACATCTGGCCCTGCGCCTTCGAGTCTACGCTTTGGGTTGAGGAAAATACCGTCTTCTTCCGCCTTCAGTTGTTGCCGCTCTTTGACCTGTTGAAAACGATCTAGCGACACCGTGAGCTTGCCTTCTCTGATTGCGGCTGCGCGCTCGTTTTTGGTATCTCCGCGGTTAGCTATCCACCGCTTTAGCTCTGCTATGGTCGCCTCGGTATCAAGCCGGAAGTATGCCTCTTCCCACGGGTCGCAGCGCACCCACTCCCCAGATTTGTTCTGGGTATAGTTTATAGCCGGTTTGATGGTATCGCCGTCCTTGTATGCGCTGACACCGCTTATTTTGTAGATCAGCGCGGCCTGTAGCGGCTTGTGCTTGTAGCGCCCGTCCTTTATGCCTGGAGGGGCCACGCCCATTCTCTTCCAAAGTTTTTCAAACCCGTCCTGGATGTTATCGCGGAAACCCCAAAACGCGCCGCTGTACCGGCTAGCGCTGTCCTTTAACACGCCCTCGAATTTAAGCTGCCCGTTCGTTGAGGTACCGGGGTAGACCATGCGCTCGCGGTAGATAAGATCCATCACGCGGCGCATATCGCCTCTTACCCGGAGCCGTTCGCGTTCGTTTATGAACTCGAACTTCCCGCGCTCCCACCAGAATTCGTATGGTTCTTCCCTTTCTTCTTCCTCGTCTTCCGAGGTGAGGCTTTGCTCGGCCTCTAACCGCGGTAGGGCGTCCCAAACCTTGCGTAGCGTTTCTTCTTGGAGCACGTGCGGCTTGGGGGGCTTTGGGATGTAGTCGGGATGATCGCTGAAATCTTCGATGTTAGCGTCCCGGCGCTCAAACTCACGCTGTAGCTGCTCCCACCGCTCATACTTCTCGGCGGCCTCCTCTGTCTGCTCGATCCTCCGCAGCGTGTCGGCATCTATCCCGAGGATTTCGGCGGCCCGCTGTTGTTCGGCGCCGGGCAGTAGGATATACAACGTCTCCTGTACTTCTCTCCGCTCCTCTCGGGTCAGCCTGCGCCCCGACGAGAGTAGCTCCTCCGCCCGGCGTCTGTTACGCTCTCTCGCGTCCGGCCACGTCGGCCCACCCTTGTACCGGACGCGGTGCGGACGGGAATTAAAGAGGCGAGGGTCCGCGCGACGCGGTTTTTTGGTCGGTCCCTCGCAGCGTCTATCTGACAAGTCCGTACCGGGCAGCATAACGAGCGCCATTGGTACGTCGCGCTCTATTGTCCTCCATTTCTCCCAGTTCGCCCGCTCAGCTTTTTTATCCTTATCCGGCACCGCAACCCGTGTACGGAGCAGGATGTCTATGTCTACGGCGGACGCATCCCCCAACGGTACGAGGCGCGTAAGCTCCCGGTGCCGTTTCCCTCTGTGTTTAGTTCCCAAGTAGGGATCGGCTTGTTGTGTGCGCTGTAGGCCGCGTATCCACTCCCAGCCGCCTTCGCACGGCTTCGGCAGCCGCGCAATCCAGGCGCGTTCGAGAGGCTGGTAGGCTTCTATACTAAGCTCCACCGCTTCTCACCCTTCGCGCCTCTACAAACGCCTGCAAATCCTTCCCCGCTATCCGGTAGTCGCTGCCCAGCTTGTAGGCTGCCCTGCGTGTCCTACCGGGATTGATCTTATTGGTCTGCAATTTCTGCTCCTCTCCGCCTCCATACCAAGTGCCCTTTTCCAGTGTGAGACGGGAGACGCCTGCAGCCAGGAGCGGTAAAGAAAAAGCCCCTCTTTCGAGGGGCCGTGGGAGAATCTTACTGCTCTCCTGTGCGCCCCATCGTCTCCCGTCGCCGGGCTGGCATTGGCACCATGATCTTTGACCAGGTCGCCGGGCGCTTCATCGGGCCAGTTCCCTCAGCGCCGCTCTTGATACGGCATGTTATTCAATTGCTACTGCTTGTAATATACCACAAATTGCCTGCAAAGGTCGCTATTTTGCCAGCAGATCGCTCATTGCTTCGACGGCCTTCTGCTGCATGCCGGGCAGCACGTGGGAGTAGGTGTCGAGGGTCGTTATGATCTGAACGCTCAAGTCACTTGGCACTCGTTGGGCACTACATCGTGGCATCGCGTAACGCTTGAGACCCTGCGGTTGTCCGCTATAATTTGCGGAGATGTCTGATATGCAGGGTATGTAGCACTCGACCAGGGGATTGAACACTGGAATATCTTGAGCCAACAAGACGAATTAACCAACCATTGAAATGGTTGCTTGTAGGATTCCTCTTGCTCTCAATCGCAGTACCCCTGACACAAGAGTGTGTACTGGGAATTCTCCGGGGCGAGGGCTGCAAATGGCAACCGACATGGGGCTTTGTCGCAACCTATTACCCTTGGATACTGTCAATCGCGTTGTTGCTAAGTGTGCTTCTATTCATCTCAGGGCGAGCCGAAGTTCACTACCAAGCTCGCCAGCGCTTCGACCTCTTGAAGCCTGCCACCGAGCTTGACCCTGAAGATTTGGGCTTCCGTGTAGTACAGCCCGGCGAGAAGGAACCCGTAGCCCAGAGCCAGCGTCCCTTTCACGAGGGTACCTACAAACCACGAGAGGCCGTCCCTTACAGCCAGACAGATGACCGATCCTGCTATACAGAGGGCGAGCTGGCGGACCTCTTGCAGAATGGCGATGGCTTTGTGTTGCAGGGACCGCCAACAGATGGAAAGAGCCGTACTCTCTACGAGATCATCCCGAGGATGAAGGGCTACGAGGTACTCAGGCCCAAGATCGGTGAGGTTCCTACCGAGGATGGGATCAGGCTGCTGCTAAAGGGGCACAAGGCCGTGCTACTGCTAGATGATCTTACTAATTATGTTGGTGCACAACTCAATCTTCGAGAGCTTGGCGAGAGACTAGACCGATGCAGCGTAGAGTGGGCCGTGGCCTCCACCTGCCGGGACGGACCAGAGCTTGAGTCGGTTAGAGATTCGGAGACTGGCGGACTCAAAAAGTTCTACGAGGACATACCCAAGAAGTTAAAGTTGCTTGAGCTAGCACCCGAAGAGAAAGAAGAGCTAGCCCACAGCATAGGCAACGAAGAGTGGAGCCCGGAGCGAAGCGGGCACTACCCCACACCCGGCTCGATCACTATGGAGGGGTACAAGAGGTTCATGCACGAGCGATTTGACGGAGACCTCTCCAGCCTGGAGAAGGACACGCTGCGGGCGCTAAAACTACTAAGCCGTGCCGGTATCTTGCCACTGACTCACCGGCGGATCGAGGCTTTGCTCAAAGAAGAGCGTCTGTTCAATCGCCATGACTTCCATCTTCGAGATTGCCTCGATAATTTGAGAGAACGTTCCTTCTTGCGCCCATCTTCTGTGGCGAATGTGGTGTTGCCCGAACCTGCGTACTTGGCGGATGATGTTGTGAGCTACTTACCGGGGAGGCACCCCGAGCGTGACTTTTATGTGCTGAAGGAAATCTTGGAGGATCTACAGGATTATGAGGGTCTCTTTTACCTCGGGAACACTTACTTTGAGCAGGAGCGCTGCGAGCAGGCCATAGAGGCATATGATGCGGCACTAGAGATAAGACCCGACGATGCCGAGGCCCTCTACAATAAGATCGTTGCTCTCCTGGGGCAGGAGAAAGAGGAGGAGGCAATCGAGCAGTTGTGCCAAGGCTGGCGTAACCGGGAGCACCTATCAGATGGCGGAGCTTCGTTGTCACGAATATTCGAGATTCTGGAGAAGAACCCACAAGAGTGTGAGTAAGGCTCCCACTCATTTTGCCTTTGAGCTGCCCGCGCTGCCGCACTAGGTTTCTTCGCTCACGTCCTCACGCATGCCGCGCCGTCGGGAGAGAGGGGGAGGGTGAGTGTTTTGTATTGCGTATCGTTAGCCGTCGCGAAGTCCATCGCCAACCGGGAGAAGTACAAGGTCGACGCCAACAAAGAGCTCGTCGGCCTCGGATTGGCGAACGTCGCGGGCTCGGTATTCTCGGCCTATCCGGTCACCGGCGGGTTCTCCCGTTCGGCGGTCAACTACCAGTCCGGAGCCCGCACGCCGCTGGCCTCGATCATCACGGCGGTGCTGATCGTGCTGACGCTGCTCTTCTTCACCCCGCTCTTCTACTACCTGCCGAACGCGGTGCTGGCCGCCATCGTGATGGTCGCCGTCTCAGGGCTCGTAGACTTCGTGGAGCCCATCAAACTGTTTAGGGTCAAGAAAGTAGACGGGTGGACGCTCCTGATCACCTTCGCCGCCACGCTCCTGATCGGGATAGAGCAAGGCATCCTCGTCGGTGTGGTATTCTCGCTCGTCCTGTTCATCTGGCGCAGCGCCTACCCCCACACAACAGAGATCGGCTATCTGCCCGAAGAAGACGTATTCCGCAACGTAGACCGCTATCCCGAAGCGCAAACCTTCCCCAACACGCTCGTCGTCCGGGTTGATGCCTCGCTCTACTTCGCCAACGCGGCTTTCTGGGAGAACTGGCTGAACGAAGCAGCCTCCGACCGGCCGGACCTCCGGTACCTGGTACTGGACTTCTCCGCCGTCAACGATGTAGACGCTGTAGCGTTAGAAACGATGGAAGACCTGATGCAATCCCTCCGGGCGCGAGACGTCGAGGTCCACATCGCCGGTATGAAAGGTCCCGTCCGGGATATAGTGCAAAAAGCCGGCTGGACGAAAAAGTTCGGCACTGACGTCTCGCACCTGTCCGTCCATCGGGCGCTGGAAGCCCTCGGAGTATGGCCGGAGGCAGCCGGTGCAGGCCGCTCCTCGCCGTCAACCACCAGGTAAAGAAAGGAGGCGGCAACTTGCCGCCTCCTTTCAGGACTGAACGAAGTTTGGAAGTTTCCTAGGCCCGGGCGCCCTGTTCTACGATTCTTCTGATCCCGCCCAGCAGGATTATACCGAAGCCGACCTTGGCCAGGATATCCAGTACCGCATAGAGGAATACCTCGAATCCGATGCTGATCAGGTCGAGGCCCTCGGTGCCGAAGAAGAAAACCACGGGGTAGATAAACCATAGTACGGTAAGCATTACCGCGAGCGGGAAGAACAAACTCGCCTCCGGGGAGGCCCCGCTCCGAGCTGCGCTTGCGAGCGGGCCCCAGATCAGGAACAGCACCGCTACAAAGAAGATACAGCTGATTACGAACCAGAACCACTTGAACGGACCGGCCCACGCCCCGGAGAGCACACCGGTCAGTATCATCGCCACGTCGGCGACGACGAGCCCCAATACGACCTGGGGGTTGCGGCTTATGCTGCCCAAGGCTACCCACGCGAGGCCCAAGAGCAGCAACGGCGTAGTGACGGTCCAGTCAATGTAGCGGGCGAAGTAGAAAATGCGCGCCTCACCATCCGGCTCCGTGATGATCGCGGCCCCGCTTCCGGTAGCCATTACTATGTACATCATGGCCGCCCACAGGGTGATGGCCGCGCTCGTCACGTAGTGGTGGTAGTTCTGTGGCTGCCCGCTCGTTGACCAGTAGAGGAACAAGACGGTGGCGAGTGTCATACCGCCGGTCGTAAACCATAGAAAGAAGTTGGATGTAGCTGTCTGCAGTTCGTCTAGCTGCAACAGAGCTATTTCCATATTTGCCTCCGTTTCATTCTGTGCCTTTTACCGTTACTTTCTATTAGTCGCCAGAGAAAGTTAAAGTGAAACCTACTACCGAATGCGGGTACTATCTCTCCCTTGCGCCCGCGCCCGGAGATCTTCGAAATCTATCTCACCGTCCAGGAACTTCCCGATCAGGTACCCGACGATCCCGGCCAGTATGGCGATAGCGGTAAAGCCCCAGCCTATGAGGCTGATCAGGAACACCAGTACAACCCCGATTACAGCCCCCCACTGCTTGTTGGTCCAAGTAGCCAATTCTACTCCTCTCTTAGGACGTGGTGCCCTGTACGGTGACTTCCACTTTTTCGTGCGTCACGCTATAGCGGTTCAGAGCTTCCAGGATGTTCTCTCTGGTCCGGACCGCGGTCTCGGTAAAGTTGCCCGACTCTGGAATTTGTATCTTGCAGTGGACGTTGTACGTGTTGTCCTTGGAACTGAGAGAGACGTTGCTGGACTCGGCCCCCGCCCGGTTCGCCGCGCCCTCCACGAGGCTTACTACGGCGCTCGTCTTGATAACCGTCTGCTGGCCGGGGGTGTCTTCCACGATAACTTCTCTCGCGAGTCGCCGGCCGAAGGAAAGTTCTCGGAGCAGCAGGACGAGCGCCACGAGTGCCACAACCACGCTTACGATGGTGATTATGGTCCTGACTTGCTGGCTGAAGTCCGAGATGGACAGGTTGCCCAGGGCCCGCAACGCGCCCTGGTAGTTGGTGTACTGGTTTACGAGGTCTGCGGGTATGACGGCGAAAGCCACGAGTAGCATCACCACCGGTACCACCAGCATCAGCAAGGCGACAACCAACATCACCAGCCGGTTCAAGAAGTTCAATTCACCCTCTTTTCCCCGCTGCTGCGCGGATCAGCTTCCGAAAGCTTGACCTTGATCCGGCTCACCGGTATGCCGACGCTGCCCAGGTAGTCACCGACCTGATCCCTGACGTTCGAACTAACATTCCGCAAGTTCTCCCCGCGGCGGGCTTTGCCTTTTAGCTTGATCTTCGCGCCGGGCCTTCCGCGCGCCTTGACCCTTGCGGAGGAATCGAGCATCTCGAACATCCGATCCGCCGCCGCGAGCACCTGGTTTTTGACCGAGTCGCGGGTTGCGTACGTGTCACCCTGCAGTTTCACCCGGCGAGGCGCCGGGGGCTTTAGCTCGAGGATCAACAAGATCAGGCCGAGCAACGCGACGCCTACGAGTATGAAGAACGTAAGGTCCGTCAGGGTGCCGTTTTCGGTGTCGTCGACTACTTCTACGGCACCGTCGTACACTTGCTGCAACCCCAGCGTCTGGGGAAGCTCCGCCAGCCTGTAGTCCAGAAGATCCTGGCTGTAAACTACCCCGAATACGCCGAGCACGAAGAGTCCGGCGAGCAGCAAGATCATTATTATCCTGTTGAAGATTCTCATTCTTCAGCTACCTCAAGGTCTTCGACGACCACGTCGGCTTCCCGGCCTTCTATTTCGGGGATCACACGCTCCCTGACCTCCTGGGCCAGCTCGGGGATCGGCTTGTCGAGAGGATAAAGGGCTACTATGTGGACCTGAACCTTCTCCGGCGTAACCACCACCCCGTTGATCTTCTCTCCGGCCCCGTAGGTGGCCGCTTCTACAAAGCGCCCGGTCCCTAGCCGGTAGACTCCCTCCGTCGCGAGAGCCGCATCGGATGCGGCCCTCGCAAGTTGTAATACGTCAGCCAATCTCTCTACCCGGCTTTCGTTTGGCGTGAGACTTTACTGGCCTTGCTCCAACTGCTGCTGGTCCTGTTCCTCTTGGGGGAAGAAGATGTTGCTCACCGTTATGTTGACTTCGGTGACGCTCAGGCCCACCAGGTTCTCGACCCGGTTCACCACGTTGCGGCGCACGGCCTCGGAGAGCTGGGGTATGGACTTGCCGTACTCGGTGGTCATTATCAGGTCTACGGCGGTTTCTTCTTCACCGACCTCGACGGTCACGCCGCGGGTCTGGCCGCCGCCGCCGCCGCCGGTAAGGCTGCTCATGATGCCACCGGCAGCCTGCGAGGCGCCGCCGCCCATCCGGATGCCCTCGACTTCCTGGGCGGCGATGCCGGCGATCTTGGCGACTACGCCGTCCTGGATGCTGGTCTGACCCCGGTCGGTTTTGAGCGGGCTGCTGCTGCTTTCCTGGCTTTCGCTGCTCTGCTTACCCTTGCGACCCTTTTGCTGACCTTCCTGTTCACTCATCTGTTTCTCCCTTCGTGGGGTGGTTACTTTCTACTGTGTCTACGTACGCTATTACACTATGCTGCTCGACGGGTGATTACTCGGTATACGGCCAACAGTATGACGGCGCCCAGGGTAGCCACCAAGATCGAGCCCAGGCTCAGGTCGATGACCCCGGAGCCGCCGAACAGAACTCTCATCAGGAAACCCCCGATAAAAGCTCCGGCTATCCCGATGAGAACGGTGACTATGCACCCGCCCGGATCCGGGCCCGGCATGACCCACTTCGCCAGGACTCCGGCGATGGCCCCGATCACTATCCAGATGGCTATAGCCGTAATACCTATCCTATCTCACCTCCCCCCTGCTAGTGATACGTTGTCAACGGTATCGGCGGCGCTGCCGCCAAATATATAATAACTTCTACACTTCGCGCTACCCGAATTCGATGCTTACCCTTACAGAAGGACCAATAAACCTTGCTCAGGAGAGCAGATGGTGCGCGCCGCTAGAGTTCGGCGCGCTCGAAGCGGCGGAGGGCGAGAAAGATGAACAGGATACTCCAGAGGGCGGTGACGGGGATGGAGATCAAGCCGTAGGGCGGGATGGAGCCCAGCTTCACCAGGTTGTAACCGGACTGGAAGAATAGCCACGGGAAAGCCGCGGTCGCCCAGGTTGCGTAGTTGGCGATCATGAAGCCGGCGACCATGAACCCAAAGACGCACCCGGCCAGCGGACCGCGACTCTCGAAGACGGTCCCGAGCAGCAGCGACAACGAGAGATAGAAGAGAAGCCCCAGGGCGAGGATCCCGAACCCTCCTAGAAAGGCCAGCGGTGGCGGGGGGGTGGTGGAGACGGCCGTTAGAAGGACGTAGAACACGACCGCCGGCAGGAGCAGCGTGACCGTGAGCAGCCACCGGAAGTGAACCGCGAGCTTGGCGAGCACGAACGCCTTGCGGGAAGCGGGTTTCGAGAGCACCCACGCCGCGGTGCCGAGCTGCTTTTCGCCGATAATCGCCCCCTGGGTCTTGGCGACCACGGCGATAACCGAGGCTACCGACGCGAGAACGAAGAACATCAGGGCTCCCGCGTCGTTTATCTGCTTAGGAGAGTAACCCGGCTCCATCTCACCCCGGACAAAGGCTATGGCCACCGAGATCAGCGCGACCACTAACATCCAGATCGCCCCGTGCGCCACGAGCGAGAGGCCCGTCGTCCACTCGCCGTTCTCTTTGCCGAGCAGGTTTCGGAACCCGTTGCCGGGTTCTCCCGCCCGGACGAGAACGCCCCGATCTCCGGGTTCGGGGGTATTGCCGGCGGTAGTTCCGTTGTTTTCCGCCCTTTCCGCCTGTTCGGCCGCGCCGGCGGGTCCTCTAGGATTCATTGTCGGCTTTCTCTATCAGGTCGAAGAAGGCTTCTTCGAGGTTCTGCGTTTTGCGCCCGAAGCTGGCGATTCTTACTCCCCGGCTTTCGAGGATCAACCGCAACAAGCGTTCTTCGGCCACCGGCTCGTCCGTTACTCCTACCTGCCAGCTCCACTCTCCGTCCGCACCCGGGTGTTCTTCGAGAAAGGAGACCCAGTTCTGGGACCGGAGGCGGCTCCGGACTTCCCCCAGGGCGTCCCCGAAGCTGCTCCGGAGCGTGAGCTCGTAGACGGCCACCCCCGCGCCACCGACCAGGAGCAGTTCGTCTACCGGGGCCTGGGCCAGCAGGCGGCCGTTGCGGAGGATCGCCACCGCGTCAGAAACCCGCTGGACATCGTCCAGGATGTGGGTGGAGTAGAAGATAGTCGTGCCCCGTTCGTCGCGCAGGCGCTCTATGAGTCCTAGTACGTCCCGGCGGCCCATCGGGTCCAGGGAGGCAGCCGGTTCGTCCAGGATGAGCAAATCCGGGTCGTTTATCTGGGCCTGGGCGAGGCCGAGCCGCTGGCGTTCGCCGCCGGAGAAGCCGCGGATTCTGCGGTCCGCCCGGTCCGAGAGCCCGACGAGGGAGAGAGAATCCTCCACGCGCCGCTCGATGGCCGAATCCGGGCCGGAGTAGAAAAACCGGGCCGCGAAGCGGAGCGTCTCGCGGGCCGTCATGTGTCCGTAGTAGCGCGGATCCTGTGCGAGGTATCCTACCCGGCGCCGGATCTCAAAGCTCTCGGTGACGATGTCCTTGCCGAAGACCGTGCCGGAGCCGGAGGTCGGGCGGGAGAGCCCCAAGAGCAATTTCATAGCCGTGGTCTTCCCCGCGCCGTTCGGACCCAAAAAGCCGAAGATGGAGCCCTCCACCACCTCCAGGTTTAGATCTTCCAGGGCCACTACCCGTCCGTAAACTTTTGTCAGCCCGCTCGACTGTATAACGGCGAGAACAGGCTCTCCACCAGGACTTCTGGAAGCTGGTATGTCTTCTCTATAAGCTTTCATTACTCGAACAGGATTATACCGGCGTGTGGAACGCATCCCCGGTGAACCCGTTACCGCCCGGCTGCCTCCCCCCCTTTGTGGATGGTTCCGGAAACGCGCTAGGCCTGGAGGACGGGTTTCCCACGGGCTTTACGCAAAGGGCTTGTTCCGTTTCCAGACGAGCCAGATCACGGAGACCAGCCCCAGGCCGATAATCGTCGCGTAGGCCGGGAAGATCTGGCGATAGTACTCCGGCGTGTCGTCGGTTTCTATGACCGGGATGCTCTCGTCTTGAGGCAGATTGGTGACCCCCAGTCCCTCCTGGGTCGTGTCGTAGAATATAACCGTACCCACGTTAGAGAGCTTGCCCCGCCAGACGGCCTCGCCGGTTTCCGGGTGCGGTATGTCCTCTATGCTCTGGAGGAGCAGGTTGTCTCCCGTCTCTTCCAGCCCGTAGTAGTAGTAGGTGGTCTGGTACCGCGACGCTACGCCGACCTTCGAGCCCGGGGAGCCGACCTCCTCGGGCTTCAAGCCATCCGGGATGTCTGGGGTGCCGGTGATCTCGACGTAATCCCCGATCGCCAGGTTGGCCGGTAGCATACCGTCGTTGATCTCTTCCACGCTTAGCTCTACTGAGGCGTTGATCAGGCCGTAAGAGAAGTTGGCTGCCGTCGTGGTTGCGCCGAACATAAAAACCATCACGATAAACAGGCGCAACAACAACCACGGGTTGCGCTGGATCCAGGCCCCAAGACCCGGCTCCTCGTATGAATCGTCGGCGTAACCACCGGGACCCGAAAGCTGCTCTCTGTCGCGGGTGTCCATGCGCCATAGTTTACCCGAACGGGCATTGGATAAAGAGGGCGTTCTCACATCTCGCAGCCGGAAGTGTGAAAGAGATACCTGCGAGACCAGAAATTGGTCTGGTATCAAACTGTCAAACCATGTATGCTGTCTTGTCATTGGAAGTATGCGCCGGAGGTTGAGAGGGTACAGACGGGTAAGCGACTTTATCCTCCATGGAGGTAGCAGATTTGGGAGAAGATCGCGGATTACCGGAGCAGGTCTCCGAATATACCGTAACAGGGGTTATAGACGACGGGCAGGAGCTCAACCAGGCTGTTGCCGACGTCCGCGAGCTCGGTATCGGGACGGATGATCTCACCGTGGTCTTGAAGCGGAAGAACCCCGGCGAGCCCGAGCCGTTTCCCGAGGGTACGCGCTACATAGTGATCCCCGACGACCGGCGGGGCCTCGAAGTGCCCCTAGGTTTCGCCATAGCCTTTATCCTTTTCGGCATATTCTTCGCCATCACGACGCCCGCCATAGGGATACCGTCGCTCGTGGTCTTCGTCTCTCTGGCGGCGATACTCTTCACCGGGGCCCTTACGAGGGTAGGTGTCACACCGATCCTCACCGACATGGAGGCGCCCAAAGAAGAGTCCGACTCGTGGAATGAGCAGTTCGAGTTCGGGAAGGTACTGGTCTTCATCAACACCCGCGACCGGCGGCTTCTGCGCCCGATCCGGGAAGCGTTGGAAAGAGGCGGCGCGACCTACTACATAATCGACGAACGGCTAGAGCCTCGGGCTATCCACCAGGCTATCCTGTACCGGGCAGGCTCCGGAGTTGGCGAGGAAGGGGCGGAGGGTGGCTCCAGAGGAGAATCAGTCTACGACCGCACCGGTAGCGCCTAGGAGGAGGGTAGATCTTGGCTACGATCAGTTCGACGAGTCTTCACCTTCTGGCCCAGATAGACCTCTCGGGTGCTTTGGATGTTGTCGGCGGGTCCAGGTTCTTTACGGGCTTCTCGATGCTGGTCCACATGTTTTGGGCGGAACTCTTTGTGGGGTTCGCGCTGGCGGCTCCGGTGCTGCAAGCCTGGGGGGCGCGTACCGGCAGCCCGCGGATGGATCGCCTCGCGCACTCGCTGGCGCGCTTCAACGTTCTTACCTTTAGTACCGGGGCGACGTTCGCCGTGCTGTTCTTGGTTCTTCTGGTAGGCCTCTACCCGCAGATTACGACCTCGCTATTCACCCACTTCGCACTCTTCATATTCATCGCGATGGCCTCGATGGGCCTGGCGCTCTGGGGCATGTACACCTACTACTACAAGTGGGACCGTTACAGCGTTCTCTACAAGGGCCGGCACATTATGTTCGGTTTCACTATGGGGTTCTTTATCTGGATCTGGATGGTCATCATGACCGGGGTGGACACCTTCATGGTCACCGGTGGCGGGGCGAACACCATGGAGCTCACGCCGGGCAACATCGCCAGCTTAGGCGTGGCGATCGAGGGGATCTTCAACCCGATGTTCGTCGAGATGGTCGTGCACCGCACGTTCGCCAACCTCTCGTGGCCGGCCTTTGCGCTGGCGGCCTACGCTTCCTTTATGTACATCCGCTCGAAGACCCAGGAGGACCGGGCGTTCTACGATTGGACCACTTCCGTCGGGCTTACCTGGGGCGCCGGGTTCTTGATGCTCCAGCCTATTGTGGGCTTCGCGACGATGTACTCCCTCAAGGTCTCCGCACCCGACAACCCGGCGACGCCCGCAGCGGTGGGTGGCTCCTACGAGCGGCTCGTCGAAGGCGGTACCTACGGGAACCTCCTCGTGATAAACCTGATCCTCGTGGTCGCGCTTTTCGTTCTCTCCAACGCGGCCATGTATCTGGGCGCGGCGCGGCATCCCGAGGGTGGCGGACGCATCCCCATACGCTTTTTCACCCTGGTGGCCGCGGTGGCGGGGCTGTACGCCATCTCGCCGCTCGCCGCGTTCCCGTTCCTCTACATGCGCTACATAATGCTGCTGGTAATGGTCCTGGCGACGTTGGGAGCCTTTATCGTCTACTTTAGGGGACGGTTGAGGTTCCGCTACGGGAGCCCGGGCACGAGCTACCGGGTGGTGCTGATGGGACTCGGCGTTCTGGCGGCGGTCGTGGCGCTCAACATGGGCTTCATGAAATCGAACTCCAGGGTTCCGTTCACGGTATATAATCAGCCCGACTTTACTGTAGAGAGCGATCCTCCACCAGAAGGATTCGGTCCTTGATCGACAGCCCGAGGACTTTCTAGAAGGGGCAGAAAGAGTTGGTAGAACTACAGAAAGATCCCATGACCCGAAGCGATTTCCTGGGTTTCGGTCTTATAGGTACGGTAATGGGAGCCCTGCTCGCCATTCCCTCGGCGGCTTTCGTCCTTAGCCCGATCATCAAGACCAACATCCTCGGCCAGTCGGACGTCGTGGACGACTGGCAGGAGGTGGGCCCGTTAAGCGAGGTGCCGGAGGGCGAGCCGAAAGTATTCGAGGTCGAGTTCCCGATAAACCAGGTCTACGGGGAGCGACAGGTCCAGGAGCAGTTCCCCAACGCGCAGAAGTCAGACCGGAGCTTCGTTGTAAAGAACGCCATCTGGCTCTCCTGGCAAGACGGAAAGAAACCTTCCGGGCTCGGGGATCTGAGTGGAAACCTCTCTCAGCAACAGCGAAAGCGGGCCCTCGAAAACCTGAACGTGCTCTCCAACTCTTGCGCCCACTTGGGTTGCCCGGTGCGCTGGCTGGTCGTGGGGGGCAAGGGGGAGTTTCTTTGCCCGTGCCACGGTGGGATCTACGACATTAACGGGGATTACGTGGCGGGCCCGCCGCCGCGGGGAATGTACCACTACGTCGAGACCGAAATCCGGGGGGACGGCAAGCTCTACGCCAAGCACGAGTATGACATCAAGCCGGGTATACCCGGTCTCAGCACGCAGGAACCGTACGTAGTCTAGGGTGCCGGAGGATAGAGAGGAAGCTGGGAAAATATGATCGGCAGGATTAGATCTCAGACCGAAACCGCTGGTAAAGCCTTCCTCGACTGGATGGAAGACAGGACCGGTATAGTCTCTCAAATGGAGCACGCCCTCTACGAGCCGGTCCCGAAAAGAGGCGCCTGGCTCTACACGCTCGGAAGCGCGACGCTCTTCCTCATAACGCTCCAGTTCCTGACCGGTATTCTATTGCTCTTCTACTACGTACCGACGACGGACCATGCCTGGAACTCCGTCTACTACATAATGAACGAGGCGTATTTCGGGCAGTTGATCCGGGGTATCCACTACTGGTCGGCGAACTTCCTGCTGGCGGTCATCGGGCTCCACATGGCCCGGACCTTCTTCTCCGGGTCCTACAAGGCGCCGCGGGAGTGGAACTGGATCACGGGCGTCATCCTTCTGCTGCTCGTGATCGGGCTGGCCTTTACCGGCTACCTCCTGCGCTGGGACCAGGACGGTTTCTGGGCTTCCGTCGTCGGCATGAAGATCGGCTCGTACTCCCCGTTTATCGGCGGATACGTGGTCAACTTCCTGCTGGGGGGCGACGTCGCCGGGCCGGCGACGCTGTCACGCTTTTTCGCCATCCACGTCTGGCTCCTGCCGGCGGCTATAGCGCCGTTTATCGGCATCCACCTCTACCTGCTGCGACGGCACGGAGAGTTCGGAATGCAGAGCGAATATAGCGAGCGCCTGGCCAAGCTCTACGAGCAGCGGCGTCTCGAAGAGTACGCCCGCTACGAGCTCGGCGAGGAAGAATACGAAGACGACGGCTACGAAAGCGATGGGTACGACGACGAACACGAAGAAAACGGGAGAGAGTAAAAGCGTTTACCAATAGCGGCGGCGCGTTGCTGCTATTATTCGGGCATGACCCCGAAAGAGAGGTGAAGCGGTGCAGAAGGTAGCCGGAGGCAAGGCAAAACCGGTCGAAGAAGAAGTAATCACCGAAGACAACGTCTTCGACAAACCGGATGAGACCATGGGGTTCTTCCCCGGCCAGGTCCTCAAGGACGGTTGGGTCTCGATGTTCCTCCTTATCGCTTGTGTGGTGCTATCGTACGCCTTCCCGGCTCCGCTGGCAGAACCGGCCAACACGGCCTCCGTGGAGTACGTGCCCCGGCCGGAGTGGTTCTTCTTCTTCTACGAGCAGATGCTCATGTTCTTCCCCGGTTACGCCCTGGTGGCTTTCGGGGCGGTAGTGATCCCGGGGATCTTCGTCGTGTTGATGTTCGCCGTGCCGTGGCTGGATTCCGAACCGTTGTACAGCCCCATGCGGAGGCCCTTCGCCGCCATTATCGGCATTTTGATCCTGATTACGGTGGTGCTGAATATGCTACTAGGTCTTAGCCGGATCATGAACTTCCCCCAGGGCTAGAAGGAGCTTAGAGGATGCCTATAGGCGATCTCCAGGTCCCCATAATTGGCAAGAACGTACTTATAGCCGCGCTGGTCCAGACCCACGTGCTATTCGCCGCCTTCATAATCGGGGCGGTCCTGGTCGCGGCGACGGCCGAGTACCTGGGGATGGTCACCAAGCAACCGCGTTACGAGCGCTTCGCCCGTAACCTGGCGCGCTTTGTAGTGCTCCTTTTCGCTTCCGGGGCGGCGTTGGCCATCACGTTCGTGCTGGCGCTGGTAACGCTGTTCCCGATCTTCTTCGCGCACTTGCAGAACATCTTCTTCTGGGTATTCCTGGTCGAGGCGTTCATGTTCCTGGGCCAGATCATCATCGTGTACGCCTGGTACAACGTTTGGGACAAACTGGCCTACCGCAAGAGTTTGCACATCGTCTTTGGTTTCGTGGCGGGTTTCCTCGGCCTGATGGCGATGACCATGATCGACGCGGTAGCCTCGTACATGCTGACCCCGGCGGAAGCCCCGGTAAACGACGTGGCCGCCACATTCCTAAACCAGACCAACGTACCGCTGAACATGCACCGCTTTATCGGGAACTTCTCCTACGTGGGCTTCCTTATCGGCGGCTGGGCAGCCTGGCGTTATCTGAGGTCTACCCGGGAGGATGACCGGGAATACTACGACTGGATGGGGCACTTCGGCCTTATCTGGGGTTTCGGGTTCTTGATCATCCAGCCAATTATCGGCTACGGGTACTTGAAGGGCATCCGGGAGAGCTCTCCGGCCGCTTTCGACCGCATCATGCTCGAAGAGCAGGCCTGGGTCTTCAACGCGTTGGTGATCTGGATCGCGGTTATGAGCATCGCGGCGACGGCGTATTTCGTACACAAACTGCGGTTCGCCGTAAAACCGTGGCCCGCGATGCACAGGCTCGCCGTCGGCGCCCTCGGCTTCACCGCGTTGTTTACGATACTCAACATAATCCCGGCCGACGCCTCTCTGGTCCCGGAAATCGGGTTAACGTTCGCCGAGGGCGAAGAGACTAGAATACCACTCGGGGACATGTACCCGTGGAAGTACATTGGCTTGATCGGCCTGATGCTCGTCGGGTTCTTCGTGGTGGCTTTGTACCTGCGGGCTTCCGCGGACGGGTTTCATTGGGGCCGCGCCAGCCGATGGAGCCAGTACGCCCTGATGGCTTGCGCCGTAACGGTTGTGCTGGCAATGGTGACGATGGGTTACACCCGCGAGTCGGCCCGGCGGGTGCAGGACGGCCCGGCCGCTTCGGCTGACAACCCGGGGTATTTGATCTACGACTGCATAACTATGGACCAGGAGCTCGTCACCAAGAAGGAAGCCGGCGAGTATATGTGCCCGGCCGGTGAAAGCCTGGTCGGGGGGGAGGGCTCCGAATGATCGGGTTGTTCTTGATGCTGGAGTCAGCGGCGGCGGGGCCACTGCGGCTTCTCGCAGGGTTCTTCCTCGTGATGTTGTTCTACATCTCGTTTCTGTTCTTTACCTACTGGATCAGCAAAGACGAGTAACTGCAAGCCGGGCCTGAGGTTTGCCAGAGAACTACGCCTAACTAGGTTGCTCGGTGGAGCGGACCAGGATCTCGTTGGTACTCACCCGCGGGGGTTGTTCCAGGGCGTAGAGAACGGCGGAGGCTACGTCTTCGGCTTCGAGGGGCGCGTACTCTTTCTCCGCGTAGAACTCCTCCGCGCTCGGATGCAAATTCTCGGGGAGCTTCGTCCTGACTACTCCGGGTTCGACGACGATCGACCGCACGCCTTTTCCGGTCAGGTCCATCCGCAGGCCCTCGGCTATGGCGTTTACGGCGTGCTTGGTAGCCGCGTAGACTGTGCTGTCGGGCCGTGGGACCCGTCGTCCTGAGATGCTGGAGACGAAAACTATATCCCCCGCCTCTTTTTCGAGCAGGATCCTCACCGCGGCCCGCGTGGTATAGAGAACACCGAGCACGTTCACGTCGAACAGCGCACGCCAGTCTTCAGGATCCCCGTCCACCACGGAGCCGTAGAGGCTGAGCCCGGCGTTATTGATCAAGATATCCAGGCTCCCGAAGTGTTCCGTCGTGCGGGCGACGAGCGCCGCGCAGTCGGCGGGGTCGGTGACATCCGTCGGTATGGGGAGGGTGTGGTTACCGAGTTCGGCGGCCAGTTCTTCCAATCGCTCTTTGCGGCGGGCGGCCAGGGCGACGTTGCATCCTCTTTCTGCGAGGCGCCGGGCCACGGCCTCCCCGATGCCATCCGAAGCACCGGTTACGATCGCCGTCTTGCCGGTTAGTGTCAAGATTCTCCTTTCAGGGCAGGTAGTTGTTCCAGCCGGACGATATGGCCGTTCAGCCGGTCGGCGGCCGGGGTGCAGAGGTAGCTAATTAGCTCCGCGGGTTCCTCGGGCGGGCGGAGCATCCTGAGGTCGTGGTAGTTGTTGAACATCCGGTGGAGTTGCTCGCCGACCAGCTCCGCCCCGAAACTTCGGGACTGTTCCTGCATCCGGGTATCGACCACACCGGGGTAGACGCCGATGGAGGCGATGTTGTGCGGCGCGCCCTCGGCGGCGAGGACGCGGGTGAGTTGGTCCAGGGCCGCTTTCGAGGCGCTGTAGGCCGCCATGCTGGCAACCGGGTGCCGGGCGGCGGCACTGGAGATATTGATAATGCGGCCCCAGTTTCCCGAGATCATCTGCGGCAGGGCCTCCCGGGCGCAAAGAAAAGCCCCCGTAACGTTCACCTCGAACACCTGCCGCCATTCTCCCGGTTCGAGGGCGGCCACGGGGAGCGGGACACCGGGTGTTCCCGCATTGTTGACTAGAATGGTTACAGGACCGAGCTCGGAGCGGACCTTCTCGAACCCGGCGGAGACCGAGGCCTCATCTGCGACGTCCACTACGAGGGAGACGGCTTCGCCCCCGGAACGAGAGATATCCCGGGCTACGGACGCAACCTCCGCTTCGGTCCGGGAGGCCACGACGACCGTGGCTCCTTCGCGCGCGAGGAGCTTCGCCGTGGCGGCGCCGATGCCCCGCCCGCCACCGGTAACGAACACTATCTGGCCTTCGTGCGCTAGGTTCTCCACGCCCACATAATAGCGGGTGTGGGCATCCGGCGGGAAGCCGGGTACGTAAGGTAAAATACGTAGCCGAAGATAAGAAGGAGCATCTACTTGGCTGACATACCACTTTTCCCGTTAAACATCGTGCTGATGCCGGGCGCGCCGCAGCCGCTGCACATTTTCGAGGAGCGTTACAAGCAGATGATCAACGAGTGCCTCGAAGAGGAGAGCGAGTTCGGAATGGTGCTGGCCGACGACGAAGGCACGAGAGAGGTAGGCTG
Organism: Rubrobacteraceae bacterium; assembly: GCA_050331175.1. GTDB lineage: Bacteria > Actinomycetota > Rubrobacteria > Rubrobacterales > Rubrobacteraceae > SIRX01. Next base: position 27,038 of record JBHJHC010000052.1, on the reverse strand, counting down.
CACGGCCCGCATCGTGGAGCTGGTAGAGCGCTACGATGACGGGCGGATGGTGATCCTGGTCGAGGGCGCGCGGCGTTTCAAGCTCAACAACATCCTTACCGGCAAGTCGTACTACGTCGGTGAGGTCGAGTACATCGAGGAACAGCAGGAAGAGGACGTCACGGAGCTTGCCGAAGAGTGCGTGGCCCTCCTGGAACGGGTCGTAGCGGCGGCGACGGAAGGTTCGGTAGACATCGAGGTGGAGCCTCCCTACCGGAACCTCTCTTTCGCCATCGCCGGGCGAATAGAGTTCGACCTGGAGACCCGGCAGCAGATCCTCGAGCTAACCGATGAAAGGACGCGGCTGGAGAAGCTAAAGGAGTTGCTCTCCGCCGCCGCCGAAAAACTCGAGCGGGAACGCGAAGCCAGCGAGAAGGCGCAGACCAACGGGTACCTGAGGGGCGACTGGAGACCCGGCGAGCAGCGAGAGGGCTAGGCTCCCGGCAGTCCCTGGGGAGTTGTCACTTCTTTCGGCTCTCCTCGTGGGGTATGAGGCTTCGTATGCGCCTGAGGCTTGCCTGGTCTACCGTGTAGATCAGGGGCTCCGATACCAGGCACTCTTCTCTGGCGGCGGCTTTGATGCGTTCGACGAGGTTCTCCTCGACCAGCCAGTCCATCGAAGGCAGCACCCCGGCCCGGACGCGCAGCCGAACGCGTTCGGCCGTTTCATCGCGGCCGATCACCCGCGGTTGCCGCAGGTAGAGGTTCGGGGTGTCGCCCAACGAATCCAGAACCCTCTGGGCTGCTTCCGAATCGGAGACCTGGATCTCGATGGTAAAGCGCTGTTCGCCCGAGACGTAGTTCGTGACGCCCTGGATCATGCCGTTGGGCACGTAGTGGACTTCGCCGGAGAGAGCCCGGATCTTGGTCACCCGCAGGCCCAGCTCCTCTACGATGCCGCTCACTCCTTGAGGAGGAGTGATCTGAATGAAATCCCCGACGGAATATTGATCTTCGAACACGATGGAGAACCCGGCAATGACATCCCTCAGGAAGCTCTGCGCCCCGAAACCCAGTACGGCGGCGAGAATGGTGGCGCCCGCCGTGGCGGGCAGCGGGTTGCGGAGAAAGATCGAGAGGGCGAAAAGCACCACGATCGCGAAGATGACATATCGCAGGGCGTTCCGGATAAGCGTTATCGCGGTGTCCTGGCGCTTGCGGCGGGCGATGGCTTCTTCGTCTAGCGGTTCATCCCCGGGCCCCCCTCGCCAGCGCACGACTAGCGGCACTCCCCAGGCCAGTGCCACGTAGATCGCGACGCCCAGGGCGGCGACGAAAATCGTGGATATCACGTTGGCTACGAACTCTGTGCTGGTCAGGTACTCGTAGAACCCCGTAAAGAAGTCCCCGACCCTTCCGAGCTGGCTTCCGGTTTGTTCGGTTACGTTCTTGGCGCCGTCTCCAGCTTTCTCCAGGGCACCGGTTTTGCCGCCGGTGGTTTCCTGGAGAAGCGCTACTAACAGAGGGTTCAAGGAGCTGCCTTCTAAGATTTGGCCTCGTGACGTTCGATGGCGAGCCGCACCAGTTCATCGAGGAGCTCTCCGTAGGGGAGGCCGCTCGTGTCCCAGAGGCGGGCATAAACGCTCGTAGGCGTGAAGCCGGGGATGGTGTTGATCTCGTTCAAGAGCACCCGTCCCGTCCCGCGCTCCAGGAAGAAGTCGATCCGGGCCATGCCCGCCGCGTCCACGGCTTTGAAGGCGGTACGGGCTATTTCGTTTATCTCGACGGCGGCTGCTGCGGGAATGTCAGCGGGGGCCTGGATCTCGCTCTCTCCTTCGGTGTATTTGGCTTCGTAGTCGTAGAATTCGTGGGAGCCGATCAGGACCTCACCCGGCACGGAGATTTTCGGAGCCTCGTTGCCGAGCACCGCTACCTCTATCTCGTGGGCGTCGGCTGCGGATTCGACGATGATCCGGCGGTCCAGATCCGCCGCGAAGCTTATGGCGTATTCGAGCTCTTCCGGAGTGTAGACCTTGCTTATTCCGACGCTGGAGCCGAGGTTCGAGGGCTTGACGAAGCAGGGATAGCCCAGTGAACTTTCGACCTCCCGTACTTTCTGGCGGTGGTTTTCTTCCCACTCCTTGCGGGTGAGGCTGACCCATTCGACCTGGGGCAGGCCGTGGTAGGCGAAGACCTTCTTCATCGTCACCTTGTCCATGCTGGCGGCGCTGGCCAGCACCCCGCTGCCGACGTAGGGAATGCCCGCGAGCTCTAGCATTCCCTGGATGGTGCCGTCTTCGCCGTAGGGGCCGTGCAGCACCGGAAAGACGACATCCGCGCGGCCGAGGTTTACCGGCAGTTTCTCGGAGACGGGCGCCGGGAGGCCGGACCCGCCGTCGGCCTTTCCGGATGCCAGCTCGCGCAGGGGATCGCCGGAGGACAACCAGCGGCCCTCTTTCGTTATGCCTACGGGGTAGACGTCGTAGTTGCCGCTCTTCTCCAGGGTACTGAGGATGGCGCGGGCCGAGGCCAGGGATACCTCGTGCTCCCTGCTCCTCCCGCCAAAAACTACCATGACCCGCAGCACGCCGCTCCTCTCTTTCGCCAGGGGCTCCATCCTAGCAAAGCTGAGGTTGACTATCCCTTTTGCGCGGAGAATCCCAGGGTGTCGGACCGGGCCCGCATCGCCGCGGCCACGAATTCTATGTGTTCGTTCAGGTCGACGCCTAACTCCTCGGCGCCCTGAACTATGTCTTCGCGGTTTACGCTCGCGGCGAAGGATTTCTGTTTCATCTTTTTCCGGACGCTCTTTGCTTTTAGCCCGTCGAGGCCCTCTGGCCGGACGAGGGCGCAGGCGGTTATGAAGCCGGAGAGCTCGTCCACGGCATAAAGGGTTTTCGCCAGGAGCGTCGTCCGCGGCACGTCCAGGTAGTCGGCGTGGCCTTCGATGGCCTCTAGTACTTCGTCGGGGTAGCCGTGGTGTTCCAACTCGCGCACCGCCACCATCGGGTGCTCGTCGGGCGTGGGATGTTTTTCGTAGTCCATGTCGTGCAAGAGCCCGGTAATACCCCACTTCTCTTCGTCTTCGCCGAATTTCCGGGCGTAGTCCCGCATGGCGGCTTCGACGGCGAGCATGTGCTTCCGGAGCGAATCACTTTCCGTCCATTTGCAGAGCAGGGTCCAGGCTTCTTCGCGGTTCACGGACACCTTCCTTTGGTAGTCGGGTTCAGGGGTCTATTGTAGCGCTGGTTCAGTTGCCCGCGTACGAGAGCTGTATGTCCTGCTCCCGAGACGCGGTCTGCTGGACCGACCGCGTCTCGCCGCCGGCGAGCAGTACCACCCGCAGGCTGCCGGTTCCGGGGTCTCGTTTCTGGATGCGGCAAGAGAGTCTTTGTTCGTTCAACTCGAAACGGTAGAGTTTGGGAACCCGTCCCCCGATGACGCTGTCTTCCGAACCGGAGGTACAGATGCCGGAGAATACAACTTTGGGGTCTCCTTCCAGGCGCAACAGCAAGTCTGGCTGCGCCCCGGCCGTGGTTTCCGAGACCGGGTCGCCTTCCGTAGGCTCGGGCGCTTCCGGAAGAGATAGCGTTCCTTCCACGAACTCCCTCGTGCGCTCGAGCTCCGTGGTGTCTTCTTGCGAACATCCGACGGCGAGCAGCAGCGCGGCCAACAACGGAATCAGGACCCTGGATGTTCTACCGGAGGATTTTCCCAAACCAGGAGTATTTTACCAAGAGAGACGGCCGGGCCGCCGGGGCGGAGAGCCCAACTCTCGCGCCCGCAGCAGCACGGAGTCGAGCATCCCGGGTGTTAGAACGCCGGTGAAGGTGTTTTGCTGGGAGACGTGGTAACAACCGAGTAGGGTGATCTCACCTACCTCGTGCTCGGCCCCATGGCCGAACTTTGGTTTCGGTCGCACCTCGAAGAGTCGGAGGGCGGCGTCCCAGGCGAACGCGCCGAGGCACAGCATCGCCCGCGGTTCCGGGAGCAGCTCTAGCTCGCGGGCGGCGTAGGGGAGGCAGGCGTTGCGCTCCCCGGGTGTAGGCTTGTTCTGCGGCGGGGCGCAGCGGACGGCCGCGGAGATCCAAAGCCCCTCCAGGCACAGGCCGTCGTCCTTGCTCCTGGAAGTGGGCTGGTTGGCGAAGCCGGTCCGGTGGAGCGCGGCAAACAGGAAGTCGCCCGAGCGGTCGCCGGTAAAGAAGCGCCCGGTCCGGTTTGCTCCGTGGGCGGCCGGGGCGAGCCCGAGGAGCACCGTACCCGCTTCCGGGTCGCCGAAACCGGGTACGGGCCGCCCCCAGTAGGTCTCTTCCGCAAAGGCGGCCCGTTTTTCGCGGGCGACTTTCTCCCGCCACTCCACCAGGCGCGGGCACCGGCGGCAGGAGATTATCTCCTGCTCCAGTTCGGCGAGGGCGGGGGGTTGTGTTCCTTTACGCGCCGTAGCGGTTTAGTTTGAGGGCGTGGCCCATCAGGAAGCCCATGATCTCCTCGGCCTGAAAGACGCCGAGCGAACCGCCCGCGCAGGTGCGCTCGCCGAAGCTATCCGCCGTCGGGAGCGTGTACTCCGAGCGGAGCAGGAAGGGGACCCCGTGCCAGGAGTGGCTCAAGAGCTTGGCGGGGGTCGCGTGGTCGCCGGTAACGGCGATCACGTCGGGACCGAGATCCAGGAGCCCCGGCAGCAGCGCGTCCGCTTCTTCGATCACCTCCGACTTGCGGGCGAAGTCCCCGTCCTCGCCGGCGGCGTCGGTGGGCTTTACGTGGAGGAAGAAGAAGTCGTAGTCGTCCCAGTTTTCTTCGAGCGTCTCGAACTCCCCGGCGATCCCCTCGCCTTCCTGCAGGAGCTCCATGCCGGCCAGCCGCGCCAGGCCTTTATACATCGGATACGCCGCGATGGCCGCCGCCCGCAAGCCGTAGGTTTCCGCGAAAGAAGGCAGGTTCGGGTGCATCCCGAAACCGCGCAGGAGAACGGTGTTGGCCGGCTCCTTGCCCTCCAGGATTTCATCCACTTTCTCCACGAACTCGTTGGCGATCTTCGCGCTTTGCTCGGCTTCGGATGAGCCATCCTGCGCTTCGATGGGCAGTGGCTCCAGGCCGGTGCGCTGGGGGTCGGAATCGTTGAGGGCGTCGGAGAAGTCTCCGCCCCGGAAGATGGCGACGGCCCGGTGCTCCTTCTCGTGCAGAAGCTCTACGTCCACGCCGTCCATTTCCAGCTTCTCGTTGATCTCGTCCACGAGCTTCGAGGCGTCTTCGGTCGGGATGCGTCCGGCGCGGCGGTCGGAGATCTTACCCTCGGAATCCTTGGTGGCGAAGTTGATCCGGGCCGCCAGATCGCTCTGCTCCAGATCAAAGCCGACGCCCAGGGCGCTCAGGACCCCGCGGCCGACCGGGAACTCTAGTGGATTGTAACCGAAGAGCCCCAGATGTCCGGGTCCACTGCCGGGGCTAACCCCCGCGGCGACCGGGATGGAAAGGCCCAGGTCCGAATCGGCGGCCATGGAGTCCAGGTTCGGGGAATCCGCCGCCTCTAGCTCGGTCTTGCCTTCCTCGTTCGGCAGGCCGCCGAGCCCGTCGAGGACCAGCAGCACGATCTTCGAATCGGTCGGGACCGACAGTTCACGCATCAGTTCCAGGTTCAAAGCGATATCCTCCTAGTTTGCGGTCTCGGCAGTCTACCAAAGTACCCCTGTATAATCCGCGTTAAACGATTTCAAGGGAGACAGATGAAGGTAGAGACCATAGATCTGAACTTTCTGGGCACCGAGCAGGTGATAGCTTCTTTCCTGCTGCTCGGTAACGAGTCTGCCGCGCTCGTAGAAACCGGCCCGACAACGTGCCTGGATCGTCTGATCGGCGGTATCGAGGAACGCGGCGTCTCACCCGAAGACGTAAGCCAGGTGTTTCTAACGCACGTCCATCTGGACCACGCCGGGGCTTCGGGTAACCTGGCGGAGATCCTGCCTAACGCCACCTTCTACGTGCACGAGATCGGCCACCCCCATATGCTGGACCCCTCCAAGCTTCTAAAGAGCGCAACCCGGATCTACGGCGATCGAATGGAGGAGCTCTGGGGCGAAGTGCTCCCCGTGCCGGAAGACCGCCTCGAGATCCTTGGCGACGGCGATGAGGCAGAAGCTGCCGACGGCGTTCTCACCGCCCACGATACGCCGGGCCACGCCTACCATCACCTCGCTTATCTGGAACCGGAGTCCGGGTCGCTCTTCGCCGGCGACGTGGCGGGCGTCCGGCTGCCGGGCCAATCCTACGTCCGGCCGCCGACGCCGCCGCCGGAGATAGACGTGGAGGCCTGGATGAGGAGCATAGAGGCTGTGCGCCGGATCTCACCCGGCATCCTCTGTCCTACCCACTACGGAAGCTACGAGGACGTCGGCCGGCATCTGGGCGAGTTGGAACAACGCCTCCAGGACTGGCTGCTTTTCGTCCAGGAGCGAATGGACGAAGGGGAGGAGCGGGAGCAGATCGCCCACGAGTTGAAGGTCAAGGGCGACGACGAGATGATCGCCGAAGGCGCGGGCCCCGAAGAGTCCGAGCACTACGATCTCGCCGGCAACTACGAGATGCTGGTAGACGGGCTCATGCGGTACGTTTCGAACCAGAAAAAAGCGAACTAGGTAACCCCGGAAGGAGCAATCCCCAATGGCGGAGAAAAAGACGGAAGTGGGGCCCGAAGAGGGACTCCACGCGCGGCCCGCGGCGCAGTTTGTCAAGACGGCCAAGCAGTTCGAGTCACAGATCACGGTCGTAAAGGGCGAGCGGGAGGCAAACGCCAAGAGCCCGATGAAGTTGCCGGCCCTGGGGGCCAGGAAGGGCGACGAGATAACGATCCGGGCCGAAGGGGATGACGCGGAGGAGGCCGTGGAGGCTCTCGCGGAGCTTATCTCTCAGGAAGAGTTCTAGAAGCCGCCGGGGGAAGTAGATAGCTTATGGGCGACAGCGGGGGCGGTGAAATCAGGATAACCGGTATTGCCGCGGCTTCGGGAGTAGCCGTGGGGCCGGTCTTCGTCCACGCCGCGGAGGAGTTGGCGCCGGATACGGCTCCCATCTCCGAAGACAACGTGGAGGATGAGCTCGGGCGGTTTGAGACGGCGGTCGAAGTCGTGGTGGAGAACCTGACCGGGATCCGGGACCGGCTTCAAGACGAAGCCGGTGAGGACGAGGCGGCTATCTTCGAGGCCCACGTCGAGATGGCGCAGGATCCGGAGTTCGCCTCGGATGTCGAGCAGCGCGTACGAGACCTGGAGAGGCCGGAGGCCGCCGTGCTGGCCGTCGGCGAAGAGTACGCGCAGATGTTCGCCGGTATGGACGACGAGTACCTGGCCGCCAGGGAGGATGACGTGCGGGACATAGCCCGCCAGATAGCGGCCGAGCTGATGGGTGAACCCGCGCCGGGCCTCGCAGCTCTCGAGGAACCCTCGGTACTGTTGGCCCGCAGCCTGGCACCCTCGGATACCGCCCGCATACCCAAGGGGATGACGCTCGGGTTCGTGACCGCCGAAGGATCAAAGACCTCCCACGTCTCGATCATGGCCCGCTCCATGGGTATCCCCGCCGTGGTAGGCGTCGGGGAGAAGCTGGAAGAGGCGTTCGAGGCCGAGAGGGCCGCCGTGGAAGGCGGTGAAGGCTACGCCGTCGCAAACCCCGACCCCGACACCGTAGCCGAGTTCGAACGCAAGCAGGAGGCGCTGGACGAAGAGCGGGCCGTTCTCGAGGAATACAAGCACGTCGAGGCCCAAACCGGCGCCGGACAGCGCATAGAAGTCTCCGCCAACCTCGGTTCTGCCGAAGAAGCCGAAGACGCCCTGGAATGGGGGGCGGAAGGCGTGGGCCTGTTCCGGACGGAGTTCTTGTTTATGGAGCGGAGCGAGCTACCTACGGAGGACGAGCAGTACGAAGTCTACCGCGAGGCGGCGGAAACCTTCGGCGAGAAGCCGGTCATTATCCGGACGCTGGACGTGGGAGGAGACAAGGACCTCCCCGGAATCGAGCAGCCCGAAGAAGAAAACCCGTTTCTGGGCTGGCGGGGTATCAGGATGAGCCTGGACGTCCCGGAGCTTCTCAAACCTCAGCTACGCGCGATCCTGCGGTCCGCGGCCCACGGCAACCTGAAGGTGATGTTCCCGATGGTGGCGGAGGCCAGGGAGTTGAGAGCCGCGAAGGAAATCCTGGACCAGTGCCGGGACGAACTCGGGGACGAAGCGGTAGAGGTCGGCCCCGTGGAGGTCGGGGTGATGGTAGAGACCCCGGCGGCGGCTATCTGCGCCGGAGAACTGGCGGAGGAAGCCTCATTCTTTTCTATCGGCACCAACGATCTCGTACAGTACACGCTGGCGGCAGATAGGGGCAACGAGCGGCTGCAGCACCTGCAGGACGCGGACCACCCGGCGGTTTTGGATCTCATAGGCAAGACCTGTGAGGCGGCCGGGGCAGCCGGCATCTGGGTGGGGGTATGCGGCGAGGCGGCCGGCGAGCCGGATCTCATCCCGAAACTAGTGGCCCTCGGCGTAACGGAGTTGAGCATGAGCGCCCCCTCCATTCCCAGAGCCAAGAAGGTGATCTCCGAGCTGTAAGCCACCAGCGGCCGCCACCAGCGGCCGGGAGCTACCCTACAACCACACCGGTCTTCAGGCGTTCTTTACCGCTTCGGAGATATCCTGGAGGCCCTGCTTGGCGTCGGCAAAGAGCATCATGGTTTTATCCTGGTCGTAGAAGAGCTCGTTGTCGACGCCGGCGAAGCCGGGGCTCAGGGAGCGCTTGACGAAGACTACTTTCTTCGCGTGGTCCACGTCCAGGATCGGCATGCCGGTGATGGCGGTCTTTCGTTCCTTGTTCCGGGCCACCGGGTTTACGACGTCGTTGGCGCCCACGATCACCACGGCGTCGGTGACCTCGAAATCCGGGTTGATGTCTTCCATGTCGTAGAGCTGTTCGTAGGGTATGTCGGCGTCGGTAAGGAGGACGTTCATGTGCCCGGGCATCCTTCCGGCTACGGGATGGATGCCGAACTTCACCTCTTTGCCTGCAGCCTGCAGCGCCTCCATAAGCTGGTACATCGCGTTCTGGGCCTGGGCGGCGGCGAGGCCGTAGCCGGGCACGATCACGACCGTCTCGGCCTGGTCTTTGAGGTACGAGCCGACTTCCTCGGCGCCCACGGAGTTGACCTCTCCCCGTTCCTGTTCTTCCTCCTGGCCCGCGGCGGCGAGACCCTGGAAAATGATGCTGCCCAGGGGGCGTCCCAGGGAACTGCTCATCAGCTGGGTAAGAATCGTGCCGCTCGCGCCGACCAGGGTGCCGCCGATCAGCAGGGCGTAGTTGTTGAGCACGAACCCCGACGCCGCGGCCGCCAGGCCCGTGAAGGCGTTGAGGAGCGAGATCACCACGGGCATGTCCGCCCCGCCAATCGGGATCACGAACATAAACCCCAGCGCGAGCGAGGCGGCGAGAATAATGACTATGGAGGCGAACGGCGTGAGGAACATGAGCCCCAAGGCTTCGGCCGGTGCCCCGCCAGCCAGAACGTTCACCCCCAGCAGGAGTATGATCAGAAAGGTGGCGGCGTTTACCGCCTGTTGTCCCGGGAAAACTACCGATCCGGAGAGGGCGAGTTCCTGGAGCTTCGTGACCGCCACGACGCTCCCCATAAAGCTCACGGACCCGATCACGACCGTCAGGAGCGCCGTGACCACCCCGACCCCTTCCGTCGCGTTACCCTGGTAGAACTCCGAGAGCGCCACGAGGGCTATCGCCCCGCCACCGACGCCGTTGAAAGTCGCCACCATCTGGGGCATCGCCGTCATTGGCACCTTCTGGGCCGAGACCGCCCCGGCAAGGCCCCCGATGAGAACACCGGCGAGAATTATCACGGAGTTGGTGAGGGCCGGGGTGAACTCGGGGACGAAGAGGGTGGCGACGAGGGCGATGATCATGCCCAGCCCGGCCAGGGAGTTCCCGGAACGCGCGGTCTCCGGCGTCCGCAGGCGGCGTATCCCGATAACGAACAGCGCGGCGGCGAACAGGTAGGCTATAAACGTTAGCGCCTGGGCCACGCTCTAGCTCTTCTTCTTTCGGGCGTAGTCGGGCCTGAACATACCGAGCATCCGGTGGGTTACCCAGAATCCCCCGACCACGTTCATCGAGGCGAAGACTACGGCGATAAAGCCGATGATCCTCGTAAACGGGTCGTCCCCGGCAGCCAGGGCGATCATGGCGCCCACCAGAACTACGCCGTGGATCGCATTCGTGGCGCTCATGAGCGGCGTGTGCAAGAGGGTCGGAACCCTGGATATGAGCTCCCAACCCAGAAACGCGGCTATGATAAAGATCGCAAACTGCGCGAGCAACATCTCCATGCTATCGGGCCTTTCTTTCCCGGGAGGCGCGCTCCAGAACCTCGCGGGTTTGGTCGTGGCGGACTTCGCCGTCGTGGACGATGCACATGGCGTCTACGATCTCGTCTTCGAAGTCCAGCGCTACCTGGAGATCCTCTTTATCGCTGTCCTCGTCCGAGCGATCCTCGACGATATGGTCTATGAGGCTTTTCATGTTGCGCGAGTAGAGTTGGCTGGCGTGTATGGGCATGCTGCTCGGCAGGTTAACGGGACCAATGATCCTGACCCCGTTGTGCTGGAAGATTCTGCCCGGGTCCGTAAGCTCGCAGTTGCCGCCGTTTTCGGCCGCGAGATCCACCACGACCGAACCCGGTTGCATCTCCTCTACCATGTCCCGCGTTATGAGGGTCGGGGCCGGCCGGCCGGGGACGAGCGCCGTGGTTACTACGATGTCCGCGTCTTTGAGGTGCTCGCGGATGAGCTCGTAGTCTTTTTCCTGCTTCTCCGGTGAAAACGGCCCCTGCGGCTGTTCTTCCTCTTCCTTTGTCTCCGGGGTCTCCTCCGATTCCGGCGGTTTGGCAAAGGAGTAGAACCCGAAGAACACCATGAGCCGGCGAAAAAGCGTAGGTTCGTATACCGCGTCTTTTTCGATGCCCTTTTCTTCCCCTTCCTGGTCGGCCGAGTCTATAAAGGTGGCGCCCAGGGAGCGTACCTGGTCTTTGACGACGGGCATAATGTCGTAGGCGTAGACCCGGGCCCCGAGACGGTTCATGGTGGCTATGGCTTGCAGGCCGGCCACCGCGGCGCCCAGTACGATGACTTTCGCCGCCTGGGTGGTGCCGGCGGCGGTATTCAGGGTGGGCACGTACTTGCCCAGGTAGTCCGCCCCGATGATGGCGCACTTGTAGCCCGAGATCGAACCCATCGAGGAGAGCGCGTCCATGCTCTGCGCCGTCCCGGTGCGGGGGATGAGCTCGTTGGAGAAGACGGTGACCCCGGCGTCGGCGAGCCGTCCGACGAGACCGGGCACCTTGGGGCCGTTCAGAAAACAGACCAGCACCTGGCCGGCGTGCATGAGTTCTATCTCGCCCGACACCGGCGGCGCCACTTTGACGACGAGGTCGGCTTCCCCGTATACGGTTCCGGGGTCCGGCACGATCTCCGCCCCGGCTTCCTTGTAATGGACGTCGAGGTTGTAGTCCTGGCCCGCACCAGACTCGACCAGCACCTCGTAGCCACCTTTGGTAAGCCTGCCGACGGTCTCCGGCGTGAGGGCTACGCGCTCTTCCCCTTCCCTGATCTCCTTGGGAACCCCGATCTTCACACGGGCATTATAACGTGAAATAGGCCAATAATGCCGATAGAGGGAATTGTAAGCCAGGCCAGGCCAGGCGGGAGATTTTCCCGGTGCCGGCCACCCCGAGACTCCGACACCTCCTACTGCCCTACTGCCCGTGAACCGCAACCAGGTACGCTGGTGGGATCAGGGGTACGAGGTGCTACCCGGCGGGTGGGGTAGCTCTACGCTGGCGGCGACCGGCGGCCGGCGGTAGGCGATCCGCAAAGCGTAGAACAGAATTATCCCGGAGGTGGCCGTCCAGAGCAGGGCCCAGAACGCCGCGGGTATTCCCGTTGCCTGGGCCATCAGCGCCGCATCTGTTGCCGTACTGCTGAAAACGGAGATCTGCAACAGGTCGAGCAGGCTGTTCAGGGAGCCCAGCATCATCTGAACCGCGAGGAGCAGCAGGAGGCCGTCGGCCCACAGCGCGTCCAACCGCCGGCCGGCGAAGACCAGCGCCGAGGCCAACCCCAACCCGGTTACGACGCCGAAGAGGTTGCGCACGAAGAGCAGGCAGAGAACTCCCAGGACGATGCCCAGCCAGAGCAGCACCTTGCGCGCGGGCACGCCCCGGGCCGAGAGGATGATGAGCAATCCGCCGAAGAGGGCGCTGCCGACGTAGCCGGCGCTCGCGATTATCCAACGTATGCCACCCGAGGACAGGGCGCTACCGGAGAGATCCGGGTTCACCGCAAACCTCTGGAAGTGCCCGCCCGTCAAGACGGCGGCGAGGCCGTGGCCGAGCTCGTGGACGAACGTGCCGAAGAGACGGAACGGGTAGAAGAGCGTCCCCAAAACAGGCACGTTGCCGAGCACGACCAGCGCCAGTGCCAGGCCGAGCACGAGGAGTATCTCGCGCCGGCGCCAGTTCTGGGCAAAACTCGTTCCTCGCACGCTGCAACCTCCGCAGGGAAACTCCGCCTTCAAACTGATGATACGCTTTTCCTGGTAGTTGGTTTCTTATTCCCGGGCACCAGTGCTTTTTCTTTACCTTTTCTTTATTGCTCCACCCGGGGCAACTACTGTCGCCTCCTGAAGAGCCGCAGTCCGTTGAGCGTGACGGCGATGGAGGTTCCCATGTCGGCGAGTACCGCGAGCCAGAGGGTTACGAGCCCGAAGGGGGCGAGCAGCACGAAGAGGCCTTTTATGAGGACCGAGACGAAGACGTTCTGCCGGATAATACCCTCCGCGGACCGGGAAAGCTCTACGGCTTCGGCCAGCTTCGGGAGGTCGTCTTGCATGAGCGCCACGTCGGCGGTCTGGAGGGCCACGTCCGTTCCGGCGGCCCCCATCGCGAAGCCTACGGAGGAGGTGGCCAGGGCCGGCGCGTCGTTTACGCCGTCGCCCACCATGCCTGCCGAACCGTGCTCCTCGACGAGCTCCTGCACTGCGGCAACTTTCTGCTCGGGCAGTAGGCCGGCTTTGTAGGAGACACCCAGCGCCTCTGCAACCCGCTTTGCCGGGGCCTCGGCGTCGCCGGTGAGCATCACGAGCTCGCCCACGCCGGCTGCGCGGAGCGCGTCTACCGTCTCCCGGGCGTTGGTTCTAGGCGTGTCAGCCAGGCCAAATACGGCGTGTGGTCTGTCCTGGTCGCCCAGGATCACCGGCGTCTCTCCGGCGCGCTCTACCACTTCCAGGGCGTCGCGGGCGCTGTCTAGTGAGAGGTTCTCTTCGAGAAAGAGCTTTGGGCTCCCGATCAGGTACCGGTGGCCTCCGACCTCGCCCTTCGCACCCCTACCGGAGATGGAACGGAAGTTTTCGATCGCCGGTAGATCCCGGTCACCCGCGGCGGAGAGTATCGCGTGGGCCAGCGGGTGCTCCGAGCGCCGCTCTAGCGCCGCCGCGATCCGCAGCGCCTCTTCTTCGCGGGAATGGTCCAACGTTACCACCCGGGAAAGTACCGGGCGCCCTTCGGTGAGCGTCCCGGTCTTGTCGAAGGCGAGGGCCTTTAGACGGCCCGCCGCTTCGAGCACCGCCCCGCCTTTGATGAGGATGCCGCGCCGGGAGGCGGCGCCTATCCCCGAGACGACCGTGACGGGGGTCGAGATCACCAACGCGCACGGACACGCGATAATGAGGAGTGCCAGCGCCCGGTAGATCCACTCGCCGAAAGGGGCGCCGAGCGCGGGGGGTACCACGGCGACGACCGCCGCACCGGCCACCACCAGCGGCGTGTAGACGCGCGAGAAACGATCCACGAACTGCTCGGCGGGGGCTTTGGTGGCCTGGGCTTCCTCGACCATGCGGGCGATGCGTTGCAGGGTCGAATTCTCGGCCTTTCTGGTCGCCTCGAAGACTATCCCACCGGAACCGTTGAGGCTGCCGGAGTAGACTTCGTCTCCCGGTCCTTTCTCCACGGGCACGCTCTCACCCGTGACCGGCGACTCGTCCACCGTAGTCCGGCCTTCGAGGATCTCACCGTCTACCGCAACCCGCTCGCCGGGCCGGACGACGACCATCTCCCCTATACCGACCTCCCCTACTGAAACCGGCCGTTCGACGCCACCCCGCCGCACCACAACCTCATCGGGCGCGAGGCGCCCGAGAGACCTCACGGCCTCCCGCGTGCGGTCTACGGCGTAGACCTGGAGCGCGTTTCCGGCCCCGAACAGCACGACCACCGAGGCGGCCTCGGCCCACTCGCCGATGGCCGCGCCGCCGGCCACGGCGACGCTCATCAGCACGTTCATGTCCAGATGCCGGGCCCGCAGCCCGGAAAGCGCCGCCCGGAAGATAGGGAATCCCCCAACGGCGATGGCGGCGGCGTAGGTCCCTATCCGCACCACGTCCGGCGCGCCGGCAAACCCCAGGCCAATCCCGGCGGCGAACAGGAGCGCGGAGACGATTACCGAAAGCGCCCGCGGGGTGCGCCAGAAGACCTTTCTCTCGACTTCTTCGGCCCGGTCCACGCCGTAGCCGGCGTCTCTTACGGCCGCTTCGAGATCGTCGGGCGCGAGATCCGGGACGTGTTCGGCCTCGAGCCTCCCGGCGGCGAAGTTCACGGTTGCCGCGCGGACGCCCGGAACCCTGCGAACGTGCTTTTCCACGGTCGCGGCACAGCTCGCGCAATCCATCCCTTCCACCCGCACCACCGTTCGCGCGGCGCCGCCCACCGAAGCGCCCCGCTTCGGTTCCTTACGGGTAGCCGGTGAAGCGATGGGCGGCTCCTGCCCGAGGACCGGTAACAGTCTCTTTTTCATGGCCTCGTATCTAGTGTTTTCCCGAGCACGGAGTCCAGTAACAGACGTCCGGCCGCCGTGAGCGAGTACATCATTAGCTTGCCCTCCCGCCGGGAGCTGACGAGCCTTTCGGAGCGCAAGATTCTCAGGTGATGCGAGACGAGCGCCTGGGTGCGGCCCGAGATCCAGGCCAGATCGCAGACGCAAAGCTCCCCACCTTCGCCCAGGGCAGCCGCCAGCCCGAGCCGGGTCGGATCGGCTAATGCCCGCGCCCGGTCCGCCGCTTCCTGAACCTCCCGCCCAGGGAGCACCGCCCGCCGAATAGCCTCCGCCCGCGGGGCGTCGATACATAGAAGATCACACCTCTCGTCCATGAACTTCATTCTAACAGTTGTTTATATGTTTGGAGGACTGCCTGAGATTACTTCTTTTTGCGAGGGCGAAGTTGGGCGGCGAGGTGCTCTACGGGTTGGCCGTCTTTGAGATGGTGTTCAACGAGTTCGGGGACACTGTCTTTATCCAGGCTGAGGTACCAGGTTCCGGAGGGGTAGACGACGACGTTCGGCCCATGCTTGCAGAGGCCGAGGCAGTCTACGGCGTCGATCCGGACGTCCCGGTTTATACCTTCCGCCCGCAGCTCTTTCTTGAGCTTTTTTCGGAGGTCTTTAGAACCCTGTTTCTTACAGTCGCCGCCCTTGCAGATCAAAACATGAAAATCGTAGTCCCGGACTTTCGCCCCGGGTCGCAGGTCTCCTCTGCCATTTCTCTTGCCGTTGTTGTTCACGACGAACGCCTCCGGATAAGTCGGGGTTAATGAGAATCATTGTCAATAAACTGAAATATATCATCTTGGGGGTAGGGAAGATATGATGTGGTGTACAGGAGATCACGTCGGAAGTTTTGGAAGGAGATATGGCTGAGACGGTACAGCAGACGAATTTATCTGACCCTTCGCTTTACATAAATCGGGAGCTTTCGTGGCTCGACTTTAACGAGCGGGTGCTGGAGCAGGCCCGGGACGAGCGCCACCCGCTGTTGGAGCGGGTACGGTTCGTGACGATTTCGGAGACCAACCTGGACGAGTTCTTCATGATCCGGGTTTCGGGGTTGCAGCAGCAGGTGGATGCCGAGTTGCCGAACCCCGTCCCGGACGGGATGACCCCGGAAGAACAGCTTTTCCGGATCCACGAGCACAGCAAGGAGTTCTTCGCCACGCAGCGCGAGATACTCAACGGCGAGCTATTGCCGATGCTGGAGCAGGAGGGTATCCGCATCGTGGCCTACAACAAGCTCAACAAGACGGAAGCCCGGGGGTTGCGAAAACGATTCGCTGAGGAGATATTGCCGATTCTGACCCCGCTCGCCATAGATCCGGCGCATCCCTTTCCGCACATATCGAACCTCTCCTTAAATTTGCTGGTCGTTATCGAGGATGAGGGGCGGAAAGTCATGGCCCGCGTAAAGGTGCCGACCACCATAGATCGGTTCGTACGTTTACCGGAGAAGCCGAGCCGGGACGGAGAAAGCCGGCCGGAGGTACGGCTGGTGCGGGTGGAGGAAATCATAGCGGCGAACCTGGACGAGCTATTTCCGGGGAAGAACATTACGGCGAGCTACGTCTTTCAGGTAACCCGCAACGCGGATTTCGTTATCGAGGAAGACGAGGCCGGGGACCTCTTGCAGGCGATCGAGGACGAGCTGGAAGGCCGGTGGTTCGGGCGGAGCGCCCGCCTGATCGTGGCCGACGACACGCCGGAGGGTGTTCGGGAGTGGCTGGTCGAACATTTGGGCGTCAGCGACAACGCCGTTTATTCCGTGCCGGAACCTATAGGACTGGCGGACTTCGAAGATCTAACGCACGTCGACCGTCCGGACCTGCTCTACGCGCCGGTCACCCCGCGGGTACCGCAGGAGATCCGGAGCGCCCGGTCCATCACGCAGGCGATCCGCCAGGGCGACGTTTTGCTCTACCACCCCTACGATTCGTTCAGCCCCGTTGTAGATTTCGTCCGGGCCGCCGCCAACGATCCGGACGTTCTTGCCATAAAGCAGACCCTCTATCGTGTCGGCTCCAACTCGCCCATTGTCGAGGCGCTATCAGAGGCCCGCGACGAGCAAACCCAGGTAGCCGTACTCGTGGAGCTGAAGGCCCGTTTCGATGAGGAGCCGAACATCGTCTGGGCCCGCCAGTTGGAGGCGCGGGGGGTCCACGTCGCCTACGGTATCGTGGGGCTTAAGACGCACGCAAAGATCTGTCTGGTCGTCCGGCGCGAGGGCCCGCGGCTACGACGCTACATCCACCTGGGCACCGGCAACTACAACCCGAGCACCGCCAGGCTCTACACGGACTTCTCGTACTTCACCGATGACCCGGAGCTGGCCGAGGACGGGTCCGACCTCTTCAACCACCTGACCGGGTACTCGGACCAGGAGGAGTACAACGCCCTGCTCGCCGCCCCCACTACCATGCGGGAGAATATTCTGCGGCTCATAGAAGAACAGGCTGTGAAGGCCCGTCAGGGCGAGCCGGCACGCATTCTGGGCAAGGCCAACGCGCTCACGGATCCCAGGATCATCGAGGCGCTTTACGAGGCCTCGCAGGCCGGCGTGAAGATAGAGCTCGTCATCCGCGGCATCTGTTGCCTGCGACCGGGGTTGGAAGGCATCAGCGACAACATCCGGGTGGTCTCTGTCGTGGGGCGCTTTCTGGAACACGCCCGGGTGCTCATCTTCGGCGAGGGGGAGGAAGAGAAGGTTTACCTGGGCAGCGCGGACCTGATGCAGCGCAACCTCGACCGGCGGGTGGAGCAACTCTTTCCCCTGCCCTCGAAACGACATCGGGACAAAGTTCGGCGACTGCTCGAGCTCCAGCTCTCGGATACCGTAAACGGCTGGGAACTCCAACCCGATAGCTCGTTCCACCGCATGTTTCCCAAAGAAGGCGAGGAGGCGCTCGACAGCCAGGCGCTGCTGCTAGAGGAGGGATTCTAGGGCCCAACTCCACCGCCCCGGTTCTTCGAGCCTGGCACAGTAACTCAGAGCAGGAAGGTTCCCAGCACGTAGGCTCCGGCCGCGAGGCTGAGCGCCCCGACGACGAGCATTCTTATGCCCGCCACCACGTGTACGCCCCTTTCGGGGATCGGGCCGATGCCGCCCCGCTGGCCGCGTCCGCCGCTCAGGAGGGCGTACAGGCCGAAAGAAATTCCTCCCAAACCGCCGAGGACGAGGAGTATCCCGAGTGCCAGGGCTGGAGGCACGTCTTAGCTTTGTCCGGGATCTGACGCCATCCGGGAGAGCAGGCTGCGGAACTTCGGGTTGTCGCGCAGGGGGGCAAACTCCAGGGCGCTCCTGAAGTGATCTACGTCGCTCTCGCCGGCCTCGACGGCCTTCTCGATGTAACCCAGGGATGTATCGTAGTCACCGTGCCGGGCCCGGATACTGGCGAGCGCCGAGAGGGCCGGAGAGTACGTCTCGTCTACCGCCAGGGCGCGCACCAGCAGCTCTTCGGCGGTCTCCAGGTCGTCCATGGCGTAGTAGAGGCTGGCATAGGAGTACAGGGCGCGGGGGTTGCCGGGATCGCTCTTGAGCGCCTCTATAAAGTGCTCCTCAGATTGGGTTACGTCGCCCCGCCGCTCGTGCAGGAGACCCAGCTCCAAATGGGCTTCGGGGTCCTCCGGGTCCAGGTCCAGCACGGCCCGGTAGGCGTCCTCGGCCCCGGCTTCGTCTTCCAGGGCCAGTCGGGTCTCGCCCAAAGTGTAGAGATGCCGCACCTCGTCGCTACCGAGGGCTACCGCTTCTTCAGAGAGCTTGAGGGCTTCGTTTAGATTCTTCTGCTCTTTCAGGAGGTGGGCGGCGAGCTCGTCCCGAATCTCCGGCGAGCCGGGACAGTCTTCGAGTCCTTTTCGGAAGGCGGCTTCGGACTCCTGGCGGTTGCCGTTGCGGGCGTGGCAGATGCCCAGGTTGGCGTGGGCCTCCCACCATTCCGGGGTCTCCGCTATCACCGCTTTGTAGGCGGCGACGGCTTCCGGATAGCGGCCGAGCATATCCAGGGTATTCGCCCTAAAGGTCTGCGCCTCGCTTTTCTGGGCGTCGACCGCGGTCTCCAGGGCTTTATCGAAGAACTCCAGCGCCTGCGCGTAGTCGGCGGCGTCGAAGGCTACGAGGCCGGCGTTGATCAGCATGTCGACGTCTTCGGGATGGTTCCTGAGCCAGCGCTCGAACGTGGCCCGGGCGAGATCCGGCTCCCTCATCCAGCCGTAGTACCGGCCGAGCTCGACGTAGGCTTCCGGGTTCTCGGTGTCGGCCTCTATGGCCCGCTCCAGAAAGTGGACGACCTTGAACGGTTCCTCCCGGCGCATCGCCACCATCGCCAGCCCCATCCACGGCCCGGACCACTCCGGGTCTAGTTCCAGGGCGCCCAGGAAACTCCCCGCCGCCTCCTCCAGACGGTCCAGGCTCAACAGCGCCCGTCCCACGGATTCGACGACCTCCGGGGTCCCCGGCGAAACCTCCAACGCCTGCTCGAACCTGGAGAGCGCCTCCTCCACCAATCCTTCTTCGGCCAGAGTCTCGCCCTGTTGTAGAAGCTCTTCGTACTCCATGGGACCAGATTAAAACAGATAACGCCGCCGAAGAATGTGTACAATTTCTTGCCGGAAACAGAGATCAACGTGGAAAGGGCCTGCTTTGGAGAATCCGCCTGCGGTAGAGAAGCTCACCGTCCGTTACCAGGACCTCGACCCCTACGGCCACGTCAACAACGCCATACACTTTAGCTTTTTCGAGTCGGCCCGGATCGCCTACTGGAGGACGCTGGCGGAGCGGGCGGATCTGGGAGACCTCGAAGCTGGCGACGTGCCCGGCATCCGGTACCTGATCGCCGAGGCAAACGTCCGCTACAAGGCTCCAATCTTCCTCGAAGACGAGGTCTACGCCGCCGCCGTCGTCCGTACGGTCGGCAACCGCTCCTACATGATGGACTTCGAGCTTCGCACCGGGGAGAGTTTCGAGGAGGGTACGGTCGTCGCCGAGGGTTCTATGGCCCACGTCTTCTACGACACCGAGACCGATGAGGTCCAGCCCTGCCCGGACTGGTTTCTACCCGCCGTCTCAGGGCTGGAAGGGCGCCCCGAGGAGGACTTTGTCCCGGAGAAGGGCGGCTAGCGGCCCAGGCTGGAGATTCGCTCCAGCTCCTCTTCCGAGAGTTCGAAGTCGAAGAGGTCCAGGTTGCTTTGTTGGTGCTCCCGGCTTTGGGCTTTCGGGATGGCGCAGACTTTCTCCTGCTGGATGAGCCATCGCAGGGCTATCTGGGACGGGGTCTTGCGGTGGGACCCGCCGATCTCCTTGAGCGTCGCGTCGTCCGCGAGGCGGCCTTTGGCAACCGGGCTGTAGGCGGTAAGCAGGTAGTCCAGGGTCCGCGCCTGTTTCAGCAGTTCGTTCTGCGGTTTGCGAGGATGATACTCGACCTGGTTGCAGAAGATCTCCGCGTACCGCGTAGCCTCCTCGACCATCGGGGCCGGGAAGTTGCTAACCCCTACGTGGCGTACACTGCCTTCCTCCTGGAGTTCCACCATCGCTCCGAGGGTCTCCTTCAGGGGGACGCTGGGGTTTGGCCAGTGCATCAGCAGGAGGTCCACGTATTCCGTACCGAGCTTCCTGAGGCTCTCGCGGGCCGAGGCAAGGGCCCTCTCCCGGGTAAAATTACCCGGACTCAGCTTGGTCACCAGGAAGATGTCGGCCTGCCCCACGCCGGAATTGCTCATCCCGCGTCCGACCTCGTTCTCGTTGCCGTACATCTGGGCTGTATCGAGGTGCCGGTATCCCATAGACAGCGCTCTCTCCACGGCTTCCACGCAGGCTCCGCCGGAGAGTCGCCAGGTGCCCAACCCTATAGAGGGGACCTGTTGGTCTTTGATCTTCTTCCGCTCCATCCAGTGGCCTTTCCCTGAAGTTGACCTGACCGGCCCAGTTTACTACCCGGCTTCGCGGCACCTTGCTAGCCGCGGCCAGGGCTGTCGGGCAACAGTGGATTCCACAGGCCGGTATCCGCGTCCACGTAGCCGAGCCCCAGGGTTTCGCCCGAGTACCATTCGGAGTGTCGGGCGATCTTTGCCTCCGCTGCGGGAGACAATGCTTCGTAGTCCACTGACGGTGTATTGCGCGTTACGAGATGATCGTAGAGGATCTCGCGCAGCTGCGTTTCTTGAAGGTCGGGGGAGGGGTTGAGGGTCACGTACAGGTGCTCCAGCCCGGTCGCGAGCAGTGGTACGTCGAACATCTCCGGCTGGTTGAAACCCAGGTAAATGCTGAGGTCGGGAACCGGAAGCCCGTAGTAGGCTTCGATCAGCTCCCTCCGGTCGGGCGGGCGGCCGTGCCGCGTCGCGAACTCGACGCTCAAACGGGCGATGGCCGGGTATGGGTCGTCGGCGAACAGGCCTATGAGGAGCAGCGGACCTTCTCCGGCGGCCGTGCCGGCGACCAGCTCTGCGCAAGCGTCCAGTATCGGACGGTAGGCCGGGGCATCCAGGGCGTTCTCGTAGTCACCGTAGAAGCGCAGCCGCACCCCGGCGTCGAACAACTCCTGGTAAACCTCGTCGTCTGCCAGCTGGAGGAGCCCGCCCAAGGCGTAGCGCACGTACTCCTCGCCCCGCTTGAGAGTTTCGAAACCGAAACCCGGCGCCAACAGCCCGGTGACGCCGTGTTCGAATACCAGGCGATGGTGTTCGGCCTGGCGCCGGATCAGGGTAGTCAGGTAGTCTCTCGATTCCGGGTTGCGGCTCCGATGGACTAGATACCAGCGGCGCGTCCCGTTGTAGGGCCACCCCATAACGACGGGCTCGGGACGGGCGGAGATCCAGCGTGCCACCTCTTCTCTGGGCCATTGGAGCCACTCCGACAGCGGGGGGGACGGCGAGAGTTCTGGGTTCAATTCGAGAGTCCTTTTCTTGAGGCAGCCCTGGTTACGGGAGATCGGTGAATTTTGTATACTTTCGACAAGAGGGCCGTTTTCACGCTGGTTACGATAAACGAAAAAGTAGGGGTTGGAAAGGACCTGTTGCTCCAGACCAAACCAGAAATTCCTCCCGGGTCCGGGGCGTCCGGTTAGGGGTTGGGTTGCGCCTCTCGGCTTACCTGGACTTTGCTGTAGGAGAGCTCATGCGGGTGGATGACCCGCAACCCATACAGCCGACCGATTACGATACGAGCTGGGCCGCGCGGCTGACCGATCCCGAGGGCACCCTGGCCTACCCCCGTCTGGTGGGATACCTCATGAGCCGGCAGCACCCCGACGGGAGCTGGGGCGGCCGGCTCCCGTACGTCCACGACCGCTTGCTCACCACGCTGGCCGTCTTGCTGCTGATCGCCCGGGTCGGAAACCGGCAACGGGACAGAGAGCAGCGCGTAGAGGGCGAACGGTATATCTGGCGGCACGTGAACGAGCTGCACCGCGACGCCTACCGGACGATAGGGTTTGAGATGATCCTGCCAACCCTCCTGGCCGAAGGTAAGGAACTAGGGCTGAATCTACCTTACGACCAGCTTCGTCACTACGAGAAAGAACGCGCGGAGAAGTTGAGACTGTTGCCTACCCGGCAGTTTTTTGAGACCGTAACCAGCGCGCTATTTTCCCTGGAAGCCTTTTCTGGAGAAGCCGGCCTCCAGAGGGCCCCGGAGTTGCTGTTGGAAAACGGTTCCATGGCGACTTCTCCATCCGCCACGGCCTTTTTGCTGGGTTGCTTTACCGAGTGGCGCTCCCGCTATCCGGAAAGCGTCGCCTACCTGGAGGATTTGCTAGACCAGGGTCGGCCCGGTCTCCCTACCGTGGCTCCCACCGACGTGTTCATGAGAACCTGGATGATCTACAACCTGCAGTACGGCGAGCTGCTGGCAGGACACACCAACGCGTTGAAAGCCCACTGCGAGTATCTCCAAGAGCATTTAGGGGCCAGAGGGGTAGGCTGGGCTTCGTCGGGAATACCGGACTCAGACGACACCGCTGTTGCGCTGCTGGTGTTGAAGCGGACAGGTTACGAAGCGGACGGGCGATGTCTGCTCGCTTACGAGCGCGACCAGCACTTCGCCGTGCTGGATCACGAGCGGGATCCCTCGGTAAGCGCCAACCTTCACATCCTGGAAGCCCTGGAGACGCTGCCGGAGAAAGAGCGTCCCCGGGTTCGGGACAAAATTCTGAGCTATCTGCTCCGCGTCAGGTACCACGGGACCTTCTGGCAAGATAAGTGGCACGTCTCACCCTATTACCCTACCAGTACGGCACTCAAAATCTTATCCTCATATGTTCCCGAAGAGCTGGACCCGACCTTGCGCTGGCTGTTTTCTACCCAACACACAAACGGTGCCTGGGGAATCTATATGCCTACCAGCGAGGAAACGGCGCTCACCCTGCTCTCCCTGCTCTACTACCATCGAACCATAAGACCTCTGGATCCCGCCCCGCTGCACCGAGCCGCCGAATATCTGCTCGCTGCCGAACATCCGTTCGCAAACGATTATCCGGAGTTGTGGATATCCAAAGTGTTGTATGCGCCCTCGTTCGCAATAAAGAGTTCCGTGCTTGCCGCATTGGGACTATACAATGACACCTTGGGCTAGCCTTGGACTTGATTTGGAGAGAGTACTTAAAGTTTCGAGCATAAACCCGGACCTCCGGCGTAAAGGCCGGGTATTGGCCGTCATGCTCCTTGGGATGACGGCCGCGATGCTGACGCTTGCACTTTACAACACTGTAAGATCCGACGAACAGTACTACGTCACGAACGGCTTGATAGTTTTCTCGCTGGTGGCGATCTTTTTGGCCAATCGGTTCGGCTTCGTTTATACCGCTGGTTTGTGCACTATTGCGTTGGCTACCGCGGGTCCCTTTCTCCTGATAGGTGATCAGCTAAAGTCGTCGTACCTGGCGATGCCTCTCCCAATACTCATTGCCAGTTCCCTAATCGCTCCCTGGACCGGCTTCGTGGTCGCCGTCTTCCTGATAGCCGGTGCCGCGCTCTTCGGTATTTTCTCTCCTTCCTTGCTCATACTCTTCATAGTGGCCATCATCTCTTACCTGTTCGCCGACAGCCTGGACCGGGCTTACCGGGAAAGCCGTCACCGGGCTCTACACGATCCCTTGACCGACCTGCCAAACCGTGATCTGTTTCTCGACCGCCTGGAACATGCCGCGGACCGTATGGAACGTACCTCCAAGTTTATGGCCGTACTGTTCATGGACGTAGACAACTTCAAGATCATAAACGACAGCCTCGGGCACGAGGTGGGTGACAAGCTGCTGATCCGGGTGGGGAATAGGATACGGAGCTGCGTGAGGCCCGAAGATACCGTTGCCCGCCTGGGCGGGGACGAGTTTACCGTACTACTAGAAAACCTTGCGGACGTGTCAGGGGCGATCGATGTTGCCGAACGCATCGCGGAACGGTTGAGGAAGCCTTTCGACCTCAGCGGGCGGGAAATCAGCGTCGAGCTCAGCACGGGAATCGCCTTGAGCGGTCCAGGTGACACGCGGCCTGTGGATCTCCTGCGCGACGCGGACGTGGCCATGTACCAGGCGAAAAAGGCCAATGCCGAGTACGAGGTGTTCCGCACGAGTATGCACGCAGAGGCTCTTGGCCGGCTAGAACTCGAAGGAGAGCTCAGGCATGCTATCGAGAACGAGGATTTCGAGATTTACTACCAACCCAAAGTCTCTTTCCGCTCCGGACGGATCGTCGAGGTAGAAGCCCTGGTACGCTGGGGCAGCTCCAGGCGGAGCCTCGTGATGCCCTCGGAGTTTATCCCGGTTGCGGAGGAGACCGGCCTGATCGTACCCATCGGAAAACAGGTCTTGGAGGAAGCTTGTAGACAGGTCAAGGAGTGGCAGGTGCATCATGGTATTGCGTTCGCGGTAAAGATGTGCGTCAACCTCTCTGTCCGGCAGTTCCAACACCACAATCTCATAGCGGACATCATTCACGTTCTGCAAGAAACAGGTCTGAGATCCGAGACCCTCCAATTGGAGATTACCGAGAGTTTGGTCATGCAGGACGAACAGCACGCCATCGACATCCTCAGGAAATTGAAAACCCTGGGAATACAGCTCTCGATCGACGACTTTGGCAAAGGTTATTCGTCGCTGAGCTACCTCAGAGACTTGCCGGTGGATTCCTTGAAGATCGACAGATCTTTTGTCCAGGGAATAGACCGGGAAGCCGCGGATGCGGCGATCGTGCGCTCGGTAATAGGTCTCGCACATACCTTGAATCTGGAGGTTACCGCCGAAGGGGTGGAGAACGCCCAGCAATCATCATTGCTGCAAGAAATGGGGTGCGACCTGGCCCAAGGATATTTCTTTTTCAAACCGCTCCCCGGTGAAGAGGTCGGCCGGCTGCTGGCGGAACAGGTGTCGCTTTGAAGTCGCGGAGAAGCCCGAAAGCCGGCTCCATTGACTCCGTTCTCCCAGAGTAACGTCGTGAAACTTGGTGAGCTTCCATCCTACGGCGAGCCGGGCGCGATGGTCTACCTGGCAGACTGCGTGGAGTTGATGCGGCTAATGCCCCCGGCTTGCGTAGACGTAATCTTCGCGGATCCACCCTACCGGCTTTCGACGGGGGGAGTTACCGTAAAGAGCGGCCGTCTGGCTTCCGTAGATAAGGGGGAGTGGGACAGGTCGGGTGGTTTCCAGGAAGACCACGACTTCAACATGAGGTGGATCGAGGCCGCCCGGCGCGTGCTCAAGCCAAACGGAACGATCTGGGTCAGCGGGACGCACCACGTCATCTTCAGCATGGGGTTCGCGCTCCAGAGCCTGAATTTCAGGGTCATAAACTCCGTTGTCTGGCAGAAACCAGATCCACCGCCCAACGCTTTACATACGGCATTCACCCACGCCCACGAAACCCTGATCTGGGCTAGCAAGGGCAGAGGCCACACGTTCAACTACGACCTCATCAACAGCCCGGACCCTACCGGCCAGGTCTCGTCCGTGTGGCGCATCCCCGCCGTGCCCCGGCGCGAGAAGACGCACGGCTACCACCCGACACAGAAGCCCTTACGGCTCGTTCGCCGCGCCCTGCTGGCCTCGACCCGGGAAGGAGCTTTGATCTTCGATCCGTTCACGGGCTCGGGCACCACGGCGGTAGCGGCCAAGGAGCTGAACCGCACCTTCATCGGGGCGGAACTGGAAAGGGAGTACGCTGAGCTGGCGCGGCGCCGGGTTGCGGCGACCGAAAGGGGCGGTGTGCTGCGCGAGATCTCTGCCCTACGAGCCGAATAGCATCCATCTCGCTAACCGCTCAACCCCGCCGCGCTGACCGAGAGGAAATGGGAGGAGGTCCGACACTGCCTCCCATGCCACCGGAGGCGCAAGGCGACCATAGCCGACCACCACCTCAAGGAGGCGAACCTCCGGGCGCAACTGGACGCGGCGGGCGCGTCCTACAGCAACGAGAGCATGCCCGACGGCACCCGCTGGCTCTCTATCGGAGGCGGATGAACTGTACCGCTGTCCAGGTTGCCGGAAGGCGGATGACCCGGCGCGAACCCCGCAAGCCATAGAAACAGTGAACGGACGATCCCCCAGAAAGAGACCACTCGCGAGAGTCGCGAGAAATGTCCTTCCGTTTTATTAACAAAACCCAAAAAAGTGCCGGTTCTGTGAAATGTTGCACTTCCGCCGCTCCTGTAGCTATCTTATAGTGTTTCTGCTTTACTCCTATAAGTAGCCGTAATACCTATATATACTAAAGCGTTAGTAAATAGGCTGGCAGCTAGCTACCACCTGGACAAGGAGGGCCAAAGAGTAGCGGGGACCGGAACATGAGTTGGACGGATTGTTTGCAGCAAGAGGAAGGAGCAGGTGTTGGACACATCTGGTGTAGTAGCAAGGCGAACGAGAGACCTGTCGCTGGGCAGGTTAGTTGCCTTGTTCGTGGTGGCCACAGTGGTAGCGATGGCTGTGCTCGGCACCCTGGGTGCCACCGGGGCACAGGCTGCGGGGTTTGTGGTGAACACTACCGATGATGGCTCCGACACTGACTCGCCCGGCGGTCCCTACGACGGGGTGTGCGACGCAGACACCGCAGACGGAAACCAGTGCACGCTTCGGGCCGCCATAGAAGAGGCGAACAACAACGGCGAACCCGACTCGATAACCATCCCAGCGGAATTTACGATTCGACTAACCCTGGGTGAGCTACAGATACA
>JBHJHC010000051.1:0-98003 GCA_050331175.1 Rubrobacteraceae bacterium | reverse complement strand
AAGTGCGGTGAGGAAGGTGTCCACGTCGAGCATGAGGAGTCGGTTCCTTTCCCTTCGGGATCGGTCAGCAAGCCGACTTTAGAGCGTGGACACCTTCCGCTCAAATCTCGTACAGATAATTCACACCAAACGTTCAAGGACCTGGAAGAAAGCATCACCGGCAAGCCCGTCCTCATAATCGAGGATATAGTAGATACGGGCCTTACGCTCTCGTACCTTCGTCGCTCCCTACTTGCCCGCAACCCGGCGTCCCTGGAGATATTTGCCCTGCTCTCCAAGCCCTCCAGGCGGCGGGTCGACCTGGACGTAAAGTACGTGGGATTCGAAGTGCCCGACGTATTCGTCGTCGGGTATGGAATCGACTACGCGGGCGCCTACCGCAACCTCCCGGATATCCACGGCTTGAACTTCGAGGCTTTTCAAGAGCCGCACGAGGGATAGAGGGGCTGGCCCATGAGTACTTACGATCTCATGATCCGGGGTGGCACCCTTGTTACTCCGGAAGGCCGGCAAGAGGCCGACATAGCCCTCGCCGACGGGAAGATAGCCGCCATACAGCCTGAGTTGGGAGGCTCGGCCACCGAAGAGGTGGATGCCCATGACCTCCACGTCTTTCCCGGAGCAATAGACGCCCACGTCCACTTCAACGAGCCGGGCCGCAGGGAATGGGAGGGGCTCTCCACCGGTTCTAGATCGCTGGCGGCGGGCGGCACGACGGCTTTTGTCGAGATGCCCCTGAACGCCTACCCGCCGACCAACGACGCAAAGAGCTTCGACGCGAAGGTGGCCCTCGCGCGGACCTCGTCCGTGGTGGACTTCGCGTTCTACGGGGGGCTGGTACCCGGCAACCTGGAACACATGGAGGAACTGGCCGAGAGGGGTGTAGCGGGGTTCAAGGCTTTTATGTCCGCCACCGGCACCCGGGATTTTCAGGCCGCCGACGACCTTACGCTCTACGAGGGAATGGCGCAGGCGGCGGAGCTGGGCCTCCCCGTGCTGGTTCACGCGGAGAACGAACAGATCATCAGCAGGCTCGCCGACCGCCGGGAGAGTACTCTCCAGACCACGATGCGCGACTACCTCGACTCGCGTCCCGCAATCGCGGAGCTCGAGGCGATACAACGGGCCATTCTCTTTGCCGAAGAAACCGGATGCCAGCTACATGTCGTTCACGTCAGCACCGGCCGGGGTGTCGCGCTCGTAGCCGCGGCGCGCCGGCGTGGAGTAGACGTCACCTGCGAAACCTGCGTCCACTACCTGGCTCTGACCGAAGAGGATGCCGAGGCGCTCGGGGCGGTCGCCAAGTGCGCCCCACCGCTGCGTCCGGAGAGGGATCGCGAAGCGCTCTGGGAGCAGATCCAGGAGGGTTACGTCGAGTTCGTTACCTCCGACCACTCACCGTGTCCGCCGGACATGAAGGGCGGTAACGACATGTTCCGGGCGTGGGGCGGCATCGCAGGTTGCCAGTCCCTGCTAAACGTCATGTTGGACGAAGGCCATCACCGGCGAGGGGTTTCGCCGAGGGAGATAGCAGCGCTACTTTCCGGAAACGTTGCGGATCGCTTCGGCTTCACCGAGAAGGGCCGCCTGGAGGTCGGGGTCGACGCCGACCTGGCGCTGGTTCGTCTCGATGCGATTTTCACCCTTCACAGGGAAGTCCTGCAGTACCGGCACAAGGTGAGCCCGTTCGTCGACCGGGCCTTCACCGGAAAAGTAGTCCGCACCTTCGTGCGGGGGCATACCGTCTTCTACAAAGGAGATGTCGTTTCGGAGCCGGTCGGGAAGCTGATCCGGCCAAACCTGCGCGCCGTTGGCAGCAGGTGAGCGACGTAAGGAGAGGGTCCGGCGAGTACGAGTTCCTCGCTCGAGCGGGGCCGGATCCTCGCCGCGACCGGGCGTGGCAGATTTCACGAGGGACGGATGACTACCATGTATACTTAGGGGCACGATTTCGTAAAATGGAAGGAATCTTCTAGAAAGTGAGCGTGGTTGGTGGCCAAGAGAGTAGCTAGCAGCCCATCGTCGCCGGGTGGGGTCCAGTCGCTCGAACGAGCTCTGGACGTTCTGGAGTTGTTGGGTCAATCTAACGGAGAGTTGGGTGTAACCGAGATCGCACCCGCGGCCGGGCTCGCGAACGGCACGGCGCACCGGCTGCTGACTACTTTAGTTCGCCGGGGTTACGCCAGACAGAACCCGGAGAACCGGAGGTATACGCTCGGGATCAAGGCGTACACCCTTTCCGCTGCGGCCCGGGAACATCTGGGCTCGATGGCGTGGCCGTTTTTGGCGGAGCTTACGGAAGTAAGCCAAGAGTCGTCGAACCTCGCCGCCCTGGAAAAAAACTCGGTAGTCTACCTGAACCAGGTACCGGCGCCCCGGATGGTTCGGATGTTCACCGAGCCCGGAAACCGGTCGCCGTTGCACTCCACGGGAACCGGAAAGGTGCTTCTAGCCTACCAGCCGGCGGAGATCGTGGATCACGTGATAGATGAGTGTGGGCTGCCACGTTTTACTGATTACACGATCACCGACCGAAAGCAATTGCAGGGCGAGTTGGACCGTATCCGCGAGCGGGGGTATGCGTTAGATACCGAGGAGATGGAGGAGGGCGTCCGCTGTCTGGCCTGCCCCGTCTTCGCCCCAGACGGGAGGATTATCGCCGCGATGAGTATCTCGGGGCCGGCGGGCCGGCTCGACGAGAGCAGGCTCGAGGAGCTCATCCCACACATCCAGCGGATCTCGGAGGCTTTCTCAGAAGACCTCGGTGCTTCGGCTTGATGCTGGTAAGGTAGATCTGGGCAAAGGAGTAGAAAGTACCGAAGGTCGCGGCGGGATCCCGGAGCCAATCCACAACGCTTATTGGATCGGCCATGCCCATCGGGCAAGCGGGCGATGGCCCGTCCAACCGGGGAGCTACAGACCACCTCGACCGTCCGGACGGCGCTGTTTGCCGTTTGCAGGCGGGGTCGCTTCTGTCTCTTGGGAGCCAATAACGACTCCAGTATAATGGGTAGGCAGTAATGGGTAAGTATCAGCTACAAGGTAGATCAAAACCGATTCCCGGAGGACACATTGGACAAGAATAAAGCGATGGGCGCGGCGATTTCACAGATAGAACGCCAGTTTGGCAAGGGCTCTATCATGCGTATGGGCGACGACCGGGGCCCGAGGAAGATACCTTCTATCTCTACCGGCGCCCTGTCACTGGACCTGGCACTGGGCGTTGGGGGTGTACCCAGGGGACGAATCGTCGAGATTTTCGGCCCCGAGTCGAGCGGCAAGACCACCCTGGCCCTGCACATTATCGCCGAGGCCCAGAAAGCGGGTGGTCTCGTGGCGTTCGTGGACGCCGAGCATGCCCTCGACCCGGCGTACGCCGAGGCTATCGGCGTGGACCTCGAGGACCTCTACTTCTCCCAACCGGACAACGGGGAGCAGGCCCTGGAGATCGCCGACACCCTGGTTCGTTCCGGCGCCCTGGACGTGGTCGTGATCGACTCCGTCGCCGCGCTCGTGCCTAGGGCTGAGATCGAAGGTGAGATGGGCGATTCTCACGTGGGACTCCAGGCCCGGCTCATGAGCCAGGCCCTGAGGAAGCTCTCCGGTTCTTTGAACCGTTCGGGGACCACGGCCGTGTTTATCAACCAGTTGCGGGAGAAGATCGGGGTGATGTTCGGTTCTCCGGAGACGACGCCGGGGGGACGGGCGCTCAAGTTCTATTCCAGCGTGCGCCTGGATATCCGGCGTATAGGGGCGCTCAAGTCGGGTAGCGAAACCGTCGGTAACCAGACCAAGGTCAAGATAGTCAAGAACAAGGTGGCGCCACCGTTCAAGGTTGTGGAGTTCGACATCATGTACGGGGAGGGGATCTCCCGCGAGGGAGCATTGCTGGACGTGGGGATCGAGCAGGAGGTGATCCAGAAGAGCGGCGCGTGGTTTGCCTACGGTGACGAGCGGTTGGGCCAGGGCCGGGAGAACGCCAAGCAGTTGCTCAAGGAAAACGACGACGTGCGCAATCGCATTACGGCCGAGATCTACAAGAAGCTCGGCCTGGGCCGCGACGGGGTGGATGACTCGGAACCCTCCGGGGAGCCGGGCGAGCAGCCGGCCGAGGAACCAGCCGGACAGGTATTGTAGCCGGGAACCCGGTTGCCCCGGATAACCGACGTCAGGGAGCGGAGAGGAAGGGTCCGCGTATTCGTCGACGACGAGTTCTGGGCTGAAGTAGACGCGAAAACCGCTGCAGAGCACGGTCTATACGTGGGGGCGACGCTCGCCGAGGAAGAGCTGGCCGAAGCCCGGCTGGCCGGGGAACGGTCGTCGGCCATGACCCGGGCCCTGAACCTCCTCGGCTATCGCGCCCGTTCCACGGGGGAAATCCGCGCGAGGCTCCGGCGCGACGAATACGGGAAAGAAACCGTGGCGGTGGTGATAGCCCGGCTGGCTGAGCTTGGTTACCTCGACGACGAGAAGTACGCGCGCGCCCTGGCGCAGGAAAAGGCCCGCAAGTACGGGCCCCGCCGGGTGTACGACGCTTTGCGCAAGGATGGACTCGACGAAGATACCGCGTGGAACATAGTCGAAGAAGAGTTCGCCGGGCGCTCGGAAGCGGGGGATGCTTTAGATGCGGCGGCGCGGCGGTATAATGAGGAGGAGGGATCCGGCGCGCAGGCGCGCCGGGTCTACGGCTTCCTGATGCGCCGGGGGTATTCGGCTGATGTTTGCGCCGAAGTCGCCCGCAGGTATCGCGGTACCGCGTAGCAGGAGGTGGGAGAATAAAAAGACTATCCGGCCTCAGCCGCTGTGAGGCGACGACAAGTATCGTGGGTACCTCCGGTGGCCGGCCGCTACGGAGGACAACCTGTGAGCACCCTACTGGTACTTCTAATAGACCTGGCCGTCGGCATTGCTATCGGCATCGCCGTCGGCTACTTCGTGTGCAAGTATCGCATAGAGACCAAGCAAGCCGAAGCCCGGTCCGACGCGCACACCATTATCGAAGACGCCAACCGGTCCGCGGAGGCCTCGCGGCGCGAGGCTGAGCTTGCGGCCAAGGAAGCGACCCTCAAGGTCAAAGACGAGGCTGAATCAGAGATCCGGGCCCGGAGGGTCGAGATCTCCCGGGTAGAAGAACGCCTGGATAATCGGGATTCGGCGTTGGACCGGCGGGAGGCCGAACTCGACGACCGCCGCCGCAAGCTGTCGGAATCCGAGCAGGCTCTCGAGGACCGGGAGGCTGAGATCAGCAAGCAGGAGTCCGCGCAAGTGCGGGCCCTGGAGGAGATCGCGGGCCTCAGCCGGGACGAAGCCGAGAGCAGGATGTTCTCTAAACTTGAAGTAGAGCTTGAGTATCGACTCGGACGC
This sequence comes from Rubrobacteraceae bacterium, assembly GCA_050331175.1. Classification (GTDB taxonomy): domain Bacteria; phylum Actinomycetota; class Rubrobacteria; order Rubrobacterales; family Rubrobacteraceae; genus SIRX01. The sequence continues at coordinate 92,639 of JBHJHC010000051.1, read as the reverse complement.
CTGGTGCACGACCAGACCCAGGAGGCTGAGGAGAAGGCGGAGGCCGAGGCGCGGCGGATAGTGGCTACAACGATGGAGCGGATCGCCTCGGACCTTACGTCGGAATCGACGGTAAAGGCGGTGACGCTTCCTTCGGACGACATGAAGGGGAGGGTAATCGGTCGGGAGGGCAGGAACATCCGGGCTTTCGAGGCCGCCACGGGGGTGGATGTGATCATCGACGACACGCCGGAAACGGTGGTGATCTCCTGCTTCGATCCCGTGCGGCGCGAGATCGCGAAGGTCTCGATGGAACGGCTGGTGGAGGATGGTAGGATCCACCCCGGCCGTATCGAGCAGATCGTGGCCAAGGCCAGAAAGGATGTCGAAAAGGAGATGAAGGCCGCTGGACGCCAGGCCCTATACGACGCCAAGATTAGCGGCGGAATGCACGGCGAACTGCAGCGGCTGCTCGGCGCGCTAAAGTACCGGACTTCCTACGGCCAGAACGTTTTGGCCCACTCGGTGCAGGTGGCAAACCTGAGCGCCATGATGGCCCAGGAGCTCGGCGCCAACGTAAAGATCGCCCGCCGGGCGGGCCTGTTGCACGACGTTGGCAAAGCCATAGACCACGAGGTAGAGGGCACGCACGCCCTGATCGGCGGCCGCTTCGCGGAGAAGCGGGGGGAATCGGCGGATGTCGTGCGGGCTATCAGTGCGCACCACCACGAAGTCGAGATGGAGACGGTAGAGGACATTCTGGTCGCGACCGCCGACGCCGTCTCTGCCTCCCGGCCCGGAGCCCGCAGGGAGACCACAGAAGCCTACGTTGAGCGCCTCAGAGCCCTCGAGGACATGGCTCTAGCTCATCGGGGGGTGGAGAAAGCCTACGCTATTCAGGCGGGCCGGGAGGTACGCGTAATGGTCCAGCCCTCCGAAGTTGATGACCGCGTCGCCGCCAAGCTCGCCTTCGACATCTCGAAAGAGATCGAGAGCGACCTGGAGTATCCCGGCCAGATCCGAGTCACCGTTATCCGCGAGAGCCGGGTCAGCGAGGTCGCCCGCTAGGAGCTGACGTGGAAGGCCCTTACAGAGATTTGGGGTCCGGCTTCGCCCGCATTACGGGCGTCGAAGGCGTCCGGCGCAGCCCATCTCCCATCTCCACCGTGGAAAACGCGCTCCTGGAGTTGCTCCGCAATGCCCGGGACGCGGGAGCCCAGAACATCTACGTCGCCTCGACGCTCCGCAACCGCCGCTACCGGGCCCTAACCGTACTCGACGACGGCCACGGAATCCCCGCACCTTATGAGGGCCTGATCTTCGACCCCGGCGTGACCAGCCGCCATCTCGCCGCCAACGGATCCTACCGATCCGGCCTCTCCCTCTACCACATCAAAAAAGCCGCCCTCAGCCTGAACCTGCTTTCGCCAACCGCCCCCACATCATTTCGTGCAATATTTGACACAAACAAACTCCCGGAAAGGTCTCTCCAGTCGGGCACCCGCTCGTCGGGCTCGAACCTGATCTCCACGCTCCAGACGTTCCTGATAGACCGGGAATGGAAGCCTAAACCCGGCTCCATTTACTACGGGCCACAGGCAAAAATACTCGCCAAACTAATCGAAAACCGCATAATACATGAAAATAAAGAAGAAAGCCAGGGATTGACGGAACGCTTGTGGAGGAGGGGGAGGGATCTAGGGTTAGACGTATCACTGCGAACGGTACAGCGGATCCGGAACGGGGAGATCCCGGCGGCGGAGAGCATTTCTGAGGGTGGTAGCGCCGACCGGGGGCGGGTCTGGGGAAATAAGAAAGATGTGGTGGCCGGTGAAGAAGGAGCTCGCCTGGACCTTCGGGCAGAAGAAATGTCCGGGATCGCGGCTATACTAGGAGAAGCTGCGCGAAGTCGTTACCTGGAGATTGGGGACCTCAAGATCGAGGCGCGCCCCGGAGAGATAGTTTTGAGATCCCGAATATACGAGCCGGAGGAAGAGTATGAGTGAAACCGTTAAAGAGACCCCTTTGATCCCTCTATCGGAGAAGCCTCGCAGAGAGGCCCCAGACAACCCTCAAGAGCCCGTAAAGACGGCGTGCGTCAGAACCTTCGGCTGCCAGATGAACGTCCACGACTCCGACAGGATGCTCCGTATGGTCCGGGACGCCGGCTACGCGGAAGTTCCCTCCTACGAAGAGGCCGACCTGGTCGTCATCAACACGTGCTACGTCCGGGAAAACGCCGTGGACCGCGTGCGGGGACACCTCGGGGAACTCAACCGGCTCAAACGGGAGGGTCGGGTAAAGCAGGTCGCCCTCACCGGCTGCATCGGCGCCGCCAAGGAATCCGAAGACCTCAAACGCCGGTACAACATCGACCTCGTACTGGGCACGCATAATACCTACGAGTTGGCCGAGTTCATAGGCTTGCCGACGATGGAGGAGACGTACACCCCGGATCTCCCGGGCACCCAGGGCGGACACAGCGCGTTCGTTACCATCATGACGGGGTGCAACTACCAGTGCAGCTACTGCATCGTTCCGTCGGTGAGGGGCCGGATGGTATGCCGGCCGATGGAGAACGTCGTGGCGGAAGTAGAGCAACTCGTCGAGGAAGGGACCAAATACGTCACGCTGCTGGGCCAGACGGTGGATGCGTGGCGGGAGAAAGGCCGGAGGTTCTGCGACCTTCTCGAGCGAGTTTCGGACGTAGCCCCGAGGGTCTGGTTCACGACCAGCCACCCGTCCAACATGGAAGACAGGACTCTACGGACCATCGGCGAGCGGGATACCATCGTAAAGAGGCTGCACCTGCCGGTGCAGTCGGGATCCGACAGGATGCTCAAGGCTATGCACCGCGGGTACAAGGCGGACCGTTACCGGAGGAAGGTAGAAGTATTTCGGGAACACGCACCGGACGGAACGCTCAGCACCGATATCATAGTCGGTCATCCCGGTGAGACCGAGGAGGACCACCACCAGACGCTCCGGTTGGTAGAGGACTGCGGCTTCGATGCGGCGTACATATTCAAGTTTTCCCCGAGGAACGGTACGGAGGCGGCTGAACTCCCCGATGTCGTACCCGAAGACGTCACGCAGCGGAGGTTCCTCGAAGTATTGAGGTCTGTAGAGAGAAACGCCTTCGCCCAAAACCAACGCAAGATCGGGACCGAACAAGAAGTCTACATCCGGCACGGAAAGTCCGGAGACAGCAAAGCCATAGGCGAGACCTGGAGCGGCCACGCGGTCCACGTGCACAGTAGCAAGGCCCCCGGAGAATACCAGAAGGCACTCATACACTCCGCAGGCCCCCACGTCCTCTACGCGCACCCCGTAACATAACCACATAATACCTTGGTATCCAAGGAAGCAACTCACCGGGACACACAAAGGAATCAGAGGCGTGTTCTGGTGGTCTGCGGGCCCACGGCCAGTGGAAAGAGCATGGTCGCCGACGGTGTGGCGGATCTCTTATCGGCCGGCGTCGGAAGCAACGCACCGGTGATCGCCGTAGACTCGATGCAGGTATACCGAGAGATCCCGATCATCACCAACCAGGCCCGGCGGCGACCGGCGGAACTGGTCGGGATCACCCCGGTCAACAACGAGTGGACTGTGGCCCACCACCGCCGGGCCAGCGACGACGTAATAGAAAGGACGGCCGGGGATGCTGGAGTACCGGTCGTGTTCGACGCCGGTACCGGTATGTACCTGAACGCGATCCTCTTCGATATCCGCATATCACCAAAGGTCTCACACCAGGTACGGCAATTAGCCCAAGAGCTGTCCGTGGGAACGGAGAACCCTCGAAGGGCGGCGCGGGAAAAGGAGCTTGAGCTATCCGGCGAAGCACCGAGGTCCTCAATCTGGCACGGTGGGCTACGCTACGACGCGAAAATCGTGTACCTTCGCCCGGACAGGTCTCTTCTAGACGCAGACATCGCGGCCCGTTCGGCCACCATAGTCGCCGAGGGCATCGACGAAGCTGACCACCTCACGAAACTCTTCCCGAGGGGAATTCCCAACCGCTCCGTAGCAGATTCCATCGGGGTAAAGGAGCTGGTGGCATATACCGAAGGTAGTGTACCTCTTGAACGAGCCAGACAAAGTATCGAGGCGCGCACGCGGCAACTCGCCCGGCGTCAGATGCGGTGGTTCGATAAGTTGGTGAGAAGCCTCGAAGGTAGGACACGCACTCTCGTGTGGGGAGAGCGGGTAAGGCCTCACGAGGACAGACGGCTAGCGTCAAAACTCGTAGATCTCGTCGGGCAACACACCGTGTAGACACCGTGTAGGAGCGGTATGCATGGTACACTAGATTCGTGAGTATCCATGAATGGTTCTGAGGCGCAGAGCGCGGTCCTGGTCGGGGCGGGCGAGAGACGTTTCATGGGGGAGCTCGCGCGCTTGGCCAACACCCTGGGACTCCGGATAGGCGGCAGCCTGGAGCAAAATCGCATGGACGGCGCCGGCTACCTGGGGAGGGGTAAGAGAGAGGAGCTTGCAACACTGGTAGAGGAGTCCGGCGCCCGGTTCGTCGTGACGGACGATGAGCTCACGGCTTCCCAGGCCAGGGTTTTGGAGCAGTCCTGCGACGCTATCGTCGTCGACAGAACCGAGCTGATCATCAGGATATTTGAATCCCACGCCAGAGATGCGGCGAGTCGTTTGGAGGTCGAACTCGCTGACCTCGAATATCGTCTACCACGGATCAAGGGAAGAAACCCGGCTCTCAGCCGCCTCGGCGGCGGCGTCGGAGGTGGCAGGATCACGCGGGGTCCCGGCGAGCAACAGCTGGAGTACGACCGGCGGGCCATCCGGCGTCGCATGGAGGTGATCAACCGCAAACTCGCCGAAGAAAAGTGTGCGAGAGAGATTAGGGGTGCGAGGCTCAGGGAAGAAGGCCCGCCAACCGTTTCTCTCGTCGGATATACGAACGCCGGCAAGACGACGATTCTAAACGCTCTGTGCGGCGCCGATCGACCGACCGCAAACCGGCTGTTCGAGACCCTCGAAACAACCACCAGGTTCGTCTCCGGAAACTCCACCGGGCCGGACGGTCCGGCAAGCTCCGGAAAACCCGCCTTCGTGGTAACCGATACGGTCGGGTTCATAAGAAAACTTCCTACCCAACTCGTTGAATCCTTTTCGAGTACCCTCGAGTCGGCCCGCGACGCCGGCATCCTCGTGCTCTGCGCTGACGCCTCCAGTTCCCAACTCGACGAGGAAATAGAGGCAGTCTTACAATCGCTCCGGCACGGAGATAGGGCTCACGAGGAGGCTGATGGAGCTTCCACACCAACCATCTTATGCCTGAACAAGATCGACTTGCTATCCGATGAGGAGTTGATGGAGATCCGGTTCCGTTACCCATCAGCCGTCTGTATCAGTGCCAACGAAAACGTCGGGCCGCTGTTGGAAGCGATATACGAGGAGATCTCCTCCCGGGGAGAGCGGTTAGAGCTCCTGATACCCCACACGCACTACGCCGACGCCAGCCGCCTCTACGGGAAGGCCGAGATCCACCACTCAGTAGATACCAACGACGGAGTCTGGCTGGACGTGACGATCCCACCCTCCATCAAGAAACATTACACCCACTACCAAACCACCAATGGCTGACTCCCAAACCCCCACACCCCCTACCAGGTTCACTTTGAGTTTCCGATAAGTACAATTCTCGGAAACTCAAATCATGACTTCGCGGAATGGAATACTCGGGACATTTGACCCTCAGGAACTACAGAGCGTAAAGTCATTTACTACGGCACCACCGCCCTATCTGCAACCCAGCTATCTGCGACCCAGACGTGCAATGTGTTGCTGCATGGGCATGCTTTACTTGCTAGTATATGGAGCAGAGCGTGCTCTGAGGACGACTCTGAGGAGCACGCCGCGGTGAAACGGTGAAGGGAGAATATAACGTGTATGCCAGGGTGAACGTTCTCGAGGGTACTCCTGACCAAATAGATGCTATGTTCGACGAGGTGAGAGAGTGGATCCTGCCGCGGGCCAAAGAGCTGGACGGATTCCGGGGAGTGGCCGCCCTCGGAGACCGCCAAAGTGGCAAAGCGCTTGGGATAACGTTCTGGGAGAGCGAGGAAGCTATGCACGCCAGCGAAGAAGTTGCCGACCACGGGCGCACGGAGTCGGCGGAGGTCAGTGGCGAAGATATAGCAAGCGTCGAGACGTATGAAGTCGGAATCATTGAGCTAGAGAGCTAGAGCTATTGGGACCCAGGAGCCCGCGGGGGTACCAGGAAAGCAGCCAATACTCCGACCACAGACACTAGCGCGCATAGCAACATCGCCCCGCTAAACCCGTAGACAAACGCCTGGTTCACCACGCTTTCCACCTGGCTGGAGGCTTCGGGAGCCAGCCGGGCGAGCCCTGCTTCGGCACCTTGGGATCCGGATAGTAGAGCCCGGATCTCCGTGCGCTCTGTGCTGCCAAGATTGGCACCTGCGTCACGGAGCAGTTGTGAGAGCTTGTAGTTCTCTAGCGTCTTGAACAGGCCGCCGGCTGCGGCTACCCCGAATGCGGTGGCGATCAACCTGCCCAGCGTCAAGATTCCGGAAGCTGCTCCGGCTTTGGCCCGTGATACGTTGGCCATACCGCTAGTGGTAGAGATAGTAAAGGAGAGGCCCATGCCTATACCCGTTATGCTGATGGCCACGATCACGATGGATACCCCGCTAGTCGGCGTGACTAGCGCCAGCACAAAGAACCCTGCCGCCATTAGCGCCATTCCTCCCGCCATAGGTATCGTGAAACCGAACTTCTCACCCGCCGTTCCCGAGGCCGCTTCGAAAATCACAACGGCAACCGTATAGGCGATAAACACAACCCCTGTGCTTAGCGCAGATAAGCCGAGCACGTTCTGGAGATACAGGGTGAGCAAGAACAGTAGTGCACCGACGACGAAGCTGTTGGAGGCGGCCACGGCGTTTGCCCCCAGGTAGCCCCGACTTGTGAACAGTCCCAATTCGATCAACGGCTCGTGCACGCGGGGCTCGACAAGGATGAAAAATCCGAGCAGGACCGCAGCAGCCACTAGAGACCCCAGCACCGGAGCCGACCCCCAACCCGAAAGGCTGCCTTGTTGGAGTGCGAACACCAACGCCGTCAGTCCTCCTATGAGGCTCACCAGCCCTATGAGATCTACGTGGCGCCCGGCCGTTTCGTCCCTTGATTCACGCACGGCCGTCAGGGTCAACAACATGGCAACCAACGCTATGGGTACGTTAACGAAGAAGACCCAGCGCCACGACAGAACGTTTGTTAGCGTCCCAACGAGGAGAGGGCTTATGGACAATCCTATACCGCCGATTGTCGCCCACGCTGCTATGCCCCTGCCCTGTTCCTCCTCGGGGAAGGCGTTGCTAACCACTGAGAGTGAGGTCGCAAAAACCCCGGCCGCGCCGAGTCCCTGTATGACCCGGCTTGCTACGAGCCACCCGTCGCTCTGGGCTAGCCCGGCAGCCGCGGAACCGAGGATGAACACGGCGGTGCCGATCAGAACTACCTTCTTCCGCCCGAATATGTCCGCCAGGCGTCCTGCGGCAAGCGAAAGAGCCGCCAGGGCAAGAACGTAGGCGTTCAACGTCCACTGCAAACCCGCGGTAGACATATCCAGATTTCGTCCGATGGCCGGCAGGGCAATGGGCAGGCCGCTGCGATCTATGTTGAGGAGCACGAGGATCATTCCCATCGCAGCGACGACCCACCACTTGCGATTCCCGTCGTTGATCATCTCATCTACTTTGTGCCTTGCCACGTCTGTCTTTGAGTTCGGGATACAACCAGGTGTCGAAGACCCGGGTGATTGCGGGCATTACCAGATAGAACATGACGGGTATCATTATGAGGGTAGTGGTCATGGTTCTCAGGGGAAGTGGCGCCCAGCCTAGCAAGGGCTCTATCAAATAGAATATTGTTGTGATCAGGGGAAATACTACAAGCCACGTGAGGAGTGCCATCTTGTGCCGCGGTGGAGGCGGACGACCTTCTTGCCCGGGCAGAGTGAACCAGGTCTCAAGGCCTGTAAGGACCCTTCTGCGCTGCTCCTCCCCGGCCAGCTCCCCCGCCCGGGCGTGCCACGCGGCCCGCTCTGGGGAGTCTTCCCAATTCTGTAGGCTGCTCTGGTGGTTGAACTTGAGCACTATCCGGTACTCCTGCCCACCAGATTCGGGCCGAAATACTTCGCTGCTCAAGTACCCGGGAAAGCGAGAGGCCGCACCGAGTACACCCTTGGTGAACTCCTCGAACTCTTTTTCTAGACCCAGCTTGGGCTTCTTTACAACTATTGCCGTTACCGGTGGATCCTCGTCATTCGAGCCTCCGAATACTTCCGTCTTGAATCGTTTTCCCACGACTCCTCCTTCACTATCCTCCCCAACCGCTCCCGGGGACAGATCCGTATCTAGAATATATCTAGAATCCATCATCCAACTTCCAGATGCCCGGACCATCCAGAGTATGTATCAGTCAGTAGCTACTTTCCACCTTGTATCTTTAGGCTGTGGGCAGCGTATTGTACTGGTAGGCTCTGCTAGCGAGTTCTTCAGCTCTTCTTATGTATCTCATGGTCGTCTTGGGATCCTCGTGGCCGAGGAAATGTTGTATTATGAGTAGAGGAGCTTCGTTCACGGCCATGTTGGTGCCTACGGTGTGGCGGATGGAGTGCGGGCTGATGGCTTTGGTTATGCCGGCGGCGTTGGCGTATTTCTTTACTATGTAGCGGACCATGCGGGTTGTGAGGGGTTTGTCTTTGCCCTCGCGGGAGGCGAAGAGTGGTTTGCGGGCGTCAACGTGGGAGGTGAAGCTGCGTTTGGTGAGAATGACGTAGCGCTGGACGAGTTGCCAGAGGTCGGGGGAGGTTGGGACGTTCCGGATCTTGTCTCCTTTTCCTCGGACCCGGAGTAGGATCTGGCCCTCCCCCACCTCCTGGAAGTCCCCCACCCTGACGTCTACGACTTCGGCCTCCCGGAGGCCGCAACCGGCCATGACCGCCAGGAGTACGTAGTCTCGGTAGTTCTCCCGCCGGGCAACACCCAGCATCCTCGACAGTTCTTCTTCGGTGAGGATGTTATAGGAGGGGTCCTGGCGTACCTTCGGGCTCTTGGCGAAGAACTTCAACGCCTCGGGGTTTACCGTCGTGGCGCCGCCCATGTACGTAAATGTCATGAAACGCCTTACGGTGGTCAACTTCTTGGCCGACGTAGCCGGAGCATACTTCGCTATCACGTGCTCCCGGTAGAGAGAGAGGTCTTCCGCCGTAAGGTCGCCAAGCTCCTTTTCCAGCTCGTCTCGTACATACGAGAGAAACATCCGGATCTCTGTATTATAGGTGTTTCTGGTCTGGGGGCTGGTCAGGGTCCGGAGGTAGATGGCGAGCAGGCGTTCGGCGGGCTGGTTTGCCCGGCGGTCCGGGGCTGTTTCCCGGGGTTCCGGGAGGTTACTCGTTTGGGTCATTGTAGGTGATCAGGGGTATGACCTGGTAGGGCGCGAGCAGCTCCCGGCCGTCCAGGTAGCCGAGCTCTATGAGGAACGCGGCGCCGGCTACGGTGCCGCCGGCGGCTTCTACGAGCTCGCACATGGCCCGGGCGGTGCCCCCGGTGGCCAGCAGGTCGTCGGCCACGAGAACCCGGGTTCCGGGCGGCATCGAGTCGGCATGGGCTTCCAGCGTGTCCGTGCCGTATTCCAGCTCGTAGGAAGCGGAGATGGTTTCCCGGGGGAGTTTGTTCGGCTTGCGGGCCAGGACGAGGCCCTTTTGGACGCTGTAGGCCAGGGCCGTGCCGAAAACGAAGCCTCGGGCCTCGGCGGAGAGGATCCTGTCGTATTCCACGGGTTCGACCGCTTGGGCCAGCGCGTCCACCGCGGTGCGGAGGGCTGCGCCGTTCTCGATCAGGGGCGTGATGTCCTTGTACGAGATACCCGGTTGCGGGTAGTCGGGAACCGTTCGGATGTGGTTTTCTATTTCCCGCCGGCTCTGCTCTGAAATCACCATGCGTTTCGTTTGGCCTCCCCTAGGATACGAAGGTGTCGATCACGTTGGACATCATGAGCTCCTTGAGCCGCGAGTCCACGGCTGCCAGATGCCGGGCTTTGCCCATGGCCTCGTTTACGCGCTGCTCGTCACCGCTGCGGAGCTCCGGGTTGAGGATTTGTTTGAACATCGCGGCTTCACGTTCAACGGCCGCCATGATCCCCCGCAGGTGGCGGGGCTGAATCGAGTACTTCGCCATCTCCAGTGCCATGCGGGCTATCTCGGCGTCCCGTTGGGTGAGCGAGCCGTTCCGGCCGATAACGCCGACCGTGATGAGGTCTTCGACGAAGTGGGCGTCGGACTCCAGCGAATCCGCCAGCTCCTCCCGGGTATAAGTCCGCTCTTCGAGAACGCGCGAGAGCTCGTCGGCCGACTCCTGGGCGGCCGGGATCGGCACCCCGCCCTCGATGCGCTTCTTGATCACCTTCAGGGGCAGGTACTCTTCTTCCTGGAGCTTCAGGATGTACTTCAGCAGCTCCACGTCCTGCTCCGAGAACAACCGGTACCCTCCCCGGGTGCGGTTCAAGTTGATCAGGCGCCGCCGCTCCAGATACCGGATCTTGCTCACCGACAGCGTCGGATAGTCGGGCTTGAGCCGCTCGACCACCTCCCCTATGGTATAGCTGTCCCGGGTCGTGCCGGCCCGGACCGGGCTGCTCGCCTCGGCCGCATAGCTTCCTCTGTACTCGCCGTCATCCATTACGCTATTCCTCCCGTTCGTTGACGGAATGCCACCGTCCTAAAGGCTCCCTTCAATCACCGGCTCCACACATATCCGCCTAGGTGTAGACGAATTTGAACCTGTATTTCCCGACCTGTATCTCGTCGCCGTTGCGCAGGTCTACCGCATCTACCCGGACCCGGTTGACGTACGTGCCGTTCAAGCTGCCGGCGTCCCGGATCCTGAAGCCCTGGCCGCCGCGCAGGATCTCCGCGTGCTCCCGCGAGACCGTCACGTCGTCCAAATAGATACTGCAGTCCGGGTTACGCCCGACCGTCACAACCTCGTTTCCCACGTCGTGCATGCGCCGGCCCGCGGTTCCTTCCACCTGGTCCAGCTCGATCAGGGCCGCGGCCTCTACCTGCTCGGCTACCGGCGTCAGCTCTTCCTCTATAAAGGTGGGCGAGTACGAGACGGTCGAATCCGTATGCGCCAGCCGGTTGCCACAACTCACACAAAACGAAGCTCCCTCAGCGTTCTCAGCGCCACACTCCGGGCAGTAATTCACGTGAGTGGTCCCCCTCCCGCTTTGTTTGTCAGTATGCGCGCGAGCTCCTCCCGAGACAGCCGGGCCTCGCCCCTGCGCACCAACTCCGTGCGTATGAGGTCTATTCTTCCCTGTAAAACCCGCCGCTGATAGCTGATAGTTCTCTCTCGTTCAACCAACCGCTCCAAAACCTCCCCAAGCTCCTCCCGCGGGACCGAGGTAACATCCGGGAACTGCTCCCAATCGATCCCCGAACCCTCGTCCCAGCCTGGCCCTCCTGCACTCACAAGCTCCAGTATAACCTCCCCTGAACCTGAAGTACAGTTTTAGATAAAAGACACCTAGGTCACGCTGTCGCGGCCGGGGTTTCGGGCGACACCGATGGCGTACATGAGTCCCGCCAGCAGCGAGAGGCCGAAGCCGGCGTAGAAGACGAACTCGCCGACGACCCCGGGGCTGAAGATTATCAGGGCTACGGCGGTCATGAGCAGGGCGGTCGCCGCCTTGCCGACCCAGTTGACCGAGACCTTGCCGCCGAAGGCCAGGCCGCCGGCCAGGGCGAGGACATCCCTCCCGACCAGGATCGCCACGGCCCAAACCGGTAGCGCACCCCGAACCGCGAGCACTACCGCGGTAGTAGAGAGCATCAGCCGATCCGCGATAGGGTCCAGGATCTTCCCGACCAGCGTTGGCTGCGTGCGGCGGGCGATTTGGCCGTCCAGAAAGTCCGTTACGGCCGCCAGCACAAAGACGATTACCGCCGCGAGATCCAGCCTCGCCAACAGCAACACCACGACTACCGGCACCATCGCGAGCCGCAGGAGCGACAGGACGTTCGGGATGGTCAACACCTGGCGTCCGAGCTCCGGTGCTTCCTTACGCGTCATGGCTAGCGATTACTCTTCAACCTCAACCTCAAACTCACTCCGTATAGATCATACCGTTCCCGCAACGCATTCTCCAGGTACCGGACGTAGCTCTCGGGTATGTCGTCGGGCCGGGTGGCGAACAACACGAACCGGGGCGGCGCGCTCCCCGTCTGGGTGGCGTACCGGATCTTGACCCCTCTGGGCGGCGGGCTCCGGTCCACGGTCCGGTTCATGAACTCGGTAAACTCGTGCGTCGGAATCCTCAGGTTGTACCGCTCCCGGCGCTCCGCAGCGAAAGGCAAGACTTTGCTCACGCCCGCACCAGACAGCGCGGAAACCGCCAGGACCGGTGGCTTGAGGTCCGTCATCCGGTCCGCCAGCACGAATCCAACCTCCTGGATTCGCTCCCTGGAGACCAGGTCCCGCTTGTTGACGATCACGCCACACGTCCGCCCGGCTTCCTCGATCTGCCGGGCGAGTTGCAGGTCCGCGCCAACGAGCCCGTCCACGGCGTCCACGACGAGCAGTGACACGTCGGAGCGCCGGATGGCTTCCCCGGTCCTGAGCGCCGAATAGTATGGCACGCCCCGGGCATTCCTGGCGCTCCGGTTGACCCCGGCGGTATCCAACAACAGGTATCTTTCGCCCCGGATCTCAACCTCCCCGGCTACGGAATCGGTGGTTGTACCGGCTTCTTCCGAGGTCACGGCCCGTTCGGAACCCAAGAGCTGGTTCAACAGGGTACTTTTGCCGACGTTGGGCCGGCCCACGATCGCCAGCCGCGGGGTATCTTCTTCGTCTTCGACCCGCGCAACGGGCAACAGTTCGACGATCCGATCCAGCAAGTCCCCGGTACCGGTTCCGTGGGTCGCGGAGATCGGGTACGGCTCGCCTTCTCCGAGAACGTAGAATGAGTACCGGTCGGTATCGTCTGCGGGGTTGTCCAGCTTGTTTACCGCCAGCACTACCTCGGTAGGCGTCCGGCGCAACTCGCGCGCTATGGCGGCGTCCGCCTCGGTCGGCCCGGTGCGGGAGTCCACCAGGTGCACTATGAGGTCCGCTTCCTCGACGGCCACTTTCGCCTGCAGGGTGACGAGGGCCTCCAGGCCCACCCTGGCTGTTGGCTCCATTCCTCCGGTGTCTACCAGCAGGAAGTCCCGCCCGGCCCAATCGGCCCGGTTGTAGGACCGGTCTCTGGTGGTTCCCGGCTCCTCGGAGACGACGGCCTGCCGCCGGCGCAGAACCCGGTTGACGAGCGTACTCTTCCCGACGTTGGGGGCCCCGACTATCGCCACCACCGGCAACCGGTTCAATGTTTTCCCGGCACGCCGTATGCTTCAGGCAGGGCGTAGATCGAACGCATAATCCCGTCCGCAGCCTCCCGGTACGCCTTCCCCCCCCGAAGGTTCGCATCCAGGCTTATAGGGTCCCCGATACAAACGTGCATCCTCGCGCCCCGCAGCCGGGCGAGAGGTCCCGGCGCGGGACTTATGTAGACGGGCAGGACCTGCGCCCCGCCCCGGAGACCGAGCACCACCACCCCGCTCTTCGCGTCCCGGGAGGCTGCGCCCTGGCGGTGGGTTCCCTCCGGGAAAATGCCGAGGGCGTGGCCCTTGTTCAAGAGCTCCATGGACGTTTTGAGCGCCGCGCGATCTCCTTTCTCCCGGTCGACCGGGAAGGCGCCCAGGAAATCGAAGAACTTTCGAAAGGGAAACACGAATAGCTCTTTCTTGGCCATCCACAGCACCCGCCGCGGAACCGCCACACCGGTGAAAAAAGGGTCCAGGTACTGGGTATGGTTGGCGGCAACCATCAGGGGTCCCTCCTCGGGCACCCGCTCGGCCCCGTGGGTAGTGAAACCGAAGAGGATCCGGAACAACGCAGTAACCACCCGCCGGAACCAGCGGTAGCGCCGGGACATGTCGCTACTCAAGGGGGTCGTCCCTTCGCACTATCCGGCCCCAGTATCCGGAATCGCTATTTCGTACAAGATCGCTCCTTTTGCCCGCCGGCGAGATCCAGGACCCTCCCGATCACCTGCTCGAGGCTGAGGCTCGTGGTGTCCAAGACTGTCGCGTCGGGCGCGGACTTGAGCGGTGAACTTTCCCGCTCGGAGTCCTGGCGGTCGCGGCGGCTCATGGCTTTGTGTATGCGCTCTAGTTCTTGTTCGCGCCCGCTCTGAACCGCCCGCCGCCGCGCCCGTTCTTGCGGGTCGGCGGAGAGGAATACTTTGAGGTCCGCGCCGGGGAGCACCACGGTGCCGATGTCCCGCCCCTCGACTACAGCCCCTCCTTTCGCCCGGGCTCGTTCGGCCGCCTGGCGCTGGACGGAGAGCAAGACCCGCCGGACTTCCGGACGCGCAGAGACGCTGGAGGCGGCCGCCGCGACCTCCGGGGTGCGCAACCACTCCTCGGCAACGGGCACACCATCTACCTCGGCCCCATCCTCCGTTAACCCGATCCTCTCGGCGAGCGCGGCGAGTTCCGGACCGGCATCGAGCTCCGCGCCTTCTTCGAGGGCCAGAAACGCTACCGCCCGGTAGGCCGCGCCCGTGTTGAGGTTCACCAGACCCAACCGTTCGGCAACGGCCCGCGCCACAGAGCTTTTTCCACTGCCCGCAGGCCCGTCTATGGCTATGATGATTCCACCCATTACCTTCCGGAGTATAGCCGATCCCCCCACCCCTCCCCCAACGCGGCGAGCCGCCGGAAGTAGTCCGGAAAGGTCTTGGTTACACAGCCCGGGTCTTCTATCCGAATCCCCGGTACCACCAACCCGGGCACCGCAAACGCCATGGCAACCCGGTGGTCGTCATACGTCCGGACCCGGGCCGGACGTATCTCTTGGGGTATTATGCGTAAACCGTCTGTGGATTCGTGGACTTGTTGTCCGAGGCGGGTTAGCTCGGTGGCCACGGCGGAGATCCGGTCGGTTTCCTGGTGCCGGGTGTGTTCTACGTTGGTTATGGTGGTAGGGCCCGCGGCGAGGGGTGCGATGGCGGCGAGGGTTATCATGGTGTCGGAGAACGCGTTCATGTCTACTTCGACGCCGCGCAGGCGGCCCGGCCCCTGAACTTCGACGAAGTCCGGACCGAGATGTATCTTGCAACCCATTTTCTGCAGGACTTCGGTGAAGCGGAGATCCCCCTGGGTCGAGTTGCGCCCGAGGTTTGGTATGCGGACCCTCCCGCCCGTGATGGCGGCCGCCGCCATGAAGTAGGAAGCACCGGAAGCGTCGGGCTCGACCCGGTAGTCCCGGGCCTGGTAGGTGGCGGGATCAACGATGAAAGTCCCGCTGCGTTCGGCCACACCGACGCCGAAGGAGCGCATGACGGCCGTCGTGATACCGACGTAGGGTTTCGAGACCAGATCTCCTTCGAGCTCCAGGGTTACGGAATTTTCCGCGCCGGGCGCGGCCATCAGGAGTCCGCTCAGGAACTGGCTGCTGCGGCTACCCGCTACGCGGGTCCGTCCGCCGGACAATCCACCTCCCCTGACTATCAGCGGGAAGCGTCCCGGGGCTTCGGCGTAGTCCACATTCGCCCCGAGACGCCGCAGGGCTTCTACCAGGTCGTCTACCGGACGCTCCCGCATCCGGGGCGCTCCGTCCACCCGGTATGGTCCCGGGCCGAGGGCCAGGACCGGCGGGAGGAACCTGGCAACGGTCCCGGCGTTACCGACGAACACCTCCGTGTCGCCGGCCGGTATGCGGCCGGCCCGGCCGCCGATGTGGACCAGTCCGGAACCTAGATCCGCCCGGACGTCGAACCCCAGTTGGACCAACGCCTGCAGCAGCCAGAAAGAGTCGTCGGAAAACAGCGGGTTTCGGATAGTAGAGGTTCCGTCCGCCAGGGCGGCCACCAGCAAGGCCCGGTTCGTTACGCTCTTGGAGCCGGGTACGGTTACCGTGGCATCTACCGGACGGCCGAGGGGCTCTATATCCAGTTCCCCCGGGAAAACGCCCCGGACGTCTTCCACCGTGAAATCCCGGCCCGGTACGCCTACGACGGTACCTGCAAACGACCGGTCCGAAGCGTCGCCCATGTTACTCATCGCCGCGAAGTATACCGATCTCCCGGCCGGTCAGCGGCCGGGAGCCGCCTTCGGGGAGGTCGTCCAGCCATACGGGCCCGACTCGAACCCGCTGCAAGGACAGTAGGCGCAGGCCCGCGGCGTCGCACGCCCGGCGTATTATGCGGTTGCGGCCTTCGTGGATGGTCAGGTTGAGGCTGAGGTGGGCTCTGGTTCGTTTGAGGTTGGTAAGCCGGGGCGGGAGCATGGGGCCGTCGTCGAGGACCGGGCCGGCGGCCAGGATCGAGAGGGCTTTCTCGGTGGCGGGTTTGCCGATCGTCAGGTGGTACTCTTTCTCGATCTCCGTGGAGGGGTGCGAGATGCGGTGGGCCAGAGGGCCGTCGTTGGTCAGGATCAGCAGGCCCGTCGTCGCCCCGTCGAGGCGGCCGACGGGGACGAGACCGGGTACGGGGGGCAACAGGTCTTTGACGGTCGGGCGGCCGCGATCGTCGCCCAGGCTCGTCAGGTAGCCCGCGGGCTTGTTGAATGCCAGGTAGGTAGCGGTTTCCGGAAGCTCTACCGGACGACCGTCGAGCAGGACGCGGTCGTCCGGCGATACGTTGGTCCCGAGGGAGGCTGTTGAGCCGTTAACCTCGATCCGGCCGGCGGAGATCAGGGCCTCCCCCTTGCGGCGGGAGGGCGCGGCGCCGGCCCGGGCCAGGAAAGCCTGGAGCCGCACTCACGAGCCTTTTTCCGGGGCGCCCAGCCGTTCCCGCACCCGCATTAGCTCCTCTTCCCCGACAAGAGCATCCAGGGCCGGAAAATCTGCCCGTGAGGCGGCACCCGCGGCGGAGAGAAAATCGTCGGTGATGTCGAGTAGTGCCGGGGATCCGGGGCTCGCGCTGTCGGCGCCGACCTCGGCGAGCAAACCCCGGTCCAGAAGGTTCCGCACCACCGCGTCAGAGTTGACGCCCCGGACCCCGGAGATCCCGGCCCGCGTTAGTGGCCCCAGGTAGACGGCGCAGGCAAGGACCTCATTCGCGGCGTTGGAGAGCGGGGCCGGCCGCGACTCAGCGCGGAAACGCTCCACGGCCGCGGCGCAAGCCGGGTTCGTCGCGAGCTGGTAGCCACCGGCGACGCGCCGGAGCACGATGCCGGAGCGCTCGATGGAGTATTTCCGGTCCAGGTCCGCGAGCGCGACGTTTACCGCTGTTTCCCGGAGGCCGGTGACAGCCCCGAGGGTAGCGGCGCTGACGGGCTGCGGGCTAACCAGGAGCACCGCCTCTATCAGGGGGGTTGCGCCGGGGTCCGGGTTCTTGGTCACGGGATCTGCTGGAGCGTTAGCGGGCCGAGGGGTTCGGATTGGGAGAGCTTGAGCCGTCCCTCGTGGGCGAGCGATAGGGCGGCGGCGAAAGCGACGGCCGAGTGCAGCCGGTCCATGTCCCGTACCAGGTCTTCGTAGGACACCGGCCCCCGGACCAGAGAATCCCGGATAACGGAGACCAGTTCCTGGAGGGTCAGCGTGATCGGCCCGAGGTGCTCTACGGGAGGCTCCGTCGGGCGGGAAAACGTTCTGCGGGCAGCGCCGATGAGGCGTTCCCGGTTGACCCGGAGCGTGCCGGGCCGGGGCCGGAGGGTGTGAGAAGAAGGGTAGAAACCCCGGTTGGCCTCCAGTCGATCCGAGACGTCTTTCGCGCCCCGCTGAATCTTCAGGTATTGCATCAGCCGGCGGGCGAGCTGCTCGGGCGAGAGGGGCTCCTCGGGAGTTTCTTCGTCGCCGCCTTCCAGCGTTGGAGAGAGGCTCCGGCTCTTGAGCAGCACCAGGGCGGTTGCAGAACCCGCGAAATCCGTGTCCCGCTCCAGGGAGGCCGGGTCGTCGGCCGGTTTCGAGCGGAGGTAGGCGTCCACCAGTTCCCGGAGCGGGACCTCGAATATCTCGAGTTCGTCGCGTAGGATCAGGGCCAGCAACCACTCGTAGGGCCCGGAATACACGTCCAACTCGACGGTAAACCCCTCCAACGCGCGACCCTTGTCTTCGATCACCGCGCTTCCTCGTGTAGCGGCAACACCGAGGAGACCGGCGAGTGGACCATGCCGGAGGATTGGGCCAACGCAGAATCGATAACCCGCCCTTCGGCGAGCGCTACGCCGCGCCGGAGGCCCGAGTTGGCGTTCAGGGCATCGGCCAAACCGTGGCCCGCGAGCTGGCGCACGAACGGCAGCAGCGCGTTGGAGAGCGCCCGCGTCGCGGTAGCCGGTACCGAGGCCGGAACGTTCTTGACGCAATAGTGGATGACGCCCGCGTCCACGAAAGTGGGGTCCTGGAGCGTCGTGGGCCGGGAAGTCTCCACGCTGCCACCGTAGTCCACGTCGACATCCACTATGACGCTCCCGTCGTTCATCTCTTCGACGGTTTCCCGGCGCACGAGGGCCGGCGTCCGGGTCCCGGACAAAAAGACCGCCCCGATAAAGAGGTCTGCCCGCCGCACGGCATCCCTTATCGCCAGGTCGCTCGCCGCGAGCGTCGTCACGTTGTTCAGGCGAGACTGTTCCAGTCGCCGGAGCCGGTCGAGGTCCCGGTCCAGCACCACCACTTCCGCCCCGAGGCCGCTCGCCACCCGGGCGGCGTTGGTGCCCACGATTCCGCAGCCCAGGATCACGACCCGGCCGGGCCTTACCCCCGCGACGCTTCCCAGCAGGATGCCCCTCCCGCCGGCGGTTCGCTGGAGGTAGTGGGCCCCGATCTGGGGCACCAGGCAGCCCGCGATCTCGCTCATCGGCATCAGCACGGCCAACTGGCCCCGGTCGTCCCGGATAGATTCCAGTGCAAAGGCCACGCACCGGGTGTCGATCAGGGCCCGCATCAGGTTCTGGTTTATCGGGAGCGACAGGAAAGCCAGCAGGATCAAACCCTCCCGCAGGTTTCCGAACTCCTCCTCAGTGGGCCCCTGGACTTTGACGACCACCTCGGAATCCGAGTAGACGGCCGAGACATCCGCCACGAGCCGCGCACCGGCCCGCGAGTACTCTTCATCGGTAAGGCTCGAAGCCTCACCGGCCCCCTTCTCAACCATAACCCGGTGGCCGACGCCCGTCAGCTCGCTAACGGCGTGGGGCGTGAGGGCTACCCGGCTCTCCCCCGGGACCCGCTCCCGCACGACGCCGAGCCTCAACCCGCACCGCCGAGCGCCAGGGCCACCGCGGCGGCCGCGGCGTCAAAGAACGGTCTGTCCTCCGCGTAGGTTCGTCCCATGCTTTCAAAGGTTACCCCGAACCGGGCTTCTAATCCAGCCGCCCCGTAAGAAACGGGCACTACTCTGTGGCGGTTCGGCAACCCTTCGACGGGAAGATCTCCGGCGGACGGTGGCAGGGCGACCCTGGCTTCGCCGAGCGCAGCCTGCAACGCCGACCGGGTGTGGTGGGAGATGCCGCGGTGACGATCCCTGGGATCCGCCTCAGAGAGCCGCGGCGCCAGTACGGGCCGCGCGCCCAGGGCGCAGGCTGCGTTCAGGGATCCCGCCGCCGCCATTCCGCCGTGGCCGTAAAAGGAGCCCGAGCCCACGATCCCCGGCCCGATACCAATCAGCACCACATCCGAGACCCTTGCCGCCGCGAGCAGGCCGGCGTAGACGTTCGGCGCCTCGATATCTCCCCCGAAGCAGTTCCCCGAAGAAACGACCACGTCGAGTAACCCGCGGTCCCGGAGTTCCGGGGCGGACCTCGAGAAACCAACCGGCAAGGCGCCGCCTTCCTGCCAGACAAAGGACACCCGGCAACCGGGCATGAGATCCCCGGCAGCACAGCAGGCCGGCGCCAGGTGGGAGTGAAGCGGCAGAACGACGACGCGCGAGTTGACCAGATCCGGCCCCTGCTCCGGTGGCTCCGCAGCAAACTGCAGCGGGGTATAGGGTAGCTTCGCGAAATGGTTCTCGTTCGGCGGCGCGTCACCACCCCCGCCCGGAACAACGACCGCGACCCCTCCGGTTCCGAGGCCCATCTCCAACCCGAGGGTGTTGGCCAATACGGTATCGCCGGTGGTTGGACCGGCCCCCAGCCGCCGATAAGAAAGGCCCGCTACCCTCTCCCCCCGCAACGGGCCTTCGAGCACTTCAAGATCCAGGATCGTAGCGCCTGCTGTTTCGTTCGTTTCCAATACCCGAACGGACCTCAGCACCGGGCACGGCCCGCGGTCCCTTCGTTCTACGGGCGGCGGGATGCCAGCTCCCAGGTACCACTCTCGCAGATAACGTTCTCCAGGACATCCCCGGCGCCTCCGGCCCCGACGGAGAGATCTGCGTCGGAGACCGGCTCGCTCGAAGGGCCGAACGTAACCCGGATCCCCGCGCCCCAGAGCTCCCGGGCCATTGTTTGGACCAGTTGAGCCTGCGGCGCGTGTGGACCGGTTAGCCGGACTACCCGGGTTTCGAGCTGGGCCTCGGTGAGGGCCGCCTTCGACACGAGCGTCCGGAGGACGAGATCCAGGGTTTCCGCCAGGCACCGGTCGCTATAGGCGCGCAGCTCTCCGGTCACCAGCCGGGAGGGCGGCTCCCCGCCCAACGATTCGACCAGCAGAGACCCCGCTTTGGCGGGTATCGGGGGCAACAAGCCGTGGCGTGGCACTTCCTCCCGGCTCCGCCATACCAGCGAAGCCCAGACCTCTACGGATCCGGGACCGGAGGTGATGATCTTGCCCGCCGGCTCCCCGTCCACCAGGGCGATTCGCGGCCGTCCGGGTGCCGGTCGGGTGGAGACCGTTTCGGCTCTGGCGGACGTTCTCAGCGCGTGGCACGCTCCTCTGCCGCCTCTTCGACCGGACCTTCCTCGCGGGATCTATTGAATGCGTCGCAGGCGGCGATGAAACCGTCGAATAGCGGGGCCGGGCGCAGGGGGCGGCTCTTGAACTCGGGATGGAACTGGCTCCCGATAAAGAACGGATGGTCTTCGAGCTCCGCGATCTCCACCAGCCGTTCGTCGGGGGAAATGCCCGAGAAGACCATGCCCGCCTCCGAAAGGGTTTCCCGGTAGTGGTTGTTCACCTCGTAGCGGTGGCGGTGCCGCTCGTTGGCGAAGTCCGTTCCGTAGACCTCGGCGGCCAGGGTGCCGGGTAGGATCCGGCACGGATACCGGCCGAGCCGCATGGTGCCGCCCATATCCACCCCGACCTGGTCCGCCATGATGTCTATAACCGGATGGGGCGTCTCCGACTCGAATTCCGTGGAGTTCGCCATCTCCAGTCCCGCCACGTTCCGGGCGAACTCGATCACGCCTATCTGCAAACCCAGGCACAACCCCAGATAAGGGGTACCGCTCTCGCGGGCATACCGGGCGGCCTCGATCTTTCCTTCCGTACCCCGGTGTCCGAAGCCGGGCAGCACGAGGACACCATCTGCTTCCCGTAGCCGCCGGCGGACCTTCTCCTGGCTGGTAAGCTGTTCCGAGTCGACCCAGTCCAGCTCGACCTTCGCGTCGTGGGCGCCGCCGGCGTGTCCCAGCGCCTCGACAACGGACAGGTAGGCGTCCTGCAGCTTGATGTACTTCCCGATTATGGCAACCCGAACGGCCTTGTCGGCCTCGTGCCGGCGACCAACCATCTTCTTCCAATCCGTGAGATCCACCGGTTGGGCCGGGAGGTTCAGCTTCTCCAGAACCAGGTCGTCGAGGCCCTCCTCGTGAAGCCTCAGGGGAATATCGTAGAGGGTGGGTGAGGTCTCGGCGGGTATAACCGAATCCAGCTCCGTATCGCCGAAGAGCGCGATCTTGCGCCGGATCTCCTCCCCGATGGGTCGATCCGCCCGGCAGATGAGAACGTCGGGGGAGATGCCGATCTCGCGCAGTCGCTGCGCGGAGTGCTGGGTAGGCTTGGTCTTGAGCTCCCCGGCCGCGTCGATGTACGGGACGTACGATACGTGCACGTACATGACGTTCTGCCGGCCCACGTCGTTTCGGAACTGCCGGATCGCCTCCAAAAACGGCAGGCTCTCGATGTCGCCGACCGTTCCCCCGATCTCGGTGATAACGATATCCTTGTCCGCGCCCAACCGTCCGATGCGGCCCTTGATCTCGTTGGTTATGTGCGGGATTACCTGTACGGTAGCCCCGAGGTAGTCTCCCCGCCGCTCGCGGCTTATGACCTCCCAGTACACGCTCCCGGTCGTGACGTTGGAGAGCTTGCCGAGGTTCTCGTCCAAAAACCGCTCGTAATGACCCAGGTCCAGATCCGTCTCGGCCCCATCCTCCGTGACGAATACTTCCCCGTGTTGGTAGGGGTTCATGGTCCCGGGATCCACGTTGATGTAGGGATCAAACTTCTGCAACACCACCCGGTAGCCGCGGCTCTTGAGCAGCATGCCCAGCGCTGCCGCACTGGTGCCCTTTCCTATAGACGAAACGACGCCACCGGTCACGAAAACATACTTGGTCTCACTCATCGCCACCACGCCCCCAACTGTCGAATCTCCTTAATGCTCCTACTTCCCGGATTACCGTGGATATACTCGAAACTTCGGCCAATAGGGTGAGCCCTAGAATTACTACCCCGGCTACCCACCAGATCGCCCCGGGTCCGTCCATCACGACCAGATACCCGAGAACCGATCCATAGACTGCCGCACCCGCATCACCGAGCATGATACGCCCTTTGAGGTCAAAATAAAATAGCCCAATTGCTCCTCCAACGAGCCCGATTACCGCCACCACCGCCGAAACCGGCGCTAATATCAGCAAAACCAGCAGCGGGACTCCCAAGAACTTGAGCATCCGACCGGGCCGGACATCTAGCAAATTCGCCAGGTTTACACTGCCCGCCAGGAGGAAGGCGGCCGCCAGTGCTTCTACCGTTAACCAGAATACCACGACCCCGAATACGACCGCCCCACCCCCGAGCATCCCCACCTTGATAGACCCCGTGGTGATCCTGCCCCGCCGTAACGCTCCCAAATGTCCCAAAAACCCTCGCGTCCCCGACCCACCCCAATGGTCGTCCGCGAACCCAACCAACGCCGCCGCGAACGCGTACACCAGGTAAGCCAAACCTTCTTTTCCCCCGCCAAGAACACCAGCCCCGAGAAACGTTGCGAGTATTATAGGTATAAAAGCTAGGCCGGCGGAGGTAGGGATGGTGTGGCCGGCGAAGTTGGGTTGTGTGGGGAGGCTGGGTTGGATGAGCATTAGGGTGAGGATGGTCAGCGCGGCGCCGGTGACGAGTATTAGTAGTAGGGTCACCAAGGGATCCGGGTGCCTCCCAGGGCGTGGAGGATGTCGAGGCCCTGGCGGGTGCGGTGGACAAAGCCGGGGACGTTCCGGCCCGTGGGGCGGTGTTCGAGGAGGATCGGGACTTCGAAAGGTTCGATCCCGGCGGCGAGCAGGTCCAGGGTCATGCCGACCTCGGCGCCGAAGCCGGGAGCGATACCGGGTAGCGTGTTCAGGGCGTCGGCGTGCAAAGCCCGCTGGCCGGAGAGTGGTTCCGTCGGGGTGAAGCCGGTGCGGCGCGAGATCTCCCACCGGGCAAAACGTTTTACCAGGCCGAAGCCGCCCCCGGTCGCCGGTGGAAAGACCGCGATACTGGCCGGCCGGCGTTCGTCGAGCGCCCCGGCCAGCAGACCAAGCTGGCTTGCCGAAGGACCGAGATCCGCGTCGGCGAGCAAAACGACTTCCGGCTCGTGGCGTCGGGCTTGCGAAAGGCCGGCGATTAGAGCCCGGCCCTTGCCTCCCGGCCTTCCCGATGGTGCAGCCTTTAGCACCTCGGCCCCGCCGCTCCGGGCCAGAGCGGCCGTGTGGTCCCGGCTGCCGTCGTCTACCACGATAAGACGGGTTACGCCCTCGATAGTCTGGAGCGCGTCCAGCGTATCCGATACGCGGTCCGCTTCGTCCCGGGCCGGTACGATCGCGACGATACTAGCTGGCACGGTAGCGGTGGCTAGCTGGTAGACGGAGGAAACAAGGCCGATGCCGTCGGTTTTGTGCCGTAGGATCCGTCCTGGAAACCGTCCGCGAGTTGCACTACGGCTGCCTGGCCGACAACCGAATCCACGTTGTCCACCGACGTGACCCCCAGGTCCTGGAACAAGGGGATCTCGCTCCGGGGAGTAGATGTAGGTTCGGCGGCGATGACCCGGACGCCGGCTTCGAGCAGAACGCCGAACATCTCCCTTTGAGCGGCCTCGAGTTCCTCCCGGGAACCCGCAGGAGCTTCGGCGGGTACTTCCCCGCCCCCGACGAAAACAACCACCTGGGGGGTTTCGGCGGTCCCCACGGCAACCAGTATGTCGCGGGCTTCTTCGGCGTATTGGGCCTCGGGCTCTAGCTCGTTCTGCTCCTCGTCGGTTGTCGGTTCCGGCACCGGTAGCCGCACGAACGACGTTAGGTTCGCGCCGGCTTCGGAGGTAAGCGCGTTTTGGAGATCCTGGGCGGCCTCCTCGCTGGCCCAGGGACCCCGGATCAGGGCAACGTTCGTGCCGTCCAGGGTGTCCGCGATCATGTTTTCCGACATCTCCTCCAGAAAGCTTTGCTGTTCGGAGAGCTCCGAGTTGCGCTCTCCCAGGAGTTCCCGCTGCTCGTCGAGCTGGGCCTGGATACCACTAACCTCCGAACGGAGACGGTCCGTAATAATCTCCCGGTCCGACATTGCGATGCCGAGCAGAACGCCTATGGCCAGCGCCAGAAAGACGGAGATCAAAGAAATCACGTGGTAGCGAAGGTCGGGCATGGCTCAGATCCCGAGCAGCAGCCGCAGTTTTATCGCCAGGATCTTGAAGATCTCGTACAGGAACTCCGACGAGTAGATCACCACCGACACGGCTACGAGACCGGCGATCACGAGCGCCAGCAGTTGGACGGCGGAAACCCGGGAAGGATAGAGTTTGCTCACGCCTTTGGCGTCAACCAACCGGGCCCCAACCTTCAACCGGGTCAGGAAGGTGGAAGAGGCGCCCTTCCGGCCCTTATCCAGAAACTCCACGAGGCCGACGTGGGTGCCGACGGCAACGATCAGCTCCGCACCCGCCTGCTCGGCGAGCAAGATGGCGATGTCTTCGGAGAGCCCCGGGGCGGCGAGCGATCGCGCATTCTTGAGGCCGGCTTTTCTCACCCGGTCCATGCCCGGAGCATTGCCGTCCGGGTAACCGTGCACCAACACGTGGTCCGCCATCTGCAACGCCTCATCCGAAACCGAGTCCATATCCCCGAAGATCAGGTCCGGCCACCACCCAACTTCGAGTACCGCGTCGGCGCCGCCGTCTACCCCGATAATGAAGGGCCGTTCGCCCCGCACGTACGGCCCGAGGGCCGCGAGGTCCTGACGATAATCGTAGCCCCGGACCACGACGAGCACCTGCCGGCCCCGGATCTCGCGTGCTATGCCCTCCGGCACGTCCAGCGTGGAGAAGAGTATGTCTCGCTCCAGACGCATGAACTCCACGGTGTTGTGGGCGAAGCTCTCCAGCGCGGCCCCCACGCTCTCCTGGTTCTCCCGCAGCTGTTTCTCGGCTTCATCCAGGTCCAACGGTTCGCCGGTGGCGACCAGTTCCCCAGCCCGGTAGACGTCGGGACCGCGGAGCTCGATCTCCTCCCGATTCTTCAACCGGTCGAAGATTTCCGGGCCAACCCGGTCGATAATGTATACGCCGGAGCGGGCCAGAATCAAAGGCCCCAGATTCGGGTAGTGGCCAGTCGAGCAATCCGCCGCGTTGACCACCGCCCGGACCCCGGAATCTACGAGGGCCTCGGCCGTGACCCGGTCGATGTTCTCGTGGTTTATTACCGGGATAGTAGCCGCGTTCAGCTTCGGCACGATGCTCTTGGTTTTCCTGCCGAGTACTGCCCGGCCGGACAGAGCGAAATAGTCCCGGGGTTTCCGGGTCCTTCTGAACCGCAAGCTCCTCAACGTCCACCCACCAGAAGCTCCGAGGCGTGCGCCAGAGACGCCTCATCCACCCTACCGGAGAGCATCCGGGCGAGCTCCCGGCGCCGATCCTCGCCGTCGACCCGCTCTATCCGGGTGACGGTCCG
The DNA here is from genome assembly GCA_050331175.1 of Rubrobacteraceae bacterium. Taxonomy (GTDB): domain Bacteria; phylum Actinomycetota; class Rubrobacteria; order Rubrobacterales; family Rubrobacteraceae; genus SIRX01. The sequence continues at coordinate 66,523 of JBHJHC010000051.1, read as the reverse complement.
GCCGGCCGCTTCCTCCTTCGCGACGATCACGTGCGAGCCGGCCTCCGAGGCGATCTGGGGCAGGTGCGTGATGGTCAAGACCTGATTGCGCCCGCCGAGCTCCCGCAATTTATGGCCGACGGCGGTGGCCGTTTCGCCACCGATACCGGCGTCCACCTCGTCGAAGACGTAGGTAGCGCCCGGCTCAACCCGCTCCTGGGCGAGCCGGATGGCCAGCATGATGCGGCTGAGTTCTCCCCCGGAAGCATAGCGCCGGACGGGCAGCGCCGGTTCGCCCGGATTGGGCTGTACCACGAACTCCGTCCGCTCCACGCCCGATGGTCCGGGCGTAGCCGGTATCAGGTCCGCCCGGAAGGTCGTCTTTTCCAGGTTAAGGCCCGCCAGGTTTGCCTGCACCCGGGTTGCCAGGGCCTCCGCCGCCCGCTCCCGGCCGGCCGTGATCTCCCGGGCAAGCTCGTCGAGCCTCCGCTGGCCGGCGGCTATCCGCTCCTCCAGCTCGGCGGTCTCGCCGGCGAAGTTCTTCAGCCGATCGAGCCGGGCACGCGACTGTTCGAGAAAGCCTTCGACGTCTGCGCCGTATTTCCGCTCCAGGGCCCGCAGGGCGGCCAGCCGATCTTCAACGACCTCCAGACGTCCGGGCTCGGCCTCCAGCTCGTCAACGTAGGCGCGCAGCTCGTAGAGCACGTCCTCCAGCTCGGCTGACAGGCCGGAAAGCCGTTCCAGCAGAGCCGTGAGGCTGGAATCGTATCGTGAAGCCTGTTCGAGGTCCGAAACGGCGCGCGCGGAAGCCTCTACTGCCCCACCTTCTTCGGAGGACAGGGCATTCGTTGCACCCGCGGCGGAACGCAGGAGATCGGAAATGTTGCGCAGGAGATCCCGCTCCCGGGTCAGGCCGGCTACTTCTTCGGCGTTATACCCCGCCTCCTCCAGCTCGGAGACCTGGTACTCGAGAAGGTCCACCTCCCGCAACCGGGCTTCTTCGGAAGACCTCAACGCCTCTAGCTCCTGGCGGTCCCGGTCTACGGCATGCCAGAGGGTCGCCCGCTCGCCCCTGGCCCGTGCGGCGTCGTCATCGAGGAAGTCATCCAGGATAGCGAGTTGCTCGGCGGGTTCGGTGAGGCGGGCCTGTTCGCGCTGGCCGTGGTAGGAGACCAGCCGTTCGCCCAGGGCGGCGAGGGACCTCACGGGAACCGTAACGCCCCCTACGTAGCAGCGGGAACGCCCGTCCACGGTCAGGGTTCGCCGGAGCGCAAGCTCAGCCTCGTCTTCCAGTTCTTCGGCCAGATCACCCAGTGACTCGCTTAGGACCGTGTTACGAATCTCTTCCGGGAGAACGAACGTACCCTCGACGGTAGCTTTTTTCGCGCCCGCGCGGACGGTTTCGGAGCGGGCGCGGCTCCCGAGGAGCAGCTGGAGGGCCGTTGCCAGGAGCGTCTTGCCCGCGCCGGTCTCGCCGGTTATAGCGTTCAAGCCCGGCTCCAGCTCCAGGGTAGCCTCCTCGATCAGGGCCACGTTCTCAACGGAGATCTCCGTAAGCACTACAGAAAAGTCCTCCGGACCGCTCGCCACCACGTCCACTCGTCAGTCCGCCCTATTCTAACGCTTTCGTCGGAGAGGCTGATCCGGATCTTTCCTCCCTCGGGGACCTCCCGGGGCTCGTCGCCGTCCACCGAGAGCAGGGCGGCCCGTTCGACCAGCTTGAGTTCCGTGACCTGCTCCTCACCGAGCACCAGGGGCCGGCTCACCAGGGCGTGGGGCGCTATCGGGACCAGCACGTAGCACTTCGCGTCCCCGGAGATTATGGGGCCGCCGGCCGAGAGCGCGTACGCCGTGGAACCGAGCGGCGTCGCCGCGATAAACCCGTCGCACCGGAACGCAAACAGCTCTTCCCCGCCGATCGACACGTCTATGGAAGCTATCTGGTGCGGCTGGCCCTTCAAGAGGACCGCGTCGTTGGCGGCGAGATGTGGTTCGCTCTCGCCCTCCACCCTGATATCCAGCATCCGGTACTCCTGCACGTGGAGGCCTCCGGCGCAGATCTTCGCGATGCCGGCCTCGATCTCGTCCGGCAGCATCCCGGACATAAAGCCTACCTTGCCCAGGTTTACGCCCAACAGTACGTGATCCGGATACATCCTGGACGCCCGGAGCATGGTCCCGTCACCGCCGAGGACGAAGATCAGGTCCAGATCCGTCGCCCCATCCGGCTCGTTCTCGGGCCTTACTTCCGAGATCTCTACTTCCCGCTTTTCGAGCGCCGAAACGAGCGTCTCGAAGTACCCCCCGCTGACTTTCGGGTTGGCAACGATCCCGACCCGCTTTATGTCCCCAACGTCACCCACCGGCCACGACCTCCCGGATACCGGCGAGGTCCACCGAACCGGGCGCCCCGCGAAGCAGGTGCAGCGGGTACTCCCGGTTTCCGGCCCGGCGTCCGGCCACCGGCGCCCGGATCAAGCCGGCAGCCCCGAAACCCATTGAGCCGAGGTACCCGGCGACGCGCCGGATCACCTCGACGTGAACCTCGGGGTCGCGCACCAGACCCCCCCGGCCGACCTGCCCCGGACCGGCCTCGAACTGGGGCTTTACGAGCAGCACGAGTTCCCGCAATCGGGGGCTGGTCGAGATCAGGCGCTCCAGCGCGACCGCCAGCGAGATGAAGGAGAGATCCGCTACGAGAAGATCCGGGCCGAACGGCAGGTCGCCCCCCGCGACGAGGCGGACGTTGGTCCGTTCCATTACGGTGACCCGGGGGTCGTTGCGGAGCCCCCAGTCGAGCTGTCCATAGCCAACGTCTATCGAGATCACGCGTTCCGCCCCACGCTGCAGCAGCACGTCGGTAAACCCTCCGGTAGAGGCGCCCGCGTCCAGGCCGTCGCGCCCGGCAACTTCTATCTCGAAGGACTCCAGCGCGGCGGCTAGTTTCTCTCCGGCCCGGGAAACGTAGGGGGCCTCTTTCTCCAAAGAAAGTGCTTCGTCCCCCCGGACCTGGAAGCCGGCCTTGGTAACCACTTCCCCGCCGACGCGCACGATCCCCGAGAGGATAAGGCCCTGGGCCCGGCTACGATTCTCGGCGTAGCCGCGCTCGACGAGCAGGACGTCCAACCTTTGCCGGGAGCTCTGTATCACGGCTAGCTCTCCCGGTGACGAACAAAGAGCGCCATGTCCCTCAGGCCGCTGGTGTCTCCATCGACCCGCGAGAGTGCGGCCGCGGCCCGGGCGGCGGATTCGTCCGCCTCCTGGCGGGTCCGGTCGATGCCATAGACGCCGACGAAAGTAGCCTTGCCCTGCTCGGCATCGCTGCCGGCGCTCTTGCCCAGCTCTTCCGTGGTAGAGGTCGCGTTCAGCAGGTCGTCCACGATCTGGAAGCACAAGCCAAGCTCCTCGGCGTACTCGGAGATCGCCGCCTGGTCCTCACTGCTCGCCCCGGCCAACAACGCCCCGATGCGGGCGGAGGATTTGATCAGGGCTCCCGTCTTGTACTTGTGAATCATGTACAAAGTCTCGGGATCCGTCCCGGCGCCGTGGCCGGTCTCGTTCATGTCGATCACCTGTCCGCCAACCATCCCGTTTACGCCGGTGGCGCTTGCCAGCTCTTGTACGACCTCCAGAATCTGCTCGCTGGTTCCTTGTTGGTGCATCGTGATCAGGGTTAGCGCCTCCCCGAAAAAGGCGTCTCCCGCGAGTATCGCCATCGCCTCGCCATACTTCCTGTGGGTCGTCGGGCGTCCCCGCCGAAAATCGTCGTCATCCATGGCGGGTAGGTCGTCGTGGATCAGGGAATACGTGTGGATAAGCTCGATCGCCGCCGCTGACGGCAACGTGCGCCCGGGGTCCACGTCGAAAACCCACGCGGCTTCCATACACAGCGTCGGCCGGACCCGCTTACCGCCGCCGAGCATCGCGTAGCGCATGGCATCCACGAGCCGGCGGAGCCGGGGTTCTTCTGAGAAGTAGAGCCCCTCCAAATACTCCTCGAAACGCTTCCTGTGTTTCTCAAAGCGGGCCGCCGTTCGCAGGCCACTATCCATGTTCCACCTTACCCGGGCTCCAGCTATCCATCCCGCGCAACACGCCGCTGACAAACGCCGGCGATTCTTCGCCAGAGAAACCCTTTGCAAGCTCTACAGCCTCGCTCACCGCGACGTCCGGCGGCACGTCGTCGACATACAGCATCTCGTAAAGCGCCAGCCGGAGTATGGTGCGATCTACCGCGCTCATCCGATGCGCCGGCCATCCTACCGCAACCTCGGTTAGCCGCGCATCCAGATCTCCGCGTTCTTCCTCGACGCCGGACACCAACCGCCGGGCGTAATCTACGAACTCGCCCCGGTACGCCGTCCACCGCTCGATGACGCTCCCGGCGGGGATTCCGTTGACGTCGCTCTGGTACAGCGCCAGAAACGCCTGCTTGCGGCCCCGACGGCGACTCACGCGAGGTTCCTGTCTACCGGAAATTTCAAACGCGCGTCAGATACTCGTTGGAGCGGGTATCCACCCGCACCCGCTCTCCGGTGTTCACGAACAACGGGACCTGGACCACCACGCCCGTCTCCAGGGTCGCGGGCTTGCTGCCACCGGTGGCCGTATCGCCTTTCAACCCGGGGTCTGTCTGGGCCACCTCCAGGTCTACGTGAGCGGGAGGCTCGACGCTTATGATTTCGCCGTCCGCCGAGAGCACATTAACGGTCCCGTTGGGGACAATGTAGCCCGCGGCCTCGCCAACCACCTCAACCGGGACCGGGACCTGGTCGTAGGTGTTCGTATCCATGAAGTAATAGAGCTCTCCATCCCCGTAGAGGTAGGTCATGGGTCGAGACTCGGTCCTTACGTTCTCTACCTTTTCCCCCGCCCGGAAGGTCTTCTCGACGACAGCCCCGGTATCCAGATTACGGAGCTTCGTGCGCACGAACGCCCCGCCCTTGCCGGGCTTAACGTGCTGAAAGTAGAGGATTGTAAATCGCTTTCCGTCTACCCTTATGGCGGTGCCGTTCTTGAACTGGTTGGTGGATATCATGGACTCCCCTGGCAATCTTCTTAATCTCTAGCGCGCGGACTGCGTAATCCGCGCGCCACCCGCTTTGGACGCCGCGATATTATCGCATATGCCCCCCGCCTTCTAGTTTCCGTCCCCGGATCCAACGCCTACCTCGGGCGGCTGCTCTTCCCGTACCGGGGCAGGTCGTCTTTTATGTGAAGCCAATCCAGTTTACTGGAAAACCAGCTATGCCCTCCAGGCTCGATGATGTCTGGCTCATCGAAAACCCCGATGGAGAGATATATCTCACCGGGCAACCGCTCGTCTTCGTAAGAAAACGGTGTGCCGCACCTGCCACAGAACGAACGCTTGACGCCCGGCGAAGAGGCATAACTCCTCGGCTCCTCCCCCAGCACCCGCAGCTGCGCCGTCGAACAGCGGGCCAACACGACTACGGGGCCCCCGCTCCAGCGGCGACAGTCGCTACAGTGGCAGTACACGGCAGATCCCGGCCCTCCGGCTACCGCGTAGCGAACATTCCCGCACAAACAACGAACCTCCGGGTTATCCTGGCTCATTCGCCCTCGGTTTTCGAGAGAACGTAGGCCACGGCAACCCGGTAGCCGTAAGCTCCCATGCCGGCTACCGTCGCGTCGACCACCGCGGAAACCACGGAGTTCCGGCGCCAGTCTTCCCTCCGGTGGATATTGGAGATGTGCACCTCTACTTTGGGAACCTCGAGCGTTTCGAGGGCGTCGTGGAGCGCGTAGGAGTAGTGGGTCCAGGCGCCGGGATTCAGGACCAGCCCGTCCGCGGATGCGGCCTCCCGGATCCAACCAAGAAACTCACCTTCGTAGTCCGTCTGGCGAAACTCCAGCCCGACCCCTGGAAATTCCTTCTTCAGGTCTTCCCGGATATCCCGCAGCGTCTGCGGGCCGTAGACTTCCGGACGCCGGGTGCCCAGGGCTCCCAGGTTTACGCCGTTTAGAACGAAGATCCTACTCAAGGATGCCTTCTATCGCGGCGCGGGCCTCAGCTTCGCCTACCGGCACGTCCCACACGGGAGAGCCGAGGGCTTCGAGCAGCACGAAGCGATGCTCCCCGCCCCGGCGTTTTTTGTCCCGGCCCATCGCCGCGACGACCTGGTCGCTTTTGATCCCGGACAACTTCGTGGGTAGGTTCGCAGAGGTCAGAAGTTCTTCGTGAAACCCGGTCAGGTCTTCGCCGAACTCGTTTGCCGAGAGCCGGGCGGCGGCGATCATGCCGCACGAGATAGCCTCTCCGTGGGCCAGGTCGTAGCCGGCGGCTGCCTCCAGCCCGTGCCCGATGGTGTGACCGTAGTTCAGGATGGCCCGCCTTCCGGATTCGCGCTCGTCGTCGGCTACCACCTCGGCTTTGAAGCGGATCGAGTGCCGGACGAGAGTTCGGAGCGCATCCTCGTCACCGGTTTTAGCCGCCCGGATCAAGCCCAAGTCCTCACAGAACGCCCCGCCGGAGAGCAACCCCATCTTCACGACTTCCGCCAGACCATAGGATAGTTCGTTTTCCGGCAGGGTCTCGAGTAGGCCGAGATCGGCTACGACCAACCTGGGTCTAACGAAGTTGCCCACGAGGTTTTTTCCCTCCGGGAGATCCACGCCGACCTTGCCCCCTACCGAGCTGTCCACCATCGCGAGCAGGGAGGTCGGCAGTGCAACGAAGTCTACGCCGCGCATGTAGGTTCCGGCGACGAACCCGCCGAGATCCCCTACCACCCCGCCGCCGAGCGCGAAGACCGCCCCGTTCCGGGGTAGGCTGCTCTGGGCGAGCCGGCGGACGGTCTTCCCGTAGGTTTCCAGGCTCTTCGACCCTTCACCCGCGGGAACCTCCACGACGTCCGCCACGCGCCAGCCACCGCTTTCTAACTCCCGGGTTATCCGCCGGGCATACAACTCCGCGACGTTGGAGTCGGTGATCACGGCGCAGGCACCGGGCCGGAGCGTTTCGGATACGGTCTCCGCCAGGGAGAATCCGCTCCCCACAACCACCGGATACGGGGTCGAAACGGGTACCTCTATTCGTTCAACCACTGCAAGATCTCCTCCGCCACCTGCCGCCGGGGCCGGTTTCGTACCGCCACTTCGAGGTCGGCCACTTCCCTGTAGAGCGGCAACCGTTCCTCGTAACGTTCCTCAAACTCCTCGTATCCCCGCCCCCGTAAGGGTCGGCCGGGTTTGCGGGTCCTCTCGTATAGAACCCCGAGGTCTTCCTCCAAAAACACCGTATCGACCTCTCTTAAACGCACCCGGTTGCCCGGATGAACCACCACCCCTCCGCCGCACGCCAGGACAGTAGTGTTCTCCTCGTCGAGCGTTTTCGAGAGGGTCCGGTGCTCCAACTCCCGGAAGTACGGCTCGCCGGATTCCGAGAAGATCTCCGGTATCCCGCGACCGGCCATCTTCTCCACCGCCCGGTCGAGGTCTACGAACCTCCAGCCCAGCTTGCGGGCCAGAACGCGTCCCACGCTGCTCTTGCCGCTTCCCATGTACCCCACGAGCGTCACCGGTCCCCGCAATCTCTACGGAGACTGCTCGGGCTGCGGGGCCTTGCCCAGTAGACCGACCCGCGCCACGTACGCCTCGTAGGCGGCCCGGATATCCGTCATATTATCCGCACCGAATTTCTCTAGAAAAGCCTCGGCGAGAACAACGGCTACCATGGACTCCCCGATCACGGCCGCCGCCGGAACGGCGCACGAATCGGCCCGTTCCTTGAACGCCCGCGAGGGCTCGCCAGTGGATACGTCTACCGTGCGGAGGGTCTGGGCTATGGTGGAAATCGGCTTCATCGCCGCGGCGACGACGACGGGTTCGCCGTTGGTCATGCCACCCTCCAGGCCGCCGAGCCGGTTACTAGCCCGCGCGATCCGCCCGTTTTCCAGCAGGATCTCATCCTGAACCTCACTCGACCGGTGGCGGGCGACCTCGAAGCCCGCGCCGACTTCGACGCCCTTTATGGCGTTGATGGACATGACGGCGTGCGCCAGCTTCGCATCGAGCTTGTCCCGCCAATCCACGTAGGAACCGAGGCCCGGCGGGCATCCCCGCGCAACGACGACGAACTCCCCACCCAGGGCGTCCCGGGCGTAGCGGGCGGCATCTATCTCGGCCTTCATTTTTTCGGAGACTTCCGGGTCCGGGCAACGAACCTCGGACTCGTCGGCCCTGCCAGCATCCTGGGCCGCCCGCTCTTTCGGGTAGGCGGCACCGCCTATCCGGTAGACGGCGCTGGCGATCTCCACGCCGAACTCGGCCAACAGCTTTCGGGCGACCCCCCCGGCGGCTACCCGGGCCGTCGTCTCGCGGGCGCTGGAGCGCTCGAGGATGTTGCGGAGGTCGTTGGTGGCGTACTTCTGCATCCCGGCGAGGTCAGCGTGCCCGGGACGGGGCAGCGTGATCGGGGGCGGTGGCTCCTCGACCGGGGCCGGGGTCATCCGCTCCTCCCAGTTGGCGTAGTCGTTGTTTGGCATAAGCATCGCTATCGGGGCCCCCAACGTATATCCGTGCCGGACGCCGCCGAGAAACTCTACCTGGTCCTGCTCGATCTTCTGCCGCCCACCCCGACCGTATCCCTGCTGCCGCCGGCCGAGATCCCGGTCGATATCTTCGGCGCGCAGGTTTAGACCGGCCGGAACCCCGTGGACCAGGGCTACCTCCGCCGGCCCATGTGATTCTCCCGCCGTTGAGAAGCTAAACCTCAATATCGTCCGTCCTCTCTGAAAAAGTCCGTGGGCTCCACACCAGGCTAATATAGCGCAAATCTCTCCGGCAGCACCCCGGCAAAGACGACCGCGTTACTTGCCCCCGTAGCGCAGCGAACCATCCTTATTGTATACGCCGTTGCTCGGACCACCGCCGCCCCCGCCACCGGCACCTCCGCCACCGGCACCTCCGCTATCCGGCAAACCGTCGCCGTCGGCATCGTCCCGGCCGTCCGGGATGCCGTCGCCGTCACTGTCCGGGTCGTTGGGGTCCGTGCCCAGCCGCCCCTCTCTGGCATTCGTGAGGCCGTCGTTGTCATTGTCTCGCCCGCCACCATTGCCGGGGTTCCCACCTCCACCGGGGCTGCCGCCCGGAGGTTCATCGTCGCCGTTTTCGGTGGTGCTCCCTGCATCAGGTCCGTCACCGGTCGTCGTGCCGGGGTCATCATCCGCAGTGTTACCTCCGGTCTCCGGCTCGGAGATTTCCAGCAGCTGGCGGAAGGGGTCCTTCGGCTCGTAGGCGGCATAGGCCTCGGCGTCGCGGTTCTCGGCCCCCGGCGGCGCCTCTGCCGCCGTATTTCCGCCGCGGGCGTTGTCCGTAGCCCCCGGCGGCACTCCCGTTTGTGCGCCGGTGGTTGGATTTCCGGCCGTCGGGCCGTTGTCTGAGCCGCTTAGAACGAGCCCGAAGACCACGTATACCGTAGCGAGCAGGGCGAGTATCGCTAGAACCAGGATCAGTATTCTGTTGCTCCCGGACAGGGCGCTCCCCAATCCGGAGCCTGCGCCTGAAAGCCGCTGAAAGATGGCCGATTGCCGGAGCCTATTGAACAGTGGTCCCACCTCCTCCCGGTGCCGGGGGGTCTGGCACGGCTACCGGTTCGTCGCCCGAGGACCCGTCGTCGGGCTGAAAGTAGACTTCAGCCACCACCTCCACCTCCAGCAAACGCTCGACTCCCATCTCGGGGGTTGTTCCTTCATCTACCGCAACCTGGAAAGAGATGTCGTTGATAGTTACCAGCCGGACCAGGTTGAGCAGGCGCTCCACGAAATCTTGCAGCTGCTCGAAGTTGCCCTCGAAGGACATTGTAACCGGTACGCGGGAGAAGTCTCCACCCTCCGGTGGTGGTTCGGGGTCTCCGGGCTCGATGGACATCTGGGTAACCCCGGCCTCCCGGGCAATCTCTTCTACCTGTACCACGAAAGTCGGTATCTCCGGCTGCTCCGGAATCCGCTTGGAGAGCTCCAGGAGCTGACGCTCGATCTCCGGCGCGTTGCGCGCTACGGCTTCCAACTCCGACACCTGCTGCTGCAACTGCTGCAACTCCTCCTCTTTGGCATCCCGTTCCTCGGAGCTCTGCACAACCTCGTTCCGGAGCGGGCTGAACAACAAGAAATAATAACCTAGGACCACTAGAAGTATTATGAGTATACCGAGTATCAGGAGGTTTCGATCGTTGCGTCCCATTACGGTCCTACTACGGCCGGGTCCGGTAGGAGCCAGCCATGCCGATTTGAGGGATCGTAGCTTCCGCCGGCGGTACGGGGTTCGCATCCGGGGCGTCGGGCTGGGCCTCGACCGGTGCGGACTCGATGCGGAGCTCGGCTCCCTGCTCGCCCACCTCGGTAATCAGTTCGGAGGCTATCTCGAAGTTGATCGCGGGTTCTTCGAACGTCTCGCGGTCCAGTTCGGCAGAGTTTAGCTCCGAGTTGGCCAGGAAGCTCAAGGTGTTCATCCTAACCACGAAGTCGGCCACGTTTTCGTAGTCGGGCAGGGCGACGCCGGTAAACGTCACCGCTCCGGGCGGACTCAATCGCTGTTCGACCGGAGCCTCTATGTCTATTGGAGCGGCCTCGGCCTCCAGGGTATCGAGCGTAGTATCCGGCGGAATCACGAACGCCAAACCCTGGAGAAACTCGTCCCAGAGAAACCGGGTCCGGAAGATACCGTCGGCAACGGGCTTCTTGATCTCCAGCCGCGCCTGCAAGTCTTGGAAGGCGGCCAACTCAGCCTGCCGCCCGTTCTGCTCGGCTATCCGTTCGTCGAACCGGGCAATCTCCTCGTCCACGATACCCAATCGCAGCAGGTAAAAGACGTAGAGCCCGACCATAACCAGCAGCACGGCCGCCCCGGCTATCAAGAGCACGCCGAGTACCCCACCCGGGGTGGAAGCGATTCCGTTCCGGCGCCGGTCTTCGGCTGGTAGTAGGTTTATCCGCCTCATGCTTCCTCAATCGCCAGCCCCAGTGCGATAGCGAGAACCGGCTCCATTATTTTGAGTTGCTCATCACCCACGTTGGAGCGGTTGGCGCCCAGCTTTTGCAGCGGCTTGCCGCGGCGAGCCGAAATGCCGAGCAACTCGCCCACGTAGCTCTCAAGACCCGAAACCAGTGCGCCCTCCCCCGATACGAAAACCTGCGCAACTTCCTGGGCTCCCGGCTGGGAGTAATGATACTCGATCGAGCGCTGCACGTCTTCGGCCATTACCTGCACCGAATCCTCCAATCCCCGCCGGATATCGAACATGAGCGCCGGATCGAGTTCATCCTCTGCTGCACTTTCCGATGACCCGTCTTCTTGCTTGTCGCGCCCCCCGGCCGCTTCTTCGGGATATTTACCAAGCTGGAGCCCGGGATTCAACAGGTGCTTCTCGGCCTCTTCTTCGGTGATCTCCGCCACTTCGGCAATGGTCTGCGTGAATTGATCCGCGCCCCCGACTATGAAACGGGTGAGCGTGGGGGTTCCGCCCTGGGTAATTACGAGGTTGGTGATCTCGGTGCCCACGTCCAGCAGGAGCGTCGCCCCCTCCTCGAAGAGCGTCTCCGGGAGCGTGGAGCGCATGAGTGAGAGCGCCTTGACGTCCATGCCGACCGGCCGGAGCCCCGCGTCGCGGATCGCTGCGGCAAAGCGGGAGACCATGTCCTTGCGGGCGGCAACGAGCAGGATCCTGTCGAGGTCCGAGTCCGGGTCCCGGGGACCGAGTGATACGTGATCCAGGACAGCCTCGTCCAAGGGCATCGGGATGTGGTCCTGGGCTTCGTACTCGATCGCGCTGGCGAGATCTTCGGCGTCCATTTTCGGGAAGTCCAGGAGCCGGACCACTACTTTCTGGTTTGAGAGGCCTACTACGACCGACTTGCCTCGAAATCCATGGGTCGTCCAGAACTCCTCGAGCTCCGAAGTCAGCAGGTCGATATCGGCGACTTCTCCCTCGACTATCGCGCCGGGCGGGAGCCTCCGGTAGCCAACGTGGCGCAGGATGTAATCGCCCCCCCTGCTGGATACCTGCGCTGCTTTTATGGCGCCGCGATCCAGATCCAGTCCTACCAGTTCGCTCCTAAAGCGCCCCATCCGGTTCTAGATACCCCCGATCGCGTCGAGATAGGTTTCCCAGAGGTCGGGGCCCCAAAACAGCGACAGCCCGCCCCCAAACGCCATAAAGGCACCGAAGGGCAGGGGGGTCTGGCGGCGCATCTTCCCGTTACCGATCAGAACGCCCCCGATTCCGGCCCCGGCCAATGCCCCGGTAAAGACCGCCAGGGCTGCATAGGGACCGAGGAAAGCCCCGAGCATGCCGCCCATCTTGACGTCCCCCATGCCCATACCCCCCGGGTACACGAGGGCGAGCGCGAAGAGGAGGCCGCCCACACCGAGCATCGAAGTGGGGTATATCCACCACTGCCCCGGATTGATGAGGATAGAAAGAACCAGGCCCGCAAGGGTTGCGGGAACGATTATTCTGTTCGGAAGTAGCCGGTGCTCCAGATCCGTACCGGCCAGTGAGATCAAGGCCGCGATGAAGACCATCGCAGCCGCCAGGCGCAAGTCCGGCCCGAACTGGTACGCCGCGGCGCCGAATAGAAGGCCGGTCGAGCCTTCTACTACCGGAATCCGGGCCGGTATGCGAGCCTTGCAATCCCGGCACCGGCCGCGGAGCGCCAGGTAAGAGAGCAAAGGTACGTTGTCGTAGGGTCGAATGCCCGCTCCACAATTGGGGCAGTAGGAGGATGGCCGGACCACGGATTCCCCGAGGGGCACCCGGTGGATAACGACGTTCAGGAAACTACCTACGACCAACCCGAAAAGGACCGAGATCGCCGGGATCACACCTCACCCCTGGGGGGTACGGCTTCCAGCATGCCAACCACTACGTCATCCCCGATGACCGCCTTACGGCCTACGCTGCAGTTCTGTCCCAGCAGGCTCCGGGCGCCGGCTTGCGACCCGGTACCCAGGACCGCGCCCGGGGAGATCCAGGCCCCAGCACCTACCTGGACGTCTCGATCTACGGTCGAGTTCGGCCCCACGTAGCAGTGGCTTCCAATGGCAGAATCCGGATGCACGACCGCCCCCGCAGCCACGACGCAACCGTCCCCGAGGGTAGTCTCCTCGGATACGTAAGCCGCAGGGTGTACCGCGACCATAAACTGTCCCCCCAACGCCCGGATCGAGTTCGCGACCCGCAACCGGTCCTTGTTGTCCGTGATCGCCACGATTACCTGAACGGTTTCTACCGAGAGCATGCTCTTGAGCATTGCTATGTCCCCGAGAACCGGAAAACCCCGGATCTTCTCCACGAGCGCTTTGTGCGCATCGTCGTAGAAACCCAGGATCCAGGATTCAAAGCCAGCGGCTAGCAGAACGTCCAACACGGTCCGCCCGTACCCGCCCGCGCCAACAATCGCAACCCGGGGTTCTATTTCCAGGGCGGCTCTTTCCATCTCTACCTCCGGTTGAGGTACGCGCACGCTGGTCTCAGGCTCTCTTATTTCGCTCCCCTCCCAAAGTCTTGCACGGCATTCGTGCCGGGCAGTTTAGCATCGTTGCGTCACCTCCGCGTCCTGGTAACAACCCGCGCCGCACCTAAGAGACGACGAATGCTCCTTCGAGCGTGTGGCCCAGGAGAAAAGCCTCTGAGTCCAACGGTTTTCCACCGGGCGCCTGTAACCTCTCGATCCGGAGGACGCCTTCTCCACACTGCACCAGGATGCTATTCTCCTCGTTCGAGATAACGCCGGCCTGCGAAGCGTCCAACGGTTCCGCGTCCCCGGCCGCAATGCTGGCGCCGAGAATCTTTATGGGACCGTTGAAGTTCGGGTGAACCGCCTGGGCTCCTATGTCGGGTGCCAGGGCGCGAACCTGATCCTTTATCCTCCGGGCCGGGAGGTTCCACTGGATCACGCGGTCTCCGGAGCCCAGTTTGGAAGCGTAAGTCGCACCGCCGGGATCCTGCTCCTCCAAAGCCAGAGTCCCGGCTTCCAGGCGATGCAGGACCTCTACTATGGCTTTAGCCCCGAGCCGGGCCAGTATTTCCCTGAGTTCTCCGGCCGTCATTTGGGGAGCTATGGCGGTCTTTTCCCTCAGGGCAACCGGTCCGGTATCCAGGCCTTCGTCCATCTTTATTATGGATACGCCGGATTCTGCTTCACCGTTCAAAATGGCGCGCTCGACCGGCGCTGCTCCCCGGTACGCGGGCAACAGCGAGGCGTGTACGTTCCAGGCGTCGTGGGCGGCAGCATATAGGGTATCCGGACCCAATATCTGGCCGTAGGCCGCCACGATCAGGGCGTCGCAGGCTCCTATTTCGTGCGCCACTTCCGCTATTCGGGATGGCTGGCGGAGCGGTATACCCTCTGCTTCGGCCAACTCAGCGACCGGAGGCGGGTAGAGCTTGCGTCCCCGACCCCTGCGGGCATCCGGCTGGGATACGACGAGCTCGACGTTATGCTCCGAAGCTAGTAGCCCTCGCAGGATGGTCTCTGCGAACTCCGGAGTGCCAGCGAATGCCAGGTTCATGGGACTTCGACGTCCTATCGCTGGGTTAACAAACGCCCGCGCAATTCCCGCAGGGCGGCTTTCCGCGACTCCCGGTCCGTCCGGTCCAGGATCAGGACTCCGTCAAGATGGTCAACCTCATGCTGCAGGATGCGGGCGAGTAGCCCCGTAGCCTCTAATGAAAGGTGCTCCCCCAGGAGGTTTTGCCCCGCCACCGTTACGCGCGAGGGCCGCTCTATCTCTACCTGAATCTCAGGTATAGACAAACAGCCTTCGATTTCTTTCTCGCTTTCCGGTCCGGCGGCGGTCACTTTGGGGTTTACGAGGACGTACTCCTCGTCTTCCAGGGCGGCGACGAGGATGCGTTTCAGTCGCCCCACCTGGTTGGCGGCGAGGCCTACGCCTTCGTATTCGCGCATGGTTTCCAGCATTTCTCGAGCCAGGAGTTTGAGGTTATCGTCGAACCTGTCGACCGCCGGGGCGCGAGTTTTCAGGACCGGATCTCCAAAGGTTCTAATTTCCAGGCTCACTACTAGACCTCCTCGGGATCTATCTCAACGCGGGCTTTCAGGCCCCGCGCATTGCGGGTTGTCGTTGCCCCCCGGAGGGCCCGGGCTGCGGATCGCGCGATCGATCCGGGGTCCGTCGCCCGCAACAGGACTCTCCAGGTTGGCCTTTTCTCTGGCCACGCGGCGGGCACGAGCTCAGACATGCTGACGCCGGGCTCGAGCGAGGGCCTTACCTGCAATTCTACCGCGCGCCGGGCGTTTTCTTCGGCCCCTTCGAGCTCCACCACGGCCAGGTGGCCGTAGGGCGGGTACCCGGAGGCGCGAAGCCTCGGGAGCTCGGCCGCGGCGAACGAAGGGTAATCGCCGCCCAGGGCGGCCCGCAAGGCATAGCTCTCCGGCGAGCGTGTCTGGACCAGGATCAGGTCTTTCGCCGCCGCAGCCGCGCCGTAGAGAACCCGAAACGCCCGCTCTACAGAACCCATCCGGCCCCCCAGCAGCAACGTGTCGGCGTCGGGCACCAGTACCACGTCCCAGTGGCCTCCGACCACAAAGTGTGCGGTGGCGACAACGATCGGAGCGTCTTCGAGCTCCCGGATCCCGGCGGTCAGTTTGCCTACCGGGACATCAAGGGTGCGGGAGAGTTCCTCGCGCAAGCGATCCGTGGCCAACCCCGTCGGGGTTAGCCGCCCGTGGCCGCAAATTTCACACCGGCTGTTGTACCCGGCAACGTGGCCGCAGTTATTGCAGATCGACGACCCGAGGGCCTCCTGGGGCACCAGCGGTAGATCACAGTCGGGACAAGACTGTACCGCGCCGCAAAGGTTGCACGAGATGCTCGTCGCATAGCCGAGCCGGTTCGAGAGCACCGCCAGCCGTTTCCCCTCTCGCAACCCCTCGCGACCCACGCCAACGAGCGCCGAGCTCAGGGTCGCGCCCGAGCCTCGGGTGTCCACGATCCGGACGGCGGGCCAGTGTTGTTCCTTCCGGGCCGGGAGTTCCAGCACGTTGGACCCGGGAGCCGATATGCGGAGTGACGGGGTCGGAGATACGAAAAGAACGCTACAGCCTTCTGTCCGGCTACGCTCCAGGGCTATCTCCCGGACGTGGACCGGTAGCCCTTCATACCCGGGCCCGGCCCGATGGGAGGTGTTAGGTTCGTCAACCACGCATAGAGCACCCGGATTGGCGAGCGGTATCAGGGCCGCCGTACGGGTGCCAACCAGGACATCGAGCTCACCGGCCCGCGCTTTTTCGTGCAGAAGGGCCCGTTGTTTATCCAGGTAGCCGTGGTAGGGGGCTACCGTATATCCCCGGGGCAGAAGATCCACCAGATGTTTCACCAACCATTCGACAGACTCTACCTCGGGGACCAGGATCAAGACCTGTTCTCCCCCTTCCAGGGCAGCCGCCGAAAAGGCCGTAACCGCGGAAGCCTGCTCGTCGCGGGGCACCCGCCAGAACCAGGCCCCGCCGCGATCTACGGCCCGCCCCGCATCCCGGAGGTAGCCGCGGTAATCTTCTCGGGCGTCCCCGGGCTCCCGGTGGCCCCGGGTAGTGTGCAACGGCGGCCGCTCGGCGCGCCGCTCCAGCCGGACGGCGCCCCGGCGCTCCAGCTCCTTCAAGGCGCTTCTAGAAGCTTGCGCTTCCGAGAGCAGTTTGAGGGTCGGGCATTCGTTTCCGTGCTCGATCAGGCGTTCGAAGACACTCCGCTGCCGGGGCGCGCGGCTGAGATCCGGTTCGGGACCGGCCCGTACTACGGCCCATTCGGTTAGCCTGGGTTCCGGTAGAGAAGCGGCGAACTTTAGCCGGCCCTCGTTCTCGGCCGCCTGCAAGCCTCTGCTCCCGAGCGCGCGGCGCAGGGTAGTCCGACCCACCAGGCCACCCGCTTTCCAGGGCCACCCGGGATCCGGCTCTACAATCCGATAGCTTCCGGCGTTGAGCCCCGGAGGCAGGGCGGCGCGCAGGATGTTCGGGAGCGGGATGACGAACGACTCCGACAACTTCTGGCAGACCTCGACCAGCCCCGGAGGTACGGAGAAGCTCCCTATGACCCCCCGGAGATGCTCGCGGGAATCCTCTCCTCTCTCCTTGACCTCCACCACTACTCCCAACCGGGAGTACCCCGAAAGCGGAACCACTACGGCCGATCCGGTGTCGACTTCCTCGACCAGGTGACCCGGGATGCCGTAGCTCAGTACCGGCAAGGCGTGGGTTGGGATCAAGACGCTCACCCGCGCCTCTAGCGGAGGTGAACATACGCCGTTTGGGCCAGGCTTGCCCTCGGGTTCCACCTACAGACCGGCGGCGGAGCGCAGGTCCCGGGCGCGGGACGTATCCTCCCAACTAAAGCCGGCATCCTCCCGACCGAAATGCCCGTAAGCTGCCGTTGCCCCGTAAACGGGCTGCCTCAACCCCAGATCCTTTATGATCGCGCCGGGCCTGAGATCGAAATGCTCCTCTACCAGGGTGTTTAATGCCGTAGGCTCCACCCTGGCGGTGCCGAAGGTCTCTATCATTACGCTGACCGGTCTTGCCACCCCTATAGCATAGGCGATCTGGACCAGGCACCGCTCCGCCAGGCCCGCCGCCACCACGTTCTTCGCAACCCACCGGGCCGCATAGGAGCCCGAACGATCTACTTTGGTTGGATCCTTCCCGGAAAAGGCCCCGCCTCCGTGCGGAACGGACCCTCCGTAGGTGTCTACTATGATCTTGCGCCCCGTAAGACCCGTGTCTCCCTGAGGTCCTCCTACTACGAAGCGGCCCGTAGGGTTGACGAGCACTTCGGTCTGGCCCCGGTCGAAGAAGTCCTCGGGCATCACGGGTTCTATTACGGCGTTCAGAAGGTCTTCCCTTATGTGTTGCTCTACGCCTTCTTGATGCTGGGCGGACAGCAGTATCTTTTCGACCGCAACGGGCTTGTCTTTCTCGTAGCGCACGGTCACCTGGCTTTTCCCGTCGGGACGGAGGTAGTCCAGGATGCCCTTTTTCCGCACCTCCGAGAGCCGCTGGGTCAGGGCGTGGGCGAGGGTGATCGGCAGCGGCATCAGCTGCGGGGTTTCGGTGCAAGCGTAGCCAAACATCATCCCCTGATCCCCGGCCCCTAGCTCCTCCAAATCCTTGTCGGCCCGCGCCTCTAGCGCCCGGTCCACCCCCTGGGCTATATCGGATGACTGGGGATCTATCGAAGTCGTAATGCCGCAAGTCTGGGCGTCAAAGCCGAACTTCGCTCTCGTGTAGCCGATCTCGGACACTTTCTTGCGAACCAGCATCGGGATGTCTACGTAGGTTGAGGTGGTAATCTCCCCGGCCACGATTACGAGCCCGGTAGTCACCAGGGTCTCGCAGGCGACGCGGCTCTCGGGATCATCCGCCAGGGCAGCGTCCAGGATGGTGTCCGAAATCTGGTCGGCTACCTTATCCGGGTGGCCTTCCGTCACCGACTCGGAGGTAAATAGGTGCGAAGCCCCCGGCTGCCCACCTTCCGCCAGTTTCCTGGATGTTTGCGTAGTCTGGTCCACCATAGCTATACTCGCTACTCCTTTTTCATCTCCTCCGCAAGCACTCCGAGAATAACCCGGGCCACGTCTTCCTTGGAAGCCCGCGAAACGAAACGCTCGTTCCGGGGGCCGACGACGTGGACCTCGTTCTCTTCGGCGCCGAACCCGATTCCCTTTTTCGAGATGTCGTTGCCGACGACGAGATCTATGCCCTTGGCCCCGAGCTTCTCCCGGGCGTCCGGTACGGGATCGCCGTGCGTCGCGGCGAATCCTACCACAAAGAGATCCGGGTTCTCCTTCCGAACCTCCTTGAGAATATCCTGCGTCGCCACAAATTCTATGCTCAATCCCTCTGACCGCCGGACTTTCTCTTCCAGAGCCGTTGCCGGCTTGAAATCCGAAACCGCCGCCGCCATAACCAACGCGTCGTTCTCCCCGGAGCGCGCCAGGATTTCCGCGGCGAGTTCGTCGACGGTTTCGACCGGGGTCCACCGGACGCCAGGCTCCGTGTTCTCGACGTTTGCCGCCACGACGGTAACCTCAGCCCCCATTCGGGCGGCGACGCGGGCCACGGCGGAGCCCATTTTCCCGGAAGAACGGTTGCCGACGAACCGCACGCTGTCTATGGGTTCTCTCGTGCCGCCGGCACTCACCAACAGGCGCGTCCCCGCCAACGGGCCGCCCAGGGCTCCCAGCACCCGGGTTGCCAGTTCCTCAGCTTCGGGTATCTCACCCTCACGCCGCTCGACTACGTAGCAGCCATCCTCGTTCAACAGGCGCAGGTTCTCTAAAACGGCAGGATGTTCGCCTGTCGCATCATCCAGCCCCGGAGCAACGATGGTCGGAGACGCTCCGGACTCGTAGGCGGCGCTTGCCGCCCCCCCGTTCAAGCCGCGGGCGAGCTGGGCCAGGGTTTCGGCGGAGGCCGGGGCAAATACGAGGGCCTCCACGTCGCCGGTGGGGGCCGAAACTACGTTCGCCACCCGGGCGAAAGCCGCCGGGCCGACGAACCTATCGGCCCCGGGCTCCAGGATCACCTCGACCTCGTAGCCGTCGCGCGACAGCAGCCGGCAGAGCTCCGGGATCTTCAGGGCCCCCGGTCCGGGGCCGACGGAGCAGAGGATCAACTACCTGCTCCTAGGCGGCTCCCTGGTCTTCGCCCCCTTCGCCGGCCTCGGCCTCGGCCAGCGACGCAGCTTCGTCGTTCGCGGAGTCTACGTCTTGCGCCAGCTGTTCATCCGGAGCCTCGCTCCTGAAACCGACCTCCAGTTTGTCTGTCCTCAGCTCCTCGATCGCGATGCTCAGCGGATGCTGGGAGCGGGTGTGAACCTGGGGCCCGGGGATTCCCAGTGACTCGTTGAGCCCCAGGGTGGCGGTGTATTCGTTTATCTGGCGGGCCCGCTTGGCGCTGGCCATTACCAGGCCGTATCGGGAACCTACTTCCTTTTCGAGCAGTTCGTCTATCTTGAGGTCACTCAGCAAGGTCATCTCCTTCTACTATCTTTCTCATGGTGTCTAGCATTTCGCGGCGCGCCTGCTCCCGCTCGTCGTTTACCACTTCGAAGTCGAATTCGTCCCGGGCCGCGACTTCCCTGCCGGCCATCGTCATGCGGGTCTCCAGGGAATCCGCGTTTTCCGTCGCCCGGTTTTCGAGGCGCCGCCGGTTCTCTTCCAGCGATGGGGCCCGCACGAAAACCATCCTGGCGTCCGGACGCCGGTCCCTAACCATCCGCGCTCCCTGGAGTTCTATCTCCAGGATCACGGACCTCCCGGCCTCCAGCAACTCATCTACCCGGTGTTCGGGGGTTCCGTACAAGTTTTCCGCGTACTCGGCCCACTCCAGGAAGTTACCCTCCTCTATCCAGCGCTCGAACTCTTCCCGGGGCAGAAAGATGTAGTGCTGGCCGTTTACCTCTCCCTCCCGCGGCTCGCGGGTCGTCGCCGACACCGAATAGGCGAGCTCCGGGATCTCCGAGAGCGCGATCCGGATCAGCGTTGACTTTCCGGCTCCGGAAGGACCGGAGACTACGATCAGCTTTCCTCGCAACCTAGTACCCGGATCAGCCGATCCCGCTGTCCATGCGTGAGGCCGACGAGCGTCTTTGAGGTGCTGATACCGGCCTCTCTCAACACCCGCAGGACCTTTATGCGGCCCATCCCGCGCACCGCGAGCAGCATTTCCTCTACTTTGGCGCCTTTCAACTCCTCTGAAGGGTCCATGAGCAGGTCGTAGATATCCAGGTCCCCGCCCTTTAGTTCGCGCTTCGCCCTGGCGCGGGCGAAGCGTACCCGGTTGGCTTCCTCCAGCGCGCTGCGGCGCTCCTGCGCCGTTCTCTGCGGTGCCTGCCTCAACATCGGTCAGAGAGTATACCACCGGGCTTCATCGCTTGTCAGGAGCCTCGAACGTGCTGCAAAGCCCCGGTCAATTGATCCGCCCGCTGCCCCGCTTCCAGCAGGTACGCCGCGTACTCGCCGAGTATTTCCGCCGGGTCCCGCACAAAACTCCCCGTGCCAATTTGGACCGCCGTTGCGCCCGCCAACATGAACTCCGCGACGTCGGTGCCCGTCGTAACCCCCCCGCAACCGATCACCGGTATGGCGACGGTCCCCGATACCTCGTAGACGGCCCTCAGCGCCACGGGTTTGATAGCGGGACCCGAAAGACCCCCGGGCAGAAGCTTCCTGGTCCACGGCTCTATGGAAAGCGCCGGGAGCGTATTGATCAGGGTAAGGCCGTCCGCGCCGGCTTCTTCGGCGGCCACGGCATTGGCCAGCACGCCCTCGTTGGTCAGCTTGACGAAGATGGGTTTGTCGGGCAGCGCCGGGCGGCACAGGTCGACGACCTCGGTGACGCTCCCGGGACCCGCGCAGAACGTGAGGCCGCCGTGCTCGACGTTCGGACACGAGAGGTTCAACTCTACCGCCACCACCCGTTCGTCAGACGCGAGTCGTTCGCACAGGGCTGCAAACTCCGGCGCGGTGTCGCCCGCCACGGAAACCATCAGGGGTCCGTCGGCGTCGAAAGCGTCGAGCTCCTCCAGGAATCGGTCGACGCCGGGATTCTGGAGTCCGATGGAGTTGATCATGCCCGAAGGCGTCTCGGCCAGACGGGGAGGTGGATTTCCTTCGCGCCGCGCCGGGGTTACGGTCTTGGGTAACATCATACCGTAGACGCCACGGACTTCCCCCAGCGCTTCTTTAGAGAGCGTCCCGGACGCGGGCATCAAGGGGGTCTTCATCGGGATACCGCACAGCTCGACCGCCAACGCTTCACCGGCGCGCATCACCACGCCAGGGCCTCCGCCGCGAAGACCGGACCTTCTATACAGGAGCGGACATACCCCCGGTCTCTTACGGGCACCACACAACCGTTACACGAACCGTTACCGCAACCCATTCTCTCTTCCACCGAGAGCTGGCATCCTTCGCCCGCCGCCCGTTTCACGGCCGCCAGCATCGGGTTTGGTCCGCAGGCGTAGACGGAGCCGTAGTCTCCCAGATCCGGTCCGGCGTCCAGAACCGTTCCCCGAATGCCCGTTGATCCATCCATGGTAGCGACCCAGGCGCCGGGGAAGTCCCGGGAGATCCGGGCCGTAGCCGCATCGGCGAAGCCGAGAAAGACGTCGTGTTCGATGTGAAGCTCCCCGAGCCGGCGGGAGAGGATCTTCATCGGCGCCACGCCGATCCCTCCACCCAGCAGGGCGGCGCGGCCGCTGTTCTCGACCCGGAACCCCCGCCCGAGCGGGGCGGTGACTTCTATGTGGTGGGCGCGGTCTAGCAGCGCGGTGCCCCGGCCGCGAACTTCGAAGAGCAGGCTCGCGACCTGGCCGTCGTGGTCGTAGAAGGAAAGCGGGCGCGCCAAAAGCGGGTCCAGGGTGTACGGGAAGCTCCCGGCGCGGGCCATGACGAAGTGGCCCGGCTCCACGGGTCCCTCCCACAGGTAGTGCACGAGGGTGTAACCGCCCACCCGTTCGCGCTCCAGGACCGGTACGCCGTAGAACTTCACGCGCGCGTCGCGTAGAGGCCCTGGATCGGATGCACGCGCTCGACGCCGCCCCGGATCTTGGACTCTATGCCCTGGAGGGCGGCTGCGGCCCCGGCAAGCGTCGTAATGCAGGGAACGCCGTGGGTCAGGGCTTTGCGCCGGATCAGGTACCCGTCCGTGCGGGCGCCCCGTCCCCAGGGGGTGTTCACTATCAGGTCAACCCCGCCGGCCTCGATCAAGCCCAATACGTCTTCTCCAAGCTCACCGATTTTCGGCACCACCGCTACCGGCAGGCCGTTGTTTTTCAGCACTTCCGCGGTGCCTTCGCTCGCCAGGATCTCGAACCCCAAGTCCGCGACGGCCCGCGCTATTAGCACGACCGCGCGCTTGTCCCGGTTGGAGACCGAGATGTAAACCCGTCCCGACTCGGGCAGGGTCTGTCCCGCCGCGGTTAGCGCTTTGGCGAAAGCCCCGCCGAAGGTGCGGTCTATCCCCATCGACTCTCCCGTCGAGCGCATCTCGGGACCGAGCAAAGGGTCCACGTCCGCGAAGCGGTCAAAGGGGAACACCGGCGCCTTTACGCTGAAGTGGCCGTTGGAGGTCGGGGCCAGGTCCATATCCCGGAGCTTCTCGCCGAGCAGGGCCCGCGTCGCCACCTTCGCCAGTGGCACGCCCGTGGCCTTCGAAACGTACGGCACCGTGCGCGAGGCCCGCGGGTTGCACTCGATAACCAGTACTTCCTCTCGTCGAACCACGAACTGGATGTTCACGAGGCCAACCACCCCGATGGAGAGCGCCAGCCGGCGGGTGTAGTCTTGGATCTTCTGGACGAGCGCCCGGTGAATGGTGATCGGGGGCGTCACGCAGGAGGAGTCTCCGGAATGTACCCCGGCCTCCTCGATATGCTCCATGATCCCCCCGATGTAGACGTCCTCGCCGTCGGAGATGGCATCCACGTCTATCTCGACGTAGTCCTCCATGAACTTGTCCACGAGGGTCGGGTGTTCCGGGCTCGTATCTACGCTAGACCGGAGGTACAGGTCTAAATCCTCGTCGTTGTAGACGATCTCCATGCGACGTCCACCGAGGACGTAGGACGGCCGCACCACCACCGGATACCCTAGCTCGTGCGCCGTTTCCTTGACCTCGTTCGCCGTTGCCGCCACCCCGAACCGGGGATGCGGGATCCCGAGGTCGGTCAACAGGCGTCCGAAGCGGGACCGATCTTCGGCCAGGTCTATGGCCTCCGGCGAGGTTCCGAGGATCCTTACGCCCGCCGCTTCTAACTCCCGCGCCAGCTTTAGCGGGCTCTGGCCGCCAAACTGGAGTACCACGCCCCGCGGCTGCTCCCGCCGGATGACCTCCAGAACGTACTCCGCGGATAGAGGTTCGAAGTAGAGGCGGGTAGAGGTATCGTAGTCGGTAGACACCGTCTCGGGGTTGGAGTTGACCATAATGGCGTCGTAGCCGGCGTCCTTGATCGCGTAGCTGGCGTGCACGCAAGCGTAGTCGAACTCTATCCCCTGCCCGATGCGGTTCGGGCCGCTGCCGAGAACTACCACGGATTCATTTTCTCCCCGGTCTACCTCGTCTTCGGCCTCGTAGGTCGAGTAATAGTACGGCGTTCGAGCCGGAAACTCCCCGGCGCAGGTGTCCACCGACTTGTAGGTCGGCGAAATGCCCAGGGCCCGGCGCACCCCCCTTACAACCTCCGTGGAGGTGCCGGTAGACGAAGCCAGCCCATCGTCGGAGAGCCCGATCCTCTTCGCTTCCACCAGCGCCTCCGAGCTCATCGTCTCAGGAAGCGACCCCTCCTCGGCTACTATCTTGGCCACCGAAGCTATGAAGAACGGGTCTATCCGGGTCTTCTCGAAGATCTCCGGCACGTCAGCCCCAGAATTCAAGGCTTCGAATACAGCGAAGATCCGGTACGGGCTCGGCTCCTCCAGACTCGGCAAGATGTCCTGGGGATCCAACTCCAGTGAGGCCATAGCTTTCAGCAGGCTCTCGGTGAAGGTCCTCCCTATCGCCATCACCTCCCCGATGGAGTGCATCCGGGTCGTCAACCGGGGCAAGACACCGGGGAATTTCTCGAACGTGAACCGCGGGATCTTGGTCACCACGTAGTCCAGCGCCGGCTCGAACGACGCCGGCGTCGCCTGGGTAATGTCGTTCGGGATCTCGTCCAAGGAATACCCAACCGCCAACTTCGCGGCGATCTTGGCTATCGGGAAACCCGTCGCCTTGCTCGCCAGCGCACTCGACCGGCTCACCCGCGGGTTCATCTCGATGACGTAGAAGTCGTCGCCCTCCGGGTCCACCGCAAACTGGATGTTGGAGCCCCCGGTTTGTACCCCTATCTCACGTATTATGCGTATAGAGGCTGAGCGTAGGGCCTGGTATTGCCGGTCGGAGAGGGTTTGGGCGGGGGCTACGGTGATGGAGTCGCCGGTATGGACGCCCATCGGGTCCACGTTCTCGATGGAGCATATGATAACGACGTTGTCGGCGCGGTCCCGCATGACCTCCAGCTCGAACTCTTTCCACCCGGCAACGCTTTTTTCGACGAGGGCGCTGTTCACGGGGCTGGCGTCGAGGCCGTCCAGGACGGACCGTTCCAGCTCCTGGTGATCGTGGGCGACGGCGCCGCCCTTACCGCCCAGGGTAAAGCTCGGCCGGATTATCAGGGGGAAACCCACCCTCGCGGCGAAATCCTGGGCTGCGTCGAGGTTCTTGACGGTCCGGCTATCGGGGACCTTAAGGCCGATCCTCTTCATCGCGTCGTGGAACAGCTGCCGGTCCTCGGCTTTCTGGATGGAATCAACGGAAGCGCCGAGCAGTTCGACGGCGAAGGCTTCCAGAACGCCGGCCTCGTGGAGTTCGATGGACAGGTTCAGGGCCGTCTGGCCGCCGAGGGTCGGGAGCAGGGCGTCGGGGCGTTCGCGGCGGATGATCTCCGTCAGCGTGTCCAGGGTCAGGGGCTCTATGTAAGTCGCGTCGGCAAACTCCGGGTCGGTCATGATCGTCGCCGGGTTGGAGTTCGCCAGGATGACGCGGTAGCCCTCTTCCCTGAGGGCGCGGCAGGCCTGCGTACCCGAGTAGTCGAACTCCGCGGCCTGCCCGATCACGATGGGACCGGAGCCCAGGATCAGGATGCTCGAAATATCCCTGCGCCGGGGCATCTAAGACCCCACCTCCTCGGAAATCGTCTGCACGAAATCGTCGAAGAGGTATCCGGAATCGCGGGGCCCGGGGCTGGACTCGGGATGGTACTGCACGCTCCAGGCGCGAAGGTCCTGATTCTCAATACCTTCCACGGTGCCGTCGTAGAGGTTGCGATGCGTCATTTCCACGTTCTCCGGCAGAGACTCTTCGCGGACGGCGAAGCCGTGGTTCTGGCTCGTTATCTCGATCCGGCCGGTTCGTACGTTCCGGACGGGATGGTTGGCCCCGTGGTGGCCGAAGGGCATCTTGTACGTTTCGCAGCCCAACGCCAGGCCGAGGAGCTGGTGTCCGAGGCAGATCCCGAAGGTCGGCACTTCCCCGAGCACGGGTCTGAGGGTAGTCACCGCTTGCTGGAGCGCCGCCGGGTCCCCGGGGCCGTTCGAGAGAAACAGGCCATCCGGCTCGGAGGCCAGGATCTCGTCGGCCTCCGTGGAGCCCGGAATAGCCAGAACCGAAGCCCCCCGGCTCCGCAGCTCCTTGTAGATCGAACCCTTCACCCCGTAGTCAAGCGCTGCAACGCGGCAACGCTCTTGCCCATAGGCCTCCAGCAGCGTCGGCTCGGTCAACTCGCTACTCTCTGAGGCCAGGTCCAGGCCGACCATCGAGGGGTGGGCGTTGGCCCGCTCCCGCAGGACGTTCGGATCCCGCTCGAAAGTGGAGATGATACCCCGCATGGCCCCTTTGTCTCTGAGATGCCGGGTCAAAGCCCGGGTGTCTATTCCCTCGACCCCGACGACACCGGCGTCTTCTAACAGCGCGGCCAGGGAACGTTCGCTGGCCCAGTTGCTGTGATACGGAGTGTACTCCCGGACCAGAACGGCGGAAGCCTGGACTTTGGGCGACTCCTCGTCGCCCGGAATAACACCGTAGTTCCCGATCAAAGGGTAGGTAAAGAGTACGATTTGTCCCCGGTAGGATGGGTCCGTCACCGTCTCCTGGTAGCCGACCATGCTGGTCGTAAATACCACCTCACCAGCCACCTCACCGTCTCCGGTAAAGGTCTTGCCCTCGAACATGGTCCCATCTTCGAGGACCAGCGTAGCCTTTCTAGGCCCGTACTCCAAATCTCGCTCCTGTTCTATCGTAAACCAGTTCGCCGCCGACCAGCGTGCCCACGACGCGGCCCTCTAATTCCTGGCCGAGGTACGGCGAATTCCAGGATTGGCTCTCCAGTGTTTGCCGCCCTACGATCCACTTTTCGGATAGGTCCACGAGGACCAGGTCCGCGGGCGCCCCGGCGGAGATACTGCCCGCCCCGCCGATCCAGCGCCCCGGGGCACAGCTCATCGCTTCGACCAGCCGCCGGAGCGAGAGTGTACCGCGCTTCACGAGCATCGTGTAGAGCGCCGCGAACGCCGTCTCGTGACCGAGGAAACCCGGTGCAGCCTCTTCCAACGGCAGCTCTTTTTCTTCCGCGGCGTGCGGGGCGTGGTCCGTGGCCACGAAGTCGAGGGTACCATCGGATAGTGCTGCCCCGACGCCTCTCCGGTCTTCTTTCGGGCGGAGCGGCGGGTTTACCCGGTACATGCCCTCTAGGGTGGAGACGAGGTCGTGGGTGAGAGTGAGGTGGTGCGGGGTCGTGTCTGCGGTAACATCCGCCCGCGGCTTGAAGAATCCGACCAGCGCGGCGGAGAGCTCCGTGCTCACGTGGGTAATGTGGACCAGGGCCCCGGTTTCCGCCGCCAGAATCAGGGCGGTCGCCGTGGCTACATCTTCCGCGCTGGCGGGGATGCCGGGTACCCCGGCAAGCGCCGCCGCGGCGCCGTCGTGAACCACGCCGGTTGACAGGTCGTGATCCTCGCAGTGCAGGATCACGGGCAACCCGGCCGTCCGGGCGTAGAGCATACCGTTGCGGAGCACCTCGGCGGAGGCTGTTCCCAGGCCATCGTCCGAGACGCAGAAAGCACCGGCCTCTTTGAGGAGGCGCATCTCCGTTAGCCGCCTCCCGGCGAGCCCTTCGTGCAACGCGGCAGAGATGTAGGCCCGGATCTTCGACTCCCGTTCGACTCGCCGGGCGAGGCCACCAACGATTACCGGCCTGTCAACTATGGGGTCTGTGTTTGGCATCATCACGACGCTGGTAAATCCACCCGCCGCCGCCGCGGCAGACCCACTCTCGATGTTCTCTTCATCTTCCCGGCCCGGTGTCCGCCAGTGGGCGTGAACGTCTACCAGGCCCGGAAAAAGGTGGAGGCCGTCAGCGTCTAGCTCCCGGGTTCCGCGGAGGTTCGTCCCGACCTCTACCACGTTCCCGGAAGAAAGTCTTACGTCTACGATGCCGTCCAGCCCGTTTGGCGGATCCAGTACGTGGGCGTGCCGGATCACCAGTTCCCTTGGAGTTGAGGTCAAGCAGCCACCTCGTGGATAGCCCTGGTAGCGAGCGCCAGCACCGCCGTGCGGACGTGGACCCCGGCTGCGACCTGATCCGGCACCAGCGAAGCCTCATCCAAGACCACATCACCGGAGATCTCGACTCCCCGGTTTACCGGCCCCGGGTGCATCACCAGCACTCCGGGTTCGAGATGCCGCCGCGCGACGCTATAGTAGGCTGCGTACTCTGAAACAGACGGGATCCTCGGTGAGCCACCGACCATCCGCTCGTTCTGGAGTCGCAGCATATACAGGGTGTCCGCCCCCCACTCCAGGGCCCCGTCGACCGAAGAAAGAACGGGCAGGTTCCAGGACCCGGCATCAGCGGGTAGCAGCGTCCGGGGAGCGACGACGGCAACCTCCATTCCGGCGGCCCGAAAAGCCGGGATCACACTCCGAGCGACCCGGCTGTGCAACACGTCCCCTACGACGGCCACCCGATGGCCGGAAAGCTCATCGAAGTTTCCCACAGCCTCGGCCAGCGCGTAGAGGTCCAGTAGCGCCTGGGTAGGATGCTGGCCACACCCGTCGCCCGCGTTGACTATCGCGGCCGCGGTGTGGCGCGCGGCAAGTTGCGCGGCCCCGGCCGCCGGATGCCGCAAGACGATCGCATCGGTCCCGAGGCGATCCAGGGTTACGACCGTATCTACCAACGACTCGCCCTTCGAGATGGAAGATCCTTTCTCCGAAAGCGATATTACCTCCGCCCCCGACCTCCGGGCCGCCAGCTCGAACGAAGCCGAGGTTCGGGTCGAGGACTCGAAGAACGCCAGGCAAACGGTCTTACCGGCGAGCGGCTGCGAAAGCCGGCCTTCCTCAAAGTCGCGGGCCAGGTCGAGTACTTCGCGTAGCTCCTCCCGGTTTGCATTCTCTAGCGTCAGAAAACTCCTAGTTTCCAACCGTGATCACCCCATCCTCCCCATCGGTTTCTTCCAGTTTCACCAGCACCCGTTCGTCGGGGGCGGTCGGGATGTTCTTCCCGACGTAGTCTGCCCGGACCGGCAACTCTCGGTGTCCCCGGTCGACCAGTACGGCCAGTTGGATCGCCGCCGGTCTCCCCAGCTCTAGCAGCGCTTCCATCCCAGCCCGGGCGGTTCGTCCCGTATATAGGACGTCATCCACGAGCAGTATCGTTTTGCCGGCAACCTCGAACGGAACATGACTTTTGCCAACCACCGGTTCGTCGCCTTCGAGGTCGTCCCGGTGCCGCGTTATGTCGAGGGACCCAACGGGCACGTCTAGCCCCTCGAAGCTTCGGAGGTTCTCGGCGATCCTACGCGCCAGCGGAACGCCCCGGGTTAGCGTGCCGACTATCGCAAGCCCCCGCAGGTTTGTCGCGTTGCGTTCGAGTATTTCGTGTGAAATCCGTCGTATGGAACGGTTCAGGCGGTTGGGATCTAGAACCTCAGAGAGTACGTTGTATAGTTCGCCGATAGACGTTCGGTCCAAATTTACCTCCTTCGCGTCTCACGGGACGCCGTTAAAGGCCGGGTATTAGATTCGCTGCCACGCTACCAGAACTGTGACGAATGTTCAAGATCTAGGGTCCCAAACCCAGTTCCTCAGCCGTTTTCCGGAGCTCATCCGGCACCCGCGACTCGAACTCGAGTGACTTCTTGGTGACCGGATGAACGAAACAAAGCTTCTCGGCGTGGAGCCACAGCCGCCGGCCCTGGACCGGTGTGCCGTACAGCGGATCGGAGTATACCGCGTGTCCGATAGCGGAAAGGTGGACCCGGATCTGGTGTGTCCGTCCCGTTTCCAGCCGCACCCGTAACATGGTGTGCCCGCCCGTCTCGACGAGCTTCTCGAAGTGCGTGACAGCGGGCTTTCCTACTCCGGCCGTCATCAGGATGGGGTTATCCGGGTCCCGGCCCACGGGAGCCTCGATAGTGCCCGACGCCGGGAGCCCGGCTCCTGATACGACGGCCCGGTAGGTCCGCCGGAC
Organism: Rubrobacteraceae bacterium; assembly: GCA_050331175.1. Taxonomy (GTDB): domain Bacteria; phylum Actinomycetota; class Rubrobacteria; order Rubrobacterales; family Rubrobacteraceae; genus SIRX01. Next base: position 36,496 of record JBHJHC010000051.1, on the reverse strand, counting down.
ATTCCGCTCCGAGAGCATCTCAACGAGGCCCGTATACGCCGGTTCGCCCTTGGCGAGCACCATGAGGCCCGAAGTGTCCCGGTCGAGGCGATGCACCACGCCGGGTCGAAGCGGGTCCTGGCCGCCTTCTATGCCCCGTTCTAGAAGCGCATGAACCAGTGTCCCCGAGGAGTTTCCGGCCCCCGGATGCACCACGAGCCCGGCAGGTTTGTCCACCACCAGCAGGTAGTCGTCCTCGAAGACCGTTGGCACCGGGAACGGCTCGGGAACCAGGTCCACGGTGGGAACCCAGGCTTCTATACGCTCTCCGGCGCTGACCTTGTAAGACGGGTTGCGCTCCTTGCCTTCCACCAACACCAGCGCGTCTTTGATCAGGCGCTGAACGGCGCTGCGGCTGAGGTCCAGGCGTCGGGCACAGATCTGGTCCAGCCGCTCGCCGGCTTCGCCGGCCTCGACTATGAAATACTCCAAGGTCAGGGCCTACCGGCGATCGCCCCTAGGTTTCTTCGCACCGTGTCGTACCCGATGGATCTTACGAGAACGGCCTTGTCCCGGCTGGTGGCTCCCCTGGCGACCGTAACCTCGGACGCAGCCACCCCGAGCTGCCGCGCGAGAAATTTCGTAACTTCGGCGTTCGCCTTTCCACCTACCGGGGGGGCCGAGACCTTCATCTTCAACGCGTTTCCCCCGTAGAGGCCCTCCAAGGAAGTCTTCCTGGCCCCGGGTGAAACGCGCAAGCTCACCAGTGTGCCGGTCTCGGTGTTGCGGAGCGCCCGCTCAACCACGCCGGCGGAGAAAGCGGCTGGCGCGGGTTGCCTGTTCGTCGTCAGCGTCCTCGGGCGAAGCCCCGTTATCTTCCTGCTCTCCATCCGACGCGCCTTTTTCGATCGGCGAAGACTCTTCCTGCTCGACCTCTCCAGCCGCCTCCGAGTTCTGGGCTACGGCCTGCTGTCCCTCGTCCTCGACGCTGGAAGGCTCGACTTCCGGTTCTTCAACCTCCGGGTCAGCTTCACCCTCGGCCTCGGGTTCCGAAGGCTCGACCGTAGTGCGGTTCTCCCCGGTGCTCTCTTCCGGGCCCTGCTCCCCGGCTGCTTTGCGGGCGGCAGCCCTGGCTTCCCAGTCCAGACGCTCCCGCAGGGAGGCTTCTATCTCCGGGGCGGAGACCAGATCCACGTTGTCCATCACGGCGATGTAGGCCTTCAAGAGGTGTCGGAAATCCGCTGCGAAGTCATGTTTGGCCTGTTTCAGCGCCTCGTAAGACTCCTGTGCCCGCTCCACCTTCGAGGAGGCGTCGGTCAGCATTTTCTGGGCCCGCTCGTCGGCCTGTTTCGTAATGAGGTCCGCCTCGCGGCTGGCGTTGTTGCGGAGGTTTTCGGCCTCGGTCGTCGCGCTTTCCCGCAAGTCGTTGGCGGCGGACTCGGCGTGTACGAGGGCCGATTGGATCGAATCCTCCAGCTTCTCGAACTGCTCCAGCCGCTCCCGGAGGCTAGAGACTTCCTCGCGCAAACGCAGGTTTTCGGAGTACGAGCGCTCGTATTCATCGGCCACGCTATCCAGAAAGTCGTCCACCTGGTCCGCGTTGTAGCCGCGCATGCTGTTCTTGAACTCTTTACGCCGGACATCAATAGGTTTCAAAGGCATGCTAGATCACCCCACAACAGGTCGAATAAAGATATCAATTATCGTAGTGAGCAGCCGCCGGGCCATCCAGAGCCCGATCAGGGCAATAATCGGGGAAAGGTCCAGCCCGAACCCTCCGAGCCTCAGAGGCGGGATGTTGTTCCGAATCGGCATCAGAATCGGGTTGACCACGGCCCGGACCGCGTCGTAGATAGCTTGCATGAAACTGCTCGACGGATACCCCGGGAACCAGCTAAACAAGATCGAGGCGATAATGAAGCCAACCATGATGTAGTAGCCGTAGCTAACGATACCGATCAACAGGTTGCTGATGCTATACCCGAACTCCTGGAGCAGGGCAAGGCTCATTTGCCGAGCCCCCGCGACTGTTCGGCCGCCGCGCTGATCCCGTCGTAGACGGCCCCGACGAATCCGGCTTTCTCCATGGCCACGAAGGCTGCCGCGGTGGTTCCGCCCGGTGTCATTACCTCGTCTCGAACCTGGTGGGCGCTCCGCTCCTGGAGCAGAACCGACGTACCCCCGATAGTCCCTACCACCAGGCGCCGGGCGACGTCGCGCGGAATGCCTTCCCGCACACCCGCCTGTATAAGGGCGTCGGCGAAAAGCGCCACGTAGGCCGGGCCGGACCCGTGCAACGCGGTAGCGGCGTCGAAGAGCCGCTCGGGCAACTCCATCACCTCTCCGACGTAGCCGAAGATATCCATCAGAGCCGGTAGCCGGTACCGGCCGGCTTCGTTGGCCGTGATCACGGAGGATCCCAACCCCACCGAGGCGCAGACGTTCGGCATTACCCGCAGGATGGGCGTCCCAAGCGGCAGACTCTCGGAGATACTATCTATGGTGATACCGGCGGCGACGCTCGTCACGGCCTTGTCCGTACCCTCCACCGCGGGAGAAATCCCGTTCAAAACCGCTTCGACGTCCCAGGGCTTCACGGCGACGATTATTATGTCGCTGTGCTCCACCAGGTCGAGGTTCGAGTCCGTGACGCGCATGCCATACCGCTCGGCGTAGGGTTTCAGGTGCTCGGGGTGAACGTCGCTCACGCCGAGGTCGAACTTCCCGGACTCTGCCAGACGGCCCAGAAGTGAGCCCCCGATCTTGCCCGCCCCTATTACTCCCACGCTGGTCACCGCGGCCGAAAAGTCCGTCTTAGAGCTGATTGAAGAATGCTTTCTCCGCCAACCGCTTGCGCTCCTCGGCGCTAACCTCCACGTTCCGGGGGGTCAGCAGAAACACCCGGTTGGCGACGCTCTGGATCTGGCCGTCGAGCGCGTAGGTAAGACCGGAACAGAAGTCGACCATTCGCCGCGACAGTTCTCCGTCTACGTTCTGGAGGTTCAAAATAACCGGCTGCTGGCGCTTGAAGCGATCGGCCAGAGACTGGGCGTCGTTGAAGCTGGAGGGCTCCAGAACGCTTACCCGCGCGGGGCGGGGATCCGGAACCGGCCGAAGATGTGGCTGGCCGCCGTCGGGCTCGTCTCGATTGGCCCCGGAATCGTCGCTGCCGAAGAGATCTCCCAACGAGGTCCCGAAAGCCGACGAACGATCCGCGCGCCCGAGCCGCCGTACCGCGGGCGCGGTCTCCTCGACTCCGCCGGCCGCATAAGCGGTGCGCCCGTAGCGCGCCTCCTGCTCTTCGTCCTCGTAGTAGTAATCCTCTTCGACATCGCCGAAGCCGAACCAAGCCGCGACACGCTCCAGACGGTCTCTAGCTCCCATCTTTCCTCCTCATGGGCCTTCCTCCTGAATAATAGTCCTCCCGATTCTTACCAGGGTAGCCCCTTCTTCGATCGCGATCTCGTAGTCACCGCTCATTCCCATAGACAGTTCCGAGAGATCGAAGTGCAGGCTCCAATCTGGCCGTAGCCTATCACGGATCTCTCTGAGTTTTGCGAAAACATAGCGCACATCCTCCGCTTGTTCAACCAGCGGTGCTATCGTCATGAGACCCCTGACGCGAACCTGGCCTTCTGTCTCCGCCGCCGCGAACAGGAGATCTTCGACTCTTTCTTCACCGATCCCGTACTTTGTTTCCTCGCCACTCACGTTCACCTGCAATAGGATCTCGATTCCGGCTTCGGGAGCCCGCTTGTGCAGCTCTCCGATCAACCGCTCCGAATCAACCGAGTGAATTAGGCTTACCCGGGGAATCACGTCTTTCGCTTTCCGGCGCTGCAGGTGCCCGATAAAGTGCCACTCGAATTTGTCTCCGAAGATCTCCTGTTTGCGGATCAGGTCGTCCAAACGATTCTCGCCCAGCAATCCTACGCCGGCTTCCTCCAACGCGGAGATCTGCTCGACCCCGTAATACTTGCTGGCGACCAGGATGCGGGCGTCCGTCGGCCCGCGGCCGCTACGCTCCAGCGCGGCGCGGACCCTCTCTCTGGTGGCCTGAACCCTCTCCTTTACCCGGCTGGCAGAAACCTTGTCTTCCACTACGAAATTCTTGTCACCGAAGCCAGGCTCCGGCCGGTGAGCGGCCCCTGCTTGCGGTGAGAATAAAAGAGGTCCGGGCGGCATCCGGTACATAAACCGAGGTCGTACACCCCTCCGATGCCCGCCGCTTCGAGATCTACCGAGATCGCATCCGGCAAAGAGAGGTTCCGGCCGGAAACTACTTCACGCCCGAATCTGCCGGCAAAATCGTCCGCAAGCTCTTCGGACACCTCGTAGCAACACCGGCGGATGCCCGGGCCTATGTACGCCCGGACGTCGCCGGATCCCATCCGGCGCACGGCCCTACCGGAGATACCGGAGAGCGTCCCCCGCCAGCCGGAGTGCACCATGCTCACGTCGATCTCCCCAACCAGCGCCACGGGCACGCAGTCGGCCACGGCAACAACGAGTGCCAGGTTGTCGCGGTCGGTAATGAGCGCGTCGGCCTCCCCCGCAAAGCCGGGTCCTGAAACCCGCTCGACGGCGGCTCCGGCGACCTGGCGTACCCAGGCGGAAGGGTTACCGCCCAACGCTTCCCTGATCCGGGATAGGTTCTCTTGAACGGCGTCCGGCTCGTCCCCGACCTTCGTTGAGACGTTCAAGCTATCGAACGGCGCCCGGGAGACCCCTCCCCGGCGGGTAAAGAACTGGACCCGAGCCACTTCGGGTTCGGGATCCGGCGCAACATAGACAACGCCTCCGGCATTTTCGTGGCCGGAGGCGGTCTTCAATCTCCATGGCGACGTAACGTCCACGCCGCTATTTTAGCGCAGCTATCTAGCGGCGCCGCAGAAAAGCCGGGATGTCGAGGGCGTCGCCTTCTTGCGAAGCGGGAGCCGCCAGCTCTTCGTTATCGAACTCCAGCCCGGGCCGCTCGGCCCGCCGCTGGTTCGCCATCCTCTGGTCAAACCCCGTAGCGATGACGGTGACGTTGACCCGGTCTCCGAAGCTCTCATCCACGACGGCCCCGAAGATCAGGTTGGCCTCCTGGTGGGCGGCGTTGTGGACGATCTCCGCGGCTTCGTTGACCTCGAAGAGCCCGAGGTCGCTCCCACCGGTGATGTTCAGGATAATCCCGGTGGCCCCCTCGATACTGGCCTCGAGCAGCGGGCTGGAGATCGCGGCCTTCGCCGCCTCCGAAGCCCGGTTTTCGCTATTTGAGCTTCCGATGCCCATGAGTGCCGACCCGGAATCCCGCATGATCGTCCGCACGTCGGCGAAGTCCAGGTTGATAAGACCCGGAACCGTGATGAGATCGGTAATACCCTGGACACCTTTCCGGAGCACGTCGTCCGCCATCTTGAAAGCGTCCATCATCGTGGTGCGCTTCTCGGCAACGTCGAGGAGCCGGTCGTTCGGGATTATGATGAGCGCGTCAACGTTTTCTTTGAGCCGTTTGATTCCTTCTTCGGCATAAGTAGAACGCCGCCGCCCCTCGAAGGCGAACGGCCGCGTCACCACGCCTACCGTGAGGGCTCCGGACTCCCGGGCGATCTTGGCCACCACGGGTGCAGCCCCGGTTCCGGTTCCGCCACCCTTGCCCGCAGTGACGAAAACCATGTCGGCGCCCCGGATCGACTCCTCGATATCCGCTTTGTTCTCCTCAGCCGCCTCCGCCCCGATTTTAGGGTCGGCCCCGGCTCCCAGCCCGCGGGTTATCTTCTCCCCGATGTGGATCTTCTGATCCGCGTCACACATCTGGAGCGACTGGGCATCCGTGTTCACCGCTATAAACTCAACCCCCTGCAAACCAGAGTTGATCATGCGGTTCACGGCGTTGGTCCCCCCGCCGCCAATGCCGACAACTTTTATTACCGCCAAGTAGTTAGTACCCGCATCCAACATACCGCTCTCAACCCTCCATTAACCGTTCTTTCACCGCCGCCCGGATCACACTCCCCGGAACCAGCCTCTGATGGCCGCCACTATGCTACCAAAACTGGTAGCTCTTGCACCTTCACCTTTAGATTTAACTTTATGCTGCCTCGCGGCGAAGTTTAGCAATCCGACTGAGGTCGAGTACTGAGGCTTTCGTAAAACGTTAAAGTCTCCGTCTATGCCGGCCGGTGCCGCGGTTCGGGCGGGGGCGCCGAGTACATCCTCCGCAAGCTCGGTCATACCGTCCAGCAAAGCCCCACCGCCGGTAAGCACCACGTCACCGGAGATCTTGCTGGTGAGGTTGTTTTCTGCAAGTGAGTTGCTCACGTAATCGAAGACTTCCTGGCCCCGGTACTCCAGGATCTGGCTTAGGAAATGGGCGTTGTAGTGGCGCCGGTTGAGGCCTACGGCGGCTACCGGGTCAACGATGCGGGAGAGTACCGTTCCGTACCGGACCTTGAGTTTCTCGGCGCTCTCGTAGGGCAGCTTCAGACCGTAGGCTACATCGGACGTGAAGCTCTGGCCCCCGATCGGTATGACGGCTGTGTGAACCAGGCCACCGTTGAGAAAGATCGCCAGGTCCGTGGTGCCGCCTCCGACGTCGATGAGAACGGCGCCGGCGTCGCGATCTGCGGCTCCGAGACAGGCCTCGGCGGAAGCCAGTGGCTCCAGGGCGACCCGCGAGACGCGGGCCCCGCAGTCTTCCACCACGTACAGGAGGTTTTGAATGCTGGAGATAGCGCCCGTGACCACGTGGGCCCGCATCGTAACCTTGCGGGCGGCGAGCCCTACGGGAGACAGGACGCCTTCGGAGCCGTCTAATACGTAGCCCCGGGGAACGACATGGATGACCTGGTCGTCCTCACCGATACTCACTTGCCGGGCCTCATGTTCCAGCTTTCGGACGAACCTCTCCGTTATCGCGAGGTTCCGGCTCCGGTTCAGTAGCGTAACTTCGGTGTTGAACGAGGAGACGTGGCTGCCGGCCAATCCGACCACCACGGGCACGTCCCCCATGCCGCAGGAGTTCATAGCCTCCGCCACCGAGTCTGCCGCCGCCTCGCGGTCTACCACCACCCCGCGTTTCAACCCGTGACTCGGCGCTTCACCCATGGCCAGGATTTCGACCAGACCACGCTGGTCGTCTACCCTTCCCGAAAGAGCAACGATTTTGGTGGTACCTACGTCTATGCCATGGACTACCCTCTCTGTCACGGGCCCTCCACTAGCTGCCGGATCTTTCTTGAGCCTGTTCTGGCCGGACCGCTATCCGCCCCGGCGAGCGGAGGTCGAAGACCGCGGCGTCTTGATTTTGAGCCATGATCTCCGGCAGGGCCCGGGCCTGCTCTTCCCGAACCGGCCCCGAGAAGATCACGCGCCGGCCGTCAACGATCGCCTCGACGCCTCCGGCATCGGTCCCGGACACCAGCTCTACTTCCACGCCGTTCGCTTCAAGGACCCGGCTACTACTCAAAACACTCCTTAGGCGGTTCTCGCTAAGCTCGACAGCGGACAGCTCCACTCCTCCCAACTTCGGAAGCCTCGTACCGTCCATCGCATAGATAGCCTCCCGGCCATTCACTTCTCCTCTCAAGACCGGCCGATATTCCTCAACCTCGATCGCAACTATACCGGATCTCCAATTCTTTGACACTTCAGCATCTTCAACCCAAGAGTTAGACTTAAGCTTTCTCTCCAGGAGCGCGGCATTGAGTGTCAGGAGGCTCGCGTGGTCGGAGACGGAGTTCCAGACCTTGGTTTCGGGTAGCATCCGGGTGCCCTCGACCTGGATGCCGGTAACCGGGTAGGTCAGGTACGCGGCGATGTAGACCGTCACGGCTGTCAGCCCGGCGGCTGCCAGGGACAGGCTAATCGGCCGCAGGAAGCGCCTCATTAGCTATGCTCCAGGATCTCCAGCAGCTCGTCTCCCACGCCCGTAATATCCCCGGCTCCCATAGTCAGGACGGTGTCATCAGCCCCGGAGATAGTCCGCAAGACCTGTGGAATATCGCGTTGCTCGGGAACATAGTAAACGTCGGGATGCTTGGGAGTTTCACAGATAGCATCGACGATGAGCTTTCCGTTTACGCCGGGCTGGGGCATCTCACCCGCCCCGTAGACGTCCGTGATCAAGACGGCGTCCGCCGCCCCGAACGACTCGCCGAACTCACGATGCAGCTTCTTGGTCCGGCTGTACCGGTGCGGCTGGAAGACCGCAATGACCCGTCCCCGGGTCGTGGACCGGGCGGCCTGCAGGGTCGAGGAGAGCTCGGTAGGATGGTGGGCGTAATCGTCCACGACCCGGATGCCTTCTCTTTCGCCTTTGATCTGGAACCTCCGCCGCACACCACTGAAGGACTTGAGGCTCAGTGCCCCCTCGTAAGGTTCGTGTCCGAGCCACCGGGCTACACCGGCGGCGGCTAGAGAGTTGAGGATATTGTGGCGGCCGTAGACCCCCAGCTCCACCGGACCCCGTTCCAGGCCATCCTCCCACAACGTGTAGGAGTTTGGGGAGAGGATGTCAGCCTGCAAGTCACCGGTGGAAATACCGTAGGTAGTAACCGGACAAGGCGCCGCTTCAGCCAGCTGGCGGCATAGAGGATCCTCGGCGCAGACGATCAGGTGCCCCCACTCTGGCAAGAAGTGGACGAACTGTTTGAAAGTGTCGAACACATCATCCAGCGAAGCGTAGAAATCCGGGTGGTCGAACTCGACGTTGGTAACGATGGCAGCCTTTGGGTGAAGGTAGAGTAGTGAGCGATCGCTCTCGTCGGCTTCGGCCACGATCATGTCGGGGCGCCCGAAGGCCACGTTGCTCCCTATATCGTTGAGCTCCCCTCCCACCAAAGCCGTCGGGTCCTCGCCCAAAGCCTTGAGTACGTGGGCCGTCATGCTGGTGGTTGTCGTCTTGCCGTGAGTTCCGGCAACAGCGAGGCTATTCCCATCGTCCAGAATGGTGGCGAGGGCCGCGGCCCGCGGGATTACGGGAATCGAGCGCCGGCGGGCTTCCAGAAGCTCCAGGTTCGTCGACGGAATAGCGGTAGAGGTTACGACCTGTTCGGCATCTCCGACCTGATCTGCGGCGTGCCCGATAAACACCTGGATCCCGGCATCCTTGAGCCGACTAGTATACGGAGAGTCTTTCAGGTCCGAGCCGGTAACAAGATGTCCTTTTCGGTGCAGCACTTCGGCGATGCTGCTCATCCCGGCACCGCCGATACCTATCATGTGAATCTTCACCGTTTCGCTCCTTTTCGCTCGGCAGCCCGTATCAGTCTCTCGGCTACCCTCTCTGATGTCTCGGGAGTTGCCAGCTCGCTCACGCGCGCCGCCAACTCCTCGCGGCGCTGATCGTCGTCTAGTAAGTCCTCTATCCTCCGGCGAAGGGTCACGGGGCTTACCTCCGAGTCGAGGAGGAGCTCCGCCGCCCCGTGACCGGTGAAATAATGTGCGTTGTGCAGCTGGTGGTCTCCGGCAGCGTAGGGGAAAGGTATGAGGATCGATGCCTTGCCAGCGGCGGCGGTATCGAAAAGGGAGCCGGCGCCCGACCGGATTACCACCAGATCCGCCGCCGCGAGGTACCGCCAGATCTCATCCGCGTACTCTAAGATAAGGTGTCGCGGATTATCCGTAGAAAGTCGGGGATAGTCTCGGCGTCCCGCAATCTGGACCACCGTGTACGGCGTTTCACCCCGAAAAGCCTTCTCCGCCGCCAGGTTGATCTTGAGGGCTCCCCCACTGCCGCCGAAGATCAGGACGACCGGAGGCTCCAGGCCCAGTTCTTCGAGGGCTTCTTCTCTGGAAGCCCGGAAAACTTCCTCCCGGGTCGGCATTCCAACCCAGGCGGCTTTCTTAAAGAACCTCTTTGCCGCGGGGAAGGTGAGCAAGACTTCATCGGTAAAGCGGCCCGAGAAACGGTTGGTCCTACCGGGCACCGAGTTTTGTTCGTGGAGGAAGGTCGGCACGTTCGTGGTGCTCGCCGCGATCACCGCCGGGGCACTGGCGTATCCCCCGACCCCGAACACCACGCCGGGCTCGAACTCCTTGATCAGGCGCCGGCAGCGCCCCAGCGCGCGCAGAAAGAGCAGTGCGGCGCGGGCGCGGGATACCGGCCCACCGGCAAGAGCCTTGAGGTTCAGCGGGTGCAACTTGTAGCCCGCGCGGGGTACGAGGTCTGCTTCTATACCCGAAGCCGCGCCAACGAATTGCACTATCGCGCCCCGATCTCGCAAACTAGCCGCCACGCACAGCGCCGGTATCGCGTGCCCTCCGGTACCGCCCCCGGCGATCAAAACCCGCACCGGGCCCGACCCCGCCGTCCCCGACGCCTCTGCGGGGCCTGATCTCTCTTGCTCTCTCACTATCCTCCGATATCCGGTAGAGAATTCCAACGGCCAAAAAGCAAACTATCAGGCTGGAGCCTCCATAGCTTACAAAGGGCAGGGTCATTCCGGCGAGGGGCAGGAGGTTCATGGCCGCACCTATGTTGAAAATTGCCTGCGCAGCCAGCATCGTGGCGAGGCCCGCCGCCAGACAACGCGCCATGACCGAGGGTGCCTGAAGCGCGATCTTGAACCCCGCGATCGCGAGGAACCCGAACGCGCCTATTACCAGGATCATCCCGAGCAAGCCTAGCTCTTCTCCGATCAGGGCAAATATCATGTCGGTCTGAACTTCGGGGACCACGACCCCTTCACCTCCGGCACCGGCACCGAGCCCGAAAACGCTGCCGCTCTTTATGGCCACCAACGACTGCACTATCTGGTAGCCGGAGCTATCCGAGGTAGCCCAGGGGTCCAGGAAAGTCATGAAGCGCTCCCTCCGATACGGTTCGAGCCACATCACGCCGATCAAGACTGCCAAGGCCCCGGCGCTCGCGAGGACCAAATCCCTCGTTCTCAACTCCGAAGCCCACAGCACCCCCGCCACCCCGCTCAGGATCACCACCGAGGTACCGAAATCCGGTTCCAGGACTACCAGCACGAAGATCAGGGCGACGCCCAGGATCGGGCCGATGGGTAGCTTCGATCCCGGCCGGTACCGGGCCACGGCGCAGCTCAGCACGACAACGACCGCAATCTTGGCGAACTCCGCGGGTTGCAGGCTGATCACACCGAGGTCGATCCACCTCCGCGCTCCCCCGATTTCGACCCCTATTCCCGGAATGAGCACCACGATCAGGCTCACCAGCACCCCGAAATACAACAGCGGCGCCAGCCGCCGCCAGGCCGTATACCGAATGCGGCTCGCTACCAGAAAAGCGAGCACTCCGAGAACCAGGTGCCCCAACCTCAAAAGGAGGTAGTGGGCGCCAAAGTCCCGGTAAGTCGCGGAATAAACCATAACCAGCCCCAGCAGCGAGAGCGCCAGCGCCACCGACAGCAGGTTTGTGCGGAGACTGGTCATCCCCCGACGGCTTTCCCGGCCTCCTGACCGCCCGCGACGAGTCGGGCGAACACATCCCCCCGCTCGGAGTAGCTGGCGAACTGGTCGAAGCTCGCACAACCGGGCGACAAGAGCACCGTGTCCCCACGCTTCGCCATCTCCCCGGACAATGCTACGGCCCGCGCAACGTCTGGAGTCCGGTAGACGATAGGTCCCCAACCGGCCCCGATCAGGTACTCCGCTATCGTAGGTCCTGCCGCTCCCTGGCAGATTACCGCCCGGCACTTCGTCAAGTGCGGCAGGATTTCAGCGAATTCGGTTTCTTTTTTGGAGCCGCCGAGGATCAGTAGGATCGGTTCCTCGAAGCTCTCCAACGCGGCGGCCGTAGCAGCAGGATTGGTCGCCTTCGAATCGTCCACGTACGCCACACCCGCTCGCTCTGCCACCAGCTCTATTCGATGCGCCATGGGCTTGTAGCGCCGGAGCCCGAACTCGATGTCCGCCCTTGAAACTCCCAGCCTCTCTACCGCGGCCGCCGCGAAGAGGGCGTTTTCGTAGTTGTGTCTGCCGGCGAACGGTAAACTCGGCTTCGATACCAGCGGCTCGCCCCGCAACCTCAGCTCGTGGTCGCGGACCCCCGTACTGTCGCCACCGACTACAAGCACCTCCGAAAGGAGCGACCCGGCAGCTGCACGGCTGAAGGAATCCGCGGCGCTAACCAGCGAGAGGTCCTCTGCGCCCTGCCCCTCGAACACGCGCAGCTTGTCCTCCGCGTACTCCCGGAATGAGTTGTGCCAGTTCAGATGGTCCGGCCTGACGTTGAGGAGTGCGGCGACGTCGAATTTTGGCCCGCCCGGTTCAAGATAATGGAGCTGAAACGATGAAACCTCCAGCAAGAGCGTGCCCGCTTCCCGGGCTTCGTTCAGGCACCCGGTCAAAGCCCGCCAGGAGTTGCCGGCCACCGTGTGGTGAACACCCGCCGCCTCCAGGAGGGTCCGGGCCATGTCGACGACGGTGGTCTTCCCGTTGGTCCCGGTGACCGCCACGATTTTGACCTTTGGATCTAGCAGCTCCAACCCGAGCGCAATTTCTGAGTAGACGGGAATGCCGCGGTGTTCCGCCGACCGGAGGACCGGCTCGCGGGGGCTGATACCGGGGCTGGCTATGACCCGTTCTACGCCGTCGAGAACTTCGGGTCCCGCCCCGAGACGTCCGTCCACACCCAGGTCCTCGAGCGCCTCATGCAGCCCGGCGGCGCTCCGCCCGTCAGCCGCCACGACTTCTTGTCCACGCTCGAGCAAGGCTCGGGTCGCGGAGAGTCCAGACTCCCCGAGACCATAGACGAGATTTTTCATGGTTTCATGCCCCTCACACCTGGCTGTAGAGGAAGAAGTAGTAGAGAACAAAACCTGCTGCGGCGAAAACGACCTGTACGATCCAGAAACGCACCACGATCTTGCTTTCCTGCCAGCCGGACATCTCGAAATGGTGGTGGATCGGCGCCATCTTGAACAGCCGGCGGCGGCGACCGCTCAGGCGCCAGACTGAATATTGGACGATCACCGACAGCGCTTCTACCACGAACAGCCCACCGATGATGGGCAGCAATATCTCGGTTTTCGTCAGCACGGCCGCTGCGGCAAGGACGCCCCCGATCGCCAGCGAACCCGTGTCCCCCATGAAGATCTGGGCGGGGTGGGAGTTGTACCAGAGAAACCCGATGAGCGCCCCGACCATCGCGCCGCAGACTATCGCGACGTCGTATTGACGCTCCAGGAAAGCTATCGCGGTGTAGACCAGTAGCGAGATACTGGCTGCCCCGGCCGCGAGTCCGTCCAGACCATCCGTAAGGTTGACGGCGTTCGTGGTACCGACGATCACCAATAGCAAGAAGCCGCTAAAGAGCGCGACACCGACGATTCCGGATCCCAACACCAGGTTGCGGTCCCAGCTCGGGATGATCACGTTCTGGGTCACCCCCACGTAGCGGAGCGCCAGGATATCTGCCAACACCACCGTTAGGGTCAACAGGAGAAACTTGTACCGGACGCTCAGCCCCTCGGACCTCCGGGTCGAGATCTTCTGCCAGTCATCGTACAGGCCGATGCCGGCTACCGACGAAACCAGCAGCAAAGTCGTGAGGGTCGCAACGTTGGGCCGCGCAACGACCAGCAGAGCCGCTGACAAACCTATCAACATCAAGACACCCCCCATCGTCGGCGTGCCAGCCTTGACCAGGTGTGTCTGTGGCCCCTCCTCCCGAACGAACTGCCCGAACTTCCGGACCTGAAGGTAATCTATAAACCTCGAGCCCAGCATGACGGTAACCAGAAAGGCTATACCTGCACCTAAGATTACGCTAAACAAGGGCCAGCCTCTCCTTAAGTTCAAGTGTCAGGTGGTCCAGGTTTACACCCCGCGACCCTTTGACGACGACGTATTCGCCGCCGTTGAGCGCATTCTGGAGTCCTGCGGCGGCTCCGCCCGCGTCGGAGTACGAGAGGGTGTCGCCGGAGAAGGTCTCCGCGTACCAGCGGGCTTCGTCTCCGACCGTCACCAGGAGGTCTACGCCGACCTCGTCGGCGAGTTTGCCTATCTCCTGGTGGTAGGCGCGGGCACCCGAACCTAGCTCGAACATGCTGCCGAGGACCGCTACAAAGCGCCGCTCCCGACGGCGGGCTTGCTCCGCGCCGTAGCGCAACACGGCGACCATCGCCGCCGGCGAGGCGTTGTAGGAATCGTCGTAGATCACGATTTCATCCCGCAACCGGTAGACTTCGCCTCTGAGCCCCGTCCGCTTTATCCGCGAGATGCCGCGGGCACACGCGTCAAGCCCGACGCCGAGGCACAGCGCCCCACCAAAAGCCGCGAGCATGGGTACGATCAGGTGCGTGCCGAAGACGGGGGCGACGACTTCGGCCGAGTCGTCCTCCGTGTGAACCACGAAGCGCAACCCTTCCTCACCTTCCTCGACCTGAGAGACCCACAGGTCAACCGGGTCGGATGCTCCGAGATCAAAGGTCACCCGCCGGGCAAAACGTTTGCTTCCCCCGGTAGCGGCCGCCGGTACGCCTGCGGGAGCCACGAAACCCCCGCTCTCTGGTACGGCCTGGGCCAGCTCTCCCTTTGCTGAAGCCAGGGCTTCGAGGCTACCAAACGAGTCCAGGTGTACCGGCGTTACCGCGGTCAAGACACCGACCTGCGGGGGAGCTACCTCGCAGAGCGCCGCAACATCTCCAACGTGGGTGGCGCCCATTTCGAGCACCAGCGCCTCGGTCCTCTCGCCGGCCGCAAGAACCGTCAGGGGAAGTCCGATCTCGTTGTTGAAGTTCCCTTCGGTCGCGCAGACCTTGTGTCCGGACGACCGCAGGATCGCCGCCAGCGCGTCTTTGGTAGTTGTTTTCCCCACGGTCCCGGTGATACCCACGACCGTTGGAGCTGGAGCGGCCGGGCCGGAAAGGCTCCACCGGGCCAGCTTTTGCAACGCCTCCAACGAATCGTCGACGACGATAGTGGGCACCTCCAGCGGCCGCTCGGCCACCGTTGCCACCGCGCCGCGCCGGTGGGCTTCGGGGGCGAACTCCGCACCATCCTTGGCACCCCGCAAGGCGAAGAAGAGCTGGTCGGGGCGCACGAGCCGGGAATCCACGGCAGTCCCGCGTACCACGGCTTTTTCGTCGCCGCCAACCAACCTGGCACCCAAGGCGTGGACCACCTCGATTAGCGCAGCAGGTTTCACCGGTTCTCACCTTTCGCATCTTCGGGCCGTTTCCGGT
This sequence comes from Rubrobacteraceae bacterium, assembly GCA_050331175.1. GTDB lineage: Bacteria > Actinomycetota > Rubrobacteria > Rubrobacterales > Rubrobacteraceae > SIRX01. The sequence continues at coordinate 21,377 of JBHJHC010000051.1, read as the reverse complement.
CGGGCGGAACGTTGTAATACCCGAGCGTGAAGCTCATGAGCTCCTGGAAGGCCGGCGCGGCGACTACTTCTCCCCAATAGTCGGTCTGGGGCTCGTCGGCCACTATGAGGGCCACGTACTCGGGATCCGAGGCCGGTGCAAACCCGACAAAGGAGGCAATGTGCTTGAAGGCGTAAGCCCCGGTTTCGGGATCTACTTTCTGGGAGGTTCCTGTTTTTCCGCCTACCGTATAGCCGGGTATCTGGGCCATGTGGCCGGAGCCTTTTTCGACCACGTTTTCTAGCATCCCGCGTACTATATCGGAGGTCTCTCGGCTTATCATTCGCTTTCCTTGCTCGGGCTCACCTTCCTTTTGCAGCATGTGGGGCTCGACAGCAGTCCCGCCGTTGATGAGGGACGCGTACCCGGTGACGAGTTGTAGCGGCGTAACCGTCAGCCCCTGGCCTATAGGAATGTTACCTATGGAAGTACCGCTCCAATCTTCGTAAGCCGGGACCACGCCTGGGTCTTCGCCCCAAAAATCGATCCCGGTAGCCTCTCCAAATCCGAAGCTCCGAATACGATCTTCGAGCCGCGCTCCACCGAGCTGCTGGGCAACCTGGATCGTACCAACGTTGCTCGACTGTTCAAGGATGTCCTTTGGCTGCATATACTTTGTTTCGTGTGGCTCGGAGTCGTGGATCACCCGATCGGCAACTTGCATGTGGTCGGGAACTGTAAACCAGTCTTCCGTAGAAACCGCTCTTTCCTCCAGGGCCGCCGCCATCGTAAACGGCTTGAAGGTAGAGCCGGGTTCGTAGGGATCTGTCAAAACCCTATTGCGTTGCAGTTCGGGCTCCGCTTTCTCGAACTGGTTGTTGTCAAAGCTGGGGACGCCGGCGAGTGCCACCACAGCGCCGTCGTCCACCCTCATCACAACGCCCAGGGCGCTCTTTGCTTTGTGCTCCTCGACTACGCCTTCTAGCTCCTTCTCTAGTTCTTGCTGGACGGCTGCGTCAACGGTCAAGGTGACATCTTGGCCACTTTCGAGCTTTTTCTGGTAGCGCGCCTCGATACCGCCGAACGCCGTGCCGTAATCTCCCAAATAACCAATGGTCTGGCTCGCGAGTTGTCCGTCAGGATACGTTCTTACCGGGACCGGGGTAAGGGTCAGCCCCTCGACTTCGAGTTCCCGGACCTTCTCGGCCGCCTGCGGCTCGATCGAGCCTACAATGCTGTACCCCCGGAGATTGCCTTTACTGTCTTGCTTCGTGAGCGCGGCCTTTATCTGCTCCTTGTTCTGGCCGAGCTCATCCCCAACGACGTTCGAAAGCGTGGAGGCGGTCTCTTCGGGGTCTTCGATCTGGTAGGGCGTAGAGATCAGACGATATCTCTGCAAGCTCGTGGCGAGTTGCCTACCGTCCGCGCTCAATATATCGCCCCGGTCTTTCGCCGCAGGGTCTTCTTGAGCAGGTTGCTCGGCGGCTAGAGCCTGGACAGCATCGCTACTAGCAACGCTCAAATAAACGGCACGGCCTCCGAGCAACAGGCACACCAGTGCGACCGCCACCAATACTAGCCTTATCCTCGGCCGGCCGACCTCTCGTGCCGGGTGCGAGGTGGTCCCTTTGCGGGAAGCTCTTCTTTTCGACCGCCTGCCGCGCTTTTCGAGGGAGACGATTCTAGCTTCTGGTCCCCGCCGCTCATTTCTATTCGAGCCGGCCTCCTTGCGAAACCGGCCGCCCTTTTTTCGCGAAGTACGTACAGTGCCAGTACTACCTGGCCCCCTCCTGTACCTCTTGTCCGGCATTCTCTTTTCCATCCTCCACGTCATAAGTAATCATGTCTTCAGCAGCAGGAGCTTTCATCCCCAGGTTCTGTCGGGCCAGCGAGCGAACGCGACCCGGGGCGGAGAGGTCCGCAACCTCTACCTCCAAGCGCTCCTTCTCTACTAGTAGCGTGGCGCGTTCCTCCTGCAGGGCCCCGGTCTTGCCCCCGAGATCGGCCGCCACCGTGTGGAGGTAGATGCTCCCCAACATCAACACCACCGGTACCACCACCAGCACGGCGAACCTCCGCCGCTCGAGGTTGCTCCTGCGGCGATCCCCGCCGCCTGTCGCCCGCTTGGGCGCGGCCTCCCCGACGCGCGGCGCCGGCTGTAGCTGTCGCTGCGGAGCCGCCATCAGGTTGACTCCCCGACCTTCTCGGCAACCCGGAGCCGGGCAGAAGCGCTTCGCGGGTTCTCCTGTATTTCGCGTTCCGACGGCCGCAGCACCGGCCCTTTCCGGAATACCGTTCGCGCACCGCAGGCGCAGACCGGAAGGTCCGGCGGACAAACACAGCGTCCGGTGCGATCCGAGATAAAGTGCTTCACTATGCGATCTTCACCGGAATGGAACGTAATTATCGCCAGCCGTCCACCCGGCACGAGCAGGCGCTCCGTCGCGTCGAGCGCCCGGCTGAGGCTCTCTAACTCGTCGTTGACCCGAATTCTGATGGCTTGAAATACCCTCTTGGCGGGATTACCGCCCCTCTCTACCCAGCCGACCGCACCCCTGACAGCCTCGGTGAGGTCCCCCGTGGCGACCAGGGGCCTCCGGTCCCGAATCTCCCGCGCTACGCGTCGCGCCTGTCCGCGAGGAAGGTCTCCGTACTCCCGGAGCACCCAGACCAATTCATCCAGCTCGACGGTGTTGAGATATTCTGCCGCCGATAGGCCCGAGGTATTATCCATTCTCATGTCGAGTGGTCCCGGGTCGACGTAGCTAAAGCCTCTCTCAGGTTCGTCTATCTGGTAGCTGGAGAGCCCGAGATCGAACAGTATCGCGTCCACCCGCTTGCCAGCTTCGCCCATCTGGCCGAGGACTTCGTCGTAGGGCCCGGCGACAAACTTGAAGCGCGGGTCTTCCAAAAGCGACGCCCTGGCTTCTGCGGCGGGATCCCGATCTACGCCTATCACCTCCGCACCTGGGGAAAGCTCTTCGAGCATTCTCCGCGTATGCCCCCCGCCACCGAAGGTAGCGTCCACGACCGTAGTGGCGTCACCAAGAGCAAGCTCCGAGACTGCTTCTTCCACCAGTACCGGACGATGTTCGGCAGCCATCACCCTATGAACTCCCGTCCCGCGAACTCTTCGACTATTTCACCGAACGAGTCGTCAGCCCCTTCGACGTACCTACCCCACTCGCCGGAATCCCAGATCTCCAACCGATCGTCAACCCCGGTTATGGTTACGTCACGCTCCAACCCCGCATATCGTGCGAGCTTCGTGGGGACCAAAACCCTACCCTGCCGATCCAGGGCCGCCTCGAAAGCCATCGAAAAGAACATCCGCGAGAGCTGGCGGCCTTTTGCCGTCAGATCGGCGTTAGCCTTGATGTTGGCCTTGAATACCGCCCACTCCTCGGGAGGAAAAGCGAATAAACAACGGTCAACCCCCTTGGTAACCACTATGCCCCCGTCAAAGTAGGGCCGCAAACGGGAAGGGAGGGTGAGACGCCCTTTCTCATCCAGGGTGTGCTCGTACTCGCCTAAAAGAGCCAGGGTCCTCGCCTCCCACTACGTACCATTTTGACCCACGACTTCGGAAATTCTTGCATACAGTACGTAATTTCGCAATCCCGGGGCAGTTTTCTCCGGTTTTACGCCGAAAAGTCGCGCAATCTGATCCCCATTCCCTCCCTCCTAGGGTATAGCTCCCCCATCAGACACGAGCCGGATTCTAGCTGAAGCTCGGCTGGCGCATCGAGCCTTTACGGATATATAGATTGCAGTCGGCGACAACCGCTATATGTAGTGGTTTGGGAAACTTATACCGTAGTCGTTCGGAACGGTAGGCTGGGGAGTAGGAGCAGGAAGCATCGGCCAGGGTGGAGGTCTTGGAGATCTGGAGTGGGCCCACCAGGACTCGAACCTGGGACCGTCCGATTATGAGTCGGATGCTCTAACCAACTGAGCTATGGGCCCGCGGGCGCCGGTTGTCGGCATCGGGCTCCCCTGGTAGGACTCGAACCTACAACCCTTCGGTTAACAGCCGAATGCTCTGCCGATTGAGCTACAGGGGAATACTGTGCGGGAGAGATTATACGGCTCCTGGAGCCAGGCTTCAAGACTGATCAGCTGTAGCTCTGAGAGCCTCTCTGAGGACTTGGATCTCGCCCTGCAGGCGGCTTTTTTCGTCATAATCTTGGGTCTGGTTCTTGTTGCGCTCCCGACTCAGTATCTTGACTCGTAGCCAGGCAGCTCTTGCAGCAGCCGGCGTAGGATAAAGCCTCTCGCCCACTGCCTGGAGGCGTCCGACTTCATCCAGCAGGGGCCGGGCCCGCTCGTCGGAGACTATGCTATCGAAATCTCTACCGGGGTGTTTGCTTAGCAGGGCGAACAGGCGTGCCTGGCCCTCGGTGCCAAAGTCCTGCGCCGACAAACCTACAGGCTCGGGTAATACCGCGCTTTGTAGTCCTTCTCTGAACAGCTTCGCGCCGATCTCCGGTCTGGCCAGGATCAGGGCGAGCAGCTCCTCACCGGCCTGCGAATGCGGGTCCGTAGTTGCGGCTTCTCCATCTTCCGGAGGCGCAGCGGAAGGATCTTGCGGCCCGCGGCGAAAAACCTCCGGGCCGACACCCACGGCTTCCGCAGACAAACGCACGGCCTCGTTGTGAAACACCGGGTCGTTTATCTGCGCTACGAGACGTTGGAGTTCGGGAACGGCCCTGGATCTTTCAGTGGCGTCCGCCCCGCGCGCGCGGCCCACGGTGCGGCGTATGACATGCTCCAGTATCGGCACCGCCCCGGATAGAAGCTCTCTGAACTCATCTGACGAGTGATGGAGCAGCCAGTCCGCGGGATCCTCGTCGAGCCTCACAACCCTCAAATCCTGCTTCAACTCTGCAGCGGTAGTTGCTGCCCGCTCTATGGCCTTCTCTCCTGCATCGTCAGGGTCGAACAGGACGTAGACCTTGTCAGCGTAGCTGCTCAGGGTCCGGAGATGGCTGGAAGTCATGGCCGTACCGAGGGTTGCTACCGCGTTCTTAATACCCGCCTGGTACAGCATCAGAACGTCTGTGTAGCCTTCGACTACCATGGCGGCCCGCTCCCTTCTTATGGGCTCCATGACTTGCGGGAATCCGTACAAGAGATCCCGCTTGTTGAAAACCTCGGTCTCCGGCGTGTTGAGGTACTTGGGCTGGACATCCCCCAATGCCCGCGCCCCGAAACCGACGATACGGCCCCGCCGGTCCGAGATCGGAAAGGTGATCCTACCCGCAAACCGCTCCCCACCCCGAGGCGAAAGAAGGCCAGCCGCCTCGAGCACCTCCCGGCCCAAGCCCAGCTTGCGAGCCGCCGCCTCGAAACCGGCCCCGCCACGCTCCGGCGCAACCCCCAAACGAAATTCTACTATAGAAGAATTCTCAATTCCCCGGTTTGCGAGGTATTGGCGCGCGGTCTCCGCGAGGTTTGAGGTAGATTGGACCATGTATTTATGGTAGTAGGCTACGGCGGCCGCCAACGCTTTGTGGATGGCCCGCCGCCGCTGATGTCTCTCCCTGGCGGCCCGAGAGTCAGCGCGAGATCCACCCTCGTAGTTCAGTTTCGTGCCCGAGCGTTCGGCGAGATAGGTAACGGCCTCGACGAAAGGCAGGTCCCTCAAGTCGGTTAGGAGCTTGATCGCATCTCCCCCCTTACCGCAACCGAAACAGTAGTAAAAGCCTTTCTCGGGTGAAACGCTGAACGAGGGAGTCTTCTCCGAGTGCTCCGGATAAGGACACAGCCCGGTGTAACGGGTGCCTTGTCGCTTCAGGGCTGTAAATTCAGAGGCTATCTCGACAATACTCGTCGTCTCCCGCACCTCTTCGATACTGCGCTGTGAGATCTTCAATGCCCGTTTTTCCTACCTTGCTCGTACGCCGTTTCGGGAGCAGCCTTAAGAACTAATGGTACTCTACCCAAGGGAAATATCCCGAAATAGAAAGTTGGCGGGATGCAGCTTTGGAGCCGCGTACTGTAGAACCGTGTTCTCTGGTTTCTGAGTTCGATGCAGCGCGCAACAGTAGCCCTGAGGGGGGATCACGGTTAGAGTATGAGGTGGAACCTCTACAGGCAACGAAAAAGGGAGCGTATGGAGGACCGGGAACGACCCGTCGCTCGGCGAGATGGCGCAGTTACGACGGAGAAGCTTAGGGACGAAGCCGCACGGCTCTTCTGGGACAAGGGCTACGCTGCAACCACTACTCGGGAGCTCGCCAGGTCGCTCGGGGTGCAGAAGGCTTCGATCTATTACCACATAGAGAGCAAAGAGGAACTACTCTACGATATTTGTGTGGAGTCTCTCGGCAACATCCACGACGCTGTGAGTCGAGCGCTTGCGGGCGAAAGCGATCCACTGGCTCGCATTCGGGTGATGATCCGGGCGCACGTGGTCTCCATGCTCGAAGACAAAGAGAAACACGCGACGATGTTAACGGAGCTCAAAGCCCTGTCATCCGCTCGCCGGGAGGAGGTCGTGGGGCTCAGGGACAGGTACGAGAGTTTGGTCCGCAGCGTGCTCTTGGAAGCCCAGGACGCCGGGGTCTTGGCCCGGGAGGTATCCGCCAAAGAGCTCGAACTGGCGATCCTGAACCTTTTGAACTGGACGATCTTTTGGTACAAGTCAGAGGGCGAATTCTCTCCCGAGTATCTGGCCCGGCTTTTCGAGGAGATCTATCTGAACGGTGTTGTTCGGTCGTAACCCCGGCAGGAGTCCCGGCGGTTCAGCCGAGTATCGCATCGTCTTGCGGTAGAAAGATCCGTTTGTAGGCCGCCAGCGCGTAGCGATCGGTCATGCCAGCAACGTAATCGACGGTCTCGACTATGGGATCCGAAGCACTCTTTACCCGCTCCTCAGGATGATCCAGATAGTAGCCGAAAAGTTCGGCGATAATCCTCTCTGCTGTCTCACTCTGCCGGGAGTGGGGATTACGGTAGACGTTCTCGAACAACCAGCTTCGCAGCTCCATCAACGCGTTGTAGACCCCATCCGAGAGCATAATTCGTTCCCTATCCCGCGAGGTGGAGATCATGTCGCGAACAAGCGTGTCGATTCTCTTGCTGGTTCGTTCGCCGAGGATCGCGATCGGTCTCTCGGGTAGTGCTTCCCGGCTTATTATGCCGGCCCGCAAGGCGTCGTCCACATCGTGGTTGACGTAGGCGATCCGATCTGCAACCCGTACGACCTCTCCTTCACGGGTCGAGGGGTAGCCCTTGCCGGTATGGTTCAATATTCCGTCTCTGACCTCGGCCGTCAGGTTCAAGCCCTCCCCGTTCTTTTCGAGGACTTCCACCACCCGCAGCGAGTGTTCGTTGTGCAGGAAGGTCCGTCCGTGGGGGGTTAGAACTCGGGCGAGCTCCTCCTCTCCGGTGTGCCCGAAAGGAGTGTGCCCGAGGTCGTGGCCGAGGGCTATGGCTTCGGTAAGGTCCTCGTTCAAGCCGAGGGCACGGGCTATGGTCCGAGATATCTGCATCATCTCCAGGGTGTGGGTGAGCCGGGTGCGAAAGTGATCCCCATCGGGCGCGATAAAGACCTGGGTCTTATGCATTAGCCGCCGAAACGCTTTGGCGTGAATGATGCGGTCCCGGTCTCTCTGAAACTCGTTGCGGACACCGTCCGGCTCTTCTTTGCGACGGCGGCCGACGCTACTCGTACAGGCCCAGGCTTTCATGGCCGGCTTCATGTAGGGTGATGCAGCTTGCGATCTTGGAGGGCCGTAGTTCCCGGTGCGTGGGAATATATATGAGACTTTACGGTCCGCCGGACGCTCTCTTTGACCGGGGCGGATATCCTGGCGTCGCGTAACGGGTTCGAGATGAGCGATCTGAGGCTCCCGATAGTACCCGGCGGCACCGGGAAGGCCTCTCGTGCAACAACGCGACACTCCTCACAGAGCACGCCGCCAAGGTCCGCCGCGTAGTAGAGATGTCCGTTGGAAACCTCGTCGACCTCCAGCCCACACCCCATGCACGAATCTAGCTGGGGCGCGTATCCGGCCAGCATCGAGAGCTTGAGAGAAAAGGCGGCTTGCAAGGATTCGAAATCCGTTTCACGGTGCACCAGGCTATCCAGCGCCCGGTATAGCAAGTTAAAGACGCGGCGATCCGGCTCGTCTCCCCCGGAGAGGGCCCGCACCGTGCCTACGAGGCTACCGGCGGCTTCGAAACGGACCAGGTCTTCTCGGACTTCCTGAAAGCTCCGGAGTACCTCAGCCTGGGTTATGGTGTCCAGGGTCCGCCCCCTGTAGGCCATGAACTGTACGCATGACAGCGGCTCCAGGCGGGCCCCGAAGCGGGATCTAGTCCGTCGGATGCCTTTCGCTATCGCGCTGACCAGCCCACAATCGCTGGTGTAGAGGTCGAGAATCCGGTCAGCTTCGCCATACCGGATGGAACGTAGGACTATGCCCTTACTCTTGTAACCCGCCACTCTCGGCCTCTTCCATGACGGCTACACTGCTGCTCATGCCCAGCCGGGATGCCCCGGCGTTCAGGAGAGCCATGGCGTCTTCGAGGTTGCGAACGCCCCCCGAAGCCTTTACAGCGAGGCCCTCCGGAGCTTCCTCCCGGAGCAACGCAACATCCTCTACCGTGGCGCCCGAGGGAGCAAACCCCGTAGAAGTCTTGACGAAGTCCGCCCCGCTGGAAGCCACGATCCGGGTTGCGAGCTGTTTCAGCTTGTCCGATAGATAAGCCGTTTCGATGATCACTTTCATCACTACGTCGGACAGGCCATTGTTCATGGCTACGACACCGATTTCCTGGTTGAGGTTGGTGAGCTCGTCGGCGACATAGTTGAAATCTCCTGAAAGGAACTTCGAAAGGTTCATTACCACGTCCAGTTCGGAAGCCCCGCCCACGATGGCGTCCCGAACCGCCGCCGCCTTGACCGTCATAGTATCCGCGCCGAACGGAAAGGAGACGACCGTAGCAATCTTCACATCCACCCCGCGTAATTCCTGGGCACACGTCCGCACGTAGCACGGCGGCACACACACGGCCGCAAAATGATGTTGGATAGCTTCCTGGCACAGGTCCACTACGTCTTGCTCCCGAATGTCTGGCTTCAAGAGAGTATGGTCCACTGTTTTCGCGAATTCCCGCACCCTCATACCCACCGCTGTACCTCCCGACGAAGCCTGGAATCTGTAGGCGGTATTATAACCCTAACTGTTCCAAAAACTTCGTGTCTCCCCGCCAGCCGGGGCTGATCTTCACCTTCAAGTCGAGATAAATCTTGGTCCCCAAAAGGCGCTCGACGTCGCGGCGGGCTTCCGTTCCGATACGTTTGATCGTCTTGCCGCCTTTCCCGAGTACTATCATGCGCTGGGTGGGACGCTCGACGTGGAGGATGGCATAGATCACCGTTACGTTCTCTTTACGATCTACCTCTTCGATCTCGACCGCAACCGCGTGGGGCACCTCGTCGCGGAGCACGTTCAGGGCTTTCTCTCTGATGTACTCGCCCAGGATCAAAGTCTCCGGATAATCAGTCACGGAGCCTTCCGGGAAGTAGCGGGGCCCGTACGGTAGCAGATCAGAAACAGCCTCCATAAGCGGTCCCACGTTCAACCCGCTGGTGGCACTGAGGAGGAAAGTTTCCCTCCAGTCTCCTAATCCGGAAACCGCATCTACTATCGGCAGCGCTTCAGTGGCGTTCCGCAACAGGTCCACCTTGTTGATCACCGCTATTGCCGGGGTACCGGAGGAAGCCACGAGCCGGGCCACGTAGCGGTCGCCGCTGCCGACCCCGTCCCGCGCGGTGTCAGCATCGACTAGGAGCAGGATCACATCGGACTCGGATAGGCTATCTAGTACCTGTTGTTGCATTCGGGACCGTAGGGTGTCGCGGGGTTTCTGCGAGCCCGGCGTATCGACGAACACCGCCTGGTACCCCGGCCCGTTTCGCACACCCCGGATCGGGCTCCGGGTAGTCTGGGGCCGGGAAGAGGTGATCGAGACTTTCTCCCCTACCAGCCGGTTGACCAGGGTAGATTTGCCCACGTTCGGACGGCCTACGACCGCGACGAAGCCGCTACGGAAAGCCTCCGGGCTCGCCGGGTCGCGCGCCAGCGCCCCGGTCACAGATCTTCCGGCCCGAATGAGTTGGGCAGTATCTCCTCGAAGGGGTGCCGGCTAACGTTCCCGTCTGCATCTTCCACGACGACTTCCTTGCAGCCGAACTCTCTCAACACCTGGCGGCAGGCGCCGCAGGGAAAGCACGGCGCGGCATCGGGGCTCGCGATGGCGACCAACCGTATCGCAATGTCCTCGGGATCCTGGAGAGCCATCGCGGCGGCGGCGTTCCGTTCGGCGCAGACCGTCAGGCCGTAGGAGGCGTTCTCGACGTTACATCCCAGATGCAGGGCTTCACCCTCGGTAACGATAGCCGCTCCCACGCGAAACTCGCTGTAAGGCGCGTAGGCGCTCTTTGCGGCTTTCCTGGCTGAGTCCATTGCCCGTTGCAAGTCCATGTCCACCTCTCCTATAGAAACTGGAATACGGCTACGGTAATTAGAACACCTACGATAGCACCCGCAACCACCTGGTAGAGGTTATGAGTTCCGCTCTCGATCCGGCTCTGGCACACCAGCAGCGCCATGAGCAAGGCCACGAGCGAAACGATGCCGCCGTAGCGGCCGTCGGCCGCGATAAAGCTCACGGCGACCCATCCGGCGAACGACACCGCCGCATGTCCCGACGGCATCCCGCCGGCAAACGCATTCGGCGAATGCGTTAGCGCTTTGCCGAGCACCACCACCAACACTACCAGGATCAGGGCCACCAGCGTAAGATGCCCCGGCCAGAGCCGGATACTCTCGACGGTCTCTAGAGTAAACGGTCCCAGATCGTCCACCAGGATCAAGTACCCCACCAGCACGGCCCCGATACTGGAGACTAGAACCGCCCCGGCGGAAACGTCCTTGGCCAGCTTGGCCAGCGGATGGTACTCGTTGGTAACGAGGTCCACGGCGAACTCCATCGCGGTATTGAACATCTCAGTTACGAGCACGATCATGATAACGAGTATCAGCCCTGCAAGCTCCAGCTTGCTCACACCGGCCAGCAAGCTCACCATCAAGACCAGGACGGAGGCCAGGAGGTGGAAGCGCATGTTGCGCTGGGTTCGGACGGCGTAGACCAGGCCGCGGTAGGCATGATTGAAGCTCTGGGCCACATTCTGTTGCGGGTTTGCGTCCTTTTTTCTAGCCACCCAGCGTTCCCAGCACGGTTCTTTGAACTTCGGCCATTCCGCTCGCCTCAAAATCCTCGCCATGATCCAGGCCACCCAAGTGTAGCGCCCCGTGAACTACGACCTCTTCGAGGTCCATCTCGGGGCTTACGTCCCCCGGGGATATCACGATTTCGCCGATCATCTCACCATACGGTCCGTCGACTTCGAAGCTCAGCACGTCGGTCGGGGCGTCTATACCCCGAAACTCGTTGTTTAGCTCTCGTATGACGCTGCTTTCCACCAGGGCCACGGACAATTCTCCCATGAGCCTCAAGTCGAAGCCTAGCTCGCCAAAAGCTGCCGCGCACAGTCTCGCGGCGCGCCCGGCGTCCAGTTGGCCAGAGGCAGTATTTTTCACCAGCGCTACCGAAAAAGGCATTAGACCTCAGGCTATCAGGTTGTTTTGCTCGCGGCTTTACCGGTGGCCTCCGACTCGGCCGGCGCCGGGTACTCGATCCTCGGGCCCAGAAACCCGATCAGGGCTTCCCGGATCGCCTCGCCGACCTCGTGGATCTCGTGCATCGTCAGGCTACACTCGTCGAACTGGCCGTCGTCGAGCTTCTGCTTGATCGTGTCGGCCACCACGTCTTCGATCCGCTTGGGGGTGGGTTTCGAGATGGACTTCACGGTAGCTTCCATGGAATCGGCGAGCATCACGATGCCGGCTTCTTTGCTCTGCGGAAGCCCGCTGGAGTACCGGAAGTCCGCCTCGCGTACGACCTCACCTTCCAGGGCTTCCTCGATGGCTTTGCGGTAGAAATACTCGATGCGGGTCGAGCCGTGGTGTTGGGCGATTATCTCCAGGATCTCCTCTGGCAACCTCCAGGCCCGGCCTATTTCCAGGCCGTCCTTTACGTGGCGCCGGATGACCCGGGCCGAGAGGCTCGCCGTTAGCGTGCTGTGCGGGTTCATCTGGGAGATCTGGTTCTCTATAAAGTATGCCGGGTGCTCCAGCTTGCCTATATCATGGTAGTAGGCTCCTACCCGGGCGAGCAACGCGTTCGCCCCGATACGCTCGGCCCCATTCTCAGCCAGGTTGCCCACCATCATGGAGTGGCTGAACGTGCCGGGCGCTTCCTGCAAGAGCTTGTGAAGCAACGGCCGCCCGGGGTCCGAGAGCTCCAGAAGCTTCATGGGCGTGAGGATATTGAAGGCATTCTCCAGCAACGGTAGCAACACCATAGCCAGCATCAACGATAGCAACCCGTTGCCGAGCCCGATCAGGCCCTGCCACAAGGCGCCGGATATGGCAATACCGCCTACCAGGCCAACGGCGAAGGTCACCAGGGCGGTTACGGCCGCCACGAGTAGTCCGGCTTTTAGCAGTTGGGTGCGGGAGTCAACGCGGACCACCGTATAGATAGCAAACCCAGAGGCCAGCAATAGGGCAGCGCTCAGGTAGAAGTCGTTGCCCCCGATAATGCCGACGTTCACGCTCGTAACGACGACCATAAGAAACATCAGCCGGGGTCCGAGCAGCACGGTACCGATTATGCTCAGCCCCGCCAGCGGCGTGAGATAAGGATCGAAGGACAGCGTAATGAAGAGCCGGGCCAGCGCCGTGAACAGTATGGTCAATGAAGCCGCCAAAATTATCCTAACGAGGGCGTTGGACCTCAGAAAACGGCGTCCAAACCTCTCCAGGAAGTACCAGGCCATGCCCATTTCGGCGGCCACCACGAGCCCCACCCCCACGAACACCGACCAGAGGTTTGCCGCACGGTCCACCTGCAGCGCCTCCAACTGCGCAATATCTTCCCGGTCTACTACCTCGCCGCGAGAAATTATTCGTTGGTTCTGCTGAATCGTTCGGGTTACCGGCTCGACCTTCGAGGCCGCGGCATCGCGGGCTTCTTCGGTCGCCTGGCGGTCAATCACATAGTTGGGCTCCACGAACCCCCGGCTTATGACCTCCACCGCGTCGCCAACATCCCCCGAGGCGTCCCGGCTTGCGGCCTCAGAAAGCCGGTTCTGGGCTTCGGAAATCGTGATAACCGATGCGGGAAGCTCCTCTATGTCGTTGTCCGCCACCGAGGTGGAATCGTACAGTTCCCTAAGGTCCTCGATAACGAACTGCTCGACATCATTCACCTCCCCGGCATCCAGGAACACTATCTTGCGCGCCAGGCTGTCCGGCAAATAGAAAGGCGAGGTGTCGGTGATGGCGTTGACCTTTCCATCCGTAGACCGGTCGGAGCCGCGTATTTCGCGCACGGCGTCGAAATAGTCCCGGACTTCCCCGACGATCTGCTCCGGTACGTTGGGGGCCTGGCGGTACACCTCCTGCACCCCCTCGGCAGCCTGGTTTCTGGCTTCCTCGGTTGCCGCCGGGTCCTCAAAGGTTACGTTGCGGGGGGCGAATACATCTTCCTGGGCAACGGTACCGACCTGGTAACCCCGGTCTCGATCCCACAATCCAAGGGCTGTGAGGGTCCGCGCGTCGAAGCTTATGAGGAGGGTGAGAGACAGCCAGGTCACGAACAGCAATAGGACGTAGAGCCGGCTCCTCGGCTGCTTCTCCATCCAGAGCCTGAAGCGTTCGACTCGACCGGCCGGGCGATGGAGTTGATCGGCCCGCCGGACGGTGCCGGAAGAGTCGTTGCCGGGGGTCATGGCTTTTCTCGGGGGCGCATTTTATGGTTCTTGGGATTCCTGAACTCGTTCGTAAGCATCGACTATCCGCATGACGAGGTCGCTGCGAATAATGTCGTCCCGGCGAAGGCCTACGAAGTCGACGCCTTCCACGCCTTCGAGAATCCGCCGGGCGTCTTCCAGACCGCTCATACGCCCTTTCGGCAGGTCGACCTGCGTTATATCCCCGGTAACCACCATCTTCGAGCCAAACCCCAAACGGGTGAGGAACATCTTCATTTGCTGGGTGGTGGTGTTTTGGGCTTCATCGAGTATGACAAACGCATCATTCAGGGTACGGCCTCTCATGAACGCCAGAGGAGCTATCTCGATTATACCGCGCTCCAGGTAAGCCTGGAACTTGGCGGGATCCACCATCTCGTAGAGGGCGTCGTACAAGGGCCGGAAGTACGGATCCACCTTCGCCATCATATCCCCCGGCAGGAAGCCCAGGGATTCGCCCGCCTCGACGGCCGGACGGGTAAGGAGGATCCGAGACACCTCACCCCGGTTGAGCGCCTCGACGGCGAGCGCAACGGCCAGGTACGTCTTCCCCGTTCCGGCGGGCCCGATGCCGAAGACGATCTCGTTGCGCCGGATCGCGTCGGTGTAGGTTTTTTGGTTGCGAGTCTTGGGCGCCACCCTGCGGCTACCGTGCGTGAGTATCACGTCTCCCAGCACTTCGCGGCCCCCGGTCCCGGCTCCCATCTTGAATAGACGTTCGGCGGTCTCGGGCGTCGGTTGGTGGCCGTCTTCGGCGAGACCGACGAGGCCGTTGAACACCGTCTCCGCCGTTTCCACGGCGCCGGCCGGGCCGCGCAACGCGATCTCGTTGTTCCTCACCACAACCTCGCACTCCACCAGCTCCTCCACGCGGCGAAGCACGGAGTCACGTTCCCCGTACACATCCAGCATCCGGCCCGGCGGTATGACGATCTTGACTTCTATCCGAGTTGTCGCTCCGGTCTCCGTTTTTCCTCCTTACAAACCTATCTACTGCTGCAACCGCGTTCGTACCAGCGCAGAGAGCTCTCTTCCCTCGGCGCGGTCCCCGGCCAGCGCCAGGGCCCGTCCCATGGCCGCCCCCATGTCGTTCATGTCCTGCGCGCCGGTTTCCTCCACGGCCTGGTCCACGATTCGCCCGAGCTCTTCTCGCGTTAGTGGAGCCGGCAAGTACTCCCTCACTATCTCGGCCTCCGAGGATTCGTTGTCGGCCTGCTCGATCCGGCCAGCTTTCCGGAAGGACTCCGATGACTCCTCGCGCTGTTTGAGTTGGCGCCGCAGCACCGCTTGCTGCTCTTTTTCGTCCAGAGGTTCTCCGGTTTCCAACTCGGCGTTTTTTAGCGCGGCGGAGAGCATTCGCAGGGCCGCCACCCGCGTTCTGTCCCGGCTCTTCATCGCCTCCTTGGTATCTTGCTGAATCTGTTCTACCAGGCTCACGGCATCCCTATCTTCTCGCCGCCTAGCACGTGCAAGTGCAGATGAAAGACCTCCTGCCCCGCATCCCGGCCGTTGTTGAGCCGAACGGCGTATCCGCTCTGGGCTATCCCAAGCTTCTCCGCAACCTCCTGGGAAGCGCCAAATAGACGCTTGGCCGTCGTATCCGGCAGGTCCCCGATCTCACCTAGAGATTCTACGTGCTGGCGCGGGATAACCAAAACGTGCACCGGAGCCCGGCCGTTTATGTCGTGGAAGACCACCACCTCGTCGTCTTCGAGGACTATGTCGGCATCCAGCTCCTTGGCGGCTATCTTACAGAAAATGCAGTCGCTCTCATTTGCCATCTCCCTCGCCCTACCTTTCTATTTGCTGTGCAACCGTTCCTGGGCAGCCACCGCGCGCGCTACAGCCACCACGCCGGCGGTCTCGCTGCGCAACCGGTACGGGCCAAGCTGTGCCACGGTGGAGCCGTTCTCGACGGCGAACTGGATTTCCGGTTCACTCCAGCCGCCCTCGGGCCCGACGAACAAGCTCGTTAGGCCGCCCCCGATCACTTCTTCGAGCGGCGGCACGCCCGGCTCGTTGGCCAATAGGATCTTGCTGCCCGCCGGGTTGTTCACGGCTTCGCCGAACGCCACAGGCTCCAACACCTCCGGCACCCGTAGCTGGAGCGATTGCCGGGCCGCCGCTTCCGACAACCTCCGCCACCGGCCAACCTTGTCGCCTTCTCTATCCAGGCGAACGACGCTGTGCTCGGAAACCAGGGGCACGATGCAGTCTACCCCGAGCTCGGTTGCCTTCTCGACCACGAAGTCCATGTGCTTGCCCTTGGGCACTGCCTGATACAACCGCAACTCTGCCGGGTTTTCCCCCAGCACCTCCAATTCACACAAGACATTTGCCTTCCGACCATCCCTTAGCTCCGCAATATACAAGCCCTGGGTAGCGTCTACTACCTCGAACGTATCTCCCGTCCGCGCCCGGAGGACCTTCTGCATGTGATGCGCCTTATCTTCCGGCAATACCAGCACATCATTTTCCTCGACTACCGAATCCAGGAAGATACGTGTTATGCTCGCGCGGGGAATTCGGGCTCCTATCGAAACACGCTTTTGAGCCGGTCGAAGAAGGACCCACCACTCCCGTTGTAGGTTTCCTTCCCGCTAACCGCTTCGAACTGCTCTAGAAGCTCCCGCTGCTCGGCGGACAGGTTGGTCGGAACCATCACGTCCACTACCACCTTCAGATCCCCCCGGCCCCGACGCCGGAGACGCGGCATCCCTTCCTTCTCCAGGCTTAGGGTCGTCCCCGGCTGGGTTCCAGCCTTGATGCTAACCTCCTTCGGACCATCGAGCGTGGGAACCTCGGCTTCGGTTCCCAAAGCCGCCTCTACGAAGTTGATCTTCATCCGGTGGATCAGGTCTTCCCCATCCCGCATTAGCTCGGGGTCTTCCTTAACCCTTATTGTGACGTAGAGGTCTCCGGGAGACGCCCCCGGGTCTCCATCGTGGCCAGCCCCGCCGACGCGGAGGCTCATGCCCTCTTCGATCCCCTCCGGTATACGAAGTTTGCGCGAGACCATCTCCGAGACCTGTCCGCTTCCCCGGCAATTGTCACAAACCACCTCGATGATCCTGCCGGTCCCGCCGCACGTGGCGCAGGCCTGCGTACTGACCATCTGGCCCAGCAGGCTCTGCCGCACGGTGCGGGTCATGCCGGCGCCGTGACACGTCGTACAGGTGCGGGTCTGGGTACCGCCCAGGCCCTCGCACACCCCGCAGTTCTTCACCGTCTGGACGCTAACCTCCCGGTCCGTGCCGAAAGCCGCCTCCCTCAGGGAAAGCTCTACCTCTACTTCAGAGTCACTTCCACGGGTCGGCATCCCGGCGCCACCGCCACCGAAGAAGGAGCCGCCGAAGCGATCCCCGAAAAAGGCTTCGAAGATGTCCTGGAAGCCGCCGAACGGGTCTCCGGCCCCTGGATAGCCTCCGGCGGAGCCGCGGGGCACCTGATGTCCGTAGGTATCGTAGGCTTGGCGGGCCTGGTCATTGGAGAGGACTTCGTAGGCTTCGGTTAGCTCTTTAAAGCGTTCTTCGGCTTCGGAGTCACCGGGGTTGGCGTCCGGATGGTGGTCCCGGGCGAGACGCCGGTAGGCCTTCTTTATCTCGGTCTCGGAGGCTTCACGCGGCACGCCCAGAACTTCGTAGTAGTCACGCTTGGTCGCCATATTAGAACCCGTTGCTCAAACGAATGGTCAGTGACTCCGCGGCAGAACGGACCGTAGAGATCGCGGCATCATACTCCATGCGCTTCGGACCTATGAGGCTTACGACGCCGTAAGGGCGGGCGCCGTGACTGTAGGCGGCGGCCACGAAGCTGGTGTTGGCCAGGTTGGAGAATCCGCTTTCAGCCCCGATGGAGACGACGAGACCGTGGGGAGTGGACGTCGAGCGTTTCAGGGCGTCGCCCATCAGGCGCAGCAGCCAGCGCCGGCGCTCGAAGATCTCGATCACTGCTGCGAGGCTCGCCGGGTCGAGGTCGTCCAGCCGGGCGAGGAGTGCGGAAACACCCTGAATGAACACGCCCCGTTCGGTGGCGCGGCCGAGCACGTCAACAGCCTCCAAAACCGTCTGTACTACTATGGGGCTGTGGTCCGAGAACACCCTCCGGGCGGCCAGCCCGAGCTCCAGGTCGACCCCCAGGGGCCGTCCTTCTATCCAGGCGTTCAGGGAGGCAAAGATCTCGCGCAGCTCGCCTTCTTCTACGGGGGCCGGGAGCGCCAACGTCGTGCTCGACGAGGCACCGCTATCCATCGAGACTATGAGCAATAGAGACTCCGGGGAAAGAGCCACGTAGTCTACCCGAGAGAGGGAGTCCCCCAGGGCGCCCGGCCCGGCGACTACGGCGAGCAGGCGGGTCACCTCGCTCATCCCCTCCGTAACACCCCGCAGCAATTCGTCGATGTTACTGGTGGCGTCGGGGGCTTCGAAGGAACCAAAGCCTGGCCCGTTTTCGGCGAGCAAGGCGTCCACGTAGTAGCGATATCCGGCATCGGTCGGGATACGTCCGGCGGACGTGTGCGGGTGGGTCAGCAGCCCCAAAGATTCCAGATAGGCGAGTTCGGCCCGAATCGTCGAGCTACTCGCCTCCACAAATTCCCCGAGGGCCTGGCTGCTTACCGGCGCACCGCTGGAGATGTACAGTTCCAGAGACTTGATGAGTATGTCGTTCTGCCTGTAAGAGAGCCGCATAACGATGGAATTTTATCACGGAGCGCCTGGTTTCCCGGGGCTATATCCGCAACGCGGCCAGGAAGGCTTCCTGCGGGATCTCGACGCTCCCAACCTGCTTCATCCGGCGCTTGCCGGCCTTCTGCCGCTCCAGGAGCTTGCGCTTCCGGGTGATGTCGCCGCCGTAGCACTTTGCCGTGACATCCTTGCGGTAGGCCCGCACCGTCTCCCGGGCGATAATGCGCTTTCCGACCGCCGCCTGCACGGGAACCTCGAACTGCTGGCGCGGGATCAGCTCCTGGAGCTTCTCCGCGAGCGCCCGCCCCCGTTGGTAGGCCTTGTCCCGATGAACTATGAACGACAGCGCGTCCACGACATCGCCGGAGACGAGAATCTCCACCTTTACCAGGTCCGAGACCTCGTAATCCTTCGGCTCGTAATCGTAGGAGGCGTAGCCCCGGGTTCTGCTCTTGAGAGCATCGAAGAAATCGGTGATGATCTCCGCCAGCGGCAAGTCGTAGGTTAGTTGAACCCTGCGGGTGGAGATGTACTCCATACCGATGGAAACCCCGCGCCGCTCGTGGCAGAGCCCCATAACGGCCCCAACATAGTCCTTGGGACAGATGATCGTAGCCCGCACTACCGGCTCCCGGATCTCCTCGAAGAACTCCGGCAATTCGCTCGGGTTCGTGACCTCGATAGTCTCTCCTTCTATAGTGACTTCGTACTTCACGCTGGGCGAAGAAGCGATCAGGTCCAGCCCGAACTCCCGCTCCAGCCGCTCTTGAACGATCTCCATGTGGAGCAGGCCGAGGAACCCGCACCGGAAACCGAAGCCCATCCGCGAGTTCTCCGGCTCGAAAAACAGCGACGCGTCGTTTAGCTGCAGCTTCGCCAGGGCGTCTCGTAGCTGCTCGAAGTCTTCGCCATCCGTCGGATAAAGGCCGGAAAAGACGGTTGGTAGCGCCCGATCGTACCCCGGCAGGGGCTCTGTGGCCGGGCGCACGACCTTCGTCACCGTGTCGCCGACGCGCAGCGCCTCTATGTCCTTGAGGCCCGCGATCACGTATCCTACTTCGCCGGTCCTCAAGCCGGGCAGCGCCGTAGGTTTCGGAGAATAGCATCCCACTTCGAGTATCTCGAACTGCTCCTCGCTACCCATAGCCCGTACGGCGTCGCCTTTCTCCAGGCCGCCGTCGAAGATCCGGGCGAGCGATATGACACCCCGGTACGGGTCGTAGTGCGAGTCGAAAATAAGGGCCCGCGTCTCTTCCAGGGTGGTTTCGGGTACGGGAATGCGGTCCACCACCGCGTCGAGGACCTTCTCTATGCCCTCGCCGGTCTTGGCGGAGATCTTGAGCACCTCGTCCTCGTCGACTCCCAGGAGCTCGACCAGCTCTTCGGTTACAGCCGGTACGTCGGCGGCGGGAAGGTCTATCTTGTTCACGACCGGAATGATCTCCAGGTCGTTCTCCATCGCCAGGTACAGGTTGGCGAGGGTCTGGGCCTGGATGCCCTGGCCGGCATCCACGACCAGCAGCGCCCCCTCACAGGCCGCTATCGCCCGGGAGACCTCGTAAGCGAAGTCTACGTGGCCCGGCGTGTCTATCAGGTTCAGGCTCCACCCACCGTCGGGGCGGTTGTAGAGCAGGCGAACGGCCTGGGCCTTTATCGTTATGCCCCGCTCACGCTCCAGCTCCATGGTATCCAGGATCTGGGCCATCCGCTCCCGTTCGGGTACGGCATCCGTAAAGTCCAGGAGCCGGTCGGCCAGCGTGCTCTTACCGTGATCAATATGCGCGATTATGCAGAAATTGCGCGTGCGCCCGATGTCTTCCACCCGAAGAGTTTAACACGATTGCCCCTTTCCCCCCGGTGTGTTACATTCTGCCGGTTACACCATCTTATACAGTAGAGGAGCACAATATGCCCGCGCCATCCAAGCGTGATAAACAGAGCCTGAAGCGCCACGAGCAGAACCGGGCTATCAGGAGCCGGCTACGCAACCTATCCAAGAACTTCTACCGGGCGATGGATTCCGGAGACGCCGAAACCGCCCGCGAGATCCGGGACGTGTCCCAGCGGGCTTACGCCAAGGCCGCCGCCAAAGGCGTGATCCACCGCAACAAGGCGTCCCGCAAGATCAGCCGCTTCGACAGCGCGCTAGCCGACTCTGGCAACCAGGAGTAAACAACCAAGACTAGAATCGCCGCCGATTCAGCCCGCTCGATACTCGCCACCGGCGTCTGGGCTACCGGACTAGCTTGAAAACGGCGATTTCTACCTGAAGCTCATCCCCGAGATCCTGGCCACCCTTCAAGCCACCTTCGAGTTCTAGGAGCAACTCGAATGCCCGGTCGATATCCTCCTCTTCCAGCCGCCGGCCCTGCTCCTCTAGCTTACGGACTACGAAGGGCGGCACCTTGAGCTCCTTCGCCAGTTCACCGGAGGAAGCTCCCTGGCCGGAGAGAGACTTTGCGCGGGCAACAAGCCCGTACTGCCGCCGGATCATGTACAAGATCCTCAACGGCGGCTCGCCGGTAGCAAGGAGTTCCTCCAGCAGCTTTAGCGCCTGCTCCCGTTGGCCGTTACCCAGCGAGTCCACAAACGAGAAGATGTTGGACTGCAGATCCGGCGGACACAAGTCCTCCACATCTTCGGGGGTAGTGATTTTATCCCCGACGTAAAGAGAAAGCTTCTCTATCTCACTAATGATGCGGGACTTATCTTCCGAGCATCGGCCGACCAGAAAACCTGCAACGTCTTCCGGTAGATCCAAACCCGATTTCTGCGCGTGGCCCACGGCCCATTTGACGAGCGCCCTACCGGTAGGCTGCTCG
>JBHJHC010000050.1:0-15832 GCA_050331175.1 Rubrobacteraceae bacterium | reverse complement strand
GAGCGGCTCTTTGCTTGGTTGCAGAACTTCAGAAGGCTGGTGGTTCGTTACGAGTACAAGGACGAGAACTTTCTGGGCATGGCGCAACTCGGGTGCATCATTATTCTGCTCAGAAAGTGTTTATGAGATGGGTTCTAGTCTCTGCCCCGGCGGGCTTCGGCAAGACCACGTTGCTCAGCGAATGGGTCTCGGGGTGCCAAAGGCCGGCCGCCTGGCTGTCCCTCGACGAAAGGGATAACGACCTCCAACGCTTTCTGGCTTACCTCGTGGCTGCTTTGCGAACGGTCGAACCGAACTTCGGGGGAGGGGTGTGGGGTGCCCTCGAATCTCCCCAACCACCACCGACCGAGTCGATTCTGACGGCCCTGATCAACGAGATCGCCACCGTCCCGGATGACTTCGTTCTGGTCTTCGATGACTACCACCTGGTCGACGCGCGAGCTCCGCCGGGAGCAAGGCGACCGGGAGTCCGCCCGCCGATACCTGCTCCAAAGCGAGGAGCTCGGCAAGCAAGGCGGGATCTCCGAGAACCGGCATCGCTGGTACGTTGCTATGGCCCGGCTAGAGGAGGATCGTGGCGACCCGAACGGCGCCCTCGACCTGCTGGACGAGGCAGAGCGCTTGTATGTAAGGAGCCCGGATCCCGACGTGCGGCCCATTGCCGCATTGAGGGCGCGGGTCTGGATCCGCCAGGGTAGGCTGGCCGGAGCCCTGGATTGGGTTCGCGAGCAGGACCTGTCCGTCGACGACAACCTCAGCTACCTGCGCGAGTTCGAACACGTAACCCTGGCCAGGGTGCTCATCGCCCGGTCTGGGAGCGGGCGGGAGGATACCTCCATTCAACGGGCAATGATGCTACTGGATCGCCTGCTGCAAGCGGCGGAAGAAGGGGGGAAGGATCGGGAGTGAGATCGAGATCCTGATCCTGCAGTCGCTCGCCCACGAGGCGCAGGGCGACACTCCTGCGGCCCTCGTACCGTTAGGGCGCGCCCTAAAGCTCGCCGAACCGGAAAGCTACGTCCGGATCTTTGTCGACGAAGGTATCCCTATGGCCCGGCTGCTCTACGAAGCCCTTGCCCGGGACATCCAACCCGGGTACGTCCGTCGGTTGCTGGCAGCATTCCCTGTTGCCGAACCCGGGCGAATGACATCATCGCCCAACCGGAGTTCCAAACCCGGGCCCGTCGAGCCGCTGAGCGGACGCGAACTCGAGGTACTCGAACTTATCGCCGAAGGGCTGACAAACAAGGAAGTCGCTACCAGTCTCTACCTCTCGCCGCACACCGTCAAGGTCCACGCCCGCAATATCTTCACCAAACTCGCGGCCACCAATCGCTCCCAGGCGGTCGCCAAGGGCAAAGCCCTGGGGATCTTATCTCAAACGTAGTAGCGCCATCGACGCCTCAACCCGAAGATACGGTTTTCTCCTCCAGGCGAACGCGAACAATCCCCTGAATACCTCTTTTGAGGTATGACACTAATCCTACCTGGCCGCTATTTTATGGGGGACGATTCTTGCCAGCTGGTAGCGGCCAACAAGGAGAAGACGATGACCAGGAAAGAGACGCCCAATACCGACGAGGGAGGACTCCACGGACAGCCGATCGAGGGCGGCGTTCGGGTTCCGAAATCTGGGCGGGCGACGAAGGTTTGCATCGTCGGGGCTTCGGGGAAGCTCGGACGGTACATGGTGCAACACGCGCTGGACCGGGGTTACGAGGTGGTCGGCGTGTGCCGGGAGCAGAGCGTCAGGAAGCTGGACGAATTCAAGGGACGCATCACCGTTGTTCCGGGGGCGACGGACGACCCTGAGGTCATCAAGAGGGCGGTCGCGGGATGTGATGGGGTACTCGTCGTGCTGGTCCCGATGGGAGTTCACGGGTACTCGGCGGGAACGGTGCAGGCGGTGCTCGACCACGCGCCGGAGGATGCCCGCCTCGTGTTCTCGTGCGGGTGGCACATCACGCTCGACGGCCGGGACGTGTATTCGTGGAAACTCAAAGCGATCGTAAAGGTCTTCGGCCCGCTCGCCCGTCTCGCCCGCTTTGCCGACCTCGACGATCAGGTGGAGGCCTGCCGGCGGGTGTTTGCCAGCGACCGGCGGTGGACCGTCGTGCGCGGCAGCGATCTGGAAGAGGGCGAGAGCCAGGGGCTGCCCGTGTGGAGCCGGCACGTTGGGGATCCCGTGCTGGAGAGCAACCTCACGCGCCGGGTGGACTTCGCTTTGTTCATGGTCGCGGCGATCGAGAACGACGAGCTGGTCCGGGAAGCCCCGGCGATCGTCGGCTGCCGGACGCCTTCGGCGCTGGCGTACACCGGCGTTTCCGGGGAGTCGGCACCGTCAAGGCCGGTATAGCCCCAAAGGAGCAAACGAGTAAATGGCGAGAGATCTGGGCACTGGATCAAGCCTTACCTGCCGATCTGTGCCCGCGTCTTCCTGGAATGCCCCGCTCCCGATCTTACCCACCCGGCTACCGCTCGAAGCGGCGGCCGCGGCTAAGGCGCTCGCCTGGCCCACGCCCGAAAAAGGAAGGATTACCGGTTATGGTTAGTTCGAAACGGGCAACCGGCAAGAGATGGGGCTGGTGGGCGGCATGGGGCACCATTGTCGTTCTGTCCGTCGGCATCTCGCTCCTCGCTTTCCCCCGTTATCTGCCGTTCGTCTCGGGGGAAGCACAGATCCCCCTGAACCCGGGATTTCCCGATTCTCACGCCTTCGTGATCGCCTTGCACGCGATACCGGGCGGCCTGGCGCTGCTGATCGGACCGTTCCAGTTCCTCGCGTCCCTCCGGCGTCGTTACCCCGCCGCACACCGACTGGCGGGACGCGTCTACCTGGTTTGCGTGGCCGCGGGCGGTGTCGCAGGCTTATTCGCCGGGGTAATGGCCGTGACCGGATCCGCCGCCCAGGTCGGCTTTATCCTGCTCGCCGTCCTGTGGTTGTATAGCGGGTTCAAGGCCTACACCAGCATCCGACGAGGTAACGTTCAACTGCACCGCATCTGGATGATCCGGAACTTCGCGCTGACCTTCGCCGCCGTCCTACTGCGAGGTTTTCTGGTTGCCGGCACAGCACTCACGCCCCTGGCTTTCGACGAGTTGTACACCATCTCGGCCTGGTCTTCTTTCTCGGTCTCGCTCGTCTTCGCCGAGTGGTTTATCGTCCAGCGAACCCTGGGACCGCTGACCCAGAGACAGCCTCAGCGTTGACTCACCACGACACGCTCGGCGTGCCCGGCGGCGGGAACCGTCGTGATGCGCGATCGCCCGGGCGCAGCAAGGAGATCCAAACGGGCGCATCAAAACATGAGCACCTCGAAACAAGAAAGGACACTGAAATGAAGGCGATGGTATACGAGAGCTACGGTGCACCGGACGTTCTCCGGCTCAGAGAGTTGGCAAAGCCCGTTCCCAACGACGATGGAGTCCTGATCCGGGTAAACGCGACAACCGTCACGGCGGGAGACGTGAGGCTTCGGGGTTTCACGGTTCCTCCCCTGTTCTGGCTCCCCGGGCGAATAATGTTCGGCCTCAGAAAACCAAGAAAAAAGGTGCTGGGAACCGAACTGGCCGGGGAGATCGAGGCCGTCGGCAAAGCTGTGACCCGGTTTAAAGAAGGTGACCAGGTTTTCGGATCTACGGGCGCCGGTATGGGCGCGTACGCCGAGTACGTCTGTCTGCCCGAAGACGGGGCGCTGACAACGAAACCGGCCAATATGACCTACGAAGAAGCCGCCGCCGTCCCGTTCGGGGCAACCACCGCGTTGTATTACCTTAGAGACTTGGGAAAGGTCCGGAAGGGAGATAAGGTCCTCATATACGGCGCTTCCGGGGGCGTGGGTACCGCTGCGGTACAGCTCGCCAGGTACTTCGGGGCAGAGGTCACGGGGGTGTGCGGCACTACGAATCTAGAACTGGTAGCATCCCTGGGGGCCGACAAGGTCATTGACTACACGCAAGAAGACTTCACCAGAAGCGGCGAGGCCTACGACGTTATCTTCGATACGGTGGGCAAGAGCTCGTTTTCACGTTGCCAGGGCTCGCTACAGCACGATGGCACGTATCTAGCAGCCGTCTTGGGGCTGAAGGAGATCCTTCATATGCTGAGGACTTCGGTCACGGGCGGCAGGAAAGTAAAGGGTGGGGTAGCAAGCGAAAAGGCCGAGGACCTGGTCTTCCTCAAAGGGCTTATCGAAGAGGGAAAGTTCAGAACGGTCATAGATAGATGCTATCCGTTGGAGCAGCTGGCAGAAGCCCACAGGTACGTCGAAAGGGGACACAAGAAGGGCAATGTTGTAGTTACTGTGGACCACGATAGCGAATGACAACCCGTACCACCGCAACACCGCCACCAGTTTACGCGAGGGTTGCAGGGTTTTCTTCCCGAGTTCTGCCGGTCCTCTCGCAAAAACCCTCGCTCCTGGGTGCCTGGTTACGGCCTATCTCGAACCCGACCTCGAAGCCAAGCCCGCAAACGTAGAAATCTATGCCCCATCTCCTTATCTCCGTTCTGCCAGTGGATAAAGGGTTTTCGCGCTCCTCTGAGGCCTAACTCGTCGTTGCAGCCCGTGCATCAGCAGGCCCACCACCCCGAACAGCGCCAGATGGGAGCAATAGACCCACAGGTTCACGCCGCCCGCAGTCAGGTCGTCCCGATGAACGAAGACCATCACGAGGTCAAACCCGGCGGCGGCGATCATCATGGTGGCGAGGAGGTGCAGGCGGCGCCAGTCACGCTCGAAGACAAACCAGAGCAAACCTACCCCGAAAGCGCTGAACCACGAGGCAAAGATACGCACCATCAGCGGGCTCGTAGGCCAGGGCCACTGCGCTACCACGAAGTTAGGCGAGCCGAGAACAATGATCCCCGACAAGACCAGAAGGGCGCCGGCAACGATCGCGATCGTCCGGGTGGCCGGCGTTACCGGCTCGGTGACCGCCCAATTGGCGCCCGCGCGTTCGTGTTGCAGGTAGATGACCAGCGCCAACAAGGGCGCTCCGATGTAGATGACCAGCCAGTAGCCCAGCTTGAGACCCGGGGCAAAGCTTTCGAGATGCAGTAGGGTCGCTATCGAGATAAAAACGCCTGCCGAAACCAGGACGGGGATCAGGAACCGGGCCGGTTCCCAGAAGCCCCGATAGGTGACCCAGCCGACCACGAGGGCGCCTCCCAGATAGAGCGCCCCGAACAGGGCGGCGCTGAGGGGTGGTTTGATCTCCCAAAAAAATAGCGCCCACGTGCGGGATGGAAAGACTATGAGGGAAGCAGCGCCGATGAGGGCATTGGCCGCGACGAACCAGAACACGACCTTGGCAAACGGCGATAGGGGCTTATTCATGACACTTTCTCCTCTGGAACTTCGACGAACGCGATCCCTCCCGGTGCGGCGACCTGTGGGTCTGGGTCTCCGTTTCGTCCGCACCGTTCCACTCCGGGGAGGTCCGCGGGGCGTTTCCGGGTACTTCCACGAGGAACATGATGAGGTTCGCCACCAAGCCTAACGTTCCTATGCTCTTATCGCCCCGAGTCGTCGCACAATGGTCAGCCCACTACCGGCCACGATTCCGTAGGCAAGATGTCCCACGACTCCCCGCAGGTGGCTCTCGACCGGATAAGCCTGTGGTGGCGGGGTGAACATCACGCTGTTTACGACCTCGTCCACGAGCAGAAAAGCTGCCGCTCCCGTTGTAATCCCCGCCCGCATTGGCCGCATGCCCGCCCTGACGAGCGCGGTAGCGGCCATGCCGTATGACACGCCCAGGGATCGGTGAACGAAGAGACCGATCCTGGCCGCTTCTTCGTCGGCAACTTCCCGACCTACCATACTGGCAATCTTCTTGCCGGCGAGCACCGGAGCTCCACCCGGAGCTATCTCTTCTTCGCGCCGCCTGGATGTCTCGCTCTGGCGCTCAAAGTACCAGCCCGTGGTCCGGTCCATAATCCTGCTGGCTCCGTACCCGATCGCCGCGCCGACGCCCAAATCCACTATTGTGTTGCTCATGTTCAAGCTCCCTTTAATCAGTCTGCAGTGCACCTTTTCGTGCCGACCACGCGCCCAATGATACTGAGTCCCCGCGTGACCGCATCTTGTCCATCATTTACCGTCCACGAACAATGTTCCTCCTTCTGGCTCTCGGTTCAAATCAAGAAAAGGCTGCGGTGGAAGGCTGAAGCTCCGTGGTCGTCCTGAGACCAGACCTTTCTCGTTGAACGGTTCGAGATGCTCCTTCCGGACCCGGGAGCAAAAAGGCCGGCCGTAATCCACCCTGCAATATCTCTCTTTGCCGGTGATCTTGACGATCTGGCCGCGGTTGTACGTTCCGCCCCCACTCACTGCTCGCGTTACATCGCCAACCTTGAACCAGCGATCCCAGTCTGGCTGCGACGCGGCCTTCTTTCTTAGCGTACTGCGTTCCTGCCCGATCATGACACCCCTTCCCAACCTCCTTCGAGATACATCTTCGATGGTTGTTCTTTATCTGTGCTGAGTATTGCCGCCAAAACAGCCGGTGCCATCGGGCCAAAGAACGAACGTTGTATCGGACTTTAGACCGAGCGATAATGCAAGACTAGAGTTTGAGGAGGAGAAATGCCTATAAGAGTCCTGATAACCGACGACCACGGCGTGGTACGCCAGGGCTTGCGGATGTTCCTGGAGCTCGACCCGGAGCTGGTGGTGATCGGCGAAGCGGAAAACGGCCAAGAGGCTCTGGAGATGGCCCGGGAGCTGCGGCCGGATGTGGTCCTGATGGACCTGGTGATGCCGGTGATGGATGGAATAGCGGCGATCGAGGCTATCCGGAAAGAGCTGCCCGAGGTAGAGGTCATAGCACTGACCAGCATCCTTGAGGATGTTTCCGTGACCGGAGCCGTGCGCGCGGGTGCCATAGGCTATCTGCTCAAGGACACGGAGGCCGAAGAGCTGCACCGGGCGATAAAGGCGGCGTCGGAAGGACAGGTACAACTGGCGCCCGAGGCGGCAGCCCGCCTGATGCGGGAATTGCGCGCCCCGGAGAGCCCGGAGGATCTGAACGGCCGTGAGACTGAGGTGCTAAAGCTCCTGGCCCGCGGGAAGACAGACCGGCAGATAGCGGGCGACCTCTTCGTGGAGGAGAAGACGATAAAGGCCCACATCTCCAATATTCTGATGAAGCTGGGAGTACATAGCCGCGCCCAGGCTGCCTTGCACGCGGTGCGCATCGGCCTGGTTAGCCCGGACGAACTTCAAGAAGAGCCGTGGTGAGACCAGCCAAACGAAAAGGCCGCACACCGCTGCGCGTACTTATAGCGGAGGACTCCGAAGACGACGCCGCGCTCCTCGTACACGAGCTCCGGCGCGGCGGTTTCGAGCCGGTTTACGAGCTCATACAAACTCCGGAAGCTATGGAACGGGCGCTCACCGACTCGGAGTGGGATGTTATCGTCTCCGATTACCGGATGCCCCGCTTTGATGCCCTACAGGCACTGGATATATTTCGCAGGTCGGGCTCAGAGATACCGTTTATAGTGGTGTCGGGCCAGGTGGGAGAGGAAACGGCGGTCGAGGTTATGAGGGCTGGGGCTCACGACTTCCTCACAAAGGACAGCCTCGCCCGGCTGTGTCCGGCGGTGGAAAGAAGTCTGGAAGAAGTCAGAGAGCGCCGGGAGCACAGGAGCGCTGCACAGGCGCTAAGGGAAACCGAGGAACGGTATCGCGTCGTAGCCGAGACCGCCTCAGACGCCATAGTCATGATCGACGCGAGCAGCCAGGTACTGTTCGTCAATGAGCCAGCCGAGCAGGTATTCGGCTACTCAAGAGAGGAGATGCTGGGCAACAAACTAACCATGCTAATGCCCGACCGCCTGCGGAGCTCTCACGAAACTTCGCTGAAACGGTACCTCGAAACCGACAAGCGACGGGTGAACTGGAAATCCCTGTTTCTTACCGGGCTGCACAAGAGCGGCCGTGAGATTCCTCTGGAGGTTTCGTTCGGCGAACATACCAGGCAGGGTAAGCGCTTCTTTACCGGCTTTATCCGCGACATAACCGAACGCCAGCAAGCCCAACGGGCTCTAGAAGAGAGCGAAGAACGCTACAGCCTGGTAGTCGAGGGCTCCAACGACGGCATTTTCGACTGGAACATCCGCACCGGCGACCTCTACTGGAACGACCGGATGTACGAGATGTTCGGGCTCTCGCGCTTAGAGGTTACCCCGAGCTTCGACTTTTTCATCGAACTGCTCCACCCCGAAGATCGCCAGCGGGTGCAGGATGCTGTCAGCTCCCACCTGGAGCACGGGTATGAGTACAATCAGGAGTTCCGGATGCGGCACTCCTCGGGAGAGTGGGTACACTGTATCGGCCGGGGACGTGCCCAGCGCGACGAACACGACATCCCGGTCCGGATGGCCGGCGCGGTCACCGACATAACCGATCTCAAGAGGTTCGAAGAGGACCTCCGGCGGCGAGACGCCATCCTCGAAGCCGTCCGGTTCGCCGCCGAGCGGTTCCTTACCGACATCACCTGGGAAGAAAGTATCCAGGACGTTCTCGAGCGACTCGGCATCGCCGCGGAAGTGAGCCGGGTCTACATCTTCGAAAATCGTCTCGGAGAGGATGGCGAGGTACGGGGTTCCCATCGCTATGAGTGGGTCGCCCCCGGCATCACCCCCCATATGGACAACCCTCTGTTGGAAGCCATCCCCTATCAGGCCGCCGGTTTCGGGCGCTGGGTAAACCTCTTGGGCTCTGGAGAGATGGTCTACGGCCACGCGAGAGACTTCCCCGAGACTGAACTACCGGTGCTCCGGGAGCAGGACATATTGTCCATAATAGTCGTGCCGGTCTCCGTAGAGGGAGAGTGGTGGGGACTAATGGGTTTCGACGCCTGCTTGGCCGAGCGGGAGTGGACACCGACCGAGATGGATGCCCTGCGGGCGGCCGCCAACACGCTAGGAGCCGCCGTTCAGCGCCGGAAGATCGAGGAAGAGCTGCGGGCCTCCGAGGCAGAGCTCCGGGCACTCTTTGAGGCGATGGCCGACCCCATATTCGTATACGACTCAGAGGGCCGCCACCTCAAGGTTGCAAACCTCTCACTCCAGTACCGGACGGCCGAGGAACTGCTCGGCCACACGCTGCACGAAGTGCTACCTAAAGAGCAAGCAGATGGTTTACTCGAAAACATCCGATGCTCGCTCGAAACGCGCCAGGCGACCAGCTACGAGTATGACCTTAGCGTAGGTGGTCAGCAGAAATGGTTCGAGGCTGCGATCTCCCCGATGATGGAGGACTCCGTGGTAATGGTTGCCAGAGACATCACCGGGCGCAAGCACTCCGAGAGAGAGCTTGGGGAGAGCGAGGAGCGTTTTCGCACCCTGACAGAAGCAGCTTTTGAAGGAATCGTCATAGCCGAGCAAGGCATGATCCTCGAGGTCAGCACGGCCTACGCGAACATCTTCGGATACGAGCGTTCGGAACTACTTGGCACGCCTGTTCTAGAGCACATAGCCCCCGAGTCGCGGGAGTTAGTAGAGAGCCACATAGCCGCCGACTATGAGGAAGCGTACGAGTTGGTGGGCCTGAAGAAAGACGGCACCCGTTTCTATCTGGAAGCTCACGGGAGAGTGTCTACCTACCAGAATCGTCCGGTACGCATGACCGCTGTCCGGGACATCACCGAGCGCAAGGAAGCCGAGCGGGCGCTGCGGGAAGCGGAAGAGAGGTATCGCACGCTGGTAGAGCAGATGCCGGCTATAACCTACGTCAGCACCCAGGAACCCGGAGAGCTGAGCAAGACCACCTACATAAGCCCGCAGGTCGAGGAGATTCTCGGCTACACCCAGGAGGAATATCTCCAAGACCCCATCTTCTGGCCCCTGCACCCCGAAGATAGGGAGCGGGTCTCAGAAGAGGACAAGCGCACCGGAAGAACGGGCGAGCCGTTCAGCCAGGAGTACCGCATGATCTCCAGGGAAGGCGACGTAGTCTGGATCCTGGATCAGGCAAGCCTCGTTTTCGATGACGAAGGCCTACCAAAGTTCTGGCTGGGCGTCCTGTTCGACATCACCGGGCGCAAGCGTTCCGAGGAAGCCCTGGTACAGAGCGAGCAACTCTACCGCGCGGTTATGGAACAGGCCACAGAGAACATCTGCCTCGTAGACGTAGAAACCGGGCGCATAGTCGAGTCCAACCCCGCCTTCCGGACCACGCTAGGCTACGATGAGGCAGAGCTCGGACGGATGACGCTATACGATATCGTCGCCCACGATAGGCAGAGCGTAGAACAAAACGTCCGGCTTACCCTGGAACAGGGTCACAGCTTTGTGGGCCAGAGAGAGTACCGCCGCAAAGACGGTTCGCTCGTGGACGTCGAGGCCAGCGGGAGCATCATCCTCCGCAATAGCCGGACGACTTTATGCGTCGTCGCCCACGACGTTACGGAGCGGGTGCGGGCTCAACGGATGCTCGAAGAACGCCTCTCCACCCTCTCTGGTATAGCCGCAAATCTTACCCTGGACCTGCCGATGGAGAACATCCTCGACGGATTGGCAAAGCGCGCCGTAGAAGCCAGCACCGCCGGTGCCTGCGCGATTATCCTGATCGACCCGGAAGATGACGCGCCTCGGCTGGTGGGAACATATGGTCTGCCCAAAGGATATGCTGCTGGTTTGCACGCGTCCTACCGGGCGGGCGCTCAATCCTTCTCCCTGGAAACCCTTCTTGAGGGGCAACCCACGTTGATTCCCAACATCCGAGAGCTCTTCCTGAACGATCCGCTTTATGCTCCTATCCACGACCTGGTGCGCGAAGTTCCCTGGGAGAAGGTCTTAAGCGTGCCGCTCGTCTTTCGGGGGAGAACGCTAGGCGCTATTAACTTGTGCTACCTGCCGGATCATGATCCCGATAAAGACGACAACATCTTTATTAGGGCTGTCGCTGACCAGACTGCCGTGGCGGTTGAGAACGCCCGCCTACTCGTGCAGGCCCGCGGCAAGGCGATTCTGGAGGAGCGCCAGCGCCTGGCACGCGAGCTGCACGATTCCGTCTCCCAGGCGCTCTACGGTATAGCCCTGGGGACCAAAACAGCCCGGAACCTGCTGAATAGAGACCCGCAGCTCGTAGCCGACCCGCTGGATTACATCTTGTCTCTGGCGCAGGCAGGTATGGCCGAGATGCGAGCTTTGATCTTTGAGTTGCGTCCGGAGTCCTTGGAGAGGGAGGGTCTCGTGGCGGCATTTGAGAAACAGGCTGCGGCCCTCAAAGCCCGGTACAAGATAGAGGTCGAGACCAGCTTCTGCGATGAGCCCGAGACTTCCCTGGAGGCCAAGGAAACCCTCTATCGTATCGGCCAGGAAGCTCTGCACAATACCGTAAAGCACGCCCGGGCGAGCAGCGCAGGGATCGTTATGAAGTGCAATGCAGAATCCGTTTACCTGGAGATCTACGACGATGGCGTCGGCTTCGACGCGACAGGTGATTTTCCCGGCCACCTGGGCTTACGCTCGATGCGCGAGCGGGCCGAGCGTCTGGGCGGGACGCTAGAGGTCGAGAGCACCCCGGGCGAGGGAGCCAGGATCTACACGCAGATACCTATCTAGCTTTCTCTGGCCCCTGGAACTCTTCGTTTACTCAACGCGGGCCGACTTCCCTTTGCCCTGGATCATGATACCTGCTGCGATCGCACTGGCCAGCGCGATCGCCGTAGCCACGAGCATGACCGTCCGGTAGCCGGACACAAAGGCTTTGGAAACCGCCCGCTCAACCGCCGCTTCCGCCGTAGAATCGAGCCCTTCAGGAGCCCGTGCATCCCCCAGCCTGATCCTCTCTTCCTCAAGTTGCTGGCGAGCGTCAGGAGACAGCTCCAGGGTCTCCAAGCGGTTATCCAGTGCGCTGCCAAAGCTGAAGAATATAACAACGCCCAATACCGCAACCGCCAGAAGCCCCGCGGTCTGTGAAAACGCGTTGTTGACGGCTGCGGCGAGACCCGAGTGCCTGATATCCACCGAATTCAAGGCGACCGTGGTTACAGCAGGAACGAGGATCGAGAGCCCGAACCCCAACACCACTGCGGCCGGGAAAAAGGTGGTCCAGTACGAACCGCTCTCTACCCCCGGTATGACGAACAGCCCAAACCCCACAGCGGAGATCGCCGGTCCCACGACCAGCGGGAGCCTTGCGCCGAAGCGGTCTGTCAGGCCGCCCGTGTAGCGGGAGAGCAGAGACATGATCAGTATGGCCGGCACTATGGCAGCCCCCGCGGCGGTTGCGGAGTAGCCCTGAACCCAGATCAAATTGAACGGTAAAAAGAACATGGTGCCGACCAGGGCAAAGTACAGCAACAGCGTAAAGGCGTTGGCCCCGGCGAAGTTTCTCGAACGGAAGAGCGAGAGCGGCATCATCGGCTCGCGGCCACGCGCCTCCACGACCAGGAAAGCTACCAGACCGGCGATGCCGATAACTAGAGCGCCAAGTACCAGCGGGCTGCCCAATCCGGACCGGGAAGACTCCAGGAGCCCGAATACCAAACCGCCAAGGCCCACCGCGGCGAGCGCCGCGCCCGGGAGATCCAGCTTCCGGGCCTGCGGGTCCCGGCTCTCCGGCACGCGCCAGAGGGTTATTCCCAGCACCGCAAGCGCCAGAGGTATATTGATCAAGAACACACCCCGCCAGGAGATGTTCTCGGCCAAGTAGCCTCCGAGGACCGGTCCCAGGATCAAGGTCACGCTGGTCAGGCTGGTCCAGGTGCCGATTGCCCTGCCCCGCCGCTCCTCGTCGAAAGACGCACCGATAATGGCCAGGGAGTTGGGGACCAGCAGGGCCCCACCGATCCCCTGAACCGCCCGTCCCAGGATCAGCAGTTCCGGGCTCGGAGAGAAGCCGCACCATATCGAGGCGAGGGCGAAAACCACGACCCCAATAGAGAACATGCGTCGGCGTCCCAGATGATCGCCCAAGGAGCCGCCAACCAGTACCAGCGAGGCCAGAAAGAGCGTGTAGGCTGCCACCACCCATTGGGCATCAACCGCGGTCGCTCCCAGGCCACTCTGTATGGCCGGTAGCGCCACCGGCAGCGCGGTCTCGTCTATGAAAGCCATGCTCGATCCGAGGATTGTCGCCGCCAGGATCCACGGCGCGGCGGTCGGGGCGCAGGGGGCCTGCGCCGTTTGGGCGCGGATTACTCCTTCATCACAAGGTTGTTTCAGTCCGGGTGCCACCTGTCTGTACCCCTTTCCTCACGTCTCGGAGGTGGGCCGCTCTCCGGTCCTGCCCGACGCAGGCTTATCCCCGCTAGCGCTATCCTGATCTTGCTGGGGTTCTTCGGTAGCGAAGCCAAGCCTGTCCTTTATGAAGTATTCGTGGACGAGCTGGATGGCGATCGATCCCTCGCCTACTGCGGAAGCCACCCTCTTTACCGACCGGTGGCGGACGTCGCCGACGGCGAAAACACCCGGCATGCTGGTCTCCAGTAGCAGCGGCTGCCGATTGAGGGGCCACCCTTCGAGTTGGCTTCCATCCCGAATGAGGTCCTGTCCGGTAACGACAAAACCTCTTGCGTCGTGCACGATCTCTCCTGGCAGCCATCCCGTGCGAGGCTCGGCGCCGATCAGCACAAACAACGCTGCCGCGGGAACAGTTTCGCTGAGGCCGGACACACGATCTTCGAGAACGAGTTCTTCGAGCCGTCCTTCTCCCCCACCGCCCATTATCTGGGTGTTGTACCGGACATCTATGTTGGGTGCCGCCTCGATCTCTTTGATGAGGTAGGCGGACATGCTCTTGGTCAGCGTGCCGCTGCGTACCAGAAGCGTCACCCGGGAGGCGTATTTTGAGAGGTGCATAGCCGCCTGTCCGGCCGAGTTGGCGCCGCCCACGACGTAGGCATCCTGTCCCTGAACCGCCGGGGCTTCGCTGGTGGCTGCACCGTAGAACACCCCCGCGCCGATCAGAGCTTCGAGATCCGGGACCCCGAGCCGCCGGTAAGATGCGCCGGTAGCGAGGACCACCGCCCGGCTTTTTACCTCGGTATCGTCGGAGAGCATGAGAACCAGGTTCTTTCCTTCGCGGCGGAGCCCGGTCGCGTGGCGCATGAACCGGAAAACAGTGCCGAACCACAGCGCTTGCTCGGCGGCCCTCCTGGCCAGGTCCGCGCCGCCGACACCCCACGGAAAACCGAGGTAGTTCCGGATCAGGGAGCTGGTGCCCGCTTGGCCACCGATAGCCTCCCCCTCCAGAACGAGGGTGCTCAACCCCTCCGAGGCTCCGTAGACCGCCGCAGCCAGGCCCGCCGGCCCCGCGCCGACGACGACCAGGTCAAACTCGCGCTGTTCTAACGGACGATTGACCGCGAAAGCGTCAGCTATCTCTACGTTCGTGGGCTCTACCAGTACCCGCCCGTCAGGGAAGACGGCCACGGGCAGGCTCGCACCCGTCTGTCCCACCTCCGCGAGCAGTTCACCACCCTCTTCGGAGTCGGCTTCGTAGAAGGCGTGCAATACCCCGTTGCGTTTGAGGATGTCCCTCAATTCGTGGGACCGCGCCGATAGTCTCGCACCCACCACCCGGATCTCGTGAAATCCCGTGCGGTACGCCTTCGACCAGTCGTAGAGAAACTCGGAGATCATCCTGTGGAAGTGCTCGTCACCGGGATACTCCGGTTTGTTAATGTAGTAGTCGATGTGCCCGAGGGTCATCGCTTGCAGGATAGGCTCCCGGGTAGTGCTGTCGCCCCAAGAACTCAGGAGCGCCCGCTTGGCAGTCGGGAAGATCTGCCGAACCCGGGCCAGTAGCTCTGTACCGCTCATGTCCGGCATCCACTGGTCGGCGATCACGAGAGCAACCTCCTCGCCGGCCTCCTTTAGCTCTCGGAGCCTCTTCAAGCTCCATCCCGCCGAAGACTCGCTCATCAACTGGTAGTCGCCGCCGTAACGTTTTCTCAGCTCGTGCTGTATCTGGCGGAACGTCCGCGAACCGCTATCCACCGCGAAGAGCACTGGCTTGGTCCCGTACCCCCCGCGCCGAGAGGAGGCCGTGCGGCTGCGGTCTCTCTCTGAAGATTGACCAAACTCTTCCACCTCGACCTCCTTTGCCGACGGCCATCGGCGCTACATCTACCGCCTACACCATCAGTTTAGCCATTCTCCGGCCACGGGCATCTGGCAAACGGCCGGTTTTCAAGAGGTACTTTCGTTGCACGAGCATCTCGGTCCAAAGTCCGAGAAAACGGCTGTTTGGCGCTGGATCGTCGATCCCCCAGCAAGATACACAAAGGCACTTGTCGTCGAAGGGGATTGATGTCGGTAACCGGGAGCGTCGCGGCAACGAAGTCTCCAAGACCAGTTGCCAACTCCCCCGGTAAAGACCGCTGGCGCGAGCGAGCGCCCGATCCGCAACCTGGAACGCGAGTGAGACCGTAAGCTCAGGCCAGACGCGGCCAACAGGATTTTCCGGTTTGCGACCTACTTGACGAAGGGAATAAGAACACCTGTTGAACGGGACTTCGATCGGAGCGCAAACGTGCGCCTAAAGGCGGAGAGAAGGAAGACCGGGCTGTAACTCTGAGAAACAGCCCGATCTCTTCAGACACTTTTGTTCGTGTACTCCCCGGCTACGGCCTGGCCTCGAAAACCAGGTTGAATGGCGTCTCAGCCGCCCGTCGGAACCGGGTTAGGCCACCGGCGGTCACGACCTCCTCTATGCGGCTCTCCCCGGCCTGGGCACCGAGGGCCAAGCCTACTTCCTGATCTTTGGAGCCCGGCACGCAGAAGTTGATAGACGCCGAGTAGAAGATCCTCCCTACCGGGTTGAGGTTGTCCTCCAGCTTATCTCCCGCAAAGGGCTCGACGATCATCAGA
>JBHJHC010000049.1:0-6472 GCA_050331175.1 Rubrobacteraceae bacterium | reverse complement strand
TTCTGCGGGGAGGGTCTGGAATAAGTGGCTCCAACACTTCCCACTGCTCGTTTGTGAGGTCCATGCTCTGATTCTCCCGCCGAAAGCGTACATGACAGAGCCACTATAACCTCCCTACTGCATTTATGAGATAGCCTCTAGCCTTCGGTGATTATTAGCTAGTAACAGTTCCCGGCAGTAAAAGAATGGCCCGTGAGACGGATGCTCATCAGAAAGGATAGAGAATGCGGATAGCATCACGGGTGTTAGGCATACCCGGTAGAGTGTTCGGCGTCATCGCCGGAATACTCGCTCTGTTCGTTGGGGGTATTGGAGCCGAGTTCGAGGTAGAGGAGAGCGTGATCGTAATTTTTCTGGCTCCTGGCTGGAATTTTGTGCTCGTGGATGCTGCTTTATCGTTTTTCGTTTCCCAGAGCAGCAGACACTAGTAAATGAATTCCCGGCGTTACTGGCGGTAGGCATCACGCTCCAACCAGGGCGAGAATGCCGGTAGCAAACATAAAACAGCCCGATATTCCCGACAGTGCGTTGCTCTAGCTTTCTCCGGCCGGCGCACCGCGTGCGCCACTTTGTAGTCCTCAGCGACGACCGGCTCGGCCCTGGGGCTTTTGTTCTTCCTAGCCGAGCAGGGGAATCGAGATCAGATCAAACCGGGCGGCTGCAGCGGCGGCCACGACCAGGATCCCGATAGCCAGCACCACCACGTCCATCACGTCAATAGGATCGAACTCGGGCTTTCTGGATCTACTGGTGAACGAGAAACCCCGCATCTGGAGCACCGACATCATGGTCCCAGCCCGCCGGACGATGACGAAGATAGCCGGGACGAGCAACCTCGGTAGCCCCGCCACGAACCGGAACGGGTTCTTGGTCTCGAGCTGTACGCCCTTGATCCTCATGGCGTCGGCCACCCGCAGGATGTCGCTGATGCTGACGTAGAAGAGTACGAACACATACCCTATAAGGAAGCAGAATGCCTCCGGGAGCTTCAGGCCGCGCATGCCGTCGGTTATCTCGTCAACCTCCATGGTCGAGGCCAGGCTGATGCTGACGAACAAGGCTCCGGCCCACGTCAGCGACAGCTTTAGCCCGGTCCGGATGTCTTCGTTGAAGGAGAAGTCGCCGGAGATCGCCTCGAAGACGGTTGGTCCGATCAGGAGCGCCAGGATGTTTGGCACCTGCAGCAAGAACAACACGATCGCCCACCGGGGCTGGAGCTTCGCCACAAAGGCCATAGCTATACCGACCCCGGTGAACGCCAGCATCCACTGCCAGGTGGGAGCGAGGAATATAAAGACGGCCATCACTCCGAAAAGCGCCACCTTTATGCGCGAGTCGCGCCGGTGGAAGAAAGAGTCCGTCTCGTGATAGACAACAGGGACCTGGATGGACATGCTACTGCACCCTCTCGGTCTCGGCGGGGGACAGCCTGGCCACCAGCTCGCGCTCGGTAGTAGCCTCCGTCCCGACGGCTTCGGCCAGCCGGGCCACCC
Organism: Rubrobacteraceae bacterium; assembly: GCA_050331175.1. Lineage (GTDB taxonomy): Bacteria > Actinomycetota > Rubrobacteria > Rubrobacterales > Rubrobacteraceae > SIRX01. The sequence continues at coordinate 4,979 of JBHJHC010000049.1, read as the reverse complement.
GCGGTGGCCGGATATACATCTCGGCGAGCAGATCCCAATTTTCCCGGGCAAAGACCTCGTGCTTTGGACCCTGTAAGGCTACCCGGCCCTGGTTCAGCACGGTTATGGTGTCGGCGGTCTCGCAGACGAGGTCCAGGTCGTGGTCAACGATTATCACCGCTTTGCCCATATCTTTAAGGGTGGCGATGAGGCGTCTTACCTGGCCGCGCGCCGGTGCGTCGAGGCCGACGATCGGCTCGTCGAGAAAGAGCACCTTGGGGTCGAGGGCGAGGGCCTGGGTAATGTTGATCAATCGCCGCTGGCCGCGGGGCATGTTGACCGGGTCGTAGTCCAGCACGTCTTCGTCGATCTCCATGAGGCCCCGGGCCTCGGCGATGCGCTCCTCGATATATTCCTCGTCGTAACGCTCCTCTTTCGAAAACCATCCGGTCTTCTTGTAGCGCCGCCGATTCAGCGGGAAGGAGATCTCCTTCCGGACCGTCTGCTCGCTGATCTGCTCGTCCGGGTTCTGGAAGGTGGTTCCGATATGCCAGGCGAGGTCCATCGCCGTAGCCTGGCGGGTATCCACTCCCGCCACCGTAACGCTGCCCTCGGCAGGCTTGGAGAGACCGACGATCATGTGCCCCAGGGTAGACTTTCCCGCACCGTTGCCGCCGATTATGGCGTGAGACTCGCCCTGGCGTACCACGAGGTCCACCCCTTGAACCGCTGCTGTACCGTCCGGGTAGCGGAATACGGCGTCCTCTACCTGGACCAGGGGCTCACCGTAACTCTGGTAGGTCTCGTCCGCCTCGCCCTCCACGACCTCGATAGAGCCGGCAGCCTCCTTGAACTCCTCCGCGGTAAGCGGCTTGTCGGAGAGCTCGAGCTGCTCGGCGACGTTCAGGGCTACGGGGATGTCCACCCCGGATCGGGAGAGGGTCGCCGAGTCGCGCAGTACCTCCTCCGCCGAGCCGTGGGTTACTAACTCCCCGTCAACGAGCGTCATTACGCTGTCGGCGAGCCCGACGAGCCCGCCCGGTTCTTCGGAAGAGACTATCAGCGTCCTCTCCCCGGCGAGGTCTTTGACAATCTTCCGGACCTCCTCTTTCCCCTGCGGGTCGAGCATGCCCGTGGCGGAGTCGAAGATTACCAGCTCCGGCTCCATAGCCAGCATCGCGGCGATGGCGACCCGCTGCTGCTGGCCGCCGGAGAGCTCCCAAACTTTCTTCCTTTCGAGCCCCAGACCGGACAGCCTGACCGTCTCCATCAACTCGTCTGCCCGCCCCCTGGCCTCTTCGGTAGAGAAACCCCGGTTGAGCAAAGGGGCCATGATCTCGTCTATGACCCGGATCTGGGTGAGCTGCGCCGTGTAATCCTCGAAGACCATGCCCACCAGCCGCGACATCTCGACACCGGAGATTTCCCTGGGGTCCTTGCCACCGACTTCCAGTTTCCCGGAGGTATTGCCGCCCGTGACCCCCGGCACGAAACCCCCGAGGGACATGCACAGCGAGGTCTTTCCGGCCCCGATGGGCCCTACGAGCCCCAGTACCTCGCCCCGGGACACCGAAAACGTAAGGTTGCGCAGGGCAGGCTCCATAACCCCCGGGTAAACAAACGTATAGTCCGTAGCCTCTAGCACCGTGTGTCCCCTTCTAGCTACCTGATATGCAGGCTAGGCTTCCTCGGCAGATCCTGTCTCCTTGCCCTTGGGCGCGTAGCCGAGCGCTGGTTCCAGCCGGCCCTTGAGCAGCGGCACCAGGATCACCGTCAGAAGGGCACCGAGTATGACTCCGTGGGTGATCGTGTTGCCGATAAGACCCACGATGTAGATCGCAAAGACCCCGGTAACACCGAATATGCCCGCCTCGCCTGGAGGGGCGATGATCAGGAACCCGAGTCCCTCGATCGCCCACTGCACAAAGGCGCCGACTATGCTGCCGATAACGAGCCGTGCCCACGCCGGCTGCTCCTGATTGCCAAAGATGTACCCCGCCACAGCGAAGCCTATAACATAGCCCGCAAATCCAAAGGGATCGTCGGGCTCGTACCCTTCCAGGAAGTCCAGGATGCCCTCCCCGACAGCCGCTCCCACGGCGGCGGCCCAGGTCGGCATCCCGACCGGCAGGAGGGCGATGATCGCGAAGATCAGGCCGAAAGCCTTCCAGTCGATGTCCACCGGAATCTCGCCGAAACGCTCCGTGATCAAGAGCGAAATAATGAACAGGACAGCGCTCAGACCCGCGATCACCACGAACTTGGCAGCCGTCTCGCCTCCAGATCCCTGACTGTTCTCCATGCCCTAATCTACCTCCTCTTGCTAACCGGTGTTAACCAAAAGCCAACGGTCCTTGAGCAACCACGTAAACCTTGCCCGGACCGCCATAAACCTGGAAAGTACTCTCATTATTCTCCTGGTAAATCTGTGAAACCCCCTCGCCTGGATTTCGGTACACACGATGCCTCAGCGGCTACACGAGTAAGATAGAACACAGTTCCAGGACTTTAGTTAAACAAGGGTGAAATACAGTTTAAATGTTTGTTGATGGAGAACCCGGCCTTGAAGGAGGCGTTTCTCCGGGCTCCTAGAGCCGGCGGGAGCGGTAGATGACCAGGAGCACTATCGCGGCCATCACCAAAGCAACGGTAAACCCGATAAAGCTCACCAGGGGCACCCCGATAAACGGAACGGTCGGGCCGGCCTGGACGAAGGCCCCGATCATGGACGAGCCGATCAGCAACGCCCCGGTTACGATCGCGAACACGAGCCGGTTGGCGAGCACGTCGACTTCGCCGCCCAGGTCGTTCAGGCCCCGGTGCCGGAGCTGGACCTCTAGTTCGCCGTCCCCGAGTTCCGTGAGGAGCTGGCGGAGTTGGTCCGGGTAGTCCTCGGCGTAGCGGGCGTATTCCATGGCCCGCTCGCTGACGGCCCGAAAGACGTTGTCCGGCTGGAGGCGTTGGTTCAGCAGGCGCCGGGCGTAAGGGCGCGCAACCTCGAACACGTTCAGAGTGGGGTCGATGGAGCGCGAGATCCCTTCGGCGGTAACGAGGGCCTTGGTCAGGAGCGGAAAGACCGGCGGCATCTGGAGCCGGTAACGCCTTACCAGGGAGATCAGCTCGGAGAGCGCCTGTCCGAGCGTTACCTCTCCCACCGTCAGGCCGGAGTACTTGAATAGGAAATCCCGGAGGTCTTGGATGAGGTCTCCCCGCACGTCCGGCTCGTAGCGCACGCCGAGCCCTTCGAGTCCCCGCAGGGCCGCCGCCGCGTCCCGCTGGATGACCGCAATGAACAACCGGCTCAGGGATTCGATGTCGCCCTGGCTCATGTATCCGACCATGCCGAAGTCGAGCAGGGCGAGGTTGTCGTCCGGGGTGAGGATGAGGTTACCGGGGTGCGGATCGCCGTGGAAAAAGCCGTCCACGAAAGCCATCTTGAAGATCGCGTCGGCCCCCATGACCGCCACCCGCCGGCGCTCGGCGGGTGACAGGTTCAGGGGCCGGACGTCGTGGAACCGGGTCCCTTCTATGTACTCCAGCGTCAGCATCCGGGAGGTCGAATAATCCAGGTACACTCTCGGAATCTTGACCGCGGTTTCGGAGAAGTTGATCGCAAAGCGCCGGGCATTCTCGGCCTCGGTGGAGTAGTTTAGCTCGCGCCGGATAACGCCGTCGAACTCCGCCACGAGACCCGGAACGTCGATAAAGATCCTGGTCCCAAACCTCCGGTCCAGGAAGTTGGCGAAATCCCGCATGAGCTCGAGGTCCGACTCCACCCGTTCCTCGGCTTCGGGCCGCTGGACTTTTACCGCCACGGATTCCCCGCTGTGGAGCACCGCCCGGTGCACCTGCCCGATGCTCGCGGAGCCGAGGACCACGGGATCTAGCCTGTAAAAGGCTTCGCCGACCGGACAGCCGAGTTCCCGCTCGATAATGCCCTGCACCCTCTCGAACGGCATGGGCACAACCGTGTCCTGCAGTTTCTGAAGCTCGACCAGTACCCCCTCCGGCATGACATCCGAGCGGGTCGAGAGCAGCTGGCCGAACTTCACGAACGTCGGCCCCAGGTCATCGAGCGCCCGGCGCAACCGGACACCGAAGTTCGGCGCGAAAAGCTCCTGAAACCCCCGCCGCTCCAGGCGATCTCGCCGGAGGTCGAAGACAAACCCGAAGCCGTGCCGGACCAGGACCCGGCTGATCTGCGAGAACCGCGCCAGGTTTCCGGAGCGGATGACCGGTGGCGGAGCCCCGTCCGTCAAGCTCTTGTTTTCTCGACCGGGTTAGGTGCTTTGCTCGGTATCAGGGTCGTCGGGCGTCTCCGGAGCGGTAGATTCGTCACCGGCGACCGGTGGCTCCGGCTCGACGTCCCCGCTTTCGAGTACCCGTACCCGGTGCTCCAGTTGTTCGACCCGGAAGATCAGGTCCTCGTAGTCTTCCCGCGTCGGCACCCCGACTCCGCGGAGGCTCTGCTGCACCGAAGCGTCAACGAGCGACCGCGCGCCCTCCGAGCGTTCCCGGGTGCGCCCCATTACCTCGTTCACGAGGGTTCGGCCCTCCGCGCGCTCGACTCGCCCCTGGGCGATCAGGTCTTCAACCGCCCGCTCGACCCGCTTGCGGGTCGCAGCAGCGGCTCCTACCTGCAACAGCACCAGACGCTCCAGCGTCTCACCAAACGTTCCGCGCACATTTACCTCCCGATCGTAGGGTCCATCTCACACATGATACACGCCTCCCCGTAGCGACGAGGGCCGGGCGCGCATGCGCCTGGCTCTCTGCCTGTGCCGCGTGGTGCCCGTCTGTGTCTCGCCCGCTGGAAACCTTCGGTGACCGGTACCCGCCGATCGTCTGGTCGCGCCCCATCCTACCGACGCCGGGGTGTGGTTGGGGGAGAGCCGTGGAAGAAGAGGACGGGGTCCGGACTGCCATGATGGCCTGAACCCCGCTCTCTTCTGCCCAAGAAAGCTCTACCTTGCTTGCCCGAAGATGCCGTTACTCCCCTG
>JBHJHC010000048.1:0-28311 GCA_050331175.1 Rubrobacteraceae bacterium | reverse complement strand
CCGGCGCCACCTCTCCCGGCCCTCCAGGTAGAGGTCGCCGCCGTACAGGTCGTTTACTACCGCCACCGGGAAGTCTTCCACGACCAGCCGCCGGATGGCTTCGGCGTCCAGGTCTTCGTAGGCGATCACTTCGGCGGACTTCACGCAGCGGGCGAGCAGGGCAGCCGTCCCTTCCACCGCCCCGAAGTAGACGCAGCCGTGCTCCCGCATGGACTCTCGCACCGCTTCCGAGCGCAGTCCTTTACCCACCATGCCCCGGAGCCCGCGCTCTATGAGCAGGGGAGAGTAGGAGTCCATGCGGGAAGCCGTGGTGGGGCCGGCGGGGCCGAGCGCCTGGCCGGGCCTGGCCGGCGCGGGGCCGGTGAAGTATACGACCTGGCCTTCCGGGTCGAATGGCAGGGGATCTTCGTTCTCTATGGCTACTTTCATCCGGGCGTGGGCCGCATCTCGGGCGGTATAGAGGGTGCCGGAGAGCCTTACTATGTCGCCCGCTTTTAGTGGTTCTATGTCCTCGAAGGAGAGCGGGGCTTCGAGGTGAAGGATCTTCCCGCTCACAGCTCCACCTCCCCGACCCGGTGGGAGTGGCAATCGAGGTTCACGGCCACGGGAAACGAGGCGATGTGGGTGGGGTGGCTCTCGACGTGGACCGCGAGCGCCGTTACCCGGCCGCCGTAGCCGGCCGGACCGATGCCGGTGGCGTTGATCTCCTCCGCCAGCACCCTCTCCAGCTCGGCCAATTCCGGATCCGGGTTTGGCTGGCCGGAGGGGCGGGTCAGGGCCCGCTTGGCGAGTTGGGCCGCCTTGTCGAAGGGGCCGCCGATGCCCACTCCCACCGTCAGCGGCGGGCTCGCGTTCGGGCCAGCCTGCTCGATGGTCTCGACCACGAACGCTTTCATCCCCTCTACGCCGTCCGCCGGGGTGAGCATCGCGAGCCGGCTCATGTTGTCGCAGCCACCACCCTTGACGAGCATCGTCAGCTTCAATTCTTCCCCGGGAACGATGTCATAGTAGATCACCGCCGGGGTGTTGTCCCCGGTGTTGGTGCGCTTTATCGGGCTCTCCACCATGGACTTGCGCAAGAACCCCTCGTCGTAACCCCGGCGGACACCCTCGTTTATGGCCCCGCTCACGTCGCCGCCGGTAAAGTGCACCTCCTGGCCCACGGATACATAGAAGACGGCGTAGCCGGTGTCCTGGCAGAAGGGTATACCCTCGCCGCAGGCGACCTCCACGTTCTCGAGGAGGTTCTCCAGCACCTCGCGGCCCAGCTCGGACTCTTCTTCGTCGAGCCCGCGCCGGAGGGCCGAAACCTGGTCCTCCCTGAGGCACGTGTTGGTCTCTATGCAAAGGTCTCTCACGGCCCGCGTTACGTTTTCTACGTGGATCTCTCTCAAGTCTTCACCCCTGTACTATGTCCAGGATCCTCCGGGCCATCCTTATGGAGGCCGCGTCTATCATCTGGCCTTCGACGCTTATGGAGCCGCTCCCGGCGGTGTTTGCCGCTTCGTAGGCTCCCACCACTTTTTCGGCCCACGCTACCTCCTCGCCGGTCGGGGAGAACGTCTCGTTGACCGGCCCGATCTGGGCCGGGTGGATGCACCACTTGCCGTCGAAACCCAGGGAGCGGGCTACGGCGCAGCTCTCCCTCAAACCTTCCTCGTCCCGGTAATCGGCGACCGGCCCGTCCAGGGCTTGGATGCCGGCAGCCCGGGCGGCGACCACGATGCGCTGCATCGCGTAGTGGAAGCGGTGGCCCGGGTAGGTGTGGTCCCACTCGTCCATGGTGCCGATGCTCGTCTGGGGCATGCCCATGCTGGCCGCGTAGTCACCCGGGCCGAAGTGCAGGGCCTCTAGCCGGCCGGAAGCATTGGCTATCGTGTCCGCGTTGGCGAGCCCGGCCGCGCTCTCTATCTGGGCTTCGGTCTTTACCACCCTCCCGAGGTTTACCGCGGCCTCTATCTGGGAGAGCAGGGTGTCCACCACGTAGAGGTCCCCGGCGTGGTTCACTTTGGGGATCACGACCGCGTCGAGGGCGTCCCCAGCTTCTTCGACGACCTCGATCAGGTCCCGGTAGAAGTAGGGGGTGTCCAGAGCGTTAGCGCGGTACAGGACGACTTTCGTGCCCGGATCCAGTTCGTTCAGGCCCTGGACGACGTTTCGGCGCGCACCGGCTTTAGCGTCCGGTGCGACGGCGTCTTCCAGGTCGATCATCACCGCGTCGGCGTCGGTTGCGAACGCTTTCTCGATCATATCCGGACTGGAGGCGGGAACGGATAGCAGGGACCGCCGGTAGGCCGCAGGGCTGTCGCCGCTCATCGGCCGTCCGCCGCCGTGACGCCGTTTTCGTGAAGTTCCGTAATCTCAGCCGGTCCGTAGCCAAGCTCGGCCAGCAGCGTTTCGTTGTGCTCGCCGACCTCCGGGATGGGGTCCATTACCGGCTCCGCGTCGTCGAGCGCAACCGGAGGAAGGAGCCCCCACAGAGGTCCCACCGGCGACCCGAACTCGCGCCAGCGGTCCCGCGCCTCGAGCTGCGGGTGCTCCAGAAAGTCCCGCACGCTCCGCATCCGGGCGTTGGCGATCCCGGCTTCTTCGAGCTTGTCTATGGCTTCTTCCGAAGATAGGTTGCCGAAGACCTCCTCTATCTCGGCGTGTAGCGCGGGACGGTTCTCTACCCGCCTGGAGTTGGTGTCGAAGCGTTTGTCTTCCGCCAGCTCTTCCTGGACCAGGACCTCCTCACAAAACCGTTTCCACTCGCGCTCGTTCTGGATACCGAGAAATATTGTCTGGCCGTCGCCGCATCCGAAAGGTCCGTAGGGAGCTATGGCGGTGTGGCTCGCCCCGGTGCGCGCAGGTTCCTTACCACCGTAGCCGGCGAAGTACGCCGGGAAGCCCATCCACTCTCCGAGCGCTTCCAGCATCGAGACCTCCAGTGTCGCCCCCTCACCGGTGCGTTCCCGGCGCAGCAGGGCCGCAAGGATGCCCGAGTAGGCATACATCCCGGCGGCTATGTCGGCCACCGAGATGCCGACCTTCGAGGGGGTATCTTCCGGGCCGGTGATCGAGACGAGCCCCGCCTCGCACTGCACGAGGAGATCGTAGGCTTTCTTGTTGGTGTAGGGACCATCCTCCCCGTAGCCCGAAACGCTGCAGTAGATCAGGCGTGGATGTTGCCTCCTCAAACCCTCGGCCCCGAAGCCCAGACGCTCCGCCGCGCCGGGCGCCAGGTTCTGGACGAACACGTCGGACCGGGCCAACAAGCGCCGCAGCACGTCCTGGCCCGCGGCTTTCTTGAGGTCGAGGGTCAGGGATTCTTTGGAGCGGTTGAGCCAGACGAAGTGGCTCGCCATTCCCTTTACGGTCTCGTCGTAGCCGCGGGCGAAGTCGCCGACGCCGGGGCGTTCGATCTTTATTACCCGCGCGCCGAGGTCCGCGAGTTGGCGGGTCGTGAAGGGGGTGGCCACGGCTTGCTCCAGGGAAACCACCGTCACGCCCTCGAGCGGGAGCTGCCCGGACATCTCAGAACGACCTCGGGAGGCCGAGAACGTGTTCCGCGAGGTAGGAGAGGATGAGGTTCGTGGAGATCGGGGCGACCTGGTAGAGCCGCGTCTCCCGAAACTTCCTCTCCACGTCGTATTCGGCGTCCACCCCGTAGCCCCCGAAGGTTTGCATGGCGACGTTCGCCGCCTCCCAGCTCGCGTCGGCTGCCAGTAGTTTAGCCAGGTTCGCCTCCGCGCTGCACCTCTCGTTCCGGTCGAAGAGGCTCGCGGCTTTCTCTACCATGAGGTTTGCGGCTTCCAGGTTAGCATAGGCCCGGGCGATGGGGAACTGGATGCCCTGGTTCTGGCCTATCGGACGCCCGAAGACCTCCCGCTCGTTGGCCCTTTTGGTGGCCCGATCTATAAAGAAGCGGCCGTCGCCGACGCACTCGGCGGCGATGAGGATGCGCTCGGCGTTCATGCCGTCCAGGATGCAGCGAAAGCCTTCCCCCTCCTCCCCGATCCGGTTCTCCGCCGGCACCTCCAGGTCCCTGAACTCCAGCTCGTTGGTGAAGTTGTTCATCATTACCCGGCGAGGCTTCACTTCGAGGGTCTCTCCAACATCCCCCAGATCCACGATGAACGCCGAGAGGCCGTCCGAGCGCTTCTCGACTTCTTCGAGCGGGGTGGTGCGGGCGAGCAGAACCATGAGGTCCGAGTACTGTACCCGGGAGATGTAGATTTTGCGCCCGTTCACGACGTACCGGTCGCCCCGGCGCTCCGCGAACGTGGTGAGTTGGGTGGTGTCGGTCCCGGCCCCGGGCTCGGTGACGCCGAAAGCCTGCAGCCGGAGCTCGCCGCCGGCTATCTTGGGCAGGTATTTCCGTTTCTGCTCCTCGGAGCCGTGCCGGAGAAGGGTGCCCATCACGTACATCTGGGCGTGGGCAGGATTCGCGTTGGCGCCGGAGCGGTTCGCTTCCTCCAGGATGGCGCCGGCGGCCCGCAGGTCCAGGCCCATCCCGCCGTACTCTTCGGGGATGAGCGCGGCCAGATAACCGGCTCCGGCCATGGCCTCCACGAACTCCTCCGGGTACGCCCGCCGGGCGTCGAGGTCTCGCCAGTACTCGCCGGAAAATCTCTCGCAGACCTCCCGGACTCCCCGTCGAAGGTCTCGCAGGCTACGGTCTTCGGAGATCATCGTCTCCATGAGATCCTGGCTCCCGTTCGTCACGCGGGCAGCCTACCTTTACTCTCCGGGTTCTTCCGGGGGCGTCGGACGGTGCATCTCCGGTCCGTGTCCCCGCTTGTAGACCATGACGGTGCGTCTGAAGGTTATTACCACCGTGCCCTCCTGGTTGTAGCCCGTCGTCTTCACGGTAATGATACCGACGTTCGCCCGCGACCGGGACTCCCGTTTTTCGAGCACCTCGGACTCGGAGTAGATGGTGTCTCCTTCGAACACCGGGGCCGGAAGCCGCACCTCGTCCCAGCCCAGGTTGGCGAAGACGTTCTGGGAGACGTCGGTCACGCTCTGGCCGGTCACGAGCGCCACCGTAAAAGTCGAGTCGACCAACGGCCTCCCGAACTCCGTCTGCGACGCGTAGTGGTGGTCGAAGTGGATCGGGGCGGTATTCTGGGTGAGGAGGGTAAACCAGGCGTTGTCGGTGGTGGTAATGGTCCGGCCTAGCGGATGCCGGTAGACGTCTCCGACCTCGAAGTCCTCGAAAAAGCGTCCCCGCCAACCTTCCTTTACGGTCATTCAGCGTCCCTCCCTTGCCTCGGCGGTTTCACCCGGCGGTGTCGCGTCCTATTCTAAGCCGCCCCGCGAACATGTACACATTTGCACATCAAGAATCTCCCCGACTATAATGTTCGGTGGGATAGGCCGCAAAACAAAGAAAGGGAGCAACGTAGTTCTCACAAGATCGGAAGCTTTTCGGTCAGGTAACTTCGGGCTCCAGATCGGAGACCATTTCGGAGAAGTCAACCTATAGGATTCTGGCCGCCAGTGACTCGCGCAAAGTCGCCGGCAGCGTGGCCTCTCTGGGTCGCAACCGGTGGATGTCCTGGAGGCGGGGCTCTACGCCTCCGGAGCACGTATTTACCCGATACTATCCCTACTATTTCCAGTCCTGGAGGGTAACGGCGCCGAAGACGCTGGGAAGGACGGCGAGGGTTATTCTCTTTACCGGGGTGAACGGGATGAACCGTTCGGTAGGCCCGGCGACCGGGTGGCCCGGCGGAGAAGAGCTGGAGGTAGATCGGGAAGAGGTGATCACGCCCTGCACCCCGGAGGCGGAAGCGGAGCAGTTGGCGCAAGAGTACATAGAGAAGTTCGTGACGCGCCGCTACCGGCCCAGCCGGCCGTCGGACATCGTGCGGGAGAAGTTCGAGTTGATCTACGTGCCCTACTACGTCTACGCCAGAGCAGGGCACCCGCTCCAGAAAGCCGCCTTGATAGAAGGTTTCACGGGGGACGTGGGGCGGGTAAGGGACGTGCCGCCGGTGCTCCGGTCGATTACGGACGAGGAAATCGTAAACCTCGTAGGGGAAAGGTGAGGTAGATGAACATGATCTTGTGGTGGTTCGTGTTGATGATCCCGGCGTGGGCGCTGGCAGCCTACATCCTCTGGGGCACCAACATCGTGGTCTCCGAAGAGGACGATGGAGCCGAAGATGAATGACCCGGTCGTAGTGTGGTCCTGGATCTTCCTGGTAGTTTTTGTCGGCCTCTTTCTGGCCATGGGCTTTATCGGCATGCGGAGGACGAAGGACGCGGACGATTTCGCGGTGGCCCGCAGTTCTTACGGCCCCTGGGTACTGGGTCTGGCGTTCGTCGCCACCGTCGCCAGCGGCTCCACGTTCCTCGGCATGCCCGGGCTCGCTTACTCCAAGGGGTTCTCTAGCCTGTGGTACCCGATCGTCTACCCGCTAGGCATCTATCTCGGGATGCTAATGGCCGCCAAGCTGGTCAAGACCATGGGCGACCGGTTTGGCAACCGGACGATCCCGGAGTTCGTCGGAGCCCGGTACGACTCGGACTTCTTGCGGGTCGGGGTGACGATAGTCTCTTTCCTGTTGATGTTCTACATAACCGCCCAGCTCGTGGCGGCGGCCACGCTGTTCCAGGTGATGATGGGGCTCCCGTACATACCGGCGCTCATCTTTACCGCCGTGGTACTCCTGATCTACATCGGCATGGGAGGCTCCCACGCCGACATCCTCACCGACGCCGTCCAGGGGCTCTTGATGCTGGCGATCGCGGTGGGGATCGCCGTTATGTTCTTTACGGGCTTCGGGGTAGACGGCGGCGCGGGGGCCGTAAACGAGCAAGTCGCCACCCGCAACGAGACCGCCGGATGGGACACGTTTTTCCTCTCCGGAGACCCCATATACGGTAGCGCGTGGCTCATCTTTTTGATGTTCGTCGCCCACCTGCCCTTCGGCATCCTCCCGCACCTGGGCAACAAGTTCATGGCGCTTAGCAGCGCCCGCCAGATGCGGAAGTTCGCGATGTTCTCGATCGTCGCCGGCGGCATACTGCCCATGATGGCCCTCGGCGGGTTGCTCGGCGCGGCCACGATAGACGCGGACATCCGGCCGGATCAGGTGATACCGGTTCTCTTTACCGAGCTGTTCCCGCCGGTAATCGCCGCGTTCCTGGCGGTGGCTATCATCTCCGCCGTGCTTTCCACGTCGGATGGTCTGGTGGTCTCCGTCTCCCAACTCCTGGCGAACGACCTCTACCGCAAGACCTTCGCCAGCGACGCCAACTCAGAGGAGACGAACCGCCGGGCTTTGATGATCGGCCGGGCCGGGGTGGCCCTCGCGCTCATCGCCGGCGTGATCATCGCCTGGAACCCGCCGCAGTTCCTCGCGGTTCTGCTCTGGATCGGGGTCGGAGGAATCGTCTCGGGCCTGGCCGGGCCGGTCCTGATCGGGAGCCTCTGGCGCCGGGCAACGAAGACCGCCGCGATCACTTCTTTCCTGGTAGGCGTGGGCTGCTACGCCCTGATCTACCTGGCTTTCATGCCGGATAACCCCTTCGGTTCCGCCGGCTACTCGGTCATTATCGCCTCGGCAGTGATGCTGATCGCCACCCCGCTGACAAAACCGATGCCGGCCGAGTTCGTGGCGGAGGTCTTTGGCGACCGGAGCCCCGACAGAGAACCCGCCCCCACCTACGCGAGCACCGCGATGGAGGATCCGGAGGCGGAAGGAGGCGCCGCGAGATCCTAGCCACCACCAGCGAAGCATAGAAAGGGGAGCCAACCTGGATGCGATTGCACTCCGCCCCGATGTCGGGCAACAGCTACAAGGTCCGGCTACTCCTGGGGCTGCTGGGCCTCGAGTGCGAGGTGGTCAACCATGACACCAAGAGCGGCGCAACCCACACCCGGGAGTTTCTGGAAAACGTAAACCCCGCCGGCAAGATCCCCGTGTTGGAGCTGGACGACGGAACCATGCTCCCGGAGTCTGGGGCGATCATGTTCTACCTGGCCGAGGGTACGCCATACCTGCCGGAAGAAAAGCTGGAGCGGGCGCGGGTCTTGAGCTGGATGTTCTTCGAGCAGTACAGCCTCCTGCTCTACCTCTCTCGACCGCGCCTCTGGCGTATGTGGGATTTCGAGATTACGGCGCAGAGAGCGGCGGAGCTAAACGACCTCTTCGAGCAGGGTTACCGGGCGCTCGGCGTGATGGAGCGGCATCTGGATGGCCGGGAGTTCTTCGTCGGGGACCACCCCACGGTCGCCGATGTGGCGCTCTACCCCTACCCGCGTCTCTGCCCCGAGGGCGGCTACGACCTCGAAGGCTTCCCGGCGCTCCGTGCCTGGATGGAGCGAGTTTCCGGCCTGCCGGGCTATGTCCCCCCTCCTGGCTCCGGGTAGTATCCCGGCGGCCGGGACGGGAACTCCGGTGTTGAAATAGTGGTCCCTCCTGTTTCGGGAATTGGTGCCGAACACGGTGCTCTACGCGTACTCCTGCGGTACTTTCGACGGCCTGCCACAATGACCTGCATCAGCGGCGCCCGCAAGTATTGATCCGCGGGTGTTAGCCTCCAGGTATAAAACCGTACTCGAAGGACCTGAGGTTGAGGGTGCTGGCCGCCGTCGACGCTGGCGAACCCCGAGAGGAGATTGCAAAGACCTTCTCGGTATCGGTGCCCACCATAAAGCGCTGGCTCAAGAGACGTCGAGAGAGTGGGGCTGTGGAGCCCAAAGCGATTCCCGGCAGACCCTCTAGAAAAGGGGCGATGCTTCGAAGCTGGCTGCCCCACCACCTTGAGGCAAACGACGACCTCACTCTCGAAGAGCACCGGGAGGCTTTCGAGGAGGAGTTTGGGGAGCAGGTCTCCACCTCTACCGTTGGGCGGTGTGGATGATCGCCCGCTTGCCTGATGGCGGTTGGCCGATCAAAAAAGTCGAAGATAGCCCAAGAGCGCGACGAGCAAGCCAGAGGGCTGTGGCGGCGGCTGGCTTCCCGCTTCGATGCAAGAAGGTTGGTGTTTGTAGATGAGTCCGGCTTTCACACCTCCATGACGCGCCTCTACGCCAGGGCACCCAGAGGAAAGAGAGCCTACGGGAAGGTTCCGAGAAACCGGGGCAAAAACACGATGCTGATCGCTGCCATCACCCTCCAAGGAGCTATGGGTGATTCGATGATCGTAGAGGGAGCCACGGACGCCTTAGCCTTTGAGGCTTACGTGGAGCACTTTCTGGTCCCCACGCTAGAGAAGGGCCAGGTGGTAGTGCTCGATGGACTCGGGGCCCACAGAACAGAGAAGGTCAGGGAACTCATCGAAGCTAGAGGATTAGACCTTGTATTGTTGCCCTCCTACTCGCCAGATTTGAATCCCATAGAAGGCCTTCTCCAAGGTCAAGCAGTTCGTGCGTAAAAGGGGAGCACGTACCCGTGAGGGGCTGGTGGAGGCGATAGGGCAAGCGTTGGCGGCCGTCAGGCCCGAAGATGCGGCAGGTTGGTTTGCTCACGCTGACTATTGGCCTCAGGATCAACCCTTATGAGTACCGCTGTAAGTCTCGGCTTGGGCCATCCGAGGATTCTTTCGCTGAGGAAAAGGATGGTCCTGTCGTACCGTCAATCCGCGCAACGGACATCCAATCTTCTAACTCACCTTACGCAGGAGGGAGAGTGTAGAGTTGGAGCACTATGAATAAGGATCTCCTCGAACTCTACTCCGACTACTTGCTGAGCTCATTCACTCATGTTACCGTCATCGGGCTCGCCTGGATAGGTCAGAACCGCAGGATGAGCAAGGACTACGAGCGGAAGGTACAGAACAGCGAGACGTTCATTGAGGTGGCGATGATCCGGCTCATACTCAGGCGGTTAGCGGGTACAGCCTGATGCTTGCAAAACGGGCTCCTATAACTCGTTATAGCAAACGCTTCTATCGAAGTAGGCTGCCGAGCTGCTCCTGTGATAATGCCAGGGAAGCATAGCGGGTTCCTGCCGGTGAAAAGCTGACCTTGCAGGTACACTAATCGCAGTGTACGGTAGCCGCCATGCCAGAACAAGGGAACAGCGTAAACCAGGTCCAGAAACGCTTAGCCGGGCCTGCTATCCACTTACACCCGAAGGCAGAAGACCGAAGAAAATTGAGTTTCTGACTTGCCTGATCTGAGCGGCGCCTCCCTGACGCTCTCGCTCGGGCTGTTTGTGGCCGCTGCGGTGGTTATAGCGTTTGCCGGAACACGCCTTACTAGCGTGGCGGACACCCTGGCCGACCGTACCGGGCTCGGAGAAGCTCTTGTGGGTGCGCTACTTCTGGGAGGTGCTACCTCCCTCTCAGGCATCGTCACCTCGGTTACCGCTGCCGCGGACGGCAACCCGGAACTCGCTATCAGCAACGCCGTCGGCGGCATCGCCGCCCAGACGATGTTTCTCGCCGTAGCCGATGCCGTCTACCGGAGGGCAAACCTGGAGCACGCGGCGGCCTCTCCCGCCAACCTGGCCCAGGGCACGCTGCTAGTGACCTTACTAGCCATACCGCTTATGGCTTACTCAGGTCCCCAGATCAGCCTTTGGAGCATACACCTAGCCACCCCGGTAATGATTGCCGCCTACATCTTCGGGATCCGCATAGTTTCACAGACCCAGACAGAGCCCATGTGGGGCGCGACCCAGACCCCCGAGACCCAGAACGAGGAGGATCAGGACTCAGAAGATGCCGAGACCGGAAACCTCACCCTTGGAGGGCTGTGGGTGCGGTTTGTCCTTTTCGGGGCCACGATAGGTGTAGCAGGATGGGTGGTAGCGAAGACCGGGATAAACATCGCCGCGCAAACCGGCCTCACCGAGACGTTCGTCGGAGGTGTTCTCACCGCCGTAGCCACCTCGCTACCGGAGCTCGTAACCTCAATAGCTGCCGTGCGGCGCGGAGCCCTGACCTTAGCCGTCGGCGGGATTATCGGGGGCAACGCTTTCGACACTATCTTTATAGCCTTCTCGGACGTAGCCTACCGGGGAGGTTCCATCTACCACGCCGTCACCGAGCGACAGGTATTCCTGATTGCCTTGACCGTACTCTTGACGGGGCTGTTGCTCCTCGGCCTGCTGCGTCGCCAGAAGTATGGCATCGCCAACATCGGCTTCGAGAGCTTTCTGGTTATGATCCTATACTTGGGTTCCTTTGCGCTTCTGACCATCTACTAGAGCGGTTTTCATATGTGGGCCGATGAGGCGGAGCTTGAGCGGCTCCGCCAGTTGCACGAATTACCCCGCGGATACTATACTCATAGGAGGTGGATCGCATTGCAGGGAGGCGATGACCGTGTATCCCGATGAAGAAGCAGGAGCATCCAGGCGCACTGTGGTTGGTTCATCGAAGAGGCCTACTCCAAGGTCAAGCAGTTCGTGCGTAAAAGGGGAGCACGTACCCGTGAGGGGCTGGTGAAGGCGATAGGGCAAGCGTTGGCGGCCGTCAGGCCCGAAGATGCGGCAGGTTGGTTTGCTCACGCTGACTATTGGCCTCAGGATCAACCCTTATGAGTACCGCTGATACGCGTGACGTCGAAGAATAGATTCCGGCTTCGTCATTCCAAACGCTTTTTCGCAGTCTTCACCGTTCTGTCGTTTGTGGCCGTTGCCGCAGGTTGCCGGGCCGTCGCACTCGATGGCGCTTCTGCCGGAGCATGGTCGCCCAATCTCGCTGCGTGGGGCGTGGGGGCGGTCGGGGCGCTGGCCGTTTCCCGTTTCGCTTCGCCCGGGTTCGCGCGCACCATGATACTAGCCGCGCCCGTCGGACTGCTGGCCAGCTTTCTCAATCCGGGGCAGATGGGGGTTCATCGCTGGCTGGATCTCGGCCCCGTCCAAGCAAACGCCGCCGCGCTGCTGCTGCCGGCCTTCGTTGTTGCAATGGCCAGCCTGGTATGCGATGCGCGCTGGATATGGATCGCGTACGCCGGGTGTGCGATAGGGCTGATCTTGCAACCGGACGCGTCGCAGGCAACCGCTCTCGCTGCGGCGATCCTCATCATCGTCGGGCGCCTGCCGGTGGCCCGCGTTACCCGCATCGGTATCATGGTCATGGTCTCGTCCGGCGCCGCGGCGGCGTGGCTCCGCCACGATCCGCTCACACCTGTTGCAGAGGTCGAAGGCGTCATTGGCCTCGCTTACACGCTCTCTCCCCCGATCGCCATTGTGGCCGTTGCTACGCTCGGCAGCGCGGCCCTGGCGCCAATGATGATCGCTGCGCGGTCGGAACGGTTGGCCGTGCGGACCGCCGCGCTCGCGCTCAGCACCTATTTCGTCCTGTCAGCCCTCACGCCGCTGTTCGGCGCTTTCCCGGTCCCGCTGGTCGGCATCTCCACTAGTCCGGTTATCGGGTTCTGGCTGGGCGTTGGCCTGCTGGAGGCTGCTGGCTCCTGGGAAAACGCCGCCGCTGATAGCTCTTCTGTCGGTGGATGAGCGAGCGAGCCGCGGCTACCAGTTTTCCATGGATTCGCGAATGATGTTCGCCAGGTCGTCCTCCGTCACCTCTTTGGGGGCCCCGACCAGGAGCCGCTGCTGCTTCATCGCGCCGTCTACGAGATCGTCGATCTCGCTCTCGTCGTAGCCAAGCTCCCTCACGCCGCTCGGGGCTCCCACGTCCTTCATCAGCTGCACTATGATCTCCGGTAGGGTGTTCTCGTCGGCGTCTTCGATGCTCTCGCCCGCGAGCATCTCCGCGACCTGCCGGTGACGCTCGGGCTGGGCCTCGTAGGTGAAGCGGAACGTGGCCGGCGAGGTCACGATCACGGACCACCCGTGCGGCACGAACCCGTGGTCCTGGGGATATCCCGGTGGCTGGTACTCGTGCTTGAGACCCGCTATCGGGTAGGCGCAAGCGTGCGGAATGTGGACCCCGGCGGAGCCGAAGCCCACCCCCGCCAGCGAAGCCCCGAGCATCATCGCGCCCCGCGCCTCTACGTCGTCCCCGTCTTCTACGGCCCGCCGGAGATACTTGCCGCCGTACTCCAGGGACTTCGCGCTCCACATATCCGCTATGGGGTTGGCCCCCTGATACGGCGGCCGCTCATCCGGGCTTTCCGGCTTCTCCCGCTCGTCGTAGGGCTTCGACAGGTAGGACTCGGCGGCGTGGCAGACGACGTCGAGGCCGCAGGAGGAGGTAACCTCCGGCGGCAGGCTCCTGGTCAAAAGCGGGTCCACCACCCCCCTGTGAGGCCGCAGATACCCGTGGGATATGCCCGTTTTCACCTGCTGATCCGGGATGTCCAGGATCGCCACGGTAGTCGCCTCCGCCCCCGTACCCGCCGTAGTGGGTACCGCGAGCAGCGGCTTTAGCGGGCTGGGCGGCTTTCTGCCGTCGCCGATCGGCGGGTTGACGTAGTCCATGATCTCTCCACCGTGCGTAGATATGAGGTCGGATACCTTGCAGGTGTCTATGCTGGTACCACCCCCGACCGCCACGAAACCGTCGAACTCCCCCTCCACCGCGAAATCCGCCGCCTCCTGCAGGGAATCCGCCGTCGGCTCCACCCGGGACTTGTCCCAGACCTCTAGCTCGATCCCCTCGTGCTCTATAAGCTCCTGGATGCGGCCCGCTATGCCGGCCCCCACAACGCCGGCGTCGGTGACGAGCATTACCCGCCCGACACCCATTTGCTTGAGCTCCCAGCCGACCTCCTCGGCAGCCCCCTCACCGTACTTCAGCGGCGTCGCTTCCATGGTGAAGATCGTCTCCCGATTCGAACCGTTCCCCCGCACTTTCATGCTCCTCTCCAAGGCGTACCCGCCCCAAATTCACACACCTGCCGGCTAATATATACCAGCCGCGAATTAGCGGCAATCGAACCCGCGAAGAACAGGGTATATGCCCATTACACATAGAACTCTTTTACTGGTATAATTCGAGTATATAGCGTCTGGTAGCCCGTAGAGAAATCTGGCTATCGCGCGTTGTTTTTGGTGTAGAAGAGGAGGTTTTACAGTTGGCGGAGGACAGCGGTTTCGGGCCGGGCATGGATCCAAAGGAGTTGTGGGCCCGGTGGTATGAGACGGGTTCCAAGATGTGGTCGGAGGTCATGGGCGGCTCCCAGGAGGCTTACGTAGATCCCTACGGCCTCTATCGTCAATGGTTCGAGAACATGGGCAAGATGCGCGATTCGTTACCGGGTGCCACCGGGATCGCGGCCAACGGCCAGGAAGTCGCTGGCGGCGCGGATCCGCAGGAGATGTGGAGCAAGTGGGTCGATGCGACCTTCGAGGGCTGGCAGAAGGCCACGGGGCTCGGGGCGGAGATGATCAGCATGACCCCGCTCTGGATGCAGATGATGGACCAGATGCGGCAAAACCTCCTGCAGGTTCAAACCAGGCCCAACGATCCGCTGGAGTTCGCGGTGCAGTGGTACGGCGCCACCAGCGGCCCGGTCTCCGAGTTCGTTCAGGACGTCATAGAGCGCGAGGAGTTCCTCGACGTCTCCAGCCGCTTCATGCAGAACTACGCCAGCGTGTACAAGATCTTCGGCCGCAACTCCGAGGAGTACCTGCACAACCTCCAGATGCCGGCGCGTTCGGACGTCACGCGGGTGGCGAGCCTGATCGTGGCGCTGGAGGATAAGGTGGATCGCCTGGAAGAAACCTTCGAGGAGTTCGAATACGGCTACACCGAACCCGCCACCGCAGAAAGCGTCGAGGCGCTGGAGGGGCGGATCGGGGGTCTCGAAGGCCGGATCGGCCAGATCGAGGGCAAGCTGGACCAGTTGCTCTCCGCCGTCGAGGGAATCTCGGCCAACGGCAGCGGAGACGTAGCCCCCGTAGAGGAGCCATCGCAGGAGATAAAGGCCACCGACGCGGCCCGGCGCAAAGCCCAGGAGCTTGGCGTAGACCTGGCAACGATCGAAGGCACGGGCGCAGACGGCCAGATCACGGTCGGCGACGTGCGTGAGAAAGGGGACAGCTAGATGACGGAGCAGAGCAGCAGCGTCGCCCAGTCGGAAATCGAGGGTTTTCTGGACAAGTACCAGCGGGGGTTGAGGATCGTCACCGAGGGAGCCCAGGCCGAGACGGGCCTGACGCCCAAGGAGACCATCTGGACCAAGAACAAGGCCAGGTTGTACCACTACCAGCCGGGCGTCGAGAAAAAGCATTCGACCCCCATCCTGATCGTCTACGCCCTCATAAACCGTCCCTACGTGCTCGACCTCATCCCCGGTAACAGCCTCATCGAATACCTCACGAACGAGGGTTACGACGTGTACATGATCGACTGGGGAATCCCCGGCCCCGAAGACAGCGAGCTGACCTTCGAGGATTACGTGCTGGATTATCTCCCGCGCTCCGTCCGCAAGGTGCTGAGGTATTCCGGCGCCGACCAGCTAACGCTCTTCGGCTATTGCATGGGCGGCACCATGAGCGCCATGTACGCCTCGCTGTTCCCCGAACACATCAGAAACCTCGTTCTCATGACCGCCCCGGTAGCCTTCCCGCGGGAGGAGATCGGGCTCTACAAGCTCTTTACCGACGAGAAGTACCTCGACGTGGACGTTATCGCCGATGCCTTCGGCAACGTGCCCGGAGAGATGGTCGACACCGGCAACCGGATGCTGAAGCCCGTGGACAACTACGTCGGCACCTACGTCAGCATGTGGGAGCGGATCTTCGAGGAGAAGCCGATGGAGACCTGGCTCGCCATGAACAAGTGGGTCAACGACGGGCCGCCGTTCCCCGGCGAAGCGTTCAAGCAGTGGATCAAGGACTTCTACCGCGACGACAAGCTCGTCAAAGGCGAGGTCGTACTCCGCGGACACCGCGTAGACCTCTCCAACATAAGCATGCCGCTACTCAACGTCGCCGCCAAAAAAGACCACATCTGCACCCTGCCCCAGGCCGAGGCCACGATGGACCTCGTCTCCAGCGAAGACAAGGAGTTCTTCGTCCTCGACGCCGGGCATGTCGGCCTCATGACCGGCCGCGGTGCGAAAAAGGGTCTGTGGCCCAAGCTCGACGACTGGCTCTCGGAGCGCTCCGAAGCATAGCACCTGGCGAAATACAACGCAGCGAAGCGGGGTCCTCCGGGACCCCGCTCTTTCGTTTCTACGTCCCATGAACCCCGACCCTCCACGGCTACCGAAAAAGCAGGTAGCCCGGGTGACCTTGTGCACACCTCGACTTGCGCCAGATCTACGGCTCCTTTATCCTGCGTTCGCATCCGATACTAGTGCTTTCGGGCAGGGAATACTGTGCGCCGGATGCACCGGTAGGAGCTAGTACCGAAATCCTAGTAACCGGGTCCCGGTAGCCGGGTTCCGGTGCCCGCTATGTGGGTGCAAGAGCAAAGAAGTGTAAACGTGCGACGGAGGGGGTGAGGCGACGGAGGGTAGTGGGACTCCTGGAAGTCTCCGGCGGGCTCTCTGCGGGATCGTGGAGCCCGGAAGACCGGTAGAACCAAAGACCGATAAGTTCGGACGTTGGAAGGTGTGTAGAGGAAGGAGTGGAGTTGATTGTCCCGAGTGAGGTGCAAGGCAGAGGACCGTTGCCCCGCAGGGTAGTTGGCTGGCTGCTAGCTGGCTTGGCAGGGTTGATAGCAGCGTTGATGGTGTTGGGAGCTATAGGAGCCCGGGAGGCGGTTGCGGCCCCCGGGGATCTGGACCCTACGTTCAATCCTTCGGGCGATCCTCCCGGTACGGTTACCACCGCACCGAAAGGATTTAACTTTTCCGTCGCCAGCGGCGTAGCCCTCCAGAATGATGGCAAGATAGTAGCCGCCGGTTACGCAGGAAACAATCCTGGAGGCGGCGAGTTTGCGCTGGCCCGCTACAATTCGGATGGATCGCTGGACAGCAGCTTCGGCACCAACGGCACCGTCGTAACCGATATAGGAACTGATGGTTCCCAAGCCAGCGGCGTAGTTCTGCAGCCTGACGGCAAGATTGTAGCCGCCGGCTTCGCCGAAGATGGCCCCGGCGACCGGAGTTTCGCGCTGGCCCGCTACAACCCGAATGGCTCGTTGGACACTACATTCAATCCGACGGGCAGCACTCCCGGCACCGTAACAACCGATGTAGGTGAATCCGGTAATTCCGTCGCCGGAGGTGTAGCCCTGCAGCCTGACGGCAAGATAGTAGCCGCCGGGTTTGCCGCAGATAGCTCTGGCGGCGGCGAGTTTGCGCTGGCCCGCTACAACCCGAATGGGTCGCTGGACACTACCTTCGGCACCAACGGTACCGTAGTAACCGATGTGGGATCCGAGGGTTCCCAAATAGACGGCGTAGCCCTGCAGCCTGACGGCAAGATTGTAGCAGCCGGGTTTACCGGAGATGGCCGTAGCAGCAACGAGTTTGCGCTGGCCCGCTACAACCCGAATGGGTCGTTGGACCCTACGTTCAATCCGACGGGTGCCACTCCCGGCATCGTGACAACCAGTGTAGGTGGATCCGGTGATTCTCAAGCCAAGAGTGTAGCCCTGCAGCCTGACGGCAAGATAATAGCCGCCGGTTATGCCAGAGATGGCTCCGGCGACCAGGAGTTTGCGCTGGCCCGCTACGACCCGAATGGCTCGTTGGACAGCGGCTTCGGCAACGACGGCCTCGCAATAACCGATGTAGGGTCCGGTGATTCCGTCGCCTTCGATGTGGCCCTGCAACCCGACGGCAAGATAGTAGACGTCGGTGAGACCGGAGGTAACTCTGCCCCCCAGGAGTTTGCGCTGGCCCGCTACAACCCGAATGGGTCGTTGGACGGCAGCTTCGGCAACAACGGCCTCGTAACGACCAATGTAGGTGGATCCGGTCTTTCCTTCGCCTTCGCTGTAGCGCTGCAGCCTGACGGCAAGATAGTAGTCGCCGGCTTTGCCGGAGAGGGCTTTGGCACCAAGTTTGCGCTGGCCCGCTACGAGGGTCGTTCCGCCCCACCACCGGCAGCCAAAGCAAACCTCTCGCTCACCAAGAAAGCCAGCAAATCTCGCCCCACCGTAGGACAGAAGCTCACCTACACCCTGCGTCTCAAGAACAACGGCCCGGCCAGGGCAACCAACACAAAGATAGTAGACACCCTCCCAAGAGGCGTGAAGGTAACCTCTTCTTCTAGAGGTTGCAAGAAGCAGTCTGCAAGAAAGGTAGTGTGCAACATAGGTGCCCTGGCAGATGGCAAGAGCGTGGCCAAGAAGATCCGGGTGAAAGTAAACAGGAGCGGCAAACTGGTAAACCGGGCGAGGGCAAGCTCCTCCGCAAGAGACCCAAACCCTAGGAATAACCGGGCAAGGGCGGTAGTAAGGGCTAAAGCCAAGCAGATAAGCTGCAGGGTAAAGAATCCTACTCTGAGCCTCAAGCAGGGCAATCAGGTAGTGATAGTCGACACCAAGGCTGGCAAGAACGTAGCGTGTGTGGTGCAGGGCAACCAGCTGGCGTTGGCCCGGACGTTGAAGAACCAGCCACTAAGAATAGTAAGGCAAGGAGGTAAGCAGGTAAGGGCAGCGAAAGGGAAGGTGGTAAAGACTGGCGCCCGGAAGGTAGTAGTAAGGGTACCGAAGGGCTTCTAGGGAAATCCGAGGATCGTAAGGACAAGGGCAACCGGAAGGGGGACCGGAGACAAAGAGTTCTCCGTCCCCCTTCTCTCGCGTTCGGAACGCTCTAGAGTCGCGGCCACCAACGGTTCTCGGTGTTACCGGGCCCGATATTCCTGATCGAGGTTGCCCCGCCGAAAAAGAATCCTACCAGCAGCCCGAGAGCAAGGCTGCCCGTTGCCAGCCAGAACAGAACGCACAAAAAGATTCCGACGACCGCGCTGGCGATGATCGGGAGTACGTCCCGGCCACCCCGCTCGTTGGAACGCCCGTCCATGAAAATCCACCTTTCCCGAAGGCTATCTCAAACCGTCTGGCTGAACATTTATGCTACCACACGTACAACTCTTATCCTTCAGGTATGTTGTGGGGAGTAGTGGAGCCGGGCCTGCGCTCCCGCAACCGGATTGCGGGTATCCGCCAGCTTATATATAGTAGCTTGTAGTAACCTCGTGGGGTACACGCAACAGTCAGAAGGGCGGAGCATGACGATCACACCGGACGCCACACGACGCGAAACGCAGCAGGCAGACTTCGTCAACGCCGACCGGCTCCTTTCCGAAGAAGAGCGCGAGGTCCGGCACCGGGTGCGGGAGTTCGTGGACCGCGAGGTTATACCAACGGCTGCGGACTACTGGGACCGGGCTGCGTTTCCGTTCGAGCTGCTCCCGGGGCTCGGGGAGTTGGGGATCATGGGCGGGACCTTCTCCGGGGAATACGGTTGCGCGGGTTGGAACAACGTGGCCTACGGTCTGGCGATAGCGGAGTTGGCCCGGGGCTCGGGAAGTTTGGCGACCTTCCTGCACGTCCAGAGCGGGCTCGCCATGACCGCCATCCACGAGCTCGGCTCCGAGGAGCAGAAGCGCGAGTGGCTCCCGCCGATGGCCCGCTGCGAGAAGATCGGCTGTTTCGGCCTCACCGAGCCGGAGGCCGGCTCAGATCCCGGCTCCATGCAGACGACCGCCGCCGAGACGGAGGGCGGGTACGTCCTGAACGGCGAGAAACGCTGGATCGGCAACGCCTCGTTCTCGGACGTCGCCGTGATCTGGGCCAGAACCGACGCCGGCAACGTCGCCGGCTTTCTCGTCGAAGGCGACGCCCCCGGCTACAACCCCGAGGTCATCCCCCGCAAAGGCTCCCAGCGGGCCGTCCTGCAGACGCACATAAAGCTCGAAGACTGCCACATCCCGGAAGAGAATCGCCTACCAGGGGCGAAGAGCCTGGGCTCTACTCTCTCCATCCTGACCCACTCCCGCTACGGGGTCGGCTGGGACGGGCTCGGACAGGCGGCCGACTGTTACGAGACGGCCCTCGCCTACACGAAAGAGCGCGAACAATTCGGCCGGCCGCTGGCGTCGTTTCAACTCGTCCAACAGAAGCTGGTAAGCATGTTGAACGAGATCTCTCTTTCCAAACTGCTCTCGATTCACACCGGGCGCCTAAAGGACGCCGGGGAGCTGACACCCCCGCTGATCTCGATGTTCAAGATGAACAACGTGGCGAAGGCGCGGGAGATCTGCGCCCAGGCCCGCGACGTACTGGGCGGCAACGGGGTCCTGCTCGACTACCGGATCATGGAGCACATGGCGGATATCGAGGGGGTCTACACCTACGAGGGTACGAACGACGTAAACACCCTGGTCGTTGGCCAGGCCATCACCGGTCACAAAGCGTTCGAGTAGGATAGGCCGTGTCCGACCTCCCGGGCGAAGAACCACGCCCCGCAGAGATCCGCATCTCCGCCGAAGATGCCCGGAGCATAGCGAGCCTGCTGCGATACGCCGTCAGCCTCAACACCGCAGTCGGGCTCGTGTCCCCAACCGAAAGACGCCTGGCTACCCCCACGTACAAAGCTGCCGAACTCGCCGCCCTGGTCCTGGAAGGCAAGCCCGTGAAAGAAGCCGTCGAAACAGCGAACAAGACCTGGACGGGCTCGCTCGAAGAAGACCACCAACGCGCCCTGATTCTACTGGAGAGCAACCGCGAGTTTCTGCAGCAGTCTATGGCCAACCATATGACACCCGAGCAACTCACGGACTTTCTCGAAGTCACCCAGGACCAATTCCTGGAGCTCGTCCAACCCGGAATAAACCCCGCTCCCAAAACAGACGAACCGACAGACTAAGCCTCAGACCCCGGTCCCAGGTAGAAATCCGGTGAGCTACTCCACACACCCGGCTTGCCTCCGAATCTCCAGGCTGTAAAATATATCTATGTGCACTTTGCACTCATGTTTAGCAAGTGTCTTCATGGGGCTATGATGGCGTCAGAGGAGCACCAGACTCTGGCTCTCAGGGACGGGACTTGCGTACTGGTCCGCGAGGTGCGACCGGAGGATGCTCCGGCGTTGCGGCGGCTCGTGGGACGGCTCAGCGAGCGGACGATCCGTCTGCGTTTCTTCGGTCCTTTGAAAGGATTGTCTGAGGAACAGGCCCGGCATTTCGCCGAGGTTGACGGTCAGGACAGGTTCGCCCTGGTTGCGCTAGATCCGGAGAATAGAGATGAGATCTCGGCCGTGGTGCGCTATGACCGGGTGCCGGGTAAGGAGGGAGCCGAGTACGCCGCCCTCGTCGAGGACCGGATGCAGGGGAAAGGTTTAGGCATCGGGTTGACGCGGCGTTTGATAGAGGCTGCCCGCGACCGGGGGATCAAACACCTCTACGCCCTCGTACTGCCCGAGAACCGCGGCATGCTGCACCTCTTGAAAAGCCTCGGCCTCCCGGAGCGCGTACGTTGGGAGGATGGGTTGGAGCACGTAGACATAGACCTGCAGGCAAACGCAGCATAAAAAAGCGACGGCCGGGTTCTCCGGCCGTCGCCCGCCCCTTCCCCGGAGGGATTCTCTAGGAAGCGTCCGGGTTCTCGAAGATAGCGGCGATGCCCATACCGCCGCCGACGCACAGCGTCACCAGGCCATACTTGCCGCCGGTGCGCTTGAGTTCGTGCAGGATCTTGACGGTCAGGATCGCTCCCGTCGCCCCTATCGGATGCCCGAGGGCCACCGCCCCGCCCAGCGGGTTCATCTTCTCCTCCGGCACTTCCAGTTCCCGCTCGACGGTCACGGCTATCGTGGAGAAAGCTTCGTTCGCCTCTACCACGTCCATATCGTCGATCGAGAGCCCGGCCTTCTTGAGCGCCTGCTGGGAAGACGGAATCATGCCGGTCCCCATCATCGAGGGCTCGACACCGGAGACCGCCGCCGATACGAGGATGCCGTCCACCGGCACGCCCAGCTCCTGGGCCTTGTTCTCGTTGGTCACCAGCATCAGGCCCGCGCCGTCGTTGATACCGCTGGAGTTGCCCGCGGTCGTGGTCGCGTCGTCGTCCTTCTTGAAAGCCGGCCGTAGCTTGGCGAAGCCGTCCATGTCGGCGTTCGGACGGACGTGCTCGTCCTTGGTGAACTGGACCGTCTCCTTCTTCTGCTTGACCTCTACGGGGACGATCTGGTCCTCGAAGTATCCTTCGTCTATGGATTTGGCCGCCCGCTGGTGGCTCCGCACCGCGTAGGCGTCCGCGTCCTCGCGGCTCACGCCGTACTTATCGGCCACGTTCTCGGCGGTGGTGCCCATGTGGTAGTTGTTGAAGACGTCCCACAGGCCGTCGTAGACCATGTGGTCCAGGATCTTGCCGTCCGGCATCCCCATCCGGTAGCCGTAGCGGCCCTTCGGGAGCAAGAACGGGGCCTGGTCCATGTTCTCGATGCCGCCCGCCAGGATGAGATCCGCATCCCCCAGCGCAACCTCCTGCGCCGCGGAAACCAACGCCTGCAAGCCCGAGGCGCACATCCGGTTCAGCGTCATCGCCGGCGCCTCAACCGGCAGCCCGCTGTTTATTCCGACCTGGCGTCCGGGGTTCATCCCCTGGCCGGCCATCAAGATGTTCCCGATAACGCACTGGTCGACCTGCTCGCCTTCTACCCCGGCCCTGGAAAGCACCTCTTTGCCGACCGTGGCGCCTAGCTCGACGGCGGGCGTGTCCTTGAGCGCACCACCGAAGGTTCCGATCGCCGTCCTGAGCGGCGTCGAGATTACGATCTCCCCACCATTGCCGTTGCCGTTGCCGAAGCTCATGCTCCTCCTATCCATCTATCGCCACGCCTTTTGCGTAGGATACCCGAAAAACAGCGGGCCGAAGCATTAGCCCCGGCCCTTCTGGAAAACTCTTCCAAATACTTAACCTATCCTAATTCGCCTTACATGCCCCTCCTGGTCCGCTCGGCGTTCGCCTGGTAGTAGCTGAGCATGGACTCCATGAAGTTCTTGTAAGCATTTAGCGACTCCTCGGAGAGTTGCTGAAAAGCCTCTTGCTGCCGGCGCGACTGCTCCATCAACTCTTCGGACATTTGCTGCCCGCTTTGGGCCTGGGTCTCCAGCTCGCTGATCACGGACTCAAAGAAGCTCTGCGTCAGCATCCGGCTCCGCTCCTGAGCTTCCATAGACCTGCCGCTTACAGTCTCATACGATTCCCTAACCGCCTCGGCAAATTTCTGGGCGGCTTCGTTGACCCGCTGGGCTTGCTGGTTGTCCATAGAACTGCTCCTTCTCCCGCCTACTAGCGAAAACAGAATAGCACAACCCGGAAGTCGAGTCCGGGCGCCAACTCCGGCCCCGGCGCACCACCCGATACACCCCGGGGGTCGTAGCGGAGTAGTGGTTACCCGCGATCTTCTTTCTCCTCCTGGGACATCGGGCGCCCGGTATAGAGCCTGAAGAACGTATCCATCGTTTTCTGGTACTGCTGGAGCGAGTTGGCCCAGAAGTCCAGATAAGACCTCCCAGAATCCGTAATGGAATACATCCGGCGCGCCGGCCCACCCTTGGACGTCTCCCAGGTAGACTCCACAACACCGTCTTTCTCCATCTGCCGCAACGTCCGGTAGAGCGTCCCCGGGTTCATCGCCTCGAAACCGAACGCCGACGCCCGCTCCATGAGCTCATACCCATACGAGTTCCAATCCCGGAGCGACAGCAATATTACCGGCACCAACCAGTTCCGCGGCCGAGCCTCGGCACCCCGGGTCTCCGCCGGTTTCTCCTCAGGACCTTTCTTGCTCTCTTCTGCAGCCATAATTCTCTCTTCCATCTTCTATGTGAATCCTACACATAAATGCGCTACTTTGTCAAGGTCTCTCGCGTTCTTGCCGAGTCCATTGCAACGGGTTATCCCGCACATTGTAACACTTTGCGCTTCAAACCTGGCTCTCGGGCTCCCGCCTGGGACATAGATAGCCGGCGCACATAGTTTGAATAGGGGGTTCCTTGTGGGTAGACTGGAGGTTGTACGCGAAACGTAGGCAAAAGTGTGAGGGAAGGGAGACGTTTGTGGCCAATCTAGACGGTGCTGTCGCGGTTGTCACCGGCGCGAGCCGGGGGCTGGGGAGTGCGATCGCGGAGGAGTTGGGCCGTGGCGGCGCAAAGGTAGTTGTCAACTACTCTCGGAGCCAGGAGCCGGCGGAGGAACTGGTAAGCCAACTCTCTGATGCCGACGGAGAGGCGGTAGCGATCCAGGCCGACGTCTCGAACGCGGAAGAAGCCGAGAAGCTCATCAACGAAACCATCGAGCACTTCGGCCAGATCGACGTCCTGGTCAACAACGCCGGTATAAACCGGGACAAGACGCTCAGGAAGCTCAGCGTGGAAGACTGGGACGTCGTCGTCCAGACCGACCTCAACAGCGCTTTCTACACGGTTCACGCCGCACTGCCCCACATGACCGAGCAGGAAAGCGGCAAGATCATCAACATGAGCTCCTTCGTCGGCGAAGCCGGCAACATCGGCCAGGCCAACTACGCGGCCGCCAAAGCCGGTCTGCTAGGCTTTACCAAAACCGCCGCCAAGGAACTCGCCAGATTCGGCATTACGGTAAACGCCATCTGCCCCGGCTTTATCGAGACCGACATGGTTGCCAGCATCCCCGAGGAACAACAAGAGAAGCTCCTCAAAACCGTCCCGCTCGGCCGCTTCGGCCAGCCGCGGGAGATAGCCCGCGCCGTCCGCTACCTGGTTGAAGACGGAGACTACATAACGGGCCAGGCCCTAGATATAAATGGTGGGGTCTACATAAGAACCTGATCTGTATACACACCAGCACCTGGAGGCCCCCTTCCGACCGCCGGAAGGGGGCCTTACATATGACGGTCTCGAGGGCGTAATCGGACCCACCGCGCCAAGCATGCAGGTTAGATATACTTGAAAAAGTCAGCCTTATGCTGCAAACACATATCTTCTCTACACACTCATAGGCTCTAGACATATATGTTCTAATCGTATACAATCAAGGTACATTTGGCGTATAGCGCTTTCGGCGTATAGCGTTTCGCTATGGCGGGCCGCTAAGGTGCAGACAGAAAGGTGCGAACACGTGGGAAGACTCAGCGGACGGACGGCGGTTGTAACGGGTGCGGCGCGGGGTATCGGGGCTGCCGAAGCGATCCGTCTGGCAGAAGACGGGGCCAACGTGGCGGTTCTGGATCTTTCGGCGGAGTCCTGTAAGGAGACGGTGGAGGCCATAGAGCAACTCGGCTCCGAAGCCATTGCCGTAGGGTGTGATGTATCGGATTCTCAGCAGGTTACGGAGGCTTTCGAGGAGGTTGCCAACCACTTCGGGACGGTAGACATTCTCGTGAACAATGCTGGGGTGCTCCGGGACAACCTCTCGTTCAAGATGAGCGAGGAAGATTGGGACACCGTGCTCGACGTTCACCTGAAGGGCAGCTTCCTATGTTCAAAGGCGGCCCAGAAATACATGGTGGATCAGGAATACGGCAAGATCGTAATGACCTCCTCTATCGTTGCCCTGGGTAACAAGGGCCAGGTCAACTACTCCTCGGCCAAGGCCGGGCTGCAGGCCATGGCCCGGACGATGGCTCTGGAGCTCGGGAGGTTCAACATAAACGTCAACGCGGTGGCGCCGGGTTGGATCGAGACGGAGATGACCAAGGAGGCCGCCGAGCGGGTCGGCCTGAGCATGGAGGAGATGAAAGAGCGTTTCGCCTCCAACATTCCCCTGCGCCGCTTTGGTAAAGTCGAGGACATCGCCAACGTGGTCGCCTTCCTCGTTTCCGATGAGTCATCGTACATCAGCGGCGAGACTATCTACGTCTCCGGTGGGCCTTCCAGCTCGGTGATTTAGAGCCGGTCAGCTTGCCAGCTTCCTGGGCGGGGTTTGTTCCCCGCCTTTTCTGACTCGTGGCAGAGACGATAGCCGTTGACCAATTGACCGTACGAGCGCTCATACAACGATGAAGCCATACACAGAAGACCTACCTCAGAGACACCCGAAGTCAGCATTCGTTCAAAGATTGTTCTCTGTAGCTCTTCCCTCTATCAAACACACTCTGGAGCGAACTCAGTAAGCCTGTTGGCACGTTTGCATCGTTAGAAGACGGGGATCGGTTGACTCGGCCGCCTATCCTCCGCATAATTCGTTACGCTCCGTACGTGTCGCTGAAGGAGGGGGTGCAGTGGTGCAAGTTTTCGTCAAGTATGAGATGCAGCAGACCACCACAAGCCGCGAGGAGGTAGCAGAAGTCAGGCAGGTTCACAGCGGGGCGCTAAGGCAGATCCTAGACTCTGGAAAGGTGTGGGCTGATGGCAATTTCGCCGACGCTCGCGGGGCTTTTTCGTCCTGGAGGTGGACTCGGCTGAGGAGGTCTTTGAGCTGCTTGCTCCGATGATCGACTACACCCGCTTCGAGGTTCATCCGGTGATGGCGCACGAGAAGCTGATGGAGTTCTTCGAGAGGGATGCAGCCTCCGCTGGCAGATAGAATCTCACCGGATGTAAAGACCATACTCTGGTTGAAGGCTGGAGTATTGTCGATCAAGTACATCTATGAGCCTGCAGTTTATCGACCTTTCGATATGTGTCTTGAAGAGGCCGATGGTGGTATCTAGGCGGTCCAAGACTCTTGCACGAGCCTCTGGCTGGCACACAATAACGAAGGCAGGGGGGCTTGCCGGTTGGTTCGGACAGGATGGGAGATGGACATCTTACTATGATCAACGAGCAGGATCGCAAGTGGTGGGTGACCTTCGCGATGGGCTTGATCCTCGTGCTCATCAACGTGGACCTCAGCGCCCTCACCATCGCCCTGCCAGCCATAGGACGAGGTTTAGATACCTCTAACGCGAACCTGCAGTGGGTGATGAACGCCTACATCCTGGCCCTTGCGGCTCCCTCGGTCGCCGCCGGTCGCCTGGCTGACATATTCGGCCGGAGGAAGGCGGTCCTGGTCGGCACCGTCGTGTTCGCCGTCGGCTCTGTATTCGCCGGGTTTGCCCTGGCTGACTGGTGGCTTATAGCCGCCCGGGTCGTACAGGGGCTAGGCGCCGCCACGTTCTTTACGGCTTCGCTCTCGGTGGTCACCAACGCCTTCCCCCAGGATGAGCAAAGCAAAGGCATAGGGTTGTGGGCGGCGATTGGCGGGATAGGGTTGTCTCTAGGACCAATGATCGGTGGTTTTCTGACAGATGTTTTGTCGTGGCGCTGGCTCTTCTTCGCCAACATACCCATAGCTCTGATCACCATCCTGCTAACCCTGGCAGCCGCCCGGGAATCCAGGGACGATACGGCCGGTCGCCACATAGACCTCATCGGTCTCCTGAGCGTCACCGGGGGGCTTGTCGCCCTGGTATTTGCCATCCAGCAGAGCAGCGTCTATGGCTGGGGGTCTGCTCCGGTGCTCTGGTCGCTGGTGGTTGCGGTAATTTTGCTGGGGATATTCTTCCTTGTAGAGCCCCGCTTGCACGAGCCGCTGATCGAGCTGGGGTTGTTCGCCAACCGGGGCTACCTGGGAGCCAATGCCCTGGCCGCCACCGGTAACTTTGGCTTCGGAGCATTGTTGTTCTTGCTCACCCTGTACCTGCAGAACGTGCTCGGCTACTCGCCGCTGGGTGCGGGCTTCGTATTCTTGGCCTACACGGTAACCGTGGTGGTCTTTGAGCTGATCTCGGGACCAGCGACCAGCGCGGTCGGGTTCGTACTGCCTCTGGCGGGAGCAATGGTGCTGCTAGCGGTGGGATTCTTTATGCTGGCGCTCATCACACCCTCAAGCGGGCTGATCATCGTGATTGTGGCGATCGCTATAGCAGGGGCGGGCATCGGGGTCAACTACACGCTTGCGACCTCAAGCGGCATGTCGAGCGTCCCACAAGACAAGGCCGGAGCAGCCTCCGGAATACTGTCTATGGTCCGGCTGGTCGGTACCGCTTTCGGCATAGCAGTAGCCGGCACCCTCTTCAAGACGCTTGAAAACAACAAGCTCTCACAACTGCTCCGTAACGCAGGTACTGACCTCAGCACCTCAGAGCGCAGGGAGATAAGGGGACTTCTGTCTGGTTCTGACGCTGCCCAAACAGAGCTAGCACGGCTGGCACCGGAAGCAGCAGATCAGTTAGAAAGGATAGTGAGGGAAGCGTTTGTCTACGGCTTTGGCTGGGCCATGGCGTTGTGTGCGGTGGTGTCGTTGGTTGGCGTGTTGGCAGCCTTCCTGGTACCCGCGCGAGCTTCTTAGCCGGAGTAGGTTAGTTGAAAACGAGGTGGAATTACGCCGGAGGATCGGTGAAGCCCCCTCACATTGCGGATCAACGTCTTCCGGGTATGGAAACTCCCGACAGAACCCGGTGAATAGGCTCGACTAGCAGCCCGGGTAACCTTCACCCCGTAGGGCATTCATCGTGGATCGTGCTCCAGGCGACCCCGCGAGACGCCCATCATAGTCGCTGAATACAGTTCCCTCCGTAAAAATCCGGCTGACCGTCTACAAGAAAGCCGTCCAGACCAACGCCGTTCGGACTCCGGGTGTCGGATGAGG
>JBHJHC010000047.1:0-67448 GCA_050331175.1 Rubrobacteraceae bacterium | reverse complement strand
GGCAGTTGGTCGGCAAGGTGCGTCTGTATCTGGCGTCCGGGCATCCCGGCCAGCGATTATGGCAGGCCCTTTGTTCGATGGCCGAGCCCGCCCGTGAATAATCCAGGCTAACAGCTTTCCAGCGGCGGCCGCTCCTCGACCGGAACGTGCCGGATCGTGAGCTCGTCCGGTGTTGGGGAGAAGAGGGGACCGGGTACCGGCATGCGGCCCGCCCTGGCCGCGCGGCTCCGTGCGGCGGCGAGCACAGCGTAGACTGTCTCCCCGGTCTCGTGCTGCGGTGGGGGTCTTTGTTCGCCAAAATAGACCTGGGCCAGGGAGTCTGTGCCCACGTGTTTGGTCGCGTCCAGCAGGAGGCTAATGTCAACGCCGGGGCCTACGGGGAACGGTAGCGCCCGCAGGAGCGGGGTGTGGGCCGCCAGGTCTTTCGAGAGTGGCTCGACGAAGCCTGCCAGGCTGGGGTTTTGGAGGTTGATCAGGGGCCGCGCGATAAGCTCCGAGAGCTGGTCGGGAGGGGTTTTGAACCCCTTTATCAGTGCCAGGTGGTCATCCTGCAGCAGCGGCCCCAGAAGGCCGCAAATCCTGTCCCTAACGGCGTCTTCGTGAGCCAGGTCCAAGATCACCACGACCTCGCCCCGCACCACCGAAAGCCCCCGCCACAACAGATCCCCGTATCCCCTTATCGGACCGAAGTCTGGCATTAGCTCCTCGGCCTGGTAGGCTTCGGTTGATAGCGGGAAGCCGTTGGCCTCGGGTGTCCGGCGTACCCTTATCACCTGATCCAGCACGCCCGACTCCTGGAGCGCGGCGAATACCCCGGAAGCCTCGGCGGAGGGTTCTTCGCCGCAGAGTAATAGGCTAATCGGACGCCGTTTCGTCTTCAGAACACCTTCCACGTGGAAATCCGAAGCCCGGTAGGTATTGCTATCGAACCAGGAGGCGAGCGCGAGATCCCGGGCCAGGCCCCGCTCGGCCCGGCCTGTCCGGCGGGCCGAGGTCTTTACCTTGACCGCCAGCGGACGCTCGATCGGCACGCCGCGCTGCTGCAATACCCGTTCCAGATACTCGTCTTCCAGCGCCGCCAGAGGTTCCAGGCCCCCGATTTCCTCGTACACCGCGGCAGTCAGCGCCAGGGATGCGCCACTGAATTGCCAGTGCTCGATAGATCCGCCAGGGGTTCCCTGGTCTCTATCCAGCAACCGCTCGTGACGCCGGGCACCTTGCTCCCGGCGCCAGCGGGAGACGGCTTCCGGCAGGCGATCCTCGCCGATTAACTCTATGCGGCCCCCGATCGCCCGGGCGCCGCGCGCTAAGTAACCTAGTTGGGTTGCCAGCCAATCCGGCGCGACCACCGTATCGGCGTCGGTAGAGGCGATGAGGCCGGAGGGCTTTCCCAGTCCGAGGAGCCGGGCGCAGGCGGCTTCCATACCGGCGCGCCGGGCGTGGCCCGCTCCTTCCCCCGGTCCGTCCACAGCATGCAACCGCAGGGTGGGATATGTCTCGGCTATTGCCCGGGCGCGGGTTTCCGTGGCGTCTGTACACCCGTCGAGGACCAGGATGACCTCGTACTCCGCGTGCGAGACATCCTGCTGGTTTGCGAGGGCGTCGAGGCAGTCCCCGATCAGCGCCTCCTCGTTGCGGGCCGGGACGACGACGGCGGCCCGCAGGTTTTCCTCGGGCGGCGGGAGCAGGGTCAAGGTAGCGGTGACCCCTGTTCGACGAGTTTCCGGCCTTTCTCGTAGTCCGGGTCATTGCCGTGGACCAGGACGCCGACGCAGACGCCTTCCTGCCCGTACCAGACGGTAAAAGCTCCTCCGCTGTGATCCACGATGTTGGCCTCGTCCCAACCGTCGCCCCAGGCGACGTACTTGAGCGTGTGCTCTCCGATGGTCGACCAGAATCCGGGGGCCACGTCCCAAACAGCGTCAACCCCAGCTATAACGCTCCCCGCTACCCGGCCGTGGTTGAGCGCTTCGCCCCAGTGCTCGACGTGTAGATGGCGTCCGGCAGCCGCGTTGTAGGCATAGCAGATGTCGCCCACGGCGAAGACCCCGGGTGCGCTCGAGCGCATCAACGAGTCGGCGACGATACCGCCTTCCTCCACGGCCAGGCCCGCTGATTCCGCCAGCCCGGTCCGGGATTTCACACCGACCCCGAACAGCACCGTCTCCGACGAGACGGTGCCGCCCTCGTAGCTCACGCGAAAGCCGTCATCTTCGCGCTCGATGCTCTCCAGGCCCACGCCGAAGCGGGTTTCTACGCCGTAGCCTTCCAGCCAAGATAGGATGCGGTTACCCGCCGCGTTACCGAGCCGCACCTCCTGGGGGATGTTCTCCAGGCTGATCATGGTTACCTCCGCGCCCCTCATGGAGAGCGAAGCCGCAGCTTCGCACCCTATGAAACCCGACCCGACTACCGCTACCCGGCTTCCTTCCTTTACCCGCTCTCGGAGCCGGTTCGAGTTTTCGATGGTCCGCATTACCAGGACCTCCGGGTCATCGGCCCCCGGGACCGGCAGCCGGAGCGGCTCCGATCCTGTGGCGAGCACACAAGCGTCGTAAGGAACCTCACCGTCTTCGGTCTCGATCACCATCTTCTCGCGGTCGAGGGCGGTCGCGCTGGTGGTGAGCTGCAACTCCACGCCGGTCTCCTCGAACCAGCGGCGATCCCGGAGGGGCAAGTCGCTGCGGGGGATCTCGGCGCGCAGGTACTCTTTGGTTAGCGGGGGGCGCCGGTATGGAGGATAGGGCTCTGAGGCCAGGATCTTTACGATGCCCTGGCCACCGGCTTCGCGGTACGCCCGGGCCGTCGAAAGACCAGCCGGGCCGCCGCCTACTATGACGAGACGTTCGTTGGGGTTCACGCTTTATCCTCGAAGAGATCCAACCTGTACTCCGGTTCTAAGATAGCTTTGACGTTGGTGAGGCGCGTATTATCCGCCAGGAGGTCGTGTACCTCGTCCCCCAGCAGCGGGTAGGTGCGGGTTCGTTTGCGCCAGTGGACGGCTAGCAACGCGCCACCCGCTGCCAGTGCTTCCTCGAAGCGCCGGAGCGTGTGGAGCGCCGTTTCGCGCGGCAGGTAGTAGAGCACTTCGGACGCCACGATAAGGTCAAATG
Organism: Rubrobacteraceae bacterium; assembly: GCA_050331175.1. Lineage (GTDB taxonomy): Bacteria > Actinomycetota > Rubrobacteria > Rubrobacterales > Rubrobacteraceae > SIRX01. Next base: position 64,335 of record JBHJHC010000047.1, on the reverse strand, counting down.
GCCCGTCGGGCATCTCCTCCGGCAGGGTCCGCCGCTCGATACGCACGTTTTTTTGGCTGGCCAGCCGACTCCGGGCCAGCGCCACCGCCCGCCGCGAGGTGTCTACCGCCAGGAGTTCCCCGCAGTACGGGGCGAGCATCTTCGTAAACACCCCAATTGAAGCTCCCACCTCCAGCGCCCGCTGGAAGGTGCGACCCCCGAGGGATTCGAGCGTCCGCGCGTACTTCTTGCGCTCGTACGCGCTCGTGGCGAAGTTCCAGGGGTCCGGGGACTCGGCGTACAAGCCCTCGAAGTAGTCGCGTTCCAGGCGCTTTCTCAAGAACCGCGGCTTCTACTTCGGATCGCCTGGCCCCCGGCGTGGACGAGCGCGGGCTCCAGCCGGTGCTGGAGCAGCAGGACCTCCAGGTCGCGGCGGGCCCGGTCGAGATCTGCGGCCGTGGCGAAAGGATGCGAGCCGCAGGCCCTGGCACCCTCGTCCAGAATCTCCCGGCAGGAGGCGGCTATAGACTCGCGCAACGAGGTCGAGAAGCCTATCATCGAGGCTTCCGGGTCGGCGTCCGCGTGGCCGGCGGCGTGCTCTATCCAGCGGTCCATGGTCTGTTGGGCCGTGAGCATCTTCCCGGCTGCCAGGGCCACGATATCGTCCGGCTCGCCGCCACTCTTGGCGGCGAGGGTTTCCAGCGCCCCGTCGACGGCCCGGTCTGCCATCCCCGCCCAGGTAACAGCCGTCCTGGTCGCGTCCCGGCTGTAGTAGGGCTCTTTGACGAGCTCCCCGGGCTCGCCCAGGATCGCCAGCACCGGAACCTCGTGGAACACTACCCGGTGGCTTTCCGAAGCCCGCATTCCCGAGGCCCGGTACCAGGTGCGGTCGATCTCTAGGTTCTCAGAGATTGCGACGTACACCATGACGGGAGGACCGGTGTCGGTGCCCGGCAAGATGACCACCGCCCGGTCAACCCCGGTTGCGCCGGAGCAGAACGTCTTGACACCATCAACCACCAGGCCGTCGCCGGAGTCTACGATCCGGGCCGGCTCTCCCTCGCCGGGAAGCGGGTTGCCGCCCCAAAGACCGATAAGCAGCTCCCCGGCGGCCACCGCTTCGAGTTCCCGGGAGCGCAGGGGCTCGGGCGCGAGTACCGAGACGCGCTCGACGCTGTTGAAGTGCCCGTCTAGTATGCGTCCGACAGAGCTGTCGGCCTTCGTGACCATCCGGAGCGTTTGCCACTCCTCCGCGAAAGAGGAGCGCCGCCCGCCAGAGCTGATAGGGTCCGGGACCGGAGCACCCAGAATCCCGATCCTGCCAAGCTCCCCGAAAGGTTCCCGGGGAAATGCCGGTTCGGCGTCCCGCCGGGCGGCGCCGGCGTAGATGCGCTCCAGGAGGCCGGGGGGCGGCGCGTAGTCCGGGGCCGATACCTTCCTGCCCTCCATCGAAGTCATGCCGGGGCTGCGTTCCGGGCTGGTTTTACCGGCGCCGGCTCGCAACCCAGCGCGCGGATCCGCTCCGTGAGCGGCGGGATCAGGGCGGCGGTCTCCCCGCAGTCGGTCCGCCGGGCACCAGGCCCCAGGCCGTCGTGCATTAGGACTACGCCGCCGGGGTTCAGAAGCGGGGTTACGGCTTCTAGCATGTCGGCTGCGGGGTCCCCCCGCCAATCGTGGGTATCTACGGTCCAGGCCACCAGCTCTAGGCCGAATCTTCTGGCGATTTCTTCCGTCCAGTCCGCGGTATCGCCCCACGGGGTCCGCCAGAGCCCGGGGGTGATGCCGAGGGTATTCAGGTCCCGGAGGCCGGTTCGGGTGTCCTCCTCGACCTCCTTCCGGGAGCGGTCCGTGTGGCGGATGTGCTCGGCGCAGTGAAACTCGATCCTGTTTCCGCCCTTCAGGATGTCGGAGATCAAGGCCGGGTAGCGGTTGGCCAGCGGGGTCACTACGAAAAAGGTGGCCGTGGCCCGGGCGCCCTTCAGGGCTGCCAGCACCCGGGGTGTCCCAACGGGATCCGGGCCGTCGTCGAAGGTGAGCGATATCTCCATCCTGTTCGGGTAATTACCCTTTTGTGCCCTGGTTCTACCTTCTTCAACGGCATACTGCGGGTGATGCTGACGGCCGGTATTCGCCTTGAGATGTATGCTTCTCAAACCTCGGAGATATTAGCACAGGCTCCCCAGTGCGCGGCCTGGCCCGTGGTTCGTATTGCGGCTGTTGGACGAGACGTATATATTCCCGGCGAACAGGCTATTGTAAGGAATCGGAGAGAGTATGTTTGCCAGGGTCAGCACTTTTCAGGGATCGCCGGAACAGACGGCGGAAGGAATACGCTTGGCGCGGGAGCAAATCCTGCCTGCTGCAAAGCTGCAAGAGGGTTTCGAGGGGATCTACCTGCTCTTCGACCGGGAAACGGGGCGCTCCGTTTCCATCACGCTTTGGGATACGGAGGAGGATATGCGGACCAGTGAAGCGGCTGCTGCCCGGGCCAAGCGCGAGAGCGCCCAGGTGTCGGGAGATTCCGTGGTCAGCGTAGAACGGTACGAGGTCGCCCTGGCGGAGCTGAACTTCTAGCGCAGCCGGATGTTTAGCTCCTTTAGCTGGGCTTCGTCCACCGGGTTGGGGGCATCCATCATCTCGTCCCGGGCGGCCTGGGTCTTGGGGAACGCCATGACCTCCCTGATGTTTGGCTCGTCCTGGAGGACCATGATCAGGCGGTCTATACCCGGCGCTATTCCGCCGTGCGGCGGGGCTCCGTAGCGGAACGCGCGCAGCAGGGCCCCGAAGCGCCGCCGGGCTTCTTCCGGGTCTATGCCGATAATGGAGAAGATTTTTTGCTGGAGCTCCGGCTGGTGGACCCGGATGCTCCCCGACGCGAGCTCCGTCCCGTTCGCCACGAGGTCGTAGAGCTGCCCGATAACCTTTAAGGGATCGCTGTCGAGCAGGGCCAGGTCCTCCTCCCGGGGCATCGTGAACATGTGGTGCATCGGCTCGACGCGTTGCTCCTCTTCGTTCCATTCAAAGAGCGGGAAATCGGTTACCCAGCAGAGGGAAAGTCCGTCGTTCTCAACGAGCTCCAGGCGGTCCCGGAAGTGTAGCCGGAGCCGGTTCAGGCTCTCGAAGACTATCGGGTCTCTGTCGGCGACGAAGAACAGGTAGTCGCCGTTGTCGGCTCCCAGCGTTTCGCGCAGGGCGGCTTGCTCGTCCGGAGAGAAGAACTTGGCGATCGGGCCGGAGAGGCCGTCTTCGTCCGTCTTGAAGTGGGCCAGCCCCCGGGCGCCAGCTCCCGCGGCGATCTCGGTCAGCTCGTCTATCTCCCGGCGGCTAAGGTCACCGAGGCCGCCGACCGCGATGCCGCGCACCGAGCCGCCGTTCTCGACGGCGCCCCGGAACACCTTGAAGCCCGAGGCGCGGGCCGTCTCCGTTACGTCGCCAATCTCCAACCCGAAGCGCAGGTCGGGTTTATCCGTGCCGAAGCGGTCCATCGCCTCGGCGTACGTAAGCCGGGGAAAGGGCTTTTCGAGGAGTTTCTTGTAGGACAGCTGTTCGACGATCTCGATGTAGAGGCCTTCGATCAGGTCGAGCACCTCTTCCTGGGTGGTGTAGCTCATCTCGAGGTCCAGCTGCGTGTGCTCCGGCTGGCGGTCGCCCCGCTGGTCCTCGTCCCGGAGGGCGCGCGCGATCTGGAAGTACCGCTCGAAGCCCGCCACCATTAGTAGCTGCTTGAATTGCTGGGGTGACTGTGGCAGCGCGTAAAACTCTCCCGGATAAAGGCGGGCCGGGACCAGGTAGTCGCGGGCGCCTTCGGGGGTCGAGGCGGTCAGGAGCGGGGTTTCTATCTCGACGAAACCTCGCTCGTTCAGGTAGTCCCGCATGTGCTTGACGACCCGGTGCCGGAGCAGGATGTTCTCCTTCATTCGTTCCCGGCGCAGGTCCAGATAGCGGTACTTGAGGCGGAGCAACTCTTCGACCGGGCGGTCGCGGTCGATCTCGAACGGCGGCGTCTCCGAGGGGTTGAGCACGGTGAGGGAGTCCACGACGACCTCGATGTCACCGGTTGGCAGGTCCGGGTTTTCGTTTCCCTCGGGGCGGCGGGCGACTTCGCCTGCTACGGAGATAGACCATTCCGGACGGAGTTGTTCGGCGGTTGCGAAGACGTCTTTCAGCTCCGGATCGAAGGTTATCTGGGTCACCCCCCACCGGTCGCGGAGGTCTACGAAGATCAGGCCTCCATGATCCCGGCGCCGGTTTACCCAGCCTGCAAGCCGGACGCGCTCACCCACGCTCTCCGCCCGCAGCTCTCCGGCCGAGTGGCTTCTATAAGGGTTCCCGTTCGCTGAATCTTTCCGCAATGATCCGGCTCCTCCCGTAGGCGAGTCTATTGTAGTTACCGCTATCTTAGGATAAACGTGCAGTGTATAACACCGGCCGGTGAGGTTCGGCGCAACCTGTGCCGGTTGCAAAGACGGTTGCACAGGCCACGCTGCTGCTGGGCGACTGGCGCGAGGTTGTGTTAAAAGTCTACGTGTGAGATTTTGGATAGCTGCGGTACTCGTGATTGCCGGCTCTTTGATCGCCGGATGCGGTGACGATGGTGGGGGAGAAGCGACTGTTCCCGGTGTGGAGGACCCGGTCGCCGAAGAGCCTACCCCCGCCGCGCCCGGCGGCGCGACGGTCGGTGCGGGCCAGGAAGAGACTCTACAGGACGTTCCGGTAAGCTTGAACCTGGACCAACCGCTGCCGCAAGACTTCAAGGCGGCTTACCAGCGACGGGCTTTGATCGCCGTGGAGTTCTACAAGGAGGGGCAGGAGACCTTCTATCCCCAGGGATTGACGGTGGACGAAATAGTCAACAGCGCTTTGCAGGACCTGCAGCCCGATTACCCGACCATCGAGTTCTTCTCCTACAACATAGATACTCCGGGATCTCCCGAGCCCGGCAGAGAACTCCGGGAGGGCGAGTACGGCACCCTGGCTACGCAACTAGGCGTAGGATATACCCCCTTCGTGGCGATGCTGGCCCCGCTCGGCGACGAGTACGTAATAGAGAACCTGTATCAGGGCTACATCCCGCGGCCGGTGCTCAACCAGGCGCTCTTTGACCTGTCATCAACCGACGTTGCCGGCAATACGAGCGACATAGACGTTATCCTGGACCGGACGGAGCTTACCGAGGCCGGCGGAGGCATCGAGTACTTCACCGTACAAAACAGGACCGACCGGGTGGTAGGCCTGCAGGGGTTCTCCCTGCGGACGCTGGACCCGGAAACCGGGGAGGTAAACCCGGATTCCGAAGGCGTGCTGATCAACGACGAAGTAAGGGTGCAACCCGGAGAAGAGGTCTCCATAGGTAGGGTCCCCGACGTACGGAACGCCGAGGGCGAGCAGGTCGCGGGAACCTTCGAGGGCGGCCAGGAGCTAGGGCTCGCGCCCGGCGACCAACTGGCCCTGCTAGACTCCGGTGGCGCCGTGGCCTCCACGATCACGGTCTAGAAACGAAAGCCGCTGAAATTCCGGCCCGGTAGGTTAAACTAGAATCGTTATGCTCGACACCGTTTACCTGGACAACGCCGCTACGACCCCGCTGGATCCGCGGGTGTTGGATGCCATGCTTCCGCACCTGCGGGGACCGCGGGGCAACCCCTCCTCGCTCCACGCTCCCGGCGCGGCGGCGCAGGAAGCCGTCGCCGGGGCCCGGGAGTCGGTGGCGGCCCTGATCCGGGCCGAACCGCACGAGATAGTCTTTACCTCGGGCGGCACGGAGGCCGACAACCTCGCAATACTGGGGCTCGCCCGGGCCGCCGGCCGGAAGCGGCACGTCTTGATCTCTGCGGTAGAGCATGCCGCCGTCCGGGAGGCCGCCCGGCACCTGGAAACCGTGGGCTACGACGTGGAAATCGTAGGCGTAGATGCCGGGGGCCTGGTCGACGCGAAGGAGTTCGCCCGCTCTCTGCGGGCGGACACCGCGCTGGCCGCCGTAGTGTGGGCCAACAACGAGGTTGGTGCGGTACAGCCGGTCGAAGAGCTGGCCCAAATCTGCGCGGAGCGCGGCGTACCGTTCCACGTCGACGCCGTACAGGCCGCCGGACGCCTAGCATTGGACGTCCGTGACGTGCCGGTATCGACGCTCGCCATCTCGTCGCACAAGCTCTACGGCCCCCAGGGTGTTGGGGCCCTTTACGTCAGGAACGGGCTCCTGCTGGAACCCGTGGTCTTCGGCGGCGGCCAGGAGAAGGGTTTGAGGAGCGGCACCGAGAGCGTGGCAAACATCGTCGGGTTCGGCCGGGCGGCGTCCCTGGCCCGTGATGAGTTGGAAGAGCGCGCCCGGCACGAAAGTAGGCTGAGGGAGCTCCTGATCTCCGGCCTGACCTCCATCTCCGGCGTGCGGCTCAACGGCCACCCGGTGAAGCGCTTGCCGAACAACGTTCATGTCGTCGTAGAAGGTGTGGAGGCCGAGGGGCTCGTGCTGCTGTGTGACGCGGCTGGGTACGCGATCGGCAGTGGCTCGGCCTGCGCGTCCGGGGGGCATAAAGCCTCATCAGTTCTCCTTGCGATGGGCCTGGAAGAACGCGAAGCGTTTTCGGCGGTCAGGGTTACGGTCGGCAAGGACAATACGGAGCAGGAGATCGCGGGTTTCCTTCAAGCGTTCTCCGGGGCCGTGGATCAGCTCCGCCGGCTATCCCCGGTGTACCTGGGAAGCTAGGGTTGGTCTCTGATGGCTAGCAGCTACAGACCGGAGCTACTGGACCACCTGATCCATCCGCGGAAGGTGGGTGACGTCGACCATCCGGACGGCACGGGAGAGTCGGGTTACGAAGCTTGTGGAGATGTCGTCCGCTATACCCTCCGCATCCGGGACAATGTTGTGGAAGAGGTCCGCTACAAGGCCTACGGCTGCGCGGCCAGCATAGCTGCAGGCTCCGCCCTGGCGGCTCTCGTAGATGGCAGGCCGCTGCTGGAGGCCGCCCGGATCTCGCGGGCCGACCTGGAAGCCGCCGTCGGGGGTGCATTGCCGGCCGGCAAGGAGCATGCCCTCACGCTTACGCTCGACGCGCTGCACAAGGCCCTCGAAGATCACTTGAACCGAACGGCGGGCGAGATGCTCGTAGAGGGCTACCCATACGAGGGGGCGAACGGTGGCAAAACCGTTGTCGCGGCGATGAGCGGCGGGGTTGACTCGGCGGTAACGGCCCTGCTGCTCAAGGAGTCCGGGTACGAAGTCGCTACCGTGACGTTTCGGCTCCACGACGGCGAAAAGGGCAGCAGGTCTTGCTGTTCCCCCGATACGGTGCTGTTTGCCCGGGACACGGCCCACCGTATGGGGCTGCCACACTTTACGCTCAACCTGAAAGATCTCTTCGCCCGGCGCGTAATGCAGGACTTCGTTGGCTCCTACGCGGCGGGCCGGACGCCCAACCCGTGCGTCGCCTGCAACGCCCACGTCAAGTTTCACGCGGCGGCCTTTCTCGCCGACCGGCTGGGGTATCGCCACGTTGCCACGGGACATTACGCGCGGGTGGCGGAAGGACCGGCGCTCGCCCGCCCGGAAGACACGAGCAAGGACCAGACCTACGTGCTCTGGCCGATGCCCCGGGAGTTGCTCGCCCGCACCGTGTTTCCCCTCGGAGATTACGAGAAAACGGAGGTGCGCCGGATCGCCGAGGATCGTGGCCTGGCTGTCGCCTACACCCCGGAGAGCCAGGACATCTGCTTTATTCCGGATGGCAAGTATCGCAAGTTCGTCCGCAAAGAGGTAGCGGCCGAGCCCGGAGAGGTGGTGGATACCGGGGGCCGGGTGCTCGGCCGGCACGGTGGGGTAGTGGACTTCACCGTCGGCCAGCGGAAGGGGCTCGGGGTCTCCGCCCCGACGCCGCTCTACGTCACGGAAGTTCGGCCCCAGGCGCAGCAGGTCGTCGTCGGAAACCGGGAAGACCTCGAAGTGACCGAGGTTAGGGTCCGGGACCTCAACTGGTTTCTGGACCCGCGAGAATCTGGCCTCGTGCAGTTGCGCTACAACAGCCAGCCGGTTCCCTGCCAGGCCGTGGAGGCTGGCGGGGGCGAGTGGATCGCGCGCCTCGAGGAACCTACCGCCCGGACGGCTCCCGGCCAGTCGGCGGTGTTCTACACGCGGGACGGAGAGAGGGTGGTCGGGGGCGGCGTTGTGGCGCGCGACTAGTGCATCGGCGCCCGGCGGGAGTATAATTCGTTTTCCAAGGATTACGTGACGGAGGTGCGGAGAATTTGGAAGGTTTCGTGGAGTTGGCGAAGGGTTTGCTGTATTTGGGACTCGCGGTCGCCTTCTTCGTTTTGGCGTTTATGTTCCTCAGGCTGGCGAGCATTTTCTCCACGACCGAGGAGTCAATAAAGGAGGTCTCCGAGCAGGTCGTGCCCTTGATCGGAAAGACCCACGTTACGGTCGACAACATCAACAGCCAGCTTTCGCAGCTGGACACGGCCGTTGGAGACGTGGCCGGGATCACGGACGAGCTGGATCAGACGACGACCGTAATAACCAAAGGGGTGCGCAACGGCGTGATCGGGCTCTCGTCGGCGACGGCCGGGCTTTCTCGGGGAGTGAGCACCTTTTTCGGGCGTGAAGGCCCGAAGGAGGAGGAGTAGATCATGGCGGGCTGGGGCAAGCTGGTAGCGGGGGCTATCCTCGGGGTTGCGGGCACGGTGTACGCCACGAACGAGGAGGTGCGCAAGCAGCTGCCAAAGTCGGCCCGGGAGCTGCCCGACAAGGTCCGGCGCCGTTTCGACAGCGCCGTTTCGGCAGCCCGCGAGGCCTCGTCGAGCCGCCGGGCGGAGATTCTGCGGGACCTCGAAGAACACGATCAGATAGACCACGAAGCCCGCCGCGCTGGCGCACCAGGTGATGGCCCGAGGTCCGAAACGGGCCGGGGGCCGCTCTACGAAGGCGATACCGAGTCGCTGTACCGAATGCGGGAGGAGTGACCGTGCCCTACGGTGAGACGCCCGAGTACGTGTACCTGGACGTGCCTCCCGTGGCCGAGTTTCGTTCGTGTGCGGGTCTGGTCCTGGCCGGGATGGTAACCCGGGCCAGGATCGGGGTCGGCGGGCTCGAGGACGCGGTGGACGTATTGGAGAGCCTGCACTCTGGCGAGGAGGTTACCCGCTACCGCTTTTCTCTGGCGCAAGACGGGGTGGTCGCCGAGATCGAAGATCCGGGCAGCCATGAGGCTGAAGCGGCGACCTGGCGAACGGTAGTCGAATTGGTGGCATGAGCCGTTACCGGAGACCCGACCGGGCGCGGACCCGCAAGCTTCTCCTCCGGTACCACCACCACGGAGATGAGCGGGCCCGGGAGCGTTTGATCCAGGAGCAGTTGCCCCTGGTAGAGTTCCTGGCGCGCAAGTTTGCCGGCAGGGGGGAGCCGCTCGACGACCTGGTTCAGGTTGGCTCCGTCGGGCTCATAAAAGCCGTGGACCGCTTCGATACGGAACGGAACATAGAGTTCTCGACCTACGCCACGCCGAACATCCTCGGGGAGATCAAACGCTACTTTCGGGATAAGGGCTGGGCCATGCGGGTGCCGCGGGGCCTGCAGGAGCTACGCCAGTCGGCGAGGGCTTTGATTCGGGACGAGACGGTGCGAACCGGACGTTCGCCGACCGTGATGGAGCTGGCCGAGAAGCTTGAGGCTGACGAGGAAAGCGTTGCCGAGGCGCTCACCCTGGGCCGGGCCTACAATACCGCCAGCCTCGACGCCCCCATAAACCAGGAAGACTCCGACAGCGACACCATAGTAGACCTCCAGGCCGACGAGAATTCCCCGATAAACGGCCTGGAAGACAAGATATTGCTCCAGCAAGCCATAAACAGTCTCAAGGGCCAACAACAACAGATACTCAACCTGCGCTTTAACGAGGGCAAGACCCAGACGGAGATCGCCGGCCAGATCGGCGTCAGCCAGATGCACGTCTCCCGCTTGCTCCGCCGCGCCCTCGACGACCTCCGGCGCGAGCTGAGCCTCCTGGAGAGCAATCACTAGAAAAAGCGCACTCAAAAAGTACAATATTGAGGCTATGAATAGTAATGAAATCCGCCAGAAGTTCCTAGACTTCTTCGAGAACAGGGACCACCGGGTATATCCGAGTTCCTCCCTGATCCCGCACAACGACCCTACGGTCCTCTTGACGACCGCCGGCATGCAGCAGTTTATAGCTTTCTTCACGGGCCAGGAGCGACCACCCGCGCCCCGCGCCACCAGCGCGCAGAAGTGCTTCCGAACGCAAGACATCGAGGAAGTCGGTGACCACAGCCACCTCACCTTTTTCGAGATGCTGGGTAATTTTTCCTTCGGCGACTACTTCAAGAAAGAAGCGATCGAGTGGTCCTGGGAGCTGTTGACCAACGTATATGGGGTTCCGCCGGAGCGGCTCTGGATAACGATTTTCGAGGGTGACGAAGACGCCCCGGAAGACCTGGAGGCGAAGGAGCACTGGATGCGGGTCGGCGTGCCGGAGCACAAGATTTTCGGCCTCCCTAAAAGTGAGAACTGGTGGGGCCCCCCGGGCGAGACCGGACCGTGCGGCCCCTGCTCCGAGGTCTACTACGATTACGGCGAGGAGTATGGGCTGGGAGACCCGCAACAAGATCCCCGCTACGCACCCGGCGGTGAAGAGGGGGATCCGCGCTTCCTGGAGGTCTGGAACCTGGTCTTCAACCAGTACGAACAGCGGCGGGACGGGTCGCTGGTACCGCTGGCCAAGACCGGCATAGACACGGGCATGGGCCTCGAGCGCATGACCGCCGCCCTCCAGCACGTCCACTCCGTTTACGACACCGACCTGTACGCCCCGCTGTTCGAAAAAGCCCAAGAGTACTCCGGCGTCCGTCTGGGGGACACGGAGGACGTGGATCGATCCCTGCGCATCCTCGCCGATCACGCGCGCAGTGCCGCCTTCCTCATCGCCGACGGGGTGAGACCCGGCAACCAACGCCGGGAGTACGTACTTAGACGCATAATACGCCGCGCGGCCTTGCAGGCATACTCCCGGCTGAATTTGGGACCGGCCCAGCTGGCGGGATTGGCCGAGGCGGTTGTGGATTACATGGGTGAGGCTTATCCGGAGCTTGAGGACGCCCGGAAGGACATCCGGCGCATCGTAGAGGATGAAGCCGGGCGGTTTGTAGAGATCTACGACGCCGGGATGGTGTTTTTGGAGGCGGAGATCGGGCGTATGTCCGGGGGCCACTTCCCCGGTGAGGTAGCGTTTACCCTGCACGACACCTACGGCTTTCCGATAGAGGTTACGCGGGAGGTGCTGTCTGAGAAGGGTGTCGCGCTGGATGAGGCCGGGTTCGCCGGGGCGATGGAAGAGCAGCGCAGCCGGGCGCGGGAGGCGATGCCGGGCTACGAACGGGTCGTGGCCGCTTTCCGGGACGAGGACATTCGCAGCCGCTTCGTCGGTTACGAGCGGGAGCAAGTCGAGACGCGCATCGTCGCCCTCGAGCCGGTACCCGATACTGAGGACGAGTTGTACGTGGTGTTGGCTGAGAACCCGTTCTACGCCACGGGCGGCGGCCAGGTTGCGGATGAGGGTTGGATCACCTCCGAGCGCGGCCAGCTAGAGGTCGTCGATGTGATCCCGGCCGGGGATTACCAGGTCTTGCGCGCCGGCGTCGAGCGTGATGGATTTCAGGCTGGGGATCAAGTCACCGCCTCCATCAACCGGGTCCGGCGGCACCAGGTGGAGGCAAACCATACCGCCACGCACATCCTGCACTGGGCGTTGCGGGCCACGCTCGGCAAGGACGTGGTGCAGGCCGGGAGCTACGTGGGCCCGGACAGGTTGCGGTTCGACTACCGGTACACTGGCCGGGTCACGGACGAGGATATCCAACACGTTCAGAACCTCGGACTGCTCAAGATCACCGAGAACCAGCCGGTCCGCTATTACATCACGCCGCTGGAGGAAGCCCGAAACCTCGGGGCGATAATGCTTTTTGGGGAGAAGTACCGTGACCTGGTGCGGGTGGTGGAGATCGACGGTTTCTCGCGGGAGCTGTGCGGCGGTACCCACGTGCGGAGTACGGCGGAGGTGGGAGCTTTCAAGGTGCTCTCGAACCGGAAGCACGGTGCGGACCTCTACCGCATCGAGGTGCTAACGGGTAGAGAAGCCCTCTATTACCTGTTGGGTGCCGCCGAGAAAGCCGAGGAAATCTCCGCGGAGCTGCGGGTAGACGTGGACCACCTGCCGGAGGCTGTACACGGCCTGCGCGAAGAAGTCCGGCAGGCCCGGGATTCGGCCCGGGAGCAGGCGCTCAAGGCCGGACTCGAAGGAGTCGGGTCGCTCGTAGAGAACGCCGAGTCCGTAGATGGGGCCAAGGTGGTCACCGGCCAGGTAGTAGCCGCGGACGTAAAGGCGCTGCGCCAGATCTCCGACGACATTAAGAACCGGCTGGAAGGGCCATCCGCCGTCGTGTTGGCGGCCGAGTTGGACGGCAAGGCCGTATTGGTGGCCAACTTCCATCCCGACGTGTCCGAGAGGGTTGGTGCGGGAGACCTCGTCAAAGCGGCATCGGACGTGTTGGGCGGCGGCGGTGGCGGGAGCCCCACCATGGCCCAGGCCGGCGGTGGAGACCTCACGGCCATCCCCGAGGCCCTGCTGAAAGCGAAGGAAGTTCTCGGCGAGAAGCTCTCCGGCCCGAGCGCGGAGTAGCCCTGCTCGGCCCGGAGCAAATCCCCGGGCGCGTTGCCGCGTTAGACCTTGGTGAAGTGCGGACGGGCGTGGCCGTTTCAGACCCCGGGGCGGCGCTCGCCCGGCCCCTGGAGGTAGTATCCAGCGGCCAGCTCGAAGAATACCTGGAAAAGCTCCTGACCGAAGAAGAGATATCTGAGGTGGTGGTCGGCGTTCCCAAGACGCTGGGAGGGGAGATCGGGTTCCAAGCCCGGCGCGTTTTGGAGAGGATCGAGGGCCTCCGAGTCCGGTTTCCGGCGGTCCGGTTCGTCGAGCGGGACGAGCGCCTGACAACCCGCCTTGCCGGAGGCGGGAGAGAGAAAAGGGGCCGCGGTAGAAACCGTCCGCGCGTAGACCATCTCGCCGCCGCCCGGCTGCTGCAGGAACACCTGGATGGCAGGAACCGGATGTGAGCCGGACGAGGAGAGGCGGAGGTAGGCGTGCGCAGGACTTCGACGAGCATCTCGATGCGCTCAAAACCAGCAGCCCCCGGGCATCCGGCAACAGCTGGTCCGCCGCGTCGAAGACCTTGATCGGCCTCGCACTGATAGTCCTTGTGGTCGGGGTGGTTTACCTGATCTACGTCACCGCCACGGGCGGTGACGATGCTGGTTCGGAGAAACCTGCGGAGATGACCGTTGCCGAGGGCGACACGCTGGCTGTGGTCGCGGACAAGCTCAAAGAGGCCGGTGTTGTAGAAAGCGCAACGATCTTCAAGTTTCAAGCGAGGATGGAGGGAGACGCTACGCTCATAAAGCCCGGGGAATACACCTTCGAACCCGGAACGGATAGTGGTGAGATCATAGCGAGCCTGACCGCCAACAGGCCCCCCCCGACCTTCCCCCTGACGGTCCCCGAGGGCCTGACCATCGAGCAAACCGCCAGGAGGATTTCAGCTCAGAGCGGGATTTCTCAGGACGCTTTCGAGGCGGCGGCCCGGGAGACGGATTACGGCTACGCTTTCCTGGACAACCCGGAGATCGAGACGCTCGAAGGGTACCTCTTCCCGAAAAAGTACGAGTTCGAAAAAGGGACCAACGCCTCCCAGGTCGTAAGCCGGATGCTAGAGCAGTACCTCATCGAAACGCAGAAGCTGGACTTCGCCCGAGCCCGGGACGGAACGGGCCTCGGGGAACACGAGCTACTCACCGTGGCGTCGCTCATAGAGCGCGAGGCGGCAAACCCGGAGGAAAAGCCGCTGGTTGCGGCGGTGATCTACAACCGCCTGGAGCGGGACATGCCCCTCCAGATTGACGCCACGATCCAGTACGCCCGCGGAGAGCCCAAGGAAAAGCTCTCTCTGGAGGATCTGGAGATAGATTCTCCGTACAACACTTACACGAACGCCGGGTTGCCGCCCGGACCAATTTGCAGCCCGAGCCTGGACTCCGTGCGGGCCGCCGTCCGGCCCGCCGATACGGATTACCTGTACTATGTACTGAAAAAGGATGGAAAAGAGCACTTCTTCACGAACGATTACGAAGAGTTTCTCGAAGCCAAGGAAGCGGCCGGCCACTAGGACCGGCGGGGCTTTCGTGTGGGGTGCGGAGACAGGGGAGAACAGTGGACACGCTAAAGATCGGCGGATCGACACGCTTGCTGGGGGTTATCGGGCATCCTGTAGCCCACAGCCTGAGCCCCCGAATGCACAACGCGGCCTTCGCCGCCGACGGCGTGGATTATGCCTACACCGCGATGGACGTTCACCCGGATCAACTACCCGAGGCCGTGCGGGGCCTGGTTGCGTTGGGCTTCGCCGGCTTCAACGTTACTATGCCCCACAAAGAAAGCATCCTGCCGCTCCTGGACGAGAGAAACGAGCCGGCCCGGCTCTCCGGGGCCGTCAACACGGTGCTCGTGCGGGACGGCGAGCTGTACGGGATGAACACCGACGGTAGCGGTCTGGTCGAGGCCTGCCTGGAGTCCGGGGTAGAGTTTGCCGGAAAGAAAGTTCTGCTTCTGGGCGCCGGCGGCGCGGCGGCTGCGGTTGTGGTTGCGGTCTTGGGTGAGGCAGTGCGTAGTCTGGTTGTCGTGAACCGTACTTTACGCAAGGCCGAGACCCTACTAGAGAAAGTGTCCGATGTTGGCGCCGGTGTCGAGATGGGCGTGGCTCCCCTGGAACGTGTTGCGCAAGAGGTTGCCGAGGCGGACGTGATCGTCAACACCACGTACCTCGGGATGAAGGGCTACGACCAGGCCCCCGTACCTTTCGAGGAGTTGGGGCCCGAAAAGGTCGTCTGTGACGCGGTCTATCTCAGGGGCGCGGACACGGGCCTGATCCGGCGCGCCCGGAAAGCGGGTGCGAAGGTGGTTCCCGGAGAGCTCATGCTGCTCTACCAGGGGGTTCAGGCGCAGCGGGCGTGGATCGGCCGGGAGCCAAACGTAGAGGTTATGAGACATGCGCTCATTCAGTGACGCTTCACAACGGGTTTCGCCCGAGAGAATGGCGAACATCCTCGTAGCTGAAGGGAAGATACCCGGAGACCAGATGCGGGTGGCTTTCCGAGAGCACCTGAAAACCGGCCGGAGCCTGGACGAGACGCTCGTGGCCGATGGGTACGTGGCGGCAGAAGACCTGGCTCGGACGGTTTCCGGACACCTGAACGTCGAGTACGTGGTTCTTGCCGGAGTTAAGGTGCCCCCGGAGCTGGCCGGCGTGGTCGAAGAGGAGGTGCTCCGCCAGTGTGAGGCCGTTCCCATCCGGTTGGAAAACGAAAGCCTCGTGGTTGCGATGGAGGATCCGGGCGATCTCGAGGCCCGGGGCCGCATTGCCGCGGGCGCCGGCCACCCGATGATCACCGTAGCCGCCGCAACAGACGCCATCCGGTCGGCCCGGGAAAAGCTGTTTTGGAGCTGGGGTGATCGAGGTTGGCGAAACCGGTCTCAAGCGAGCGGTTTAGGCCGATACGGCGGGTACGAGCCGGCCGACCCCGTAGAGATGTACCCGCTAGAAATCGGCCGGCAGCGGGCAGGGTACGCTACCGGAGAAGTCCGCGGCCCCGACGGGGTGGCAGAAGAGCCGTCTGAGTATCCGGGGTGGGACACCGAACGGAAGGCCCGGGATGAGCCGGCAACCGCAGGTTCGCCCCGGCGGGGTAACCTTGTCGGGGGCGGAGGGCTCGCAGATTTCCTGGCTTCGGAGGGCCGAATTTCCGAAGACCAGTACCGGAGCGCGCTCGGCATCCAGAAAAGAGACGACCGGCGCATGGAGGAGGTCCTGATCTCCCTGGGATACGTTTCGAAGGTGGACCTTGCCCGGTCGTTGGCGCGGCTGCTACGGCTCGAGTTCGTCGAGGTTGGGGTCGACGACATCGACCAGGAGCTTGTGAGCCTGGTTGGACAGAGGGTTTTGCGCCGGCACACAGCAGTGCCGCTAAGGGTCGAAGACGGGAGGCTGGTTGTCGCGATGAGCGATCCCAGGGATATCTACGCCCTGGAAGACCTGCGAATAATCTCCGGCTATCCGATCTCGCCGGTCGTCGCGACGGAAGACGACATACACCGGGTTCAGAGCGAGCTTTTCGGGCTCGGAGAAGGCGTGACCGAGTTCCTTGAGGAGGCAACCAATGACACCGGCCCGGTGGATGAGGGGGAGATACAGCTTGGTGCCGAGTCCGGCGCCCACGAGGCACCCATCATCCGGCTTGTCAGCTCCATCATGCGCCAGGCTGTGGGGGACGGGGCTTCAGACATCCATGTCGAACCCCAGTCGAAGGAGGTTGTGGTCCGTTTCCGGGTAGACGGCGTACTCCGCGAGGTTATGACGATACCCCGGAAGCTCCAGGGCAGCGTGATAGCCCGGATCAAGGTCGTGGCGAACCTGGACATCGCCGAGCGCCGGGTCCCGCAGGACGGGCGTTTCAGCGTGCGGATAAGGGGCGACAAGATAGACTTGCGGGTCGCTACATTACCAACGGCCTACGGCGAGAAAATCGTTCTGCGGCTGCTCGACACCTCCAGGGTCGAGACGGACCTCGCGAGACTTGGTTTTTCCGCGGAGGCATTTGGCCGCTACGAAGAGGTGTTTCGCAGGCCGTACGGGGCTATCCTGGTCACCGGACCCACGGGGAGCGGGAAATCCACCACGTTGTACGCGACCCTAAACGAACTAAACTCCCCCGGGCGGAACATAATCACCATCGAAGACCCCATCGAATACCGGGTGCAGGGTCTAAACCAGATTCAGGTGAATCCCCGAGCCGGGCTAACCTTCGCCTCGGGACTGAGGAGCATTTTGCGGAGTGATCCGGACGTCATCATGATCGGTGAGATCCGGGACGGCGAGACCGCCAACATCAGCGTCGAGTCGGCGCTTACGGGCCATCTGGTTCTGGCGACCCTGCATACCAACGATGCCCCCGGCGCCCTGACCCGTTTGACGGAGATGGGCGTCGAGCCGTTCCTCACCTCCTCGGCCGTTGACTGCGTGATAGCCCAACGGCTGGCCCGAAGACTCTGCGAGCGGTGCAAAGAGCCCAAAGAAATCACCCGGGAAGTACTGGAGAAGATGGACTTTCCGTTCCAACTCCTGGGCAAGAGGAAAGCCCGGTTTTACGGGGCCTGCGGCTGCCAGCGCTGCGGTGGAACCGGGTACCGGGGACGGCTCGGCATCTTCGAGGTGATGGTAGTCACCGATTCGCTCAAAGAGCGGGTGCTCCGGCGAGATTCGGCGACGGAGATCTCAAAAGCCGCCGAACAAGAAGGTATGGTCCGGCTGAGGGATGACGGCCTCATAAAGGCTGCCGAAGGCGTAACCACCGTGGAAGAAGTGCTGCGGACGGTGGTATAAGGATGCCGGGGTGACGGGCGGGCAAATGACCTATAGCAAAGGACGTGCACGATGTCGGGAGGGCTAAACCAATATCTTCTGGACGCCGTAGCCGCCGGTGCCAGCGACCTGCACGTGTCGTTCGGACGGCCGCCGATGGTCCGGGTCAACGGAAAAATCGCGCCGCTGGATCATCCGCCGTTCACACCGACAACCGCCCGGGAGACCGTCTACGAGGTACTCGACGCCGAACAGCGTCGGGCGTTCGAAGAACACTGGGAGCTGGACTTCGCCTATACCCCGGCGGGGGTCGGGAGGTTTCGGGTCAACGCGTACTTTCAGAAGGGCTGTGTGGGTGCGGCGTTCAGGGTCGTTCCGCAGGAGGTGTCGGGCTTCGAAGAACTCGGGCTGCCCGGGATCCTGGAAGACCTGGCCAACAAGCCGCGAGGTTTGATCCTCGTTACCGGACCAACCGGTAGCGGGAAATCGACCACGCTCGCGGCCATGATCGACAAGATCAACTCGGAGCGCAACGAGCACATCATGAGCGTCGAGGACCCGATCGAGTTTCTCCACGAGCACAAGCGGTGCCTGGTTAACCAGCGGGAGGTCAACCAGGACACGAAGAGCATGGCCCACGCCCTCAAACACGTGCTCCGTCAGGACCCGGACGTGATCCTCGTCGGCGAAATGCGCGACCTGGAGACGATCTCGCTCGCGGTGACCGCCGCGGAGACCGGGCACCTGGTTCTCGGAACCCTCCACACCCGGGATGCGCCGCAGACCGTCGACCGGATCATCGACGTTTTCCCGGCCCATCAGCAGTCCCAGATAAGGGCCCAACTCGCCAACGTTCTGCAAGGTGTCGTTACCCAGACGCTCATTCCCCGGCGCGATGGCGGGGACCGTGCGGTGGCGTGCGAGGTACTCGTTCCAACCTCCGGAATTCGAAACCTCATCCGGGAGGGGAAGAGCCACCAGATCTACTCTTCCATGCAGACCGGAGGCAAATACGGCATGCAGACGTTGAACGCGGCGCTCGTCGAGCTGGTGCGCTCGGAGACCATCACCTTCGAGGAGGCTGAGAAGCGCTCCGACGATCCCGACGAACTGCGGCGGTTGGCCGGCGGTAGCAGGGAGCTCGATTACGACGCCGCGGCTTACGGAGACGACAGCGCCGCTGTTCCATCGAGGCGGGGGTAAGTGGCGGTAGTGGCTGTCTTCGAGTACAGGGCGCGGACGCGGCAGGGGGAAATACTCGAAGACAAGATGGAGGCAGCTGATACGATGGCCGTTGCTGCCAACCTCCGCCGGCAGGGGCTCCTGGTCATAAACATCAAGGAGCAGGGTGTCGGCCAGAAAGACATCCTGGAGCCGTTCAAAAAGGTCAGGCCCGATGACCTCGTGGTGTTCACCCGGCAGCTAGCGACCATGGTCAACGCTGGCTTGCCCATCGTCCGTTCTCTCTACGTTCTGGAGGATCAGACTTCCAACAAACACCTGCAGCGAGCCGTCGTCGCGGTGCGGCAGGACGTCGAGGCGGGGCTCGCGCTCTCCGAAGCCCTGGCAAAGCACCCGAAGGTATTTGACCGACTCTACGTAGAGATGGTGCGGGCCGGGGAGGCCGGTGGTGTCCTCGATGAGGTTCTGCTCCGAATCGCCGGCCAGCTAGAGACCGACCAGGAGCTTCGCCGCAAAGTAAAGGGTGCGATGGCCTATCCGGTGGTGGTCCTGATCATGGCGGTTTTCGCGGCCGCGATCATGCTCGTTTTCATAGTCCCGATCTTCGCCCGGATGTTCGAGGACCTCGGGGGCACGCTGCCGCTACCGACCCGGATCGCGATCGGGATCTCTGACTTCCTGACGGGTTTTGGCGGATTACTCGTGTTCGCCTTGCTCGTTGGTGGCACCATCTACTTCCTGCGCTGGAAAGAATCCGGTTCGGGGAGGAAGGTCTGGAGCCGGATCGTGCTCAAAATCCCGGCAAGAATCGGGGAGGTCGCCCGGAAGGTCGCGCTCGCCCGTTTCGCCCGCACGCTGGGTTCCCTGAGTGCCGCCGGCGTACCCATACTGAAAGCCCTGGAAATCGCCGCCGCGTCTTCCGGAAACTACGTCGTGGAGCGGGCGTTGCTTAGGAGCCGCGACTCGGTCCGGCAGGGCGCCCCGATCTTCAAGCCGCTAGAAGCCGAGCCCGTTTTCCCCCCGATGGTGACCCGGATGATCGCCGTCGGAGAGGAGACCGGCGACCTGGACGGCATGCTGGAGAAGATCGGTGACTTCTACGAATCAGAGGTTGATGCAACCGTCAAATCGCTGACCTCCATTATCGAACCGCTAATGGTCCTGGTGGTCGGAGCGATCGTCGGCGGAATCATTGTCGCCATGTACCTCCCCATGTTCCGTATTTTCGAGTTGATCGAATAGTGCTTGTTATATTTCGGAATTCTTCACTCCCGGAACCCGGGAGCGGCTACCGGTCAAGTTATGAGGTGATGCCGGTGGTTACCAGTAGACACCTCTGGTTTGTCTACTCTGAGAACATCTCTGGCAACATGAGGTAGCTGCCGATTAGGAAGAAGACCGAGCCTTGCAGGTAGGCCACCTTTACTATCGTTGGGTCCGAGGGGATGGACAGTCCCGGCACCCCGAGGCTGGCTGTGGCTCCCACGAGGAATCCCCCGCAGCCCAGGAAGTTGAGCATCGCGCTATACCACGAGATGCTGCGCAGCCTTACGCATAAGTAGCGGTGGCAGGCTTCTACTACTTGCAGGTAGGTGCCCGCCACAAAGAGAATTGCCCCGAGCAAGCTCGGTACCGAGAGGAACCAGTTTATCCCTTCGCCGCCAGAGACGCCGATAACCACCAGCGCAGTCTCTATATTGTAGAGCACGGTCCCTACGAAAAGGACGAGCGCTTCCACGTAGCTGAGACGTTTCGGCTGCCAGGCGAACCATTGGAAGCTCTCATCCGGGCGGTACCGCGCCCGTTCCGGGTGAGGGTCGGTGTTTACGGTTTCCAAGATTTGGAGGTACATCGCAACCGTGAAAACGGTCGTCCCGATAAAGTAGGACCAGTCGGCGATGCGAGTGGCAAGCTCTTCGTCTGCAAAGGTCGGGAACCACAATGAAGAGATCGCCCCTAGCGCGAATAGTGCAGAGCCGGCCATGAATCCGACGGCCACCCACCAGGAAACACTGCCTGGGGCCCACAATCCGAGCCACGGTGAGTCCCGGTACGACGTTGATTCGCCGCTCCTACTCCTGGTTCCCCGGCCCTTGCGGTGCCTGCGGGAAGTCCATACGCGCCTGGAGCCGTCCGGCTTTCGGTACACAACTCGCGTGGTAAAGTTGCCAGCTCCCTCGGCTTCAACGATTTCCCATTCTTCCGGGAAGTCTACGTGGGTGCGGGCGAGGTCGCTTCGCTGCGTACTATTTGACCTACTCTGACTCATCTCATCTCCTTTACGTGCCAATATTGCCGGGCAGATTGGGTGGCATCCCGGACTACGATGCCACCCCAACGACGAGCAGCAGCAGGCTCACGGCATTCTCGGGTCAGCCGGCTATCCGCAGCGGTTTGAGGGCAGCCTCAATGAGCTTTACCGGCAACGGGCGGCTCTCCCAACTCTCCAGCGTAAGCTCCTGGGCGATTGTTTTGTCCAGATCGAACATAGCTTCGAGCCTTTGGGCGACCTGGTCGCTGTAGATCTCCAGGTTCGTCTCGTGCAGCCCAAAGAGGCTTAGGTTATCGAGATTTGCCGAGCCTATCGTAGACCACACACCGTCCACGGTGGCGGTCTTGGCGTGGATCATGAAGTTTTCGTAGACAAAGACCCTCACCCCGGCTTTCAGCAACTCTCCCAGGTGCTGCCGGGAAAGCCAGTCGACGAAGGCGTGATTCGAATACTTTGGAAATAGCACCTGCACCTCTACACCGCGACGGGCGGCGTCTATCATCCTCTCTCGGAGGGCTACTCCAGGGACGAAGTAGGCGCTGGTGATGAGGACCCTCTCCTGAGCTTTATCCAGATTCCTCAGGTAGAGGTCCCGGATCGGGTGAGTGTGATGGTAAGGATCGTTGGAGTGAATCACCAGAGCCGGGTCCCAGCAACGTCCTTCCGGTAACTGCACCTCGGGCAGCCACTCGGGGCGGTGGGTGTTCCAAAAGCCGACGAAGGTTCGCTCCAGCTCGTGTACCTGATCACCGCGGATGCGGAAGTGCGTACCGCGCCACCGGATAAAGAGCTCGCCGATGTTGAACCCTCCGGCAAACGCTACCCGGCCGTCGACGGAGAGTATCTTGCGGTGGTTACGATGTAGGTTGCGGGGGTTGAGCGCACCTAGCGGCACACCCGCGGGCCCCGAGAATGAGCGGAAGCGCAGCGTGTGGATCTCTTCGGGAAAGTTTTTGAAAGAGGAAGGCTCGCTCAGGTTCGCCAGCTCGTCGAAGATGGCGTAGACCTTCACGCCTTCCCGCGCTTTGCTAGCCAGGGCATCCACGAAGCGGGTGCCCACCTTATCGTCCAGCCACATAAAAGTCTCCACGAAGATATGCTGCTCCGCCCGCTCGATCTCGGCGAGCATGTCTTCGTAGAGCCGACCGTAGTCTGGGTAGAGCTTTATTCGGTCGCCACCATCTAACTCTATCTCGGGCTGCTCTTCCCATGGAAACCCTTCCTTCGGGGCCCGTTTCCAGAACTTGCGCCGAACCGTCTCGAATGCTTCCACGGCTGCCAACACCGCCGCCTCTACCGCGGCCAGCAACAGCAAGACCTTTAGGGTCCGTCTTCCCAAACCGACCAGGGTTTCTTTGATCATCTGCTCGTTCCTTCCTGATAGTCATCGTATAGCGTAAGCCGCCAACGAACGGTTTCCTAATTTCCTTAGCCTTCGAGTTTGTCGTAGAGCGCCTGGTCGGCAAAGTCCCCTACAACAAATTCGGCGCCGGCTTCCCTGAGTTCGTTTGGACCGTGTGTCGAGGAGAGCCCTACCACCGGGATGCCGGCCTCGACGGCTCCCCCGATACCGGATGGGGAGTCCTCGAAAGCCAGAGCTTCCTCCGGTGAGATCCCAAGCTCTTCTAGCGCCGCCACGTAAGGGTCAGGGGCCGGCTTCTCGACGCCAACATCCTCGGCGAAGATCGTCGGCTCGAAGGTACCTTTCAAGCCCAAACCTTCGAGCGAGTTGCGGGCGTCCTCTTTAGTGGCATTGGACACCAGCACGACGCTCAGGCCGCGGTCGCGGGCTTCCTCTAGAAAAGCTCGCAGGCCGGTGATCGGCCCGGTCTGGGTCAGCCGGTTCCGGTAGCCGCTCGCTTCGCGCTCCACCAACTCATTTTTCTGCTCTTGAGATAACCCGGGTAGCAGTTCCTCTATGATCTCCCGGCTGGAGCCGCTGCTGAGATACCCCTTATACAGGTTCATGTCCACGTCTATGCCATGGGGCCGTAGCAGCTCCAACCAGTTGGCAAGGTGTACGGCGTCGGTATCGCTTATGGTGCCGTCCAGGTCAAAAAACAGGGCCTTTATCATGCTTCCCTTTCTATTCTTTACCTTCTGGCTTCTATCTGCTGGTTTGACGTTCGTGCCGGCAGCCCTGGCGCAGACCTCGGACCCTGACACCGGGAGCTAAGGCTTGCGCGGATAGGCTCGCTACTGTTGAAACTTGCCAATTCTCCGCGCCATCAAACCGGCTCCCAGCGCTCCCGGGACACATTCGCTACCGCCTATCCGCGCAGCCTTTAAGAACTCGTTAAGGTAGAAAACGATGCGTCCGGCCCGCAGCATCAGTTCCATTGGTCACCCCCGGCTTTCCTACCGTAGAGTTTGGTTAGGGGAGCTGCGCTCACGCCGTGGACCAGCACGGAGGTGCTAATGACGAGACTCCCTACCACCCACGCTTCTTCGAGGCCGACTACCTTCTCCGAAAGGGTAGCATAGTAGAGGGCCGCCACACCGATGGGACCGAACCAGCCCGCAAATAGTCCATCTCGGGTGCCTCGCATACTGGGCACGCGGCTCGAAAGCAATATGACCCACGGTGGCCGGCGGAGCAAGAGGACAAGACCGGCGAGCAACGGGGCTTTCCAGCCCAAGGCTGCCCACTCACCCCACGGCAGGACGAGCCCCAACAACACGAAGATCGGCAAAACGAAAAAGCGGTTTACCGCCTCGTCTATCTGCTTTTCGCTCTCCTCCGCGCCGCTGCCTATCGCCAGGTTGAACGCTATCCCCGCCGCAAAGACCGCCAGAATGCCGTCCGTTCCCACCAGCCGGGTAGATCCCAAAGCCGTCAGCGCCAGGGCTATGGAGTAGGCTAGAAAGGAAGGGTTGCGAATCTCGCCCCGGCTCCTGGCCCAATCGAGAGCCTTGCCGGCAACATACCCGATCAAAGCCCCGATTACAACTGCCCCCAACACTTCCCACAAGATTATGCGGGTCACCCATTGAAAGGTAGCTTGCCCGGAAGGCTCCTGGATCATCAGGATCGCCAGAAAAACGAACGGGTAGGCCAGCCCGTCGTTGGCCCCAGACTCGCCGGACAGCAGGTGTCGTAGCCTGGCGGGAAGGTTTTTGTTTGCCACCTCTCCCTGTACTATCGAGGAGGCGACTACCGGGTCGGTCGGCGTTATGATCGCCCCGATCAACATCGCCGCCCAGAAAGAGACGCCCAGGATAGCGTAAGCGAGCAGACCGCTAACGAGAAACATCAGCACCATTACCGGACCGAGCATCACCAGCAGAGAACGCCAGTTGCTGAACGGGTACCCTTTGGGCAATCTGAGGGCTATCTCCATCAGCGAGATCGCCAGGGTTAGGCGGGCGGCCTGCTCTAATATCAGCTCTTGATTCCCCCACTGTGCCGGGTCTAGAACCCCGAAGACCGCCGGGCTGAGCAGGACTCCGGTCAGCAGGGCAACCAGTGGTACGGAGAGAACGCTGCGCTTGAGCTGCGCCGAAAACAGGCCGACTATCAGTACGACGGCTCCGATGGTCAGAAGAGAAATATTGAGGGCGCTCATCTTCTCCTACTACCCTGTGCTACGCACCGCAAACCGTTTTTGCGCAGCGCCTTTCGGCACTGTACCAGCCACTCTACCTGGCGGGCTGGGCGGCGTACTGTGGGCCTACAATTACTTTGATGGCTTGGGGAATAACCGCAAACCCCACAGGCTCCTCGTCAGCCTCGCCGATAAGCTCTCCGTCAGCGGTGAATCCTATACCAGGGTCAGCCTCTACCGACAAACTGCTAGCCCGGCCGAAAAAGACGCTCGAATCTTCGAGGTAGTCAGTCTTCGCCAGGGCCCTTGGCCCTAGGGACGTGAGTGTTGAGGCTGTTGCGTCCTTTATAACGACGACATCTAGCAGGCCATCTTCAGGGTTTGCTCGGGGGGCGGCGGGCCAACCGCCGCCGGCGTAGCGGCAGTTCGCCACTGTTACGCTGACCGCTGGCAACTCGTGCCCCTCGCCGTCGAGCGTCACCCTGATTCTCCTCGCTGCCCTATCGCCTAAAGCTTCCAGAGAAGCCCTAAGATATGAAAGCCTTCCCCAGCGGCTCTTTAGCTCCTGGTCGTCGGCGGCTTGTGAGATCTCCATCCCGAGCCCGCCGGTGGCCACGTTAATAAAGAACACCTCCCCTGTACGTATGGAGACGATGCGAGCGGCATCAAGCACTCTAACCCGCTCTTGACGAATCATCTCCGCAGCCCTCTTCGGGTCTGGGGGTATACACAGTGTCTGCGCGAGATCATTGCCGGTGCCCATAGGTAGAACTGCGAAGGTGACGTCGTTTGGGAATCCGTTTTCACCTAGGCCTTTAATCGCCTGGTTCACCGTTCCGTCGCCGCCGGCTACCACAAGCAGGCTGCTTTGCCAGCCCCCCGCAGCCTCTCTAGCCTCATCTTCGCCCCGGGTGACTACAAGTTCCGGATCAAGATCGTTCAGCAACCCGCGCAGTTCTTCTGCTTCGGGGATCATCCCGCCGGAGACCGGATTGTAGATAATCCGCACTGGTCGGTGCTGGGTAACCCTCTCGAAGGTCCACTCAGGCCCCGGCTCGGACAATCGCTTGGAGCGGCCCACTTCGGGCTGGGGTTTTCTTGCGCTATCCTCTTGAGATGTGCCTAGGATTTCTCTACCTCCAGTATATATGGACGGTCTTCGAGGCTGACGTAGATGCACTGTTCGCCTATAGCTAACCCCGTGTGCAAGTTCCTGGTAAAGACTTGAGCCAAAGTGAAGACCTGCCTACGCTCGGTGTTGGCCCAATAGTACCAAACAACGTCACGGAGGTTTTCTCTTGGATCTTGACACCTTCGTCGTTGTCGTCTTCTGTCTGGTGGACGACCGGCTCAAAGGATCTCAGCGGAGCTACCGCCAGCGCGGTCCTGCTCCAAAGCTCTCTGACTCTGAGGTCATAGCAATAGAGATTGTCGGTGAGTTCCTCGGCATAGACTCCGAAAAGGTATCTATCTACTGGGGTGCACCCATTCGACCGGATACTCTCGTAAGTCAACTTCTCTGCAAATTCGATGTAGAGTTGCATCCTGATCAAGGAGGAGAAATGCTACCAGGGAGTTAAACCGGCTCGGGTTCGTGGATGAGTCTGAGATGCACACTTCGACGGATCGTTAACGCTCTGGTGCTCCCAAGGGAAAGCGGGCTTACTTGTTATTTCGAGGTCTACGTCGAGCACTTTCTGGCTCCGACGTCTTATGAAAGCTGTTGTCAGATAGCCCAATTTAGGGAGAACGAGACAATTATCCCGTGCGAAAAACTTGTGGGCTTTCGGAGAATCTATGTCAACCAGGGCTTTCGATAGCCGACTTCGAAACCGCCGGGCGAAAACCTCTGAACAGTGAACAGCAACGGTTTCCGGATTGTTATAGTAGGCTAGTATCTGTACAGATGATCTGGACGCGCTGCAGCTTACGCTAGTCTACAGACGGAGAGTAGGGAAAGCTACGAGGCGTTTGTCGCTAGTGGTCTGCTAGCTGAACCTTCATTTCCCGGCAGAAGGCCGATCTTCCGTGGCGCGGAGTGCGGCATTGTCCAGCTCCTGCTGCGCCGCTGAATGGTCCATACCGGAAGCCTGCAGAAGATCCAGGGCCGTAGATCTTATCTGGCCGACGAGCATGTTGGTTTCGAGGTCGTTCCGCTCGTGGAGCACGACGGTGGCGTTACCAGCGGCCTGCAGGGCGTAGCCGCGAGTATCCAGCGGATGATCGGGGGCTTCGAGGTATACGTCCAGCGCCTCCACAGCCCGGGCCAGCTCCAACACACTCTCGGCCAGCGGCTCCTGGCTCGGGCCACCGACCCGGACCAGGGCGATGGCGGCACGGGCCAGCACCCGGTTGTTGCGTACGGCGAAGTCGAGTTGCTCTGCGGCCCTGGCGTAGAATCCAAGCTGTTCGAGTGAGCGTCTCCGGGCCGGAGAGAGCTTCGCGCTTCCATATCCGGCGTCCAGCGCTTCTTTAAAGCCGCCTACCCGTTCGTCCATCCGGCGCGCCTTTCTCAGGGCGCCTTCTGCCTGTTCGAGGTCTGCGGTGTACAGGGCTACGTGGATCTCCTCCAGCACACCTACGAACTCCTCAAAGATTGGCTGGGCCGCTTTCTCGACTGTTTCACCCGGGTTGTAGGGGAAGATCGCCCGGACGGCCAACGCGACGCCGCTGCCGACCAACGCCTCGACGAATCGTTCGCCGATCAACACCGAGCCCGGGGAGGCGAGGGTCACCATAAGGAGCGCCGACACACCAGCCTCGGTGGTTGACAATGCCCCTCCTCCGAAGAACATTACCAGCCCCGTTGCCAGGGCCACCACAAGGGCTACCTGGAGCGCCCCGGAACCGACCACCGACAATAAGAGGTCGGCTACGACAAGCCCGCAGGCTACACCGAAGACTAGCTCTACGGCCTGTCTTCCTTCCTTACCGGTGACGACACCCAGAGAGATCAGCGCGGCTATCGCGGCGAACGCCGGCTGCTCGTGGCCCAGCACAGCCGCGGCGATCCAGTATGCAAGGCCAGCAGCCAGCGCTTTCTGGACAATCTGGCCGCTGCCGTTCCACAGCGGTTCGAACATTATCCGAAACTGGTGCAAAAACCCTGACCCCCAGCGCCCTAACCGCGTCCGTAGCAGCGTACCAGCGCCCGTAACCAACCACCTCCTCTGGACAATGCTCCCTAGCAACTCGTTCCTTTACTCCAATAACTTTCCTAACAACTATATGCTTTGTGCATATAACCAAGAGTCTATCCAGCAAAGTGAGGTTGGCAAGGGTCTTTGGGAGAACCATAAGGGTTGTTATCGAATTGTTGCGGGGGGTTTACGAGGGTGTAGCTCTGGCTCGTCCGGGGGTAGAACCCTGCTTTAGACGGCTGTTTGTGTACTGGATACCTTTGCTGACCCGGCTTGCTAGAATCCGCATGAAATGGCGTGAGGCGCTGCAAGATAGGGTGAGAACCTACAGTACTGGCGGATTCTGTAAAATACGCGCTCTATATCGGCTACTCAGGAGGCGGGAAGTTGGCGTTTTTTTCAGAGCTCGAAGGTAGGGTTGCGGGCGCGCCCTCTATACTCGCGGCGGACTTTGCCCACCTCGCGGAGGAGGTAGAGAAAGCCGCCGAAGGAGGCGCCGAACTGGTTCATTTCGACGCGATGGACAACCACTTCGTTCCTAACCTGACCATTGGTCCCGTGGTCGCGGCCTCGTTGGTCGAAGCGACGGATCTGCCGGTGGATGCGCACTTGATGGTGGAAAACCCGGATAATCTGATCCAGCCGTTTATAGAGGCCGGGGTCAACAGCATATCCGTCCAGTTCGAAGCTATAACACACCTACACCGGATGCTGGAGCTGATCCACTCCGGCGGTTGTGAGGCCGGCATCGCCCTCAACCCGACTACACCCCCGGAGTTCATAGAGTGGGCGTTGCCTTATCTGGATTACGTGTTGGTTATGAGCGTGAACCCCGGCTTTGGTGGCCAGTCCTTTATACCGGAGATGGCAGACAAAGTGCGGCGGGTAAAGGAGATGACCGACCTGCCCGTGCAAGTGGACGGTGGTATCACCGAGGAAACCGCCCCCATCATGGTCGAGGCCGGGGCCCGGGTACTCGTGGCGGGCTCGGCCGTCTACAAAGGAGATCCGGCACACGAGATCCGAAAGATCATCGAGGCCGGACGCCGGGCCGCCGGCTGAATATTTTCGCCATCCTTTCCGGGGTTTGGCCTATAGCTACGCATATATTGCACGGTCGGTTCCTTGTTCGGACGGCGGCTGTGTGGTAATTTCTCGGCAGGTAACTTTCGGGGGCGGGTGAAATTCCCGCACCGGCGGTAGGCCGGCGAGACCGTGGTCTCCCGGCGAGCCCGCGAACCCCCGGCAACACCCGGGGGCCGAGCCGGTGAAGGCCAGCACGACCTGGCCGTAGTCCGGCGCCGACGGTTATAGTCCGGATGGGAGAAAGGAAGACTTGGCACGTAGAGATCTTATGGATCTTGCTCGCAGGCTCGCCGAGCGCGGGCGTTACACCGTTGCACCCAACCCGCTGGTGGGGGCCGTGATCTCCCGCGACGAGAAGGTTTTGGGCGAAGGGTGGCATGCCCGGGCCGGCGGGCATCACGCCGAGGTCGCCGCCCTGGCATCGGTAGATTCGAGTACCCGCGGTGCCACGATGCACGTGACCCTCGAACCCTGCAACCACCACGGCCGGACGCCACCATGCACCGAAGCCATAATCCATTCGGGCATCTCGGAAGTCATCGTTGGCCGGCTGGACCCGGATCCCCGGATGCGCGGCCAAAGCGTCGCGGTCCTCCGGGAAGCCGGAATAACGGTCGAGGTGCTAGACGAGCCAGATCTGGGTCCTCAAAACGAGCAGTTTTTCACCGCCATGCGGATGGGACGCCCGTACGTGCACCTCAAGCTAGCCTCGACGCTGGACGGCAGGATCGCCGCGGCAAACGGTGACAGCAAGTGGATTACGACAGACGCGGCCCGCTGGCGGGCCCGTATGTTGCGGGCCGAGGCCGGGGCGGTTCTCGTGGGGGCCCGCACGGTTAGGAACGACGACCCGCTACTCACGGCCCGGGATCTCGAAGACCCGCCGCGGATCGTTCGCGCCGTCCTGGATCCTCAGCTGACCACCACTCCTGAAACCCAGCTCGCCCGGACTGCCGGCGAATCACCGGTCGTGATCTTCGCTAGAGATAAAGCGATCGACAAGCATGCCGATGCCCTAGAGAAGCTCGGGGTAGCGGTCGTCAGCGTGCCGGACGTTGAGGGGGGTCTGGATCTAGATTTCACCCTCGAAGAGTTGTGGAAGCGGGACGTGCGGGGCGTGCTGGTAGAAGGTGGCGGAGAAACAGCCGCGGCGTTCATGAAAAGGAATCTGGTGGACAAGCTCACCCTGTTTTACGCGCCGCGATTGCTGGGAGCCGAGGGCATACCGATGATCGGCAAGCTCCATCTCGCCCGGATGTCCGAAACATATGGTTTTCAAGTCTCGGACGTAGAGCTGCTGGATGGAGATCTCGCGGTTACCCTCTATCCGTCCCGGGTTGCAAAGGAGGACGATGTTTACCGGGCTGGTTGAGACAACCGGTGTCCTGGCGGGCGCCGACCGCACGGCCTTGACCCGGTTGGAGATCCGGTCCAGCCTCGTGGCTGCAGACGTCGGAGTGGGCGACTCGGTGTCCGTTAACGGCGTGTGTCTTACGGTCAACCAGGTGGAGAACGAGAGTGTCTTTTTCTATGCCATGCCCGAGACGCTGCGCCGGACAGCGCTCGGAGATCTCCAGGAGGGAGACCCGGTGAACCTGGAGCGGGCGATGAGCCTGGGGAGCCGATTCGGGGGGCACATAGTGCAGGGGCACGTGGACGGCGTCGGCGAGGTGTTGGACATCCGGGACGAAGGTGGGGCCGAGATCTGGGAGTTCAGCGCGCCGGAATCCGTTCTGCGCTACACCGTCGAGAAGGGCAGCATCTGCGTGGACGGCACGAGCCTGACCGTGGTTGCGGTACGTGGGCCGTCGTTCACTGTTTCCATACTGCCCCAGACGCGGAGGGTCACCAATTTCCGGGCACTAGGAGTTGGTGACCGGGTCAACCTGGAGGCTGATGTGATCGGCAAGTACGTCGAGCGGCTGATTGAGCCGCATATAGGTCAAACGCACCACGCTGCAGTAGACGAAATGGAACGATGCGAGAGGAGTACCGAAGATGCCGTTTAGCCCCGTGGAAGAGGTTATAGAAGACATAAAGGCCGGAAAAATGGTCATCGTCTGTGATGACGAAGACCGGGAGAACGAGGGTGACCTCACGATGGCCGCGGAGTTCGTTACCGCGGACGACATAAACTTCATGGCGACCTACGGAAAAGGCCTTATCTGCCTGCCGATGCACGAAGACATCGTGGAGCGGCTGGAGATCCCCCAGATGATACAGCGCAACTCCGCCCAGAACGAGACGGCCTTCACCGTTTCCATCGAGGCGAAAGAGGGTGTTACCACGGGAATATCCGCCTCCGATCGGGCGTACACCAGCCGCCTGGCGGTGGACGACGCCACGGGCCCGGATGACCTGGTCATGCCGGGACACGTCTTTCCGCTCCGGGCAAAGCCCGGCGGCGTTCTGCAGCGGGCGGGCCAGACCGAAGCCGCCGTGGATCTCGCGCGGTTGGCGGGGCTCAAGCCGGCGGGGGTTATCTGCGAGGTCATGAAGGACGACGGAACGATGGCCCGGGTGCCGGACTTCGAGAAGTTCTGTACGGAGCACGACATCAAGATGGTCACCGTGGCCCAGCTGATCGAGTACCGCCGCACGCACGAGCGGCTGGTGTCTTTCGTCGTGGAATCGAGCATGCCGACCAAGTTCGGCGAGTTTCGGGTCCGGGCCTACGAGGACGAGTTGGACGACCTTACCCACATGGCGCTGCTCATGGGCGAGCCGGAGGGGAAAGAGGACGTGCTGGTTCGGGTCCATTCGGCCTGCCTGACGGGGGATACGCTGCACTCCCTGCGCTGCGACTGTGGCGACCAGCTCGAAGCTGCCCTGCAGCGGATCTCCGAGGAGGGCGAAGGGATTCTCGTCTACATGCAGCAGGAAGGACGCGGCATCGGCCTCCTGAACAAGATGAAGGCCTACCATCTACAGGACGAAGGCTTGGACACCGTCGAGGCGAACCAGGAGCTTGGGTTTCCCCCGGATCTCAGGGATTACGGCCTTGGAGCCCTGATCCTCAAGGACCTCGGCTTGCATCGCATACGCCTCCTGACGAACAACCTCACCAAGGTCGTGGGGTTGCAGGGCTTCGGCCTGGAGATCTCCGCGCGGGTGCCACTGGAGATCGAACCGAACGGCGTAAACAACCGCTACCTGGAGACCAAGCGCGAGAAGCTGAACCACGTCTTCGAGCAATTTTAGGGGGTAGGATGGACCGAGCCAGCAGGGTCAACCGCTTGGAAGGCAACCTATCGGCCGCCGGCCGCCGTTTCGGGGTCGTTGCATCCCGATTCAACGACTACGTGGTCAAAGCGCTGGTGGAGGGGGCGCTAGAGGCTATCGAGCGCCACGGAGGAGACCTCGAATCGGTCGACGTGGCCTGGGTACCGGGTTCTTACGAGATACCGGTTGCGGCGAAGCAGCTGGCGCTATCGGGGCGTTACGACGCGGTGATCTGCCTGGGAGCCGTCATCCGGGGCTCCACGGCGCACTTCGAATACGTGGCAGGCGGCGCTGCCGGCGGCATAAACTCGGTCGCCCTGGAGACGAACCTGCCGGTAATCTTCGGGGTCATTACCACCGAGACGATAGAGCAGGCCATAGAGCGGGCCGGAACGAGGATGGGCAACAAAGGCTTCGAGGCGGCGGCGGCCGCCATCGAGATGGCGGATCTCATGCCACAACTCGGAGGCCGCGCGGTGGAGAAGAGTGACGGGGCGCGGCACGCCGCCACGCCCGGTTTTGGGGCCTCCTAGCCCGGATTATTCACGAGGTTAGTTGAAGAGAAGGAGCCTTCTTCGCTATGGTCGGGTTGTCCAAGACTCGACAGTAGCCAAAGGAGGCTCCCTCATGGACGATTGTGCCACAACCAGGATGCGTTTTGAGACCGAAACCGCCCTCGCTCTGGAAGCCGCCTTCGACGGAGGCGCTATCACCTCCGACGGCGGCCTGCCCTTTCTGGCACGGATGGACTCGGAGTTGGGAGTATGCCGGACGCTGGCCGCATGCGTGCCTGAGTGGCGCAGTGGCCCAGTTAAGCACTCCCTTTTGGACCTGGTGCGCCAGCGCGTCTTTCAGATAGCGTGCGGCTACGAGGATCAGAACGATGCCGACTTCCTTAGAGGCGATCCGCTACTCAAACTCGCTTGCGGACGCTTGCCCCAAACGGGAGAGGATCTGGCCAGCCAGCCTACCCTCTCAAGGCTCGAGAACGCCCCCGACGCTCGTGGCTGCTACCGGATGGCCGAGGCATTGGTCCAACTCTACATCAGGCGCCGTGGCAGAGATGGCGCCCCCGAGCGGGTACTGCTGGACTTCGATTCCACCGACGATCCGGCCCACGGCGAGCAGGAGGGGGTCCGCTACCATGGCTACTTCGGCCAGCACCAATACCATCCGCTTTTGGTCTTCGACGGCGACACCGGACAGATCCTCACCGCACTGCTGCGTCCAGGCAACGCCCACGCCGGGGCCGGCGCTCTATCGATCTTGAAGCGTATTGTTGAGAGGTTGCGGGAGAAATGGCCCCAGACGAGGGTTGAGATCCGGGCCGATGCCGGCTTCGCGCTGCCGGCCGTCTACGAATGGTGCGAACAACAGGGCATCTTCTATACCATAGGGTTGGTGTCCAACCCACGACTCGAAGAGCTGGCGGCGCCGTTGGCATTCCTGGCGACGATGGCTTCGATGGTGCGGATGAGGTACGGGGTTGCCCCGAAAGTGAAGCTCCTGTCGGAGGCTCCTTACGAGGCGGGAAGCTGGGGCAAGAAACGGCGGATCATCTACAAGGCGGAGGCTCTAAGGAAGGGCACCAACACCCGTTTCGTGGTGACCAATCGCATCGAGGAGTCCCCCACCGACCTCTACGACGGCCATTACGTCATCAGAGGGGAGACGGAGAACCGCATAAAGGATTACAAGAGGGCGCTGCGGGCGGAGAGGTTGAGCTGTTGCGCGTTCTTGGCCAACCAATTCCGGCTGCTGTTGCACGCGGCGGCGTATTGGCTGCTGGACACCTTGCGCGAGCGTCTCGCCTCGGAGAGTTCGGTGCGGATGCAACTGGACACCCTTCGCCTGCGGCTCATCAAGATCGGGGGAAGAGTTAGGCAGTTGGTCGGCAAGGTGCGTCTGTATCTGGCGTCCGGGCATCCCGGCCAGCGATTATGGCAGGCCCTTTGTTCGATGGCCGAGCCCGCCCGTGAATAATCCAGGCTAAAGCGTCCCGTACACCAGCGTACTCCCGGATGATGTCGTCGCCGGTCGACCAGTCCCACTGCTCGAAGAGTCTCTTGTCCGTATAGACCTCGGAAAAGGTATTGGTCTCGTGCACCAACTGGCCGATCGCTATATTCACGCGCTGCACCCTTCTGTTGCCCCGGTTTCTTGCCAGACCGTCAAGTTTGCCCTTGCAGCGTCAGTACGACGTGGGCGATCGCTGCGGAGCCCACGTAGGTGCCCACAAAGACAAACAGGGCCACGATCACGATTTTCCAGCCCGACTGCCGGAAGGTACTGACCTCGTTGCGGGTGATCGCCAAACCGGCGTAGGCGAGGACCGGGGTGGCGAGGGCGAGAAAATCTACGTTCTCGAGGCGGGCCACGAGCCATTCGGAACCTGGAATCCACGGCAAAGTAGCCAGGATAGCGACCAGCGAGATCCAGGCTATGCTCGGCAGGTAGAAGGGAGCATATTTCGTGATGATCAACCCGATCATCGTGATTACGTACAGGATCAACATCCCCGGTATGGCGGCGAGGATCGAGATGTCCGGCCCCACGAAGTTGCCGATGAGCGCGATGGCGAGCACTACCACCACCAGTAGTGCGTGTTCGGTAAGGTTTATGTCCTGGGGATCCCCGCTCTCACTGCCGTCGGCGGCAGCCTGGCCTTGATTGGGGTTATCGTTGACGTTCTCGCTCATGAGGTCGCCTCTCCTTCCGCTTCGGTCGAGGCCGGTTGTTGGTCTTCGCGCCCCAGCTTGCGATAGAGATACTCACAAACCGGTATGGCTACGAACAGGCTCAGGTAGAGCCCGCTGGCGTAGGTCAGGATGTTGCTGGCCCCCGCGAAGGCCACGATCTGATCTTGCATATCGGGGAAGATGTTGGCCAACGCCCCGGAGCAGGCGGCCATCATGCTGCCGCTTCCCACGCCGCAGGCCATCGCGAGAGCAAACGGATGGAATACCTGCAGGCTCCCGAGCAAAGAAGCCATGATAGTAAACAGGATGGTGCCAAAGAGCGTGCCGGTGACGTAGACGCCCATCACCCCGGTACCTTCCTTCGTGTTCAGACCGTACTTGTC
Organism: Rubrobacteraceae bacterium; assembly: GCA_050331175.1. Classification (GTDB taxonomy): domain Bacteria; phylum Actinomycetota; class Rubrobacteria; order Rubrobacterales; family Rubrobacteraceae; genus SIRX01. The sequence goes on along the minus strand of JBHJHC010000047.1, from coordinate 29,355 downwards.
GGAGATGATGGCGACGTTCGGTTCCCGGGCTATGGAGTGGGCCGCGCCTATAACTTCCCTTCCCATCCGCAATAGTAGGACGGCGACCGGGAAGGCGATCAAGATCGTCCCTAGATTCCCGAGCTCTTGCAGTATGAGCGCCGGTCCCGCCTCGATAATGGTCTGCATCGAAGGACCGACGAGCGTGCCAAACTTGGCTATAAACGGCATGATGGCTATGACTATGAAGGGTGAGGCAGCCTGTATTTCCCGCCGCCGGATCAGGCCTCCAATGCTGCGCCGCACGACGTTCGGGTTGAGCAACGCCCCGAATACGAACGCGTAGAGCAGGGGCAAGAGCAATATCGCGCCCGGTCCTAAAGGTATCTCCCGGGTGTAGATCAGCTCTGAGGCCACGACCAGAACGATCACCACCAGGTGCAAGCGCCACTCACCGGCCAACCTCCGGAGCACGCTACCCACTGGTCCTCATCTCCTCTACTTCCTCCGGCGATCTGTTTTTCACAGCTATCCTCCTTGTCCGAGTATTCTCAGTACGCTCCTCAGATAGAGCCTCGTTGCCAGCACGAGGTCCTGGACTGCAACAAACTCGTCGGTCGTGTGGGCCTGTTCTATCGAACCGGGACCGCAGATGACCGCCGGCGGCCCGTAGTAACCTGCGTCGGAACCCCCCAGGAAGCCCCGCAATTCACGGTCCTCCCCGAGAACTTCTTCGGCGCTCTTCCGGAGTGCCACTACCAGGGGATCGTCCGGCTCCACCTCGTTCGCCGGCACCAAAAGACCTGGCTCCGCGAGCTCACCCCTGAACTCCGGCACGTCCTTCCCGGCGTCCGCCAGGAGGCTCTCCAGCTCGTCGTAAACGTCTTCCTTGCTCTCACCCGGAAGCGTCCGCCGGTCTATCTCTAGCCGGCACTCGTCCGGCACGATGTTGGCCTGGCTACCCCCCTCTATTACGCCCGGGTTTACCCGCGGACGGCCGAGCAGTGGGTGAGGATCTCTCCTCTCCAGGAGGTCTGAGCCGTAGTTTTCCAGCGTGCCCAGAACTCTCCCCATGTGGCTGACGGCGTTGACCCCGTTCTCCGGGGTGCTGCTGTGGGCCGCCCGGCCCCGCGTGACGATGCTGGTGGTGACCCGTCCCCTGGAGGCCGGGCAGACCGCAAGCTCCGTCGGTTCGCCGACGATCACCCCGTCGGCCCCCGGGCCGTTCTCTCCGATCTCCCGGGCGCCGAGCATCTTGTATTCTTCGTCCGCCACGCCGACCAGGTAGAGGCTGCCCTTCAGGGGCGTCCGTCCCGCCCTCAATACCTCCGCTACCTCCAGGTAGCAGGCGAGCGCGCCCTTCATGTCGCAGGCGCCGCGACCGTAGACAAAGCCGTCTCTTTCCTCGGCGGAGTAAGCCTCCGGGTAGCCCGCCGTACGCACGGTGTCCATGTGGCCGGCGAGCATAAGGGATGGCCCTTCCACCTGGAGGTTCATTCCGGCAACGAGGTTTACCCGGCGCGGTCCCAATTCGCGCAGCTCGCATTCGATGTTCAAGTCCGACAGCCGCCCTGACATGTAGCGGGCTACGGCCTCTTCGCCCTGCTCTTTCGCCGGCTCTTCCTCGAAAGGGTTCTCGCTCCGACAGAGGATCAGGGCCTGCAGCGTTTCGACCAGCCGCCGTTCGTCGATGGCGGCCTCGGCCTCCTCGATCAACCCGGTAGGTAGGTCGCGGCTCATGCTTCTAAACCCGTATCCGGGTAGCAATATTCGTAGGAGGTGAACCGCTTGCGGAACTCGCGGACCTGGCCGCCCACCGACGCGCTGTCGCGCTTGTGGATCAGGACGTCTCCCATCCAGCCGGCGATCTGCTCCATATGCTCGGGTCTCATCCCGCGACGGGTGATCTCCTGGGTGCCGATCCTGATGCCCCGGTAAACCTCATCTTCGTCCTGCCACGGCAATCCTATGCCGGAAAGATATATTCCGGCTTCGGCCAGCGCCTGGGCCGCCGGGCTGCCACCGCCAAAGTCGTGGGCATCCACACCTACGTGATGGGAGTCGGTAAACCCCTGGCCGGCCCCCGCTACCGTGAACCCCTGTTGTTCCAGGCTCCGCGAGAGGCTCCGGGCGTTTTCGATGCAGGCCCGGGCGTACCGTTCGCCGAACTGGAGGGCCTCGGCGAGGGTGATAGCCAGGGCGGCGAGACGTCCGGCATTGTAGTTGGCGGTCATCGCCGGGTACGCTGTGTCGGCGATCCTCTCCGCCAGCGCGGGATCGTTGGAGAAGATCATGCCGCCAGAGGGTCCACCGAGGGACTTGTAGGTGGAGGAGGTAATGAGATCCGCCCCTTCGGCGAGGGGCTGCTGAAAGAGGCCGCCGGAGATGAGGCCGTCCACGTGGGCGGCGTCGTAGACGACGAGGGTTCCCGCGCCGTCCGCGATCTCCCGTATAAGCTCCAGGGGATGTGGAAAGAGCAGCAGGCTCGCCCCGACCACCATGAGCCTTGGTTTGTGACGGTCTAGAAACCCGGGTAGCCTCTTGAGGTCAACGTTCATCTTCTCGGAATCGTAAGGAAGGTCGACCACCTCCACCCCCCGGATGCCCGGAGCCCCGTAGCCGTGGTGGCTGATGTGTCCTCCCGCCGCCTCCGGCAGTACGGCGATGGTCTCGCCCGGCTCGGCGAAGGTCGAGTAGACGGCCAGGTTGGCGAGCGTTCCGCTCTGGAGCCGCACCTCGGCAAACTCCGCCCCGAAAGCCCGCCGGGCCAGGTCGGTGACCACTATCTCGAGCTCCTCGACGTGCTCCAGAAAGGTCTGGTACTTGTCCCCGGGATAGCCCATACTCGGCCGGCCTTCTAACGTAGATCCCAGAAACCGCCGCGCTAGAGGGCTCATTGCGTTGGTGCCGGCGTAGAGGACCAGTCCATCTTCATCTACCTTTTCGGTGTGGGCGTCGAGTATGTGGCGGACCGATTCTCCTATCGTCTCGGGTGGCAGCCCGGAGAACCTTTCCTCCAGCTCCGCCACCCGCTGCCGGGCTCGATAGCTCGCCCAGGGTACCGAGGAAGACCCGGACCGCGACCTCATCCGCACACCTCCTGATGCTGCTCTTCAAAACTCCCGGATATTCGGGATGCGCTAGACTCACCCTTGTGGAGAAGAGCATCGGAGCCCGGATCTCGCTCAACCTGCGCCGCGTGCGACACGAGCGGCACGTCTCGCTCGGGGAGCTGTCCCGCACGTCCGGCGTCTCCAAGGGGACGTTGACCGCGCTGGAGTCCGGGACCGGAAACCCGACGGTGGATACGCTCGGGGCGTTGGCCGAAGCGCTCGGCGTATCTGTGGAGGACCTGATCTCGCCCGAAGCCCCGCAGGCCCAAGTCCTGCGGTCGGAAGCCGGTGCCTGGGTCGAGGGCTCCGCCGTCGGCCTGCGACTGGTGGACCGGCTGCTGGCCCGGGGCATGGTAGACGTGTACGAAGCGGCTTTCACCGCCGGCGTCCGGCGCGAGTCGGACGGGCATGCGCCCGGAGTGCTGGAACATCTGCTGGTAACCTCGGGACGGCTGCTCGCCGGTCCCACGACGAACGTCGTCGAACTCAACGTCGGGGATCGCATAACCTTCGCCGGCGACGTACCCCACGTCTACGAGGCGGTCGGCGGCGACGCCCGGGCTGTTCTGCTCATCAGCTATGTGCGGCCTCCGTCCCCGGACCAGGAATTGCAGCGGGAGCTCGAACACGTCCTGTCCGAAGGCGACCTCGCCCCCGCAGAAAACCAGAGCCGCCGCATAAGGGACCGGAGGACGAACAGCTCTGGATCCGGTTCCTGAAGCCGGCGCCCGCGGGCTAGCTGCCGTGCTCGCCATTTGCTCTACCTCACCCGGGCCGGCTGCTCGGCTTGTTCGCCCGCCAACCTTCCCGGTCGATCGCTCGTAGCCAGGCTCACCACGATGAGGACTATCACGGATGCCGGCAGCGCCACGAGTACGGCGTTCCATTCAAGAGGTTGGTTGAGCACGAGTTCCCAGACCAGGGTGACTACCGCGCCGGTGAGGATAGACGACACGCCTCCGGCCACCGTGGCGCGCCGCCAGACCAGGGCGGCAACCAGGGCCGGGGTGATCCCGGCCCCGTAGATGGTGTAGGAGTAGATCTGGAGCGCCAGCACCGTCGGGAAGAACGCGCCCATGACGTAGGCGAAAACTCCCAGGGCGGCCACGGCGATCCTGTCGTAGAGCAACCCTCGACCCTCCGGTATCTCCCGGCCGAAGAGGTTGGAGTAGATGTCGTAGACCAGGTTTCCGGCCGATGACAGCAGATACGAGTTGCCGGTCGTGATGATGATCGCCACCGACGAAGCCAGGAGAATACCCCCGAGGAAGAGCGGCAGACTCTCCCCAGCCAGCGCCAGGATCGCGGTGTCTGGAGGTATCTCCGGCAGGAGTACGATAGCGGAGCTCGCCAGCACGATCACCAGGGCGACTACCACCATCGCGCCGACGAAGAATCCTATGGCGGATTTCCGGGCGGTCTCGGGATTAGCCGCCGAGGAGAACCTCTGATAGACGTTCTGATCCCCGAGCAACAACAGCAGTAGTGGCAGGAAGTAGCCCAGGAGCTGCGGGATGCTAAGACCCCCGTTCCAGGATGCCTTTGTCTCCGGCAGCGCCTCGAAGAGACCGCTGAATCCGCCAACCTCTCCTAAGATAAGCGGACAAGCGATCAGGAGCCCCACGATGATCAATACCGCGCTTATGGCATCGGTGTAGGCCACGGAGATAAGGCCCCCGACCGTAGCCAGGAATATGACGACGACCGCCGTAATGATGGTGCCGACCCAGACCGGTATCCCCGTGGTGATGTTGAGCACGTACCCGCCACCGATGAACTGGTAGGCCGCTATTCCAACATACGCCAGGAGAATCGTTATGCCACCGAAAGCTCTGGCAAAGCTCCCGTAACGAATCTCGAGGATCTCCGGTACCGTGTATTTTGCGAGCCCCCGAATCCTGTCGGCCAGAAAGAAGTACAGGATAATGATCCCGATCGGGGTGCCGGCAAAGAAGAAGATGGCGGCTATAGGCCCGAACTGGTAGATGAAGCTAGCCCCGCCAACGATGGTACCGGAACCCACGAAGGTGGCCAGCAACGTGCCGGCGAGTATCCACTGCGGCAGGCTCCTCCCGGCAACCATGAAGTCGTCGCTGTCCTTTACCCTTACCCGGGCGAAGTACAACCCTATGAGTGACATGACCACCAGGTAGAACAAGATTATCCCGAACTGCAAAATGTTCTCCTCTCGCCGCCCAGTAAATTGTGATGGTTGGAACATTACACTAAACTGCCGGTAGGGTCTATGGCCCGTTGGCTAGAATGTGGTAGAGAGCGTAGGGGAGGTAGGATATGGCGGTTGCGTACCGGGCTGGCAGGGTTATAGACGGGGTCTCCGAGGGGTCGCTAGAGAACGCGGCGATACTGGTGGAGGATGGGCGGATAGTCTCGGTCGGTCCGGCGGGGGATCTGCCGGGCGGAGTCGAGGTTGTGGATCTCGGGGACGCGACCCTGCTTCCGGGGCTTATAGACGCCCACGTACACCTGGTATGGAGTGCTTCGGCGGAACCTCACGCCCTGGTCGAGAGCGAGCCCCGTAGCGTCACGGCCCTCCGCTGCGCGGCGAACATGAAGCGGCACCTGGACGCTGGTGTTACCACCGTGCGGGATGTGGGCTCCACTGACGGGATGGCGATAGGCATAGCCCGGGCGGTACAACTCGGTGTTCTGAGCGGACCCAGAGTCGTAGCGGCTGGGCGGGCGATCGCTATGACCGGTGGGCACGGCTGGTTTCTTGGTCGGGAAGCCGATGGTCCCGACGCGGTACGCCATGCTGTGCGAGAGGAAATAAAGAACGGTGCCGGCTGCATCAAGTTCATGGCTTCCGGGGGTGTCTACGGGCACGCCGAAGAGCCCGGTTCTCCGCAGCTCACGGTGGAGGAGATGCGGGCCGGAGTCGAGGAGGCCCACAAAGCGGGAAAGAAGGTTGCTGCCCACGCATACTCCGTCGAAGCCATAAACAACGCACTCGACGCCGGGGTGGATTCGATCGAGCACGGCACCTTTATAGACGAGGAGACTGCGGAGAAGATGCGCGAGTTGGGCACGTTCCTCGTGCCTACGATGTCCGTGTACGCCGCGATGGATGAGAAAGGGCCGGAGCTCGGCGCGCCGGATTACATACAGCGGAAGACAAAAGAAGTACTGGCCGCGACCCAGGAGGCGCTCCGGACCGCCGCGAACGCCGGGGTCAAGATTGCTGCCGGCACCGACTGCGGTGCGCCCGGCCACCCCCACGGAACGTTGCCGATGGAACTCAGGCTAATTTCAGAGGCCGGTGCCGGTCCGAAACAGGCTATCCGGGCTGGGACTTCGGCTGCCGCGGAGTTACTCGGCCTGGAGGCTGAGATCGGCACCCTCGAAGCCGGTAAGAGAGCAGATTTCATAGCGGTTGCCGGTAATCCACTCGAAGACATAAAGAGGCTCGGGCGAGCAGAGTTAGTAGTATTGGGAGGAGTTGAGATCCGTTCGCCCTAACGCGGTTTTCATAGGCTGCTCCAGCTACGAGATGGTGAAGCAGGTAGCCCGAGCTCGCCCGCACTCAGATAGCCTACCCAGCCTGCAGATATACCCAGACGACAGAGGGCTATGGCGACCCTTCAGCTTGAGGCTCGGGGAGTGTCTCAAACGACCCGGCTTTGCGGGGACTCCTAAAAGCATCGCCTCTCCGGTCGTAACTGCGTCTGGCAATTTCCCGCCTCCAGCTAGTCATCCAGACGCCACTCACCAGCAACCTGGACAGTCGCGACATATATCTGCAGACATAGATTCCTTTGGTGTCTCCCTGATGCAGCAGTATCCTCACTATGCTCTTGATGAAACCGTTGCTAAGAGCTAACGGGTTCCCACGTTCAGCCTTTAAACAGAAGAGCAACTCCTGAAATGTTGCCACTACCGCGCTTTTCCACGAGCTGCCACTCGAAGTGCCTGTATGTCGGCGTCTTCATTGAGCAGATAAACTTCGTTGTGCAGGTTTACTGTGCTGCAGATATGGTTCGGAATGATCTGGACGCGATCGTCCACCCCGAGGTCGTGCTCGCCGCTTACCGCGAGCCTTCCATGCTCTTCCCAGAGGCTTTGGAGGGTGATCTCGGGACTGCCCACGACTTGACCGTATCCACTCAGGTTTATGGGTGGCTCGTCCGGTGATACGTCGGTGGCGAAGGTCTTGCTTCCTCCGTCTACGATGGCCACATCTTTGTGAGGCCTGCTCACAACGGAGGCGACTATAGTTGCGGCACAGTCCTCGATCGAGCAGGCCCCCAGTCGATCTTGCATCCTGTCGTAGAAGACGTAGGTGCCCGGACGGATCTCCGTCACCCCCTCTACCGCGGCCACGTACTCGGCCGTCGGAGTTGAACCCACGCTGACGTCTCTTATCTCAAGGCCTTGCTCCCTCATCCGTTCGGCCAGGGAAACCATAAGGCTTCCTTCTTCTTCACCCGCTGCCTTAAGGTCTAGAGTCTTTGAACCTCCGAGCACCGCACCACGATAAGTGTAAATGCCGGTCAGATTGAGGTTTTGCAGCCTATCTACCCGACGAGCAACTTCGACAGCGTCATCATAAGGGACGCCCGTCCTTCTGAGACCCGTATCGGCCTCCAGCCTCACGTCGAGGGAAACACCTGCCTCTTTCGCAGCCTCGGACAGCCTCTCCGCTCCTTCAAGGCTATCCACCCCAACGGTGAGGTCCACCTCCCTGCTCAACTCTAGCGCCTGCCGGACCTGCGGCTCCGTCACCACCGGATAGGCGATAAAGATGTCGCGAATACCCGCGTCGACCATGACCTCAGCTTCTGACACCTTCGCCACAGTGATGCCCACAGCTCCTGCTTCCAATTGCTTTTCAGCTATTAGGGGAACCTTGTGAGTTTTTACGTGGGGCCTGAGGTTTACCCGGGCTCGCCCGGCTACGGCCGCCATTCTGTGGATGTTTCTTTCCATCTTGGCCCCATCGATCAAGAGGTAGGGGGTCCCCATCAGAGCGTTCATGCCAGCCTCACCTCTCTCGCGCAGTATCTGCCTTCGTTTTCGTCCCAACGTTCACTTCAGAGCACTCTTCAAGCATCCAGAGGGCCTCCTTTCCCGAAGCGTCCCTCCTGGGCCTCGGATAGCTTAACACTACCCCAGCCACCAGAATTTCGGCCGATTCCCTCAGGGTAAGCACGTCTGAGGTTCGCAGGTGATCATCTGATTACGGCTCACCGAGGAAACGTTCGAGAAACTCAACCGATCGCTGTACGGCAGTGTTCGCCAGGTCCTTGCCGAACGCCTCGCTCGCCTGGAGAGCGTCACCAAGGGCGCCGTTTTCCGTCATCTCGTCAAAAGGAAGTGGCACACCCACCTTCAAACCGCCCACGGGATCGCTATACGGCAATAGGTCTGGCCGTACTTCCCCGGTCTGCAATGCTTCGCTGCGGACGATATCCGATTGCAACGCCAGCCCGATGGAGGTCTCAACCTCACACGCGTGCCCCCAGCGCTCAGTTTTCACTCCTTTTTGTATGACATCTTCTACCAGGGTGAAGTAGAAGAGGTAGGAGGCGTTTATACCCATCTGAAAGCGCAGCTTCGCCATCAGCACATCCAGCGCACCCTGGTTGCCGGCATGTCCATCCACGATAAAGAAGTGCTCTATCCCGTGCTGGCGGAGGCTCTGGACGATCTCCAACACCACAGCCTGGAACGTCTCCGGGGATAGCGTCATGGTGCCCGGAAACCGCATGTGATGGTAGCTCACGCCGTACGGGAGCGCTGGGGCGACGACCGCCCGGGGATAAAGCGCCTCTGCAATGCGCAGCGCCAACCGGTACGCCACAACGGTGTCTGTCTCCAGGGTCATGTTCGGACCGTGCTGCTCGGTGGCCCCTACCGCGAGCAGAGCCACCTCCGCTTTGTCGAGTGCCTCAGCTGCCTCGGGCGAGGTCATCTGTGCCAGTGCTACGGGACGCTCCTCGTTCATCGGGCGAATCCTCCTTTCGGCCGTTCGAGTCTTCTTGTCCGCTCAATCTATCGGTCCGTAGAGCCGGATATTTCCAGCTTGGCGGTCTACGGACTGCTCGAGATCGTCTGCTCCTCGGAGGGTTTGCCCTCTCCCCAGAACATTTCGAGGATCTCCCTGGACGGCTTCGGTGTCAGCAGGCTCACGACGACCATCACTACTACGGATAGCACGAGCGCCGGCACGAGGTTAATTATCCCACCGAACAGGTCAGGGAAGAATATCTCGAGCACCAGATAGCACACCAGACCCGTGTACATCGAGGAGATCGCACCCCACTTCGTCGCGCGCTTCCAGAAGAGCCCGAAGACGGTCGGCGCAATGAACATGGACTGTAGTCCGCCCAGGGCAAACACCACCACGAACTGCACGTAGGCGGGAGGCGTTAACGAAACGAGTACCACGCCCACACCAATGGCCAGGGTAGACAGATACGACAATCGGGATACCGCCGTGTCGCTCGCGTTCCGGTTGATGTAGTTCATGTAGACGTCCTTTACTATCGCGCCGCTCGTAACGAGCAATAGAGAGTCGACCGTCGACATCATCGCCGCCAGCGGTGCGGCCAGGACTATACCAGCCAGCCAACCCGGCAGGGAGTCCACGATGAACGTGGGTAGGACGGCGTCAGGCGCGTCGGCGTTCGGGTACAGCACCCGCATGGCCGCGCCCAACGTCACGAAGAAGAAAGAGAAGAGCGCCATGATTATGAGGCTCAGCATCATACCCCGGTGCATCGACCGGCTGTCCCGGTAAGCCATGCCCCGGACCGCGGCGTGCGGCAGGCCGATGGCCGCGATGCCAAAGAGTATGAAGTAGGAGAACATTACCATCGGTGTGAGCCCCAGCGGTCCCGGAAGGGTCAGCATCTCGGGTTGTTCGGTGGCCAGCTCACTAATGACGGCTCCGAACCCGTCCGTCCGGAGCATGAACGCGATCCAGAGTACCACGCCACCCAAGAGCATGAGTACGCCCTGTATGGCGTCGGTAACCGCAACGGCCCGGAACCCGCCGACCACCGTGTAGACTATAACGACCGTACCGAAGATCAGGATCCCCACCTGGTAGGGTAGACCCGTGACCCCCTGCAAGATGCGCGCCCCACCGGCGAACTGGGCGACCATGTACGCGCTGATAAAGAGAATAACGCCTGCGGCACTGCCGACGACCACCAGCGAGCTCCTGTACCGTGCATAGAAGAGATCCGTCATCGTAACCGCCTGGATCTTGCGCGCGATTATCGAGAACTTCTTGCCCAATATGCCGAGAACGTAGTACGCCGCGCCGATCTGGGCCATCACGACCAGAGCCCAGCCGAAGCCCACGTCGTAGGCGACCCCCGGGGCGCCGATGAAAGTACCGGCGCTCGCCATGGATGCGAGCAGCGTGAACGCCAGAACTACCGATCCCAGGCTCCTGTCACCGATAAAGAACGCTTCCTGGAAGCTCCCTTCCCGTTGCGTGGTGAGATACTTGCGCAGATAGGCCGCCACGAGGAAAGTCGCTAGCAGGTACAGTACGAGCGGAATGAGAACATCCCAATTCATCTGCTCTCCTCCTCGTCCTCAGGCTGTATCGACATCTCCCGGAAGAAGAACACGACCACCATAATCCCCAGGATGCACTCAAGGATTGTTCCCACCACCGCTCCCCAGAAGAACCAGGCCGGGAAGCCGAGGATGAACTGTACCTCTTCCGCCGGCTTGTTGTAGCCCAAAACCAGAGCAACCACGCCGATGAGGACGAAGTTGACAAAGAAGAACGCGAAGGTTACCACGGCCTCTTTGTTGCACTGCCGGTAACGACGGTCCTCCTCGAAGAATACTTCTCGATCCTGCTCCACGTTGTTTATCCTCCTTTACATATCCCTCTATCCCTTGAAACAGCTTGGCAGCAGATCAAATTCTTGTCAATTATGTAGCAAACGATTCTCCTTTTTCGGCTCGCCCCATCGCCTGTTGGACCTCCTCGAGGGAGGCATTGATCTTGGTAGAGGTGCCTTCGGGTTGTAGATACTGGATGTTTTTGAGTCCCGTACCGGTTACGTGCACGATCACGGTCTCATCTGGTTTGACCAGGCCGGCTCGAAGCGCAGGTTCGAGGCCCGCGAGCGCCGCCGCTCCCGCGGGCTCGGCGAGGACCCCGCCGGTAACCGCGAGCGTCCGGATGGCTTGGAGCATAGAGTCGTCCGACACCTCTACGAAACCGCCACCACTCTCTCTTACGTCTCGCAGCACCAGCGCCGCGCAGATCGGCGCCCCGACCGCGATACCGTCCGCAATCGTCTCCGGGTGCACGGATCGTACAGGGTCCCCGGTGTCCCACGCCTGCTTTATGGGTCGGCAGCCTTCAGCCTGCACGCCGACGATGCGCGGTAGACGGTCGGCGACGCCGCACATCCTCAGCTCCCTGAAACCCTTCACCATCGCGCTGAGGGTAGGCCCGTCGCCCACGGGTATGATGATGGCGTCGGGCACCTGGCGTCCGAGCTGTTCCCAGATCTCGAACGCGACGGTCTTTTTGGCCTCCAGGGTCAGCGGGTTGTCGCCGGTGTTTCGATCGTACCAGCCGAAGGTGCGGGCCGCCTCTCGGGAGAGCTCGAACGCGGCTTCGTAGCCCTCTTCTACCCGGAGCACCGTGGCGCCGGCTAGCTGCATCAGCTTCAGCTTAGACTCGGAGACCTCTGCCGGAACGAAGATCGTCGCCTCGATGCCGGCGGCGGCAGCCCCCACGGCGAGCGAGACCGCCACGTTTCCCGTTGAGGCGCAGCTTACGGCCCCAACCCCGTTGCGCATGGCGTGTTCCAGGACGAGCGCCGTGGCCCGGTCCTTGTTAGATCCCGTAGGCGTCCGAGTCTCGTCCTTGAGCCACAGGTTGGGGATGTCCAACACCTCGCTTAGCCGGGGAGGTGAGATCAGGGGCGTGCCGCCGATCGCGAGCGGATACAGAACCTTTCCCTCTTCGATCGGTAGCAGGGCGCGGTAGCGCCACATGCCATCATCCGAAGGAGTTTCCGGAGGTATTAAATCCGGCCCGAACTCGTATTGGAGCTCGATCTGACCCACCGCACCGGTTTCTAGAGCTTGCTCGGGGTCGTCGAAGCGCTCTAGTTTCCCGCTTTCATCGAGTACGGTTGCGAAAGCAATCTTCCCCATATCTACTCCTCCATGCCTGTTAACCACTCTACGATCGCCGCGTAGCCCCGGGCTGCCTTCGTGAGTTGATCTATCTCGATGTACTCGTCGACCCGGTGCGCGAGCTCCTCATCCCCCGGTCCGAAACCGACCGTGGGAATGCCGAGTCGTCCGGCCGTTCCACTGCCGTTGGTACAAAACGCGTAGTGTGCAAGTTTGGGATCTAATTCGGCCTGCTCCAGGCCCGCCAACGCTGCCTCAACCAACCCGGTATCGTCGTCGAAGTACCAGGCAGGAGCAAAGTTGGGCGCCCGCACCCGTTCTCCGGTGTAAGTCTCGAAGTCATCTTCGGCGATCAAAGCTCGCCCGGATGCCTCGCTATCCTTCAGGGCCCGCTCTATGGCCTGCTGGATCGGACCCAGGATGCTCTCTTCGGTTTCGTCCGGCAGGGTGCGCCGGTCGAAGGTGGCAACGCAGCGGTCGGGAACGACCGAAAGACCGGGATAAGGCCGCGAGATAATGTCGGTGAGTACCAGTATCCCCTCGCCGAGAATCTGGTGGCTGGGAGGTTGTAGATCCCGCAGTGCGCGAACCAAGTCAACCATGGCCTGTGCCGCATTCACCCCGAGCTCCGGACGGGATGAGTGCGTCGGCCGACCAGAAACCTCCACCACCACCTCCGCCCGGCCGCGCTGGCCCCGGGCGAGCTTCAGAGATGTGGCCTCGCAGATGATGGTGAAGTCTGGCTTTACCCGCTCGGCCACCCGCACCAGGGCAGGCCCCTCGACCAGCTCTTCTGTGACGGTGGTCGAAACGACGACCCTACCGTTGCGCAAACGATCCTTTAACGGGGCGATGCCGCAGACGGAAGCGGCCAGCGGACCTTTCATGTCCATGGCACCGCGCCCGTAGATACGATCGTTAACCCGCTCGCCTGCTGGATCGTACGACCACGCTTCGGGATCGGTCACCCCTACGGTGTCCATGTGGGAGTCTATTAGCACGCACGGACCAGAACCCGCTTCGACGGTGCCGATGACGTTGCCGAGTTCGTCGGTTTCGACCTCGAAGCCGAGCTGCTCCATCTCCGCGGCCACCAGCCCGGCGACCGCGCCCTCTTTACCGGAAGGGCTGTACTCCCCGATAAGGCGCAGGGCGAAGTCAGCTATCTGCTCTCCGTCGATCGCATGTCTTTTACCGGCTTCTACCACGGTCATCCTCTCTTCTAGCTTGTAGGGAGCGGCTCGCGCACGACGCCACCCGGCAGCGCGCCGGTCGGGACGCCATCCATCCACACCGTTTGTCCGGCCACAAGCACCCGCTCCACGCCCTCGGGGGTTCGTCTCGGATCGTCGTAAGTTGCGGTGTCGATGAACCGCGTGGGGTCCAGCAGCACCAAATCCGCGCGCAAGCCCTCCCTGATCCGGCCCCGATCCCCCAGACCTATACGATCGGCGGCCCGGGCGGTCAACCGCGCTACCGCTTCCTCGACGGGGATCAGGTCCTCCCTTATCGCGTACCGGCCCAGAACCCGGGCGGCCGTACCAAATAGCCGGGGGTGGGGATGTTTGCCGAAGAGGCTGTCCGAGCCAACGAGTTGCAGCGGATGTCGAAAGATGGTCCGCACGGTTTCCTCGGTTGCGTAGTGGTCGACCATCATTGCGTAGAGCGCCGTATCTCTCAGGAGATCCATGGCCGCAACGAACGGATCACAGCCGCGCTCCTCACCTATTTCGGCGAGCGTTTTGCCAACGTCTCGGACCCTCTCTTGTGCCGCATGCGCGATGGTTATGCTTTCGGCTCCGCAGGCTTTGTATACGTTCTCCCATCCAGGCAAACCTTGTTCGACGTCACGTTCCATGGCTTCCCGCTGGCCTGGATCCTCTAGCCGCGCCAGGGTGTCTCGCGCGCCACCTTCCTGTGCCCACGGGGGTAGTAGCGCGGACAACACGGTGCTGCCGGCGCCGTAAGGATACTGGTCGAAGGTGATATCAACGTCGGTCTGGGCTCTCTCGATCAGCCCGAGGAGAGGCTCGACCAGCTCCGGGTTGCCGATCACTTTCAGGTGCGAGAGGTGCAGGGGAGCCCCCGAGCGGCGGGAGACCTCGACCATCTCACCCACCGCTTCAAGCACTCCATCCGCCTCATTGCGTACGTGCGGGACGAGCGGGGCGCCGAAGATCGCGGCCTCCTTGGCGAGCTCGACGAGTTCCCCGGTGTCCGAGAACGCTCCGGGCATGTAGACCAGGCCGAAAGAGAGGGTGCGGGCTCCGGCTTCGAGGCCCAGCCGTACCTCCTGCCTCATTGCCCGAAGCTCTTCCGGGTCGGGCTCTCGGTTTGCACCGCCCATGACGCAGTCCCGCACGGCATTGTGCCCGATAGAAGGTACGAGGGTGGTCGCGGGTCTGGCGTCGGCCAGTGCATCCAGATACTCCGCGAACGTTGTCCAATTCCATTGCTCCGGCCCGGGTCCTTCGAGTGCTTGCAAGTAGGAGCGGCGGTCGTCCCGGCGGTCTTCTGTAACCGGAGCCGGTGCCAGACCGTCCGGGTTGATCACCTCCGTCGTAAAGCCTTGCGCTATTTTGGGCTCGAGCCGCGGGTCGCGGAACGGCTCCAGCGCCGAATGGGCGTGCATATCGATAAACCCCGGACACAGCATCAGCCCGGTAGCGTCCACCATCTCTGCCGCATTCTCCGTGGGAAGATCAAAGTCGACCGCCGCGATCCGGCTTCCCGAAACGCCGACGTCGGCCTGCCGGGCAGCCCCATCTCCCGGGAATACTCGAGCTCCCCGAATCAGAAGTTCGAAATCCATCTACTCCCCTCCACTAGTCTCAGGCAAATAAGCCGCTCCTACTTCTCTTTTCAAGAATCTCCCGAAGCCCCGCTCACCGACAAACTCACCCTCCCTGTAGACGATCTGGCCGCGACACAGGGTCGCCCGTACCTCCCCGATGCGCTCCAGCCCTTCATACGGCGTGTAGCCGGCCTCACTGTGCATCTCGGAGGTCCGGAAGACTCCACTCGGTTCAGGATCGTAGACGACAAGGTCAGCGTCCGTACCGACCATCAGCGACCCTTTCCGTGGGTAGAGACAGAAGAGCTGGGCAGGGTTGGTGGAGAGCAGGGAGACGAGCTGATCCAGAGGCATCCCGCGGCGCATCACACCGTAGATAAAGATGAGAGGTAGCGTTGCTTCAACACCTGGCACCCCCGCCACTGTACCGCATCATCCCGCTGCCAAATATCCGCTTGCTCCATACGCGGCCTCCTGTGTTTGCAGAAAGCCCGGCGCCACAGCTGCCAGACCTTCGTACCCCGGTCTACCCCGTTTAGTATTCATCTGGTGTTCCGCGACGATCTCGTGACCCCGGCCCTTGTCCCAAACGCAACCCCAATCGCTGCGTTACCAAGTTTTGGTATGTGATATATCATATATTAGTACTAAGGTGAGATCAACAGATGAATTAAAATTGGGATCATGCCGCTACCGGACAGGTTAGAAAAGCTGCAGAGGCCGCTCATGAGAGAAGAGGTCTATGAGATGTTGCGGGAGCTGATCGTAGACGGCACTCTCAAACCGAGTGAGAAGATGCGGGACAAGGAGCTTGCGGGTGCTCTAGGGGTCAGCCGTACCCCGGTGAGGGAGGCGCTGCGACGTTTAGAAGATGAGGGGCTGGTAGAGAGTGCGGCCAACCGGTGGACCCGGGTATCTTCCGTAGACATAAGCGAGGCGAAGAGCATATATCCCATTATCTGGTCTCTGGAAGCTCTTGCGATCTCGCTCGCAGAATCGCGTATAGGGGGAGCGGAGATAGAGGAGATGGCGGAGATCAACGCTCGTTTAGAGCGGGCGCTAAGCAAAAGGAAAGCTGTTGAGGCTTCGGAATCGGATCGCGCCTTCCACGAGGTTTTCGTGCGCCGGTCGGGCAGCGAAGACCTGATAAAGATACTAAACGAGCTAAAGATGAGGCTCCGCCGGCTGGAGGTTTTGTATTTTGGGGGATGTGTGGTCGCTGGGAAGTCGGTGGCCGAGCACGAAGAGATACTGGAAGCGCTAAGGAGCAAAGACTATGTTTGGGCCGCTGCAGCTGTGGAGGCGAATTGGAAAGAGAGTTTGAAGCGAATTTTTACTCAGCATGCGGCCGGTCCAGCGCAGGACATAGCCCCGAGTACCTCCGCAAGCTAGCGGTAGTACCCGACGCGGGTCCTGGCACACTGCGCAGAGCAGTAGTCTAGATCCAACAGGTATTACAGCCCGATCCGGTACCCTGCCAGCCTGCTCGTACGATCCGTAGGCACAGGTTTATCTTTGGTAGTCTACTGTTGACGAGAGGGAGTGAGCATTGGCTTTATTTGGAGCCCACGCGTTTATATGGGCGGGGGACTGGACCCCCGAGAGTGCTGAGCGAGTTATCTCCGGGGCTGGCAGCGCCGGCCTGGATTTCGTCGAGATACCTCTTTTGCGGCCTGGTGAAATAGATATACCGGGTACCCGCGAACTACTGGACCAATATGGCGTCGAATGCACATGCTCTTTAGGACTCCCTGAAGGAGCTCACCTACCTTTCACACCTCCTTCCCATCGTTCTTGACACGGCATTTACAAAGTCGCGGGCTCGATGGCCGGTGTCGGTGGACGGATCGTTCTTTGAGTCTGGCTCAGGTACTCGTGGATCATCTGGATGGCGACGGAACCCTCACCAACTGCGGAGGTCACCCGCTTGACGGAGCCATGCCTCACGTCTCCGACGGCGAACACCCCAGCCATGCTCGTCTCCAGCAACAAGGGCAGACGTCCCAGGTGCCACCCGTGGCGGGGCCGGCCGTAGCTGGGCAGATCACGACCGGTGAAGACGAAGCCTTGCTCGTCGCGTTGGACCTCTTCGGGTAGCCAGCCAGTGTGCGGCTCGGCGCCGATAAGGACGAACAGCCCAGCTGCCGGAACCGTCTCCCTATGTCCGGAGAGCTTCTCTTTGAGAACCAGACGCTCTAGCCGTCCCTCCCCGCCGCCGTCCACTACCTGGGTATTCAGGCGAACCTCGATGTTCGTTGTCGCCTCGATCTCCCTGACCAGGTATTCGGACATGCTGGCCCTGAGCGAACCTCCACGCACGACCACCGTTACACGAGAGGCGTATTTGGAGAGATGCATCGCTGTCTGGCCGGCGGAGTTGCCGGCACCTGCCACGTACACCTCCTGTCCTTCCATCGCCCGGGCTTCGGACACTGCCGCCCCGTAGAATACGCCTGCGCCGTAGAGGGAGTCGAGGCCGGGAGCTTCCAGGCGGCGGTAGGAAGCCCCGGTGGCGACGATGACGGCGCGCGCCGTCACCTCGTTGCTGCACGAGAACCTCACTACGATCTCGTGTCCGACGCGTCGCATCGCTGTAGCCCGGCGCATAAAGAGAAAGGTTCCGCCAAAGAGCCACGCCTGCTCGGCGGCCCGACTCGTCAATTCAGAGCCGCTGACGCCCCAGGGAAAGCCGAGGTAGTTGCGGATCTGGGAGCTGGTGCCAGCCTGTCCGCCGAGGGCTTCGCCTTCTACGATCAGGGTATCGAGGCCTTCGGAGGCTCCGTATACCGCAGCGGCCAGCCCGGCAGGCCCGGCCCCGATGATAAGGAGGTCGAAGCTAGATTTCTCCTCCAGCGACGGATCTACCCTGCACGCTTCGGTAATCTCGGAGTTGGAAGGATCTTCGAGCACCTGACCGTCGAAGAGCACTACCAAAGGGAGCTCTACAGAGCCGGGACTAAATCGTGACAGCAACGTCTGGCCCTCCGGAGAGTCTGCCGGATAGAAAGCATACGGAACCCCGTTGCGTCCCAGCAGGTCTCTGAGCTCGTGCGAGCGGGAGGACCACTGCTCGCCCACAATCCGGATATCCTCGAACTTGGGGAGGTGATCTTTGGCCCACTCGTAGAGAAGTTCTGTAACGATCCTGTGGAACCGCTCGTCGTAGGATCCCCAGGGCTTGTTCGCATAGTAGTCGATGCTTCCGAGCGTCATAGCATCGACGACAGGACCTGCGGCCGCGGCATCAGCCCGGTCGACCATGAGGACTCGCTTTGTGGTCGGGTAGACCTCGCGTACGCGGGCCAGCAGGTCAATTCCGCGAATCCCAGGCATCCACTGATCGGTGAGCACGAGAGCCACCTCGTCTCCCTGTACCTTGCACTCCCGCAGGCTCTCCAGGGCGGACTCCGCTGATGCCTCGGTCTTTATGAGATAGTCGGCTCCGTAACGGTTGCGGAGCTCGATCTCGATCTCGCGGAGGGCATCTGGATTGTCATCTACGGCGAGCAACACCGGTTTCGGCCCTTCTCGCCGGGCGATCTGCGGCTGCGCGATAGGCTCCGTTTTCCGCTCGTCGAACAGCCGGTTTGATTTGACTGGATATTGCATCTCTTACCCCTTTTCGTCGTAGAAACCGTGACTTACATAACTATTCCGATCAAGTGACCAGAGCCTCTACGTCTGCCTCCCTATCCTGCTCGTTCGGTTGCTTTTCTTTTGGCTGCTTGCCTTTTGGCTTACCGCCCTGGATCAGGAGCCCGGCACTGACGGCGCTTGCGAGAGCCATCGCCGTGGCAACAAGCATCACCGTCCGGTAGCCCGACACGAACGCCTCGTCTACGGACCGCTCTATGGCCGCTTCCTGCCCGGCGCCGACGCCCTCCGGGACTTCCGCCGCTCCCAGCTTTATCTTCTCCTGCTCCAACTGCTGCCTCGCCTCGGATGGTAGGTCCAGCGCCGCCAGACGAGAGTCCACGCTGCTGCTAAAGGTCGTGAACATGAGCACGCCCAGGACAGCTATGGCAAGAAGCCCTGCCGTCTGGGAGAAGGCGTTGTTGATCGCGGAGGCCAAGCCCGAGTGCCTGGTATCCACGGAGTTCAGGGCCACCGTGGTCACGGCCGGCACCAGAACCGCGAGACCCACGCCCAAAACCACCGCGGCCGGGAAGTACGTCGTCCAGTAGGAGCCCCCGATCCCCGGCACGGCGAACAGGGCAAATCCGACCGCGGCGATCGCCGGGCCGAGCACCAGCGGAAACCTCGGGCCGAACCGGTCCGTGAGGCTCCCGGTATAGCGCGAGAGGATGAACATGAGCAAGATCACGGGCACTATGGCCGCTCCGGCGGCCGTGGCCGTGTAGCCCTGCACCCAGATCAGGTTGAAGGGCAGAAAGAACAGGGTGCCGCTCAAGGCGAAGTAGAGCAGCAACGTAAAGGCGTTCGCCCCGGCAAAGTTCCTCGAACGGAAGAGCCCGAGCGGCATCATGGGTTCGCTGCTGCGGGATTCCACGACGACGAAAGCCGCCAGGGCGATGATGCCCAGGATCAGAGAGCCAATCACCAACGGGTTACCCAGCCCCACCCTGGAGGACTCAAGGAGCCCGAAGACGAGGCCCCCGAGACCCGTCGCCGCGAGAGCTGCGCCTGGGAGGTCCAGCTTGTTGGCTCCCTCATCCCGGCTCTCCGGCACCCGGGAGAGGGTGATCGCCAGCACCCCGAGCGCCAGCGGGACGTTGATAAAGAACACCGCCCGCCAGGAGACGGTCTCGACCAGGTAGCCGCCGAGGACCGGACCCAGCACCATAGTTATTGCGGTAAAGCCCGCCCAAGTACCGATTGCCTTGCCGCGCCGTTCTTCCTCGAAGGAGGCGCCGATGATCGCCAGGGAGTTCGGCACCAGCAGGGCGCCCCCGACACCTTGAACGGCCCGGGCCAGGATCAGTTGCTCCGGGCTCTGTGCAAGCCCACCCAACGTCGAAGCCGCGGCGAAAAGCCCGACCCCGACCGCGAAGACGCGGCGACGTCCGAAGTGATCTCCCAAAGAGCCGCCGACCAGAATCAGGGCCGCCAACAACAGCGCAGCAGCTTCGACCACCCATTGGGCGTCCACTGCGGTCGCGTTCAAGGCGTCCTGTATGGCCGGCAGGGCCACGGTTATGGCGGTCTCGTCAATAAACGCCATGCTGGACCCCAGGATTGTCGCCGCCAGGACCCACGGTCCCGCACCCGGCGCGCAGGGGGATTTCGCCTCTTGGGACTGGATTACTTCCTCATCACACGGTTGCTTGATTACATTAGCCATCTTTCTGCTCCTTCCTCGTACCGGTCCAGCCTCGCGACGGGGCCAATGTCTCCACCCGCCATCCGAACCGGCAGCCGATCAGCGGTGAATCCCGGTAAAGGGGACAATTGGAGGAACGAA
Source organism: Rubrobacteraceae bacterium (assembly GCA_050331175.1). Taxonomy (GTDB): domain Bacteria; phylum Actinomycetota; class Rubrobacteria; order Rubrobacterales; family Rubrobacteraceae; genus SIRX01. Next base: position 8,909 of record JBHJHC010000047.1, on the reverse strand, counting down.
ACTTCTCGGCGGTTCGGACAGAGGATTCTTCTCGTCGAACGGCTCCAGGTTCTCTTCCCGGATCAGGGAAGGAGGACCCGAGCCGTAATCCACCCTGTAGTACTTCTCCTCCTCGGCGACCTCGATGATCTGGCCGCGGTTGTACAAACCACTGCCCCCCACCGTTCGCACCCCGTCGCCAACCCAAAACCTGTGGTCCCAGCCCGGCTTTTGGGTGACCTCCTTCCCGAAAACGCTTCGGGTTTCATAAGTGCTTTCTTTGCGACTCATAGAAACTGTTTGCATCATTTCTCTCCTTCCTCTGGTGGGGACACCTTCCTGTGTGGTGTCCCCACCGCTGGTTCTGAGAACTAACCCTTCCTGATAATGAAGTAGTTGTTAGTGAAGTCGTGCGGAAGCTGCTCGACTTCGACTTTTGCAAAGCCTGCTTCCTGGAGCATCTCCCGGGCTTTCTCCTCACCCCACATCGTTCCTAGTCCCTCGCCACCCTGGGCCAGGGAGACCGTCGTGCAGTGCGTGGTCGAGATCGTGTAGAGGAAAGGCCCGATCGGGTGATCGAGATTGTTGTGGACGTGACTGGAGCCTGCAATGTCCTGCATCAGGTAGACGCCGTCTCTCCGCAGGGCATCATGGATGCCCCTCAGTACCATTGCGGGTGCGGCCTGATCGTGGACCGCATCGAAGGTGGTGATCAGGTCGTAGCTCTCCACCTCATCGAGTGTTGCGGCGTCCTTAACTTCAAAGCGCACGTTGGTTGCCCCGTGCTCCTGGGCTTCGGTCCGGGCGCGGCTTATGGCCTCTTCGGAGAAGTCGTAGCCGACGAAGCGGCTGTTTGGGAACGTGCGGGCCATGAGGTTTAGCGCCCGGCCGCTGCCGCACCCGACGTCCAGCACGTCTATGCCGGCTTCGAGGCGTTCGGTGAGACCATCCACCAGCGGCAAGATATGATCGATGAGGGCGGCGACCACGGTCTGGCCGCTGTCTTCGGCCATTACCTCGTGGAACCGGGGGAAAGCCGAGTAGGGCAGCCCGCCACCATGCTTAAAGCTCTCGATGATGCCGTCCTCGACAGAGCCCATGAGCGGGATGAACTGGGCAGTAGCGGCGATGTTGTCGGGGGTGGCGGCCCGGGTCAGCCACGCGGCATGCTCCTGTGGCAGGTAGTACGCTCCTTCCTCCGGGTCGTGCTCGACGATCCCGCCGGTAACCATGGCGCCGAGCCACTCGCGCACGTAGCGCTCGTTGAGCTCCGCCGCGTCAGCGATCTGCCCGCTGGTGGAGGGCTTCAGCCCCGCCATTGCGTCGAAAAGGCCGGTACGGTGACCGATGGACGTCATGAGGGCGACGGCCCCCTCGTTCAGCACGCCGATCATGCGTTCGGCGAACGCTTCGGCTCTTTCCTGGTCAAACTGCTGGGTAGTCATTGTTCTTCCTCTCTTTCTAGTCTTGCTCTCGTACTCTGGGTGGGCTCGGGCCGTTTGTAAAAGACCGACCCGAGCCTCTGCTATTTTTGTCGGTTCTTTGTTCCGACTCACCCAGAGAAAGTCCACATTCCTAGCGTTTTTGGACCTTGAGGTCGAACCGTAGGTTCACGCCTTCGGTCGCGTTGAAGCCGAGGAGCGTCTGGCGAGCCTCTCCGGCTGCCCTCTTGTAAGGTCCGGTGCCGCCGGTAATCGCCCTTTTGACCTCTTTATCCACGTCGACGAGTTCGACGCCGTCGGAAACGAGCGTCACCTTGCCAGGCTTGTCTCCAAGGTCGTAGAGCTGGGTGGTGCTGACCAGCGGCCCGCTACTGGTAGTCGCGAAGTCCCCGATAAACCAGCCGCGGCAGGTCCACCCTCCGATCACTTTGTCAGGGAATTCGGGCTCACCGTTGGCCTTTACACCATTGCTACCGTCGAGCGTGCCCTCGGGATAAATGTAGCCCTGGGTCACGAAGGAGTTGCCGTACTCTGGCAGTCCGTCTTCGTCCACCGGCTCGTCGTCAAAGACAAACCGCGTCGCGTCCTCCGCCACGTCGAACTTGACGGTCTTCGCCTTGCTGTGGTGTTTACCTTTGTCGGCTCTGACATCGTCTCTCTGGTTGGCCAGGGCGGTGGTCGCGGCGGCTGCGCCGGTGATCAGCACCAGCAGGGCGATTAGGATGGCTACTGATTTGCGTGTAATCGTCATATATATCTCCTCTCAATCGGATGGTTTGCTGTTCTGGTTGAGCCGGAACAGGTTGGTCGGGTCGTGCTCTTCTTTGAGTCCTAACGATCTCCTCCCTGTCCATCGCTCCGCTTCTTAGGGCCCGACCTTCGGGCTTCGATCTCTCCTCCTGATTGGTCCGGCGAGGCTTCCGGTGTCTCCGGCAGGCTTACTATCTGACGGAGCGCCACCAGGAAGGCATCGCTTGGTTCGCAGTCGCACGCCGGACATCGGGCTTCGTTGGGGCCGCTGAACACCAGCCGGCTCGCCTCGCAAAGCGGACAGATCTTGAAGTGCTGTCCGGAAACTAAGGTCGAGGTATTCATCTCTGCGTCATCTCCTTCATTCGTTTTTGCTTTCGATCACGAGGCTAGCAAGCGGTTGTTTAGGTTTTGTTTAAGACCTTTCTCACCGAAGGCCAGATCCTTGCAGCCACGGCTCCTTGCAGCCACGGATTACTCATCCCAGGACTCGACGCTCACCGCCCGCACGACCTTTCCATCGCGCACCTCTAGCGTCGTGGCGGCGAGGACTCGGGTTCCGTCCGGGTACTCCCAGACCTCGTTGAACGCCACGCGGTCCTTTCCAAGCACCGAGTTCTCGATTCGGTGCCGGGCGCCGGCACTCCAGACAGCCTTCAAATACTCGGTGACCGCCTCCCTACCGCGCAGCACGAAGGGCGAACTCGGCGGGCTGTTATGGTTGACGATGCTCACCTCGGCGTTCTCGGCGTAGAGATCGACGATCGCCTTTACGTCGCTCCGTTCGATGGCGCCCCGGAGGGACTCGAAGTCCAGTGCCGTACCGGGCTTCTTTTCGGCCATACCGTTCCTCCTCTCGTCGCTTACCTACTTCGCGGCAGTTTTCTGATCGAGAGGTTAGCGACCCGTTGTTTGGATTTTGTTTGGGAGGTAGAGAATCGCTTCTGAAAGGGTGTGCTGGTAGAATTCGCACAAGCCACATAGTTCGAGACCTATATAAGGCCTATATGGTTGTAGGGCGGTGAGAGTGGCGGGCCTCAACATCAATCTTTTCGGCGAGTTTGGCGTCTGGCGCGGCGAGGATCCTATCGAGGGCGAGGAGTGGGGCGGACAGAAGCCTCGCTCGCTCTTGAAGCTGCTGCTCACCCGTCCCGGACACGTTTTCTCGAAGGATGAGATCGTAGATGCCCTCTGGCCCGGGGTATCCTCGCAAAGCGCGGACCGGAGGCTGCGGATAACGGTCAGCCTGCTACGCAAAGCCCTGGAGCCGGACCTCGGGCGTGGCTCGGACTCGCGCTACGTCCTCAGCAGACGGCCCGGGTACTCGTTCGACGAACGGGCGGACTGCGAGGTAGACGCCTGGAAATATCGGGAGCTCCAGCAGCGCGCCGAAGCGGCGCAGGAGGCCGACGGGTTGGACGAGGCAATCGGCTACTACCGGGAGGCCCTCGACCTCGTACGGGGCGAGTTCCTGGCCGAGGAGCCTTACGAAGATTGGGCGATAGGGGCCCGGGAGCAGTGGCGCGAAAGCCAACTGGCCGTTCTATCGGGGTTGGCGGAGTGCCTGGCGCTCAAGGGCCGCTACACGGAGGCTATAGAGACCGTGGATCGGGCGCTCTACCTGGACGGGTACAGGGAGGAATTGCACCGTAGGGCGATGCTCTACCATTACTGTGCCGGGGAGCAAGGTCTCGCCTTGCGAGCATACCGTAACTACGCCACGGTGTTGAAGGAGGAGCTCGGTGCCGCCCCTTCGCCCGAGTTGGTTCGTTTAAAGGAGCAGATAGAGAAGAGAGATGTTCCCGGTGTGGACGAGATGCGGCGCTATCCCAGGCCGCGCCGCTCCCTGAAATTCCCCTACTCCTTGAGCCGCACGCGCTTCGTGGGACGCGACGACGAGTACGCGTGGCTCGCCGAACGTCTGAGGGAGCTAGCGGAGCCCGGCGGAGGAGCGGGGGGCGCCGTCGCGGTGGAGGGAGAGGCCGGAGTGGGCAAAACACGCCTGGCCGAGGAGTTTCTGGGGTACGCCCGCTCCCGTGGGACGTTGGTGCTCTCCGGACGCTGCTACGAGCGAGAGCTAAGCATCCCGCTGGAACCCGTGTTGGATGCCCTGGAAGCGTTGCCGGATATGGGTGCCGCGCTTACCCGGCTCTCCGATTCCGAGGTGGGCCACCGTTCGGAGACCGAGCCAGCAGATAGCGCGCGCGTTTACCGGATGCTAACCAGGGAGTTGATACGCGAGTCTCGGAGCGATGACCACGAGGGTTTGATCCTCTTTGTAGATGACGTCCAGTGGGCGGACAGTGCGACCCTCGATTTCCTCTCTTACCTGGTGAGGCGCGTCCTGGACGAGCGTATCCTGCTCGTCTTCACCTACCGCAGGGAGGATACTCCCGGACTTTCGGAGTGGCTCAACCGCCTCACCGGGAGGCGGGCCCTGACTACGCTGACCCTCGACCGCCTGACCCCGGAAGACATCACCCAGATGCTCGGCCGCATGTCGTCCCGCAGCTTCGACCATCTATCGCGGCTGGCGGACTTTTTGCACCGGGAGTCGGAGGGCAACGCGTTCTACGCCGTAGAGTATCTACGCTGGCTCATAGAGGCCGGTATAGTAGAGATCGACGCTCGGCGGCGCATCTCAGGGCTAGAGAGCGGGCTGTTGCACGAGGAGATATTGCCATCCGGCGTGCGCTCCCTGCTCGAAGCCTGGCTCACCGAGGTAGGCGAGGAGGCCAGAGGCGTGCTGGAGCTGGCGGCCGTGGTAGGGCGCAGTTTCGACCTCGGACTACTCTGCAAAGCCACCGCCCGCGGTGAAGCCGAGACCTTCGGCCTCATCAGACCCCTGATGGCCTCCGGGCTCGTAGTTGAGACACCTGGAGCAGCGTACTACTTCTCCCACGACAAGCTCCGCCAGACGCTCTACGAAGGCCTCGAAAGCCCTCGACGCCGCGAGTTGCATCTGCAGGTAGCGAAAGCCCTGGAGAGTGTAGACGCTGGCGAGCCCGCCGAGCTGGCCCACCACTACCTGAGGGCCAGGGCGTGGCGCCAGGCTCTGGAGAACCTTGTGCTGGCCGCACAAAGAGCGGAGGAGAGGTACGCCTGGGAGGCCGCTTTGAAGAGCTACGCCCGGGCTCTGGAAGTCGCTGAGAAGCTGTCGGGTATCGACGAGACGCGGTTCGAAGTGCTCGGGGCACAGGAAAAGCTATTGGAAAAGATGGACCGCCGACAAGAACGGGGAGAGACCGTCAAAGAGATGCTGAGGATAGCCAAGCAATTGGGGGGGCAAGCACGCATCGCGGACGTCCACGTCCGGCGCGTGGGGGCTCTTGCAGCGCTCTCGGATTCCGAAGGCGCGGAGGAGGCTGGACGGGCGGCGGTGACTATCTTTCGGGAGATCGGGGATATGCCAGGAGAGGCCCGGGGGCACCGGGAAGTAAGTTACATTCGCTGGATGCGCCGGGATTACGCCGGCGCGCTGCGGGCTACTTTCGAGGCGCTCAGGTTGCACCGGGAGCTGGGCGACCGTTCCGGTGAGGCAGGCGATGTCTGGACCGTAGCCCAGGTCTATCGCAGCATGGGGGATCTGGAAACCTCCCTGGAGTGGGTGGAGGAATCCGCCCGGATCTACGAGGAGCTAGGAGACGAGTTCGGTAACTCTATGAAGATAGAGGCCATGAGGTTTATCCACCGCGAGCGGGGGGATCTGGATACGGCCCTCTCTTTTGGCCTCAAAGCCCTGCAAGTAAACGAGGAACTCGGGGTCAGGGATACGAACGTTGTCCAGCACAGTGAGTGCGGGACTCTGTACCTGCAGTTGGGAAAACCGCGAGAGGCTCTCGTACACTTCCGGAAGGCCTGCCGGCTCAGCAGGGAGATGGGCTTTACCCGTCACGAGGGACACGCGCTGGCGAGCACTGGAATCTCGCTGGAGCAGCTAGGAGATGCCCCAGGGGCGACAGAGGCTTACAAACGGGCGATCGAGTTGCTGGAGATCGTCTACGAGGAGTCTGAAATAGAAGAAGACCTGCGCGCGAAGGCGAACACCCTGGCGCTCCTCGGCCGCGTCTTCCACCACTCGCTGGAGCGCCTCGAAGAAGCCCTGGACGCCTATGAAGCCGCCGCCGATGTATACCGCACGACGGACAACGTTCCCCGTTTGCGGGAACTCTTGTTGGGCCTCTCCGGTCTCCGGTGGCGGATGGGAGACCTCGAAGGCTCCGCCAGCGGCTACGAAGAAGTCCTGGGCCTGGTGCGAAGATCCGAGGATAGTGCCCAGGAAGCTGCGGCCCTCGCGAGCCTAACCGTGGTCTACCGAGACCTCGGCCGCCACGAGGACTCGCTTAGAAGCGGCCGCGCGGCGCTGAAGCTACTGCGAGACCTGGACGACCCGCAAGCCGAAGCCTACGTTTTAACCAGCATGGCCGATAGCCACGCTGAGCTAGGTCATTACCCGAGCGCCCTCACTTGTCTCAGGCGTTCGGTGCGCCTGCGACGGAAGATCGGTGACCCGGAGGGAGAAGCTGGGGCTCTCCGTGACTTGGCCAATATCTACGAAAGGCTTGGAGATGCAGACCGCGCCCGGAGCTCCTTGGAAAAGGCCGCACGAAAGCGAGAAACTCAACAAGGCGTGACGGCAGAAAGGAGAACCTAGATGCCCCGATACATGTTGGAGCGGGTGGTGGGAGAGCTATCCGAGGAGCAGATGAAGGCCGCATTCGCCAAAGAACAAGGAATCCAGCAACAGATGCCAGACGTGCGCTGGGTCCGCTCTTATTACTCGGCGGAGGAGGGCAAGCTCTACTGTGAATACGAAGCTGCCAACCTGGAGAGCGTCCTAGAACTCAACCGGAGGGTTGGAGTACCGGTAGATCGCGCCACAGTGGTGCGCAAGCTGGAACCCTCCATGTTCCGGTAACTACTTCTGATTATTAACCTCATAGGCGACGATTCGAAGATAGGTTGCTGATAATGCGCTGAACTGGCCCTCGCAACAGCCGCTGAATGCTCCTGATAGCAGGTTAACGGCACTCTTGATACCGCTTGATCGCGTTAGCGGGTGCTTTCGTTCGAGATGGGATGAGAAGGCCGAGCATCGGTCTTGAAGAGGTCGCGCCAGGAGTATCCTGCGACCGAAATGCCAGAGACCTGCAGAAGGAGGAACGGCTATGCTATCCCAGCTCAGCTTCACCACAGGTATCGACGTCGGAGATCGCTACAGCCACCTGTGCGTACTGGACACCGAAACCGGCGAGGTGATCGAAGAGTCCCGTATCACTACAAGCCCGGCGGCCTTCGAGAGGCGCTTCTCGGGCTCCGAGCCGATGCGTGTAGCGATCGAAGCTGGTACCCACTCGCCCTGGATGGAGCGAGTTCTCGAAAACTACAATCACAAGGTGCTGGTTGCCAACGCCAGGAAGCTCAGGCTCATCTACGCCGAGGGCAACAAAAACGATAAACTCGACGCGGAGAACCTTGCTCGGCTGGCGAGGCTAGATCCCAAGTTGCTCTCACCGATTGAGCACCGCAGCGAGACTTCGCAGGCCCACCTGACGCTGCTGCGTTCCCGCCAGTCCCTGGTCGGAACGAGGACCAAGCTCGTCAATCACGTCCGCGGAGCGGTCAAGTCTTTCGGGAGCCGGCTGCCCAAGTGCTCGCCGGATAGCTTCCATCGCAAGGTCCGCGAGCTGCTACCCGAGCCGCTCGTCCCGGCTCTAGCACCGGTTCTCGAAACGATCGGCTCACTGACGGCCAGCATCCGCTCCTACGACCGTGCATCTTCAGCGCTTCCCGGAGCCGCTTGCGGCGCACCAGACCGCGCTCCAGGGTCTCCGTGACGGCTGCCTCCAGGTGCTCCGGGCTCACCCTCGGACTGCGCGCTACGTCCAGTATGGTCCTCAGCGGGGTCGTGACCCGGTATCCTCTTCGGGCTTCCACGTCTCCTTCATCGAGCTGTGCCTTGTGGAGCACGACGCCGTTCGGGGATTCCTTTCGGAAACCCTTCGGAACGAGCCTTTCGAAGGACGACCACGGCCGCCGCGTCTTCAAGCGCACCAAGACCGAGAAGGGCCGCTCCGTCTCCCTCATGCCCGAGGTCGTCGAAGCCCTGCGCGCCCACCGCCGGCGCCAGGCAGAGGAGCGGCTGCTTTACTCCGGCCTGTGGAAAGATCAGGACCTCGTCTTCCCCAACGAGACTGGCTCCCCGATGGACTGGGATAACATCACCGCACGCAACTACAAGCCCCTGCGCGAGAAGGCCGGCCTGCCCGAGACCACCCGCTTCTACGACCTGCGGCACACTTTCGCCACGATCATGCTGGAGCAGGGCGAGAACCCGAAGGTCGTGCAGGAGATCCTGGGGCACTCCCAGATCACGCACACCATGGAAACCTACTCCCACGTTACCCCCGACATGCAACGCGCCGCCGTCGGCCGCCTCGGAGAACGCCTGCGAAGGTAGCGACGTCTACGCATAGCGAACATAACGAAGCCGCCAGATCACTCAGCACGGCCCCTGACCAGGCGGCTTATTTCACTATTGAGCCCTAAACTAAAATAAGATACGCTGACAGAGCGTCTTATTTACTTGGTGAACATTAAACGCTTGGTGTGAGTTGTGGAGATTACCATCCCAGCAAGTCGGCGAAGGAAAGTCGAGGACGACCGAGTTGTCCGTTGAGCCAGATACAGAAGTTGTGCAACGCTACCCTCGCTGCCAAACGCGCCCTCACACCGTCC
>JBHJHC010000046.1:0-27038 GCA_050331175.1 Rubrobacteraceae bacterium | reverse complement strand
AGGGTCGAGTCATAGACTTCTGGATCGCTTTCTCAAACGTGGTCATAGTTGTCAGACGGCTCATCCGAGAGGGCTGGATGCGCTACCGCTGGGAAAGTCGACCTCCCCGCAAGCCATGACCTATTGGCGCAAGCTCTTATGCCCGAAGACCTTATCTCGTATACTCTTCCCGGTCTCCCGGGCACGGTCCGTCTGACGCTCGATTACGAAGAGGCGTCCCAAAAAGAGGACCTCGGCGTCGGGTAAGTGGGTCTTCGGACGCGGGTCCCAAGAGAGCGTGTAGCGGTCGTAGGCGCGCCGCTCGTCCCGCCACAGCCATGCGGGAGAGCGGCCGTGACAGGCACCTTTCAGGATCGTGTCAAGCTCGCCGGCGATCTCTATGTAGAGGTCGTTGGTATCGAGGGTGTGCTGGATGCGCCCGGTCGGCCATCCTGGGTAACGCTCCTCGAAGTCAATTCCCCGGTACTCAGCCTGCGCCCGAAACTCACTTTTCGAGAGCATCCAGACGTTTGTCATTTGCCCGTCGGGAGTGCGGTGCTCGCGGCTGGTGAAGAGGCCGTTTCGGCGCAGGATCTTGAGGCGCTCGCCCGCCGCCGTTCGCGAGGGCACAGTATGCAACACCGGACGTCGGCCACCCCGCTTTAGAGGGTCGACCTTGGCGTGGTCGATAGCCGGAAAGTACACGGACCTGGTCTCTGAACAGAAGCGCTCGGCGATCTGCTCCGTAGAGAACAAGCGGATACAGTAAGCGTCCTGACACAGACGTGTGTCCCGCTCCGTCGGGGTGAAAGATCGGTGGCGCTTTCTACGTTGGGTTTCGGTCAAGGCCCTCTCCTTTAGTTGGGTTTAAGGTGCGGATTACTTGCTGTTGCCTAACAGGTGCCGGCGATTGGCGAGCCTGCGGCCTCGGAGGTGGAGCAGGGCCACGACCCCAACGAACATACCGGCCATCAGTGAGGCCGGTATGCCCCCGAGAAGGGCAACCGGATCCGGGGGGTCAGGTAGCCAACCGAACGGCCCCGGCAACCAGCCGATGCAGGCGCCCAGGAAGTACCAAAGCGCGAGCGCTGCCGCGGTACCCAAGAGGCCCGCCCACTCCAGCTCCCGATCCGTGACGAGTTCCCTGGGAGGTACGATTCCGTCCTCGGCCTCGATGTCGCCACGGTAGGCCCTCGGTTTGGCGATTATGGCCCTCGCTCCCGAGCGTCCTTCTGCCACGGCGTGCCAGCGGTCGAAGGCGTCCAAGCCATCCAAGTTATCTGCAGCGGGCCCTACGGATGGTTCCGGTTCTTCTTCGGCCGCTCCGTCGTCAGCTCGTTGCTCCCCGGCTAGTTCCTCCTCGGCTGATTGTTCGCCCGATTTGTCCCCAGCCGCCCCGTGCGATTCTCCCCGATCTTCCCACCTGTCGTCACTGGTTTCGGCGCCGTTCTCTCGCGGGCTCCGGGCTATCGCCTGGTCGGGGGATACTCCTCTATCGAGTTGTTCGCTTTTATCGGACTCTTCATCTGGCGCTACTTCTTCGGTTATGGCCTCGGCTTTTTGGGTGGCTTCGGTGCGGTCTACGCCGCGCCACTCTGCTGGTGCCGCGGAGCGGGAGTACAGGGTACGTAGGACACCGTAGTAGCCTGTCTCGGGCGCGGAGAGGATCCACTCGTCCAGGTCCTTGAGGGCTGCTTCGTCACCCGCGACGATCTCGGGGACCGTCGCGATGCGGGGCACGCCGTTCTGGTGAGATATGAGCCACTCACACGCCTTCGGCGCGTGCTTCTCGACGTCGGCTATCGCCTCGGGCTTGACGTCGGCGTCCGGCACGTAGATAAGTCCGCGGCCGCCGAAGTCCACGCCGGCGAGCTCCGGGAGGGGCGCACGGCCGCCGGCGGCCGTGTAGCGCTTGACGCCCTGTATACCACCGACCGGAATGCCCTCTTGGGCGGCGACCACTGGCCCTAGCGGTCCCTCGACAAAGGCGCGCACATCTTCCGGCCGGAAACCCGGGAACACGTAGAGGTGGTTTCCCCCGTTGCGGAGGGAGGTGTACTTCCCGGCCCACCTTGGGACCTCTCCCACCGCCCGGCCCTCGACGGTGACCACCCGTCCCTCGGGATCGAGGTAAGGGATCAGGAGGAAATCTCCCCAGAGCGTCCAGCCGAGACGGCCGCCATTGCGGTTGCCTTGGCGCTCGTCTTCTCTAAAACCCGGCACGTCCAAGAGCACCTCGCGACCGAACTCCCGTTCGAGACGCCCGATAACATGGACGGCCCGCTCGGCGGAAATGGAGCCGAAGCGCCCGGCTTGGGCGGTTGCTAGAGCCACGCCCCTGGAGGCGAGGAAGCGCTCATCGCGCTCCTCCAGCGGACAGAGTTCCAGGAGACGGCCCAGGACGCGGTCCGTTTTCTCCACAGCTTCTAACGACTGCTCGGGAGATAAGGCTGGCAAGGAATCGGTCGCTTGCTCTGAGGGTTTGGGGAAACGCCCCTCTCTATGTCCGTTGCTGGAGTCTTTGTCCGTAGGCGCCAGCACTGGCGCTACGCCGTCCGGATTGTCTTTTGGCGGGGTTGGGGCCGGTAGGTCCAACAGATCGTAGCAGAGGGCTGCGACCCGCTTGAAGTCCTCGCCGCGGGTCTGGAGGCCTTCGAGGTGGGCGATCAGGCCCACGACGTCGGTGCCGTCGGGGACCTCGCAGCCAGCGTTCCAGCACCCAACCGCCCCTGTCGCGCGCTGGAGCGAAAGCTTGTCTTGCTTGCCACAGCGAGGACAGCTCCATATAGACCGTGCCCCGGATCTGTTACCGGATTGCCCCAAGTAGGCGCTTAGTAGCCGCTCGGCCTCGGACTTCATTAGGTCGGTATCGTAGCGAAGACCCTGGTTATCGGAATACCTCGGGGCGTCGCGGGGGGTCGGGTCGTGGGTTTGCAAGCCCTCACTCTCCTTCGCTCAGGTAGTCGTCGCTAACCTTCCAAGAGCCGCCGTCGTTGACGAGCGGGAGACCCTGCCTTATCGGGTTCTCTTCGGCGAAGAGCTCGCCCTCGTTTCTCTGGTCGAGCGCTTCCTGGTCGTAGGTAACCCGGACATCTACGTCGGCCGTGTCTCCGCTGCGTCCTACAGAGAGGACCTCGACGTCCTCGACGATCCCGCCGCGCGAGAGGTGGTCGGCGAAGCCCGGCGTTCCACCGGTCATCTCGCCTATGAGCCCTTCCATGGCCTCGGCGAGATCCTCCGAGTAGTAGGATTCGAGCCTTTCGAGATCACCTTCGTTGGCCGCGTCGTAGACGGCCAACGTCGTTTCCTCGTGGCCCAAGGCACCCGAACAGCCGGTCGCTGCGGTGAAGATCAGGAGAAAAGCGAGCAGTAGAAAAGTTACCGGGGGAGCGGGTTCCCTCAGTCGCGTACTGGTTGGTTCTAGCGGTCGTCCAGTACGGAATGGATGACGGCGATGTCGTCTTTCCGCTTGCGCTCGGCGCGCTGCTTGGGCGTCTCCGTGCGACGCCGCCGGGCGTTGCGCTTGCCCGTAAGGTAAAAGACTATAAACAGAAAGACCACTAACATTATCGCTGCGAGTCCCATGCGGGCTCACCTCCTGGCAGGAGACTCTACACCATCCGGCACGAAGAGCGCAAACTCGACGGCTGATCATACGAGCCTCCTGACGACTACGGCCCTCACTACCTGCGAGACCATGCCCGGGCTTGCCGAGTGGCCGGAGAAGACCCAGGAGAGCAAGTGCTTGGGGGTTCGCCACACCACGTAGAGAACTACTATGACTATGACGGGAGCCGTAAGAATCGAGTCGTTGCCGAGTCCCGGCCCGAAGACGCTACCGGGGTTGTTTATCATGAGTGCTCCTATGGCAAACTCCGCAGCAAAGAGGAGCGGCAGAGCCAGGCAGGCAACGATCCCCCGCGCCCACGCGGCAGCCACCGAGGAAAGTTGAGGAATCGCCCAGCAGAGCAAGGGTATCGGGGCCAGTATGTAGAGCTGGGTGAAAACTATGTTCTTTATGCCGCACATGAGCAGAACCAGTATCATCATCACGAAGGCGGCAATGTTAGCCAGCACGACCATGAAGCCCCGGTCGTCCGCGCTATGGGATCCGGCCGAGCCCTTTCCCGATAAAAACGCCTCCAGGCCCTCCTCGGTGACGAAGGTCTGGCTGAGGGCACTGGTGAGGTCCGAGACCATCCGCAGGAGATCGGGTAGGAAGCCGATCATGGCGAAGAAAATGAAGATCTTCGGCAGTACGTTCTGAACGGCGACGTTCGCGTTGTAGGATGCGCCCTGGAACATCATGAGGTATCCGACGTAGAGCATGACCAGGACGGCGCCCGGCTTAACCAGGTCAGACGTCTTCTCGTAGAAGGCACCGATGCCTCCGGAACCAACCGCCGGCATCTGGAAGGCCTCCTCTGTCAGGAGCGAGGTCATCTCTTCCGAGGGTTTCTCGACCGTTACGCCGTAGAGCCACTCCAGGATCGCCTTGAAGGCGCCCACGGCCATGCCTGGAAAGCCGCCCGGCTCCGTCAGCTCGTCCTGGCGGTCGTCGTAGTTCTGGTCGGCGGAGTCCCTCTGCCCTTCGTTTGGCGTTGCGGCGCCGCCAGGCTGGGGATTGCGATAGCCGCCAGCCGGGACGCCGCTCTGACCGCCCTCGTCGTCCTCGTTTGCCTGTTCGGCTCTTTCGCGTTTCTCGTCGTCATTCTCTTTCTCCTCCGGGGTTTTATTGCACTTCTCGACGATCTCTTCGGCTTCTTGGACGCTCCTGGGGTTGGGGTCTTCGCAAGCGGGGTCGTCGCGGTCCCAGCTCTCCTCGCCCTCCTGGGCAAAGGCGATTGCCGGGGCGAGGAAAAGAGGTACGCTGAAGGCCACCAAGAGGGCGAGCAAACTGGCCCCCAACCTCGCTGGCCGCAAGTGCAGGGTGGATCGACCCGGGCGGCGATCTCCGAAAGGAGCTACGTTAGGAGACAAGTTTCGAACGGGCACTAAAGCGTTCCTTTCATAACAGGCTAGAACAGGCTGTCGGCGAACTGGTAGAGAAAGAAGGCCGCCAAGCCGAACGCGCCACCCCGGAAGCCACGCTTGATCCAGTTGATCCCTTTTGTCTTGTTGTCAGGGTCGAGTCCGGCGGTCGAAAGGATGCCGCCGCCGATCACGAGGCACAGCACCACCGCAGAACCATAGACACCGACAGCCAGGGCCGTGAGCGGACCCCAGGGGTTCCCACCATCGGACTGCAGCAGGGCGAGCCCGAGAGTAGCGATTGGTTGCATCAGGAGACCTCCTGGAGAGGTTTGGCGTACAGCACCCGCCAGACAGCGGCCCAGCGGGAAAGGACGAGCCTTTGGGAGTAGGTCTTGCGGCCGTCGCCCTCGTCGAGCGTGAACGTCGCGGTACCGATCACGCGCTCCGAAGACGTATCCTCAACCTCGAAACTCTGGAAAGCGGCTTTGTTGTTCACGCCGTATTCGGCTATGCGCGCGGCCACCGTGTCAGGCACCTCGGAGCCGGGACTCTCGGGGCTCTCCCAGAACTCCGGTGCGTCGACGGTCTCACCGACCTCCCCGAGGTAGTCGAGCCTTTTGGATGGCCCTTCGCCCGTGAAGTCGTAGGCGGCGTCGACGAAGCGGAAGGCTGCAAGCTCCGCCCGTTCGAGATCCGTCTGCGAGAGGGAGCTCGCCTCCGCCCCCTTGCCCAAGGGATCATAGACAGGCTCACCACCCGAAGACTGGCGCGGAAGGCGGGTTCCGGAATCTCTAGGCTCCTGCTCCTGGTTGCGGCTGACGTCTTGGGCGTCGTCGGGGCCCTGGGTAGGCGTTGCGGCGTCGCCGGGGCCTCCCGCCTCGTCCTGGGATTCCGAGGGTTGACCGTTGCGGTCTGCGAAGGCGCCGGAGTCCGAGCCACCATTCTCGGCGCTCTCGCCGGCGTCACGACTGCCGTTGGCTTCGCCACTGGCTTCATCGGACCCGCCACCCCAGTAGAGGCCGGCCCCGATCAGGAGAATCCAGAGCGCCGCAAACGCGACTATGAAATAGACTGGCCCCTTACGCTGGCGGCCGGGGCGAGCTCTGTTTGTAGGCCTCACGACGCGCCTCCAAAGACGGAGGAGCAGAGGACTCGGTGCCTGACGCCATGACAAGACGATACTTGCACTCGGGCTCCTTTCTTCCAAGGCCCGCTCATCCGACGAGCCTTCTGTATCCGTTCGGGGTTCCAGCCCCTGAGATCGGGCCGGTGGTGACCTCGCCGCAAGGCAAACAAGCGTGGATCATCTCGTCGTTTCCGATAGCGATGCCGACGTGTCCCCCGGTCCCATCCCCGGGATCGGGAAAGACCACGAGGTCTCCGGGTTCTGGCGAATCCACGGGCTCGCCGTAGTCGAGGGTGCCCTGCGGGTGGTCGGGCAGTTCGTAGCCGAACTCCCTGTAGACCGTAGTCGTCAGGCAGGTGCAGTCCATAGTCTCGTAGGGAACGCACACCTCCGGGCCGCCCAGGAGGTACGGGACGCCCATGTACTTCTCCGCCTCGGCTACCACCGAGCTGCCGGAACCAGAGGTCGTACCGCCAGAATCACTAGAACCGCCGAAACCACCGGAGCCGCCCAACGTGCCGCCGCCGGATGGCCCTCCGGCTGCCCCTTGCGGGGTCTCACAGGCCGGTCCTTCGACCGCGGTGCCGGTGGCCTCACCGTCCCGGGCTGCGAGCCAGTTCATCATCGGGAAGGAGTCGTAGGCCCCCGAACTCGACTCTGCCCGCTCGCCACTCGGGTCGTAGAGGCCCAGGTGGAGGCCGTCAGAACCCACGCTGCCTATCTGCTGGCCGGCCGAGACCTTATCGCCAAGGCTGACGCCCTTCTTTCCGAGTCCATCCAAAAAGACCATGTCGCCCGCCCGAACCATGCCCACGGAGTAGTCGGCCCGAACCATCACCGAGTTCTCAGACCCATTGTGCTCGACGACCTTGCCGCCAACAGGCGAATTCACTGGCGTGCCTTCAGAGGACTGGAAGTCCGTCCCCTCGTTGGTCGACCACGTGTTTGTATAAGAGTCCCTGCTTGCCTGGGGCAGTGGAAAGGCTGCCTCACTGCCCTCGGCTGTTTGCTCGGCGGCCTGGGCCGGGCGCATCCCGAACGCAGCGCCGAGCAGGCTTGGTATCGCCGCGATGAGCGCCGCGCCTTCAGCGTAAGGAAACGTCACGGCTATGAGGGCCAGATCACCGCTCCCTCCCCCGCCCATTGAGGCTCGGTATTCCTCGGCCTTTGCCAGAACCTTCTGGACGTACTCTTCGGAGCGGTTGTAGGAGTAGAGCGCCCCGTGGTAGTCCTCGGGAGCACCGGAGTCGCGGAGGTACCTGGCCGCCGACGGTATCGCGTCTTTGGGGTCCATGATGTCCGCCGTGCCGTCACCGTTGGCGTCGTAGCCAACTGTAGACCAGGTTTGTGGCATGAACTGCATCGGTCCTTGGGCTCCGGCTGAGGAGGTGTTCATGTTGGATCCGTGTTCGGTCTCCGCCCAGCCGACAGCGGCCAGGATCGCCACGTCGAGGCCGTACTCGGAGGCGGCCGAGGAGTAGAGGTCCATGTAGTCCGAGGGGATGCCGTCGATGGTGCCACCGGAGCCGCCACCGCCTCCGGAGCCCGTCGGGACCTCCTGGGAGACCAGGTTCTCGCCGGGAGCCGAGCACTGTTGTTGTTCGAGTTGGTCCTGGGTGCCGGCGGTGACAACGGCGACGGTGATGGTACCAGCCATCGCCGTAGCGGCCAGTGTGGCGAGTATGCCGCCGGTGATGCCGCCGGAACCGGTCGCTGCTGCCATCGCTAGTCCCCCCTTCGCCGGGCCGTCACTCTATCCGCCAGAATCATTCCGTCGGGTTTCTCGTGGGCCGCACAAGAGGGCGGCAACGAGCCCGGAGCAGAAGAGCAGTATTCCGGCTGGCAGAGCAGCGAGCTGGGTCAGCGGGACGCCGGAGGTCTCGGGTAGGGTGGTTATCTGGGCCTGGTCGGGAGGTGGCGCGGCGTCAGTCTTGGTATCCAACCCGGCGTCCGTGTCGGCATCCGTCTCTACGGGCTGTGCCGGATGGGGCGCGTCGAGCTCGTCAGGAGTGGAATCGGGCAGCTCGAGGTCTGGGCCGAGTTCGCTGCTGCGCGCCGGTGGGTCCGCCGGGAACTCCTGCAGCGGATCCTCCTGCACCTCGGACTCTTGGATCTCCGGGTCCTGTACCTCTGGTTCTTGGACTTCCGGCTCTTGCCGCTCACCACGGCGGTACTGCTCACTCGTCGAGCCGGCTGGCGGATTGGGCGTCGTGTCCTCCGTTAGGGTGTCTTCCTTTGAGGTGCCTTCCTGGGAGGTGTCGCCCTGGAAGGCTTCCTCGCCCAGGGTCTCTGTCGGCATCGGGCCGCCGGTCAGGCCGCCGGTTGTGCCGCCCTGCCCGTACTGATCTTCGTTGGTGGTCGTCTGTTCGCCAGAGGGCTCTTCAGAAGAGATAAGGTTTCGGAGCCGGCTCAACAGTCCGTCGTTCTTATCTTTGTCCCCTCCATTTCTCGGGCTCGCTCCCGTGGTGTCCGGGGCCTCGTCTTGTGGCTCGTTCTGGGCGGCCTTCAAACACCCAGCGTAGGAGTCGTTGGGCTCGACGTTCATTACATCCGCGTATCCTTGATCTACTAAGGTGCGGTTGAAGAACTCGGGTTGGTTGGTCTCCGCCTCGTCATTCCCTGGAATCCACACGTAAGCCAGCAGGCGGCCGTAGTCATCTTCGATTTCTTCGTCGGTCTCCAGCGCAACCTGCTGACCTTCTAACGCCTCTGCGGTGAAGGCCTTCGCTTCCTCGGCGCCAGTCTCGGGCGGACCGTTTTCACCACCCATCATCTCAGGAGTGTCTACACCTATGAGCCGTACCCGGCCGTAGCCGTCCACGGGCTCCTGGAGTTCGACCGTGTCGCCGTCTATCGCCCGTGCGACTGTTGCAGACTGGGCGTTCTCGGGTGGCGCGGCGGGACAGGCGGCGGGCTTGCCGGTCGCGGTAGATCCCGACTCCTCGGGGCCGGTGGTTTCAGAGAGGCCCGGAGCGGTAGTCTCCGTTACAGTAGTTCCCCCCGTGGAATCTTCCGGCTCACCCGAGCCAGTAGTGCCAGTGGTTCTGGAGGTGTCTT
Organism: Rubrobacteraceae bacterium; assembly: GCA_050331175.1. Lineage (GTDB taxonomy): Bacteria > Actinomycetota > Rubrobacteria > Rubrobacterales > Rubrobacteraceae > SIRX01. The sequence continues at coordinate 17,902 of JBHJHC010000046.1, read as the reverse complement.
CCTCGGCGTCGGGCTCTTCGTCGGGCTCTGTGCCACCGTTGCCACTCTGAGGCCGGTCGGATGGGTTTGCGGGAGTCTCTGTATTTCCGCCCGCAGCGTCCCCGTCGCCGCCCTCTTTCTTACCGGAATCTTTATCGCAGTCACCGGCGGCTACGTCGCCCGCCTTGGCGCACCCGTCGCCCGCGAATACCTCGCCCGCACGCACGGTACCGTCGCCGGTCTCGACACCTGGATCATCCTGGGCGCGGGATGGGGCCACGAGGACAGTGAGTAGTATCAGGGCGGCCAGCACGCCCGTGAGTGTGGCCCGCCAGACTCGAATACCGGTTCCGTAGGGCCGTAGGCTGCTCGTCGGGCCTCCTGAGCGGGAGATCGTGGTTAGTAGGTCCATGTCGCTCCTTCTCGGTCGTAGATCTTGCACGCCTGCGGGGTTCGTCGGGGTCAGTTCTGGCCTCTGCTCGTAACAGTGGATGAGGTGTTCTGCACCACGGCGCCAGCGGTGGAGGCCATTTCTTCCCCACCCGTTGCCGGCGAGTTAGCTTCCGAAGTTCCACCGGATGGGACTGCACTGGATTCGTCCGCGCGGGTGTTGGCGACTTGCGGCGCGGGTTCGAGTTCCTGTGACGCTACCTGCGGCGCGGGCTCCAGTTCTTGAGTCGGAACCTGGGTTGATACTTGCTGGTAGGTCTCTTCGTATGCCGGCTCTTCCTCGTAGATGCCGGCGTCTTGCGCCTCATAACCTGCGCCGTAGTCGGAGCCATAGTCAGAGCTGGCCGTGTCCTGCGCCGTGTAAGTCTCCTCCGCTGCAGGGGCGGCGTAGGTATCATCCATGGGAGCTGCTACGGGGTCTTCGTAGGACTCGGAAGTCTGACTGGCGACGTAAGGGTCGTTGTTATAGGTATTAGGATCGGAAGCGACCTCAGTACCGGAAGACCCTTTGTCAACGTACGTCCCTGTAGCCTCCAGGGCGCCGCCTTCTACGGACTCGTAGGTATCCCCGGAAACGGAGGTCTGGTTGGGAGCTGCAGAAGGTTCCGCATACAGGTCAACGTCGGCCTGCTCGACCGGCTGTTCCCAGGATTGCCCCGTCGTGGGCTCCACCGTGGGCTCTACAGCCGGCTCCGCGTAATCCTGTGCGGCAAGCTCGGCCTCTTGAGCTGCGGCTTCTTGAGCTGCGGCCTGTCGCGCAACGATGCGCTTTGCGCGGGCGGCCTGGCGAGCCGCACGGATGGCTTGGTTCTCAGCACCGGCGGCTTGGCGGGCTTCGCGCCGCTCCTGGCGGATAGCTTCCTGGGGGACAGCCTGCTGGGTTGCCGCCTGCGGGGTTGCCGGAGTTTCTGTTTGCTCCGTCCAGTCTGCTTCCTCAGCCTCGCTGGCTACCGGGTTAGGTTCTGTGAAGCTCTGCTCTTCGACAGCGTTGCTGACCTGCTCCTCGACCTGCTGTACACCCTGCTGCTGGACCTGCTGGGGGCCAGGGCTGTTCGACGGCCGCCCGGTGGACTGGCTTTGTCCGCCGCCAGCTTGACGCTGGATGTCCTGCTTGCCCCAGCCAGCTGGCGTACCCGTCGTGGAGTATGTCCGCTTTCCTAGAGGGCTGGACTTCCACCGGGTTCCGCGTGCGGGTGAGGAAGTTTTGCGGACGTTCTGGGACCCGGCCTTCGGCTGCCGCTGTTGTGAAGTAGGCTCAGGCTTGGCGGCGCTGGCGCGCTGTGTGTTCTTCTGCCCGGCTTGCTCCCCGCCGCTATTGTTGGATCGCTGAGGAAGATCCATAGAATCTTGGCGGTCGCCTCGGCGAGTACCAGGTTGTTCGCCGCGAGGACTGTCGGGTGTGCGCGCGCCGGAACCACCTTGATCTCTGGTCGGTCCAGACTGGGGCTTATCGAAGTGGTTGTCGCTAGGCTCCGACGGGTTCGGGGCCTCCTGGGTTGAGGTGTCTTGGTTTGGCGAGCTGCCAGCAGGCTGCTCTCCTTGCGGCTCTGTCTGCAGATCACCGGACTGCGAATTACCGGACTTCGGATCGGTGTTCTGCGGGGTTTCGGCCTGTTGGTTTTCGTCGTTGGTTGTCTGAGGTTTCCGGCCCGGCTCCTCGGCTATGGGATCTATCCCGGTAGACTCCGTTTCGGTAGGCTCCGTTTCGGTGGGCGGGCGTCCGTTGGCACTCTGACCATTCTCGTCTGCGGGCCGAGGCGTCTCATGAGGATCAGCCTGGCCGCCGGGTGTTGATCCCTGTCCTTCTTCGGGAACGGCCGGATCTCCTTCTCCCGATGTGTCCTCGTTGTTTTTTGGCTCTGCAGCGACAAGTTCGTTGTCGCCCGCACCTTCATCGTCGTCCGCACCTTCATCATCAGCGGCGAGTTCGTCGTACGTACCCTGCTCGGGGTCGCCGCCGGGGCCGCCGTCTTCGTCTTGACGAGAAGGACCGGAAATGGACTCTTCGTCGAGTTCGCCGTCGGCACCAATTGCGGCCACCTGGACAGTATCAACTTCTGTAGAAGATCCCTCGTCTGCGAATACCTGCACCGAAGAGGACTGATTTATGGAAGGCGTAGAATCGGAGGGCTCTCCATCGAGGTGCGCGCCGTCATCGGAACTTTCATTATCAGAACCGTCGTCACCAAATCCTCCACCCCCAGGGCCTCCACCTGAGGACGCTTGATCCGGGGTGACTTCATCGGGTGGGGGTTCCGTCCGACCTGAAAGATTGTCTTCCTCAATAGGATTGTCCTCGGCATGTGCGGGAGAAGGTGTGGCGGCGAGCTCGGATGATCCTCCGTCTTCGTTCGATTCTTCGTCTGAAGATGGGTCGGTTGTGGAGGGACGGCTCGTGGGTTGGTCATCTGAGGGTGGCTCCTCGCCGTCCTCCTCTGGAGAGAGTGGATCGGCGAAAGCCTGCTCGGACTCGTCGTCTGGCTCACCGTCCGGCATCTGATCCTCAGAACGCGGGCCCTCGACCTCAGAAGGCTCCTCCGAAGCAGGCTCGCCCGTAGTAGGCTCGCCCGTAGTAGGCTCGCCCGTACTAGGCTCTTCAGGCGTTGTTCCGGTTGGGACGAATTGGTCCGGGGGCTCGGGCTCTGCTTCTGAATCGCCCTCGTCGGACTCCGGCGGCGGAATTACAGCGAGTTCGTCCGGCTGCGACGTCTCGGTGGGTTCTCCATCGACCTCTGGCTGTGAGTCATCATCTGATACCGGGGGCTCCGTAGGCGCATCGGTCCCCGTATCCGCGCCCGCCAGCTCGGCGTCCTCTGGGTCTGACAGCTCGGTGTTCGTAGACGGCTTCGGGACCGGGTCTTGGCCCGCGTCGGGTTCGCCGCCAGCCCCTCCTTCCGCCTGTGCGTACTCGTCTACTATGGGTTCCGGGTCACCACCTAGAGCCGGGCTCGCGTAGCCGTCGGGGTTCTTGTCGGCGGAGTTCTTCGCCAGAGCCCCAACTGCGGAGCCGCTAACATCTCCGGCCACCGTAGGTGCGTCCTTCGCAGGTCCGGCGGCCTGATCCTCCGGCTCCGCCCCTTCCTCCGGCTCCGCCCCTTCCTCCGGTTGCCGTTCTTCGTCCGCCGCGCCATCGGAGGTGCCATCAGACGCGGGGTTGCTGTCGTCGGCGGCCGCTGCGAGCGCCATCTCATCACCCGACATGCCCGCGAGCATCAGATTCGGCATCCGCGTTTTGCCTGGGGAGAGGCCGCCACTGAGTATCGCGTCTTCGAGGTTTGTTGCGGCCACCGGAGCGCTTGGGGGTTTCTCCGGTCCCCCTATCGCGAGCCGTTCGTCGAAGGATTTCGCGCCGGCGTCCGCGAGCTGCTGGTTTTTTACGTAGGGACTCGCTTTGTAGAAGGAGTTTTGAGCGACGGCCGCTGTGGTGCCAACACTGCTCATCACGAATATGATGGCGAGCGCGGCGGCGATCTTGCGCGTCCTCCGGCGTATCTTCTTACCTCTCCGCCCGCTCGGTGCAACCTTCGGTCCGGCCGCCCACGCTGCGACCGCTGTTTTCGGTAGCCCGTTTGGTATTTCCTCCAGCACGTCGTCCGGTGCGTTATTCGTTACGGGAGCGGTATCAGGGTCCGGGGTCGCCGTCCAGCGCCCTGCTGCGGACTGGTTTTCATACCGGGATTCGTTGTTGGTCAAGGACGTGCTCCCCTCTTTAGCCGGTCGACCTGTGGGTTCTCTGCTCGTCACTCCTGCTCTCCGTCCCCGGCTCCGTCACCGGCCTCGTCTTCGGCACCGCCCTCGGCTATGGGGTTGCCGGGAAGCCACGGGATCTCTACGCCCTCGGAGGCACGAAACTCGGCACTGAAACGCTCCACGTCTTCTTCGCCTTTTCTGGGATCGCCCTCGATGTAGTCGCGCACGATGACGTCCGGCTCGTCTCCGGGGTTGTCCTCCACAACCCGGTCGATGTAGGCGCCCTCCAGGATCACCTGCTTCTTGTCTATTGCCTGGTAGGTCCCCGTGGTCGCCTGCTGGCCGTCGCTGTTCGTACGCTGAAAGGTTGCGTGCCACAAAGGCCTGTCCGGCTCCGCCCGGCCGAAGACGCCGGTCGTGATCTCACCTTCGGCGAGCTGGACTGCGGTCGTGAAGTGCGCGGCGGTGCGCCCCTCCAAAACCACCTCATTGACGTCGCCATTCATCCCCTTGGTGCCTTCCCACTCGTACTCGCCCATCCGGATGGCGTAGGCGTCGCCCTCGCCGTCCTGGGCTTCCAAGGTGAGGTTCGTCTCGATTGGTTGGAACGCGGCCCTGGCGGCCGGAGTCTCTTGAGACTGCTCCTGCCCAGCCTCTCCCCCGCCGCGCAAAAAGAAGAACCAGACCACGAAGATAAGGAAGAGAATGACCATCAGGGCGCCGAGCGCGTAGAGTAGTATCCGGCGTAAGTCGAGCCCCGCGGAATCCTGCACGGCCGCCTCTTGAATGCCGCGTTCGCTCCCTCGGGGGTAACCACCTGGAGGAGTGTTTTGCTCGCGCCGGCGCTCGACAGGATCTATAACAGCGGTGTCCTCAGCCAATGGTCCCCGTAGGCGCCCGTTGTTCGCACCGTTGCCGCGAGCTCCGCCACCAGAGCCAGGAGAGAAGAACTCTTTCATTCTCTCCTGGTACTTGAGGTCCTCCTGACGCTCGGGACTAGCCCACTTGCCCTCTCGGTTCTCCTGGGTCAAGGTCTCCAACCTCCCTTGCTGGTTCGAGTTCCTGTTTTGATTTTCTGTTCGGGAAGGTTCACGCGCGGTTGTCTCCAACATTCGGCCCTGCGTCCTTCCCACCGTTAGACCCGGGGGTTGTCTCGCCAGGGTGCATCGAGGGGTCGCCAGAGGGCTCCCCAACGAGCAATAGCTCCCGGGCGAGTTCGCCAGTTGCGGCGGCCACGGTGTCGTCTATGACGGCGGCAAAGATCTGGCGCCGCTCGGCCTCCTTGAAAGCCTCAGCATCTTCCTGGGGCATCCGGAGGATGGTCCTGCCCATAAGCGAGTCCGGAATCTTCCCGCAGCCCATCGCGACGACGAGCGTCCCGTCCCGGCCGCGACTACTCTCAGCCCGCGCCACGTTTTCATGAAGGTAGCCAGAGCCCGCCACTACGGCCCGGTCGGATTCGGCGAGCCACTGCGAGGCGTAGGTGGAGCGTCCGCACGCGACGACCACGAGGTCGTAGTCGGAACCTAGTGCGGCGCGCACTATCGGGTACGCTTCGAGGTCCTCGTCCTCGGGCGCCAGCAGCAACTCCAAACCGGTCGAGTGCTCGGTAAGGGTGCGCCGGCGGGCAAACCTACCGTTTTCGACGCACGCGGAGTCTGCGGGTGGTATGCCGGCCTCGTAAGCAGCCCGAGCTAATAGGCGAGAGCTGACATAACAGTCAGCGTCCACAAAGAGGACCTTCCTGCCCTCGACCCGGGCGTTCTCAGCCAGATAGCCGGCGAGGTTGAAGGCTACGAGCCCGGCTGATGGTCCTGTAACCGCAACGAGCGGCGCGTCCTGACCCTCGGGGCGTTCGGGCACGAGCGTCTCCGGCAGCTCTTCCGGGAGCATTTCTTCCTCGGGTACGTCCTCGTAGTCTTCCGGGCAAGCCGCGGCCCCTTCGGCGTCCGGGGCGAGCAGCCGGCGCATCCTGCCGGCCTCAGTTAGGCGCTTGCGCCCGTCGTCCTCGAACGGATCGGCCTCGGCGTCGTCTGAGGCGCGCTCCAGCACCTCCACGGGCCCTGAGAGACCGCGCACGGCCTCCCGACGCTTGAACTCTTTTTCCTTGACAGGGTCGGTATTAAAGAGCCGCTTCTCGAACTCTGAGGCTTCGACCTTCAATGGCACCTGGTTGTTGCCGACGACCAGGTGGGCGTGTCCTATCGCGAGGCCTCCAATGGCCTCCTTCTGGTCTTCTGAGATGTCCACGTACTTTGCAAATTGCTCGACCGGGTTGCGCGGGAGCTGGAGCGCTATCTTTGTCTGCGGCAGCGCCAGGATCGTCCTGCCGTCCTTCGACGCCAAGAACTCCTCCACATCCTGGCTGGCACCGATCATGCGGTTGTTCCTTGCCCGGCCCGTGCGGTACTGCTCCATGTGGGCCTGGGCCGCTATCGGGAAGGAGACTATGTCCCACATCTCGTCGTCAAAGAGGTTTGTTGGCTCGGCCGGGTCCGAGAGTCTGGGGATCAGGAAGTCCTGCAGGGCGAAGTACATCGCGCCCTTCTCCCGGCTCTCCAAACGCCCCAGGTGGAAAACGACGTACTTGTTGTCCAGCCTGACGTTCGTCCGGCCAAAGAGGGTCCTCAAGGACCCTCTTTCCCAAAGCCTCAGCCTCGACCGCATCTTCTTTAGCCGCGAGACACCTTCCTCGTCGCCTGCCTCCTCGCGACGCTTGATTTCTTTTGCGAACGTCTCGAAGAAGTCCTCGAAGACCGGCGGTTCGTGCTGGTCGTGGGTGTCGGGGTCCTCGTTTATTCCCTTTGCGTAGTAGGTGAGGCGTATGAGGTGGTCGGCCTCGCCCTCTTCTTCGGATTCGAGCATCCCGTCTCCGGCCTCGCCCTGGCTCATGATCGAGATGAGGCGCCTTAAAGAGTTGATCTTTCCATCGAAAGCCGCCTCGCGGGCCTTCTGCCGGGCCGAAGCGACCCGCTCCGGGTCAACACCCTCAACGTCGTCGCCGGCGAGCGCCCGCAGCAGCTCCAGGTTCAAATAGCCCGCAATGTCCCACGGGTTGATGTGTTTGTCGGAACCGATTCCGAACGGGATGTAGAGCCCGTCGAGCGCTGCGGCCACCCGCTGGTAACCGGAGTTCCCGCGGGAGTCTATGACGAAGACTGCCTCGTCGTGGCAGCGGATGCGCGACTGCCACACCTTCATGAGGAACGTCTTCCCGACACCCGGCACCCCGAGGATGATGACGTGCTGATTTGGTAAGAGGCGGGTGTCGAGCGTTATGGGGTAAGAGTTCTCGGGGTCTACACCCAGGAACACGCCCGTCTCGTGGTTTACCTGATGGGAGACGAACAGTTGAAAATCCGCGAGGGGCTCAGATAGGAAACCCTTCCTCGCGTAGCGCTTGGTCAGGCGGTCGTCTGCTACCCCCATGCACGAGACGTAGGCCTCCCACATCTCCTTCCGGGCGAGCATGGGCTTCGCCTTCGCACCCTTTATCTTGGTTTCCACGTGCTTCCGTAAGGTTTTTAGCTCAGCTAGTGTGGGAGCCTGTATCTCGACGTAGAAGGAGACCTCCAGGTAGCGCTGCTTGCCCTCTACCAGCTCGTCCACGCCCTTCTCGGCCTGCTCTGCTGCGCTCTTGCGCTTTTTGACCTCTATGACGTGGCCGGTCTTTGCCGTCTCCTCGCCGGCTTCGAGTCGGGCCAGCTCCTTGCCCCAGAGGTCGAATGCTACGTCCTCTGGGATCGGCCTTACGTACTTCACCAGCTTGATTCGCCCGCGCATGGTGGCGAGAGACTGGAGTTGGGGGAACTTCACCTTCTTGGGCCAGTCCCAGATCATGAGGTAGGACCGGTAGGTGTCCCCAACCTTGATCCAGTCGTCATCGCGCTCTATGCAGTCGGGAGCTATCTTGTCCGGAAGGGTCAGAAAGCCGGATGCCGGCGCGAGCGGCGCCCGCTCCTGGGCGGCCTTAGCCGCGGCGTGTATCGCCGCCCTCTTATGCTCGGGCACCCGTTCGTAGCCTGCGCCGTCGTGGTGGATGATCGCGTCGTCGGGGCTCTCTGGCTCGCCCTCCTCCCCGGTGGCCTGGCCGCGCAAAAAGGCGGTCAACTCGTCCCCTAAAAGCCAACGTAAGGAGACACCCATCCCTGAGTAGTAATCGTCTACGAGGCGTGCCCGCTCGGTTAGGACCGCAAGAGCTGCTTCTTCCTCTTCCTGGAGGGCTTGGGCGTCCTCGGGAGTCGGATGGTCGCGCCCGAGCAGCTTCTTGATAGGTTTGAAGAGCGCCAGTATCAGGGCGTCCGCGGCACCCGAGGCTACCTCTTCATCTTCGGTGCGGGGGTTGTAGGGCAAGACGACGTAGCCGATCCGCTCGAAGACGTTGCCGCCCTCGACGACCTCCTCTACGTGCCTGAGATGCTGCCGCGCGAACGTGATGAGCTTGTGCTGGTCGTAGGTGAGGGTCTTTGCCAGCCGCTCCCTCAAAGTCTCGCCGTAAGTTGTGATGTGGCCTTCCCGGGAGTTCAGGATCTCTACGATGTTGAAGTCCAGGGCGTCGAGCAGATCCTTGGAGCGGGCCCAGAGCCTGTCCTTGTCCCGCTGGCCGGAAAGAGAGATGCTCGGCTGCCGGAAAACCTTCAGGACCAGGTAGCGGGTTCCGTCCTTAGAGCGGGCCAGGGGAGAGCTTACGCCGGCCTGCGGTAGGTAGTTCTGGATGGAGTCGCACATATCGGGGTGGTCTTCAGGCATCCAGGGCGGGCGGTGGCGCCACATGAGAACGCTCGGGTTTCGCCAGGAGACCCACCACCGCCAGAGATGCCACTCAAGGGTCCGGCCCTCCCACCGAATGAAGGCGAGGGCGGCGGAGACGCCCATGAGCGGAACAAAGAACGCTACAGACGCCCAGATGTTCACCCCGCCAAAGAAGGGCGTGAGGGTAAAGAAGATCATGCAGAGCATCGCCGGCCCGGCGAGTATGACGAACTGGCGCATGGTCATGGAGAAGACCCAGAGCCCTATGAGCTTGCGCTCGGTAGAGAGGGCTTCTAGCATCCTGTGGTTGTCAGACACCGGCCTATGCTCCTTGGCAGAACGCCCAACTGATAACGCCGTAGAGGGCGGCGGCGCTGAGGGCGACGGCTACTCCTATGGCGGTGTAGCCGAGGCCGGTGACGCCGCGGCGCTGCCAGTCTTTGTTGGCGGATCCGAGGATGATCGCGAGCCCGCTACCGATCAGACCCAGCACGGAGATGCTGCCCACGGTAGCCGCAGCGAAGAGGGCCAGGTTTCTTATGCCGTTGAGGATCTGCTGCCCACCTTCGCCACCTACGTTGCCCGCGTTGCAGGTGTTTATGTCGCTGGACTGGGCGAAGGCCGGGTTTGCGTGAATGAGAAGCATCGCGCCCGAGAGCGTGGCGAGCGCCAGTAGCCACCACCCGAAGTCCTGCCAAAAGCGGGTACCGAACACGTTCGTCTCCCAGGCTCGGACCGCCAAGGCCCGTATTCCGGAGGGTTCCGTGGTCTTGGTGGTCTCCAGCTCCGCTTCCGGCCGCGGGCTCCGACGACCGGCGCTTTCATTGATTCGGGGCATGCTCGTCTCCTTCCTCCTGCTGCTTGTCCGTGGTGAAGTCTTCACGTCGATGACACCTCCCTGTGTCCTCTCTTTCTGGCCTCCGCTGGCCTTGTGCTCCGCCGCTAACACGACGTCCTAAGCTACCCTCGGCCGGCGCCAGGCCCGGTACCAGGACGGGTGGGCGAAGGCTTCGGGCGGCGGCACCCGGCGCATCCGGACTCGCTCCGCCGGTCGGTTTTGGAGCCCCCTGAAGGGCAGATGGACCCAGTTGCCGACCTTCGCGTACCGGAGTTCGTCCTCACCGAAACGGGGCGCCCGTTGCATGCGGGTCCCGCGCGAGCGGGAATATGGTCCTATAGAGAAGGGGCTGGCGTTGGTTTCCCGCTCGTCGTGGACCTCCTTGTCCTCAAAGCCCAAAGTTTGTTGGGCCTTCGAGAGATCTTCGGCTCCAAGGCCCGGCGCGAAGAGCTTGGCACGGGCATTCGTATCCAGGGCTCCGGAGAGCACGTCGCTCATAAGGGCGCCGCCCTGATGGGTGACGGTGACCGAAACGCCCTGCTTCCGGACGAGCGCCATGTACTGCGCCGTGGTCTTAGCGTCGCCAAAGTTTTCGCCCACGAGGGTTGGCAGCTCGTCCATAAATAGCGCGAGCGGCGGAACAGGCAGATCCGACCCGAAGGCGTCTGGAAAGCGCCGTAAGGTAAGGTTCTGGATGGTCTTTGTGACAAAGCGGGCCATCGCGTAGGCCGGCTCCTCGTCGATGGCCTCGGGTGGGAAACGCAGCACGGTCAAAGCACCCGGGGTAGAAAGCGCGGTCTTCAAGTCCAGGGCCAGGTCTTGCGGACCGGGGCATAGTACGCGCCTGGCGGCCGTCTTGGCGAGCAATTTGTTGGTCCAGTTTTTTAGGGCTGAGAGGTACTCGACCCGCAGCTTCTCGGACCAGCGGAGGTAGTCGGAGGCGAACCAGCTCCGTGTGTCACGCGAGACCCACGGAGCGCCGACGGTCTCGACCTTGTCGTAGCCTGTGCCCTCTACCTTTACCTGCAGCACCCGGTAAAGAAAGGCCCGGTCCGAGAGCAGTAGCTTGAAGAGCGCCAGGTCCGCCTCCCCGCCCTGCTGGCGGGCGTACTCGCGGGCGAGCCGGGCGAAGGAGCGGGCCGCGTCCCCGTTGAAGCCCTTGTAGAAGGGGTGGTAGGCAAAGAGGCCCTCGACAACGGAGGCGAAGTGCTCCACCACATCTTCGTCGTCTTCTCCGGCCAGCGGGTTTAGGCAGAGCGAGCCATCGAGCGAGGGATCGAGGACGAAGACGGGCTGTCCGAGCGCCAAGGCGTAGGGAATAAGGCTGGTACCGAAGTCCCCGTAGATCTCTTCGGTGGCGACGGTGTGGCCGTTAATGAGGTCTTGTACGGCTATCGGCAGGAGGGCCGTGGTCTTACCGGATCCCGTGGGACCGGTAACCTCGATGTGGTGGGTACGGTCTATCCAGCCGGCAACGACGAGGGTCCGGAAGATGCGGTCCAGGCGGGTGTCCATCCTGCGTCCGAGCACAACGTCTCCGGGCGTGTGTGACAGGTAGCTCCCCGCCCGGCGGCCTGCGAACACCATGCCGAGGCCGGCGGCGCCGATGCCCGCCGCGGCCATGTAAGTAGAGGGTTCTTGCAGAACGCTCAAGTATTCGGGCCAGTTGTAGAGCACTCCCTCGAAATCGTGCAAGAGAGATTCTAGCCGGTCGAGCCCGCTGGGCGTTTGTATTAGGGAAGTCGGGCTCAACCGGCTTCCTCGCGTTCGTATCCGGGAGCCAGTTCTGCAGCGGGCTCAGGAAGGTTCGTCTCCGGAAGATCGTATTGCTGCTGAGATAGAGGACTTTTCACCTACACCCACCGTTCGAACCGTTATTCGGGGTAGGTGTCGGGGGACGGTGGTTGAGGAAGGTGGGTCCTTCGTAGGAAGTAATCGCCCCCCGGGAGGGTTTTGCGGCTCTGTGAAGGAGGACGAGACCGGGGTGCGCCGCGACTCTCGTTGGAGGGGTAAAGCGGACGCCAGCTTCGGATGCGTCGGGCTCGCCGTACCTCGGCGAACCGCCCGGGATGTCCCGCCCTCCGTTCACGGGCAGCAGTCTGCCCGCATATGGACCGGCTGGCAGCACCCGAATGGACACCTTTGCGGTACCCGTTCGTGTACCTTTTTATCTGGAAGTCAGAGGACGCTGAGACGCCTGGCGGCGTGTACGGCCTCGGCCTTGGTGTGGGTACCCAGAGCCCGATTCGCGCCCTTGAGGTGCTTGCGGACGGTGTTCTCGGAGATAAACAGAGCCTTCCCGATCTCCCGGTTCGTCATCCCTTTCTCAGCCAACACAAGTACCTCTCTCTCGCGGCAAGTAAGGGTATCCGAATCTTTACCACTCCCAGGGGCCTCGTCTCCGAGAATGCTGGCATCGGATAGCAATTCGAACAGCTCTGCCGCCTCGGCCCGGTTGTCCGGATCGGCGGCGAGTTTGCGGACGGCATCGGCGAGGGCGGAGACGACCGCCGACTGCCGCCCGACACGCTCCTCCAGGGCGTCCGCCCGGCGACGCTCATCCTCGGCGATCTTTCTCAGGCGTTCGAGCTGGCGCTCTTCGCTCTCCCAGCCGATGGCTATTGCCTCCTCCGATCCTCCCCGGCCACTACTACGATCTCGCACATCCCGGCTATGCGGCTCCTGACCGCCTCGTCGTAGCGACCGCGATACTCGACATCCGGCAGGTTCGAGCATAGGATCGGGGTCGCACGGGTGATGTAGAGAGCGTTTACCAACTCGTAGATGATCGAGTCTACGTTCGCGGAGCGATGTTCTTTGCCTAGATCGTCGAGCACCACGAAGCGGCGCCTCGCCACGCCTTCGATCACCGCCCGCCGTGTCTCCTCCTCGTACGGTGAGTAGGTCTCCTGGATGCGGGAGACGAGCCCGGCCACGTTGTAGTAGCCGGCGAGCACGCCTCGCTGCAGCGCCTCCCGGCACGCGGCCACCGCTAAGTGGGTCTTGCCGATCCCTGGCTTACCGAACATAGCTACCCCACGTCCTGGCTCCCCAAGCGACGCTCCCTGGACAAGGCGGGCCGCGCGTCCGAGCGTCGGATGCACCCGCTCCAGGGTGTCGAACCCCATCTCATCCTCCGGGTCAACGGTCGCGAGCTGCGCAAAGCCGCGTTCCACGAGGCGTTCGCAGGAGCAGAAGCGGCCATGGACCGGAGCCCACCCGCCCTTCCAACCGCCGCACACGTCGCAGGTCTCGTTGTCTGGCGTCCGGTAGCGACGGGCGGGCGGATTTCCTTCCATGCGACGGGCTAGCGCCTCGTAGTCTATTGCGGGTCTTCCGTTCAACGATAGCCTTCCTCCTCGTAAGCCGCTTCGCCGTCCGCGGTCGTCCCGGAATCAGGAGCCTTTGGTCCTGCGGCCACATCGGACCAAGCCTGCGAAAAACGTATCTTCGCCCCCTGCCCCCGCCGGAGGCTGTAGCGCGAGACGAATCTGAGCATCTGCTCGGCCATGGCCTCGCGGTCCTCGATCAGGGCCTTCACGAAAACCCCTAGGTTGCGACGCTCGTCGGCGTCAAGCGACACCCCCAGCAGCCCGGTCTGGCGCTCGATCATAGCGACGTAGGTGTCTGCACGATGATCCAGAGCGGCGTCCCGCGCCCCTGCGGGAGCAACTGACGGTTCTCCTGACGGTTCAACCCCCTGACGGTTCCCCGGAAAACTCTTCCGCCCACCCGGCGGCAAACTTCTCCGCCGGTATGCGCGTTTCTCTCCGACGGCAAACTTTTCCGGTGGCTCTACTTCTGGTGATTGGTCGCCACTTTTCGGAGGCCTCAACCGGTGCGTCGGCGCCAGAAGCCAGATGCCATCGCTCGTAAACTCACCCTTCCCCCTACCCGATCCCTTGCGCCGATGCTCACGCCTTATCCTTTTGTAAGCGTGCTCCAGGTTGTGTAGGTGCTCCCGGACGGACCGTTCAGTCATGTCCGTCATCGCGGCCAGGGTGTCCTGGCCGCAGTAGGCATAGCCGGCCTCGTCGGCGAAGGTTGCCACGGCTGCGAGTACCGATTTCGCTCCCGGGTCTCCCTTCCAAGCCTTCTTGCCCTTGACTTCACGCCACTTGCCGAGGCGCTGCTCATAAGCCCAACTCTGCGCCCAAACGCTCATGGTCTACCCTCCGCGTACAACAAGTTAGTGTACAGAGCCTACTATCACACTAACTTGTTGTAAAGACCTTTGGTAGCGGTGGCGCAATCTGCACTTGCGCACGGGCGACCACTTGGAGGATTAGAAGAAGTATGGAAGGTGCCGAGGATGACGTTTTGGCCGGCGAGTATCGGGAACGCTTAACGAACCTCTAGTCTTACCCGCTGCTGTTTCCGAGTTCTCTCTCCAGCTCTGCGAAGAAGGCGACCAGGGTGAGATCCAGACCTTCAACCAGCCTCAGCGTGGTCGCTACGGTGACGTTGATCTCCCCTCGCTCGATTTTCCCCACGTGCGGCCTCTCCAAACCACATACCTGGGCATACACCTCCTGGGAAAGTCCCCTCTCCAGCCGGAGTCTTCGAACCAGAGCTCCCAACTTCTCCGCCAGCACCCTCTTGTCCATGGTCGCCGACGGTAGACGGGTGTCCTATAATGAGCTACACCATGTGTGGTACTAAAACACTGCATGTAGGTGAAGGTTGTCACCGTGGTACGTGAGTTCTCGGGAGTATAGATACTGTGGCAAGTGCCGCCTTCGTATGGTTCTTTCCCAACTTGGTCCCTACAACATCTTGTTGTACAGATACGAGTTCTGTTATCTTTCGTATATTCGGAGCGTCGAGAGGAGAATGGGATGTCGGATGAGGCCGGGTTCACTTACTTCGGCAGGGTGGTTGCTGGGTTTATGGAGAACAGGGGATTAGACCAGAAGGGGTTGGTCCGTCGCTTGGAGGAGAAGGGCCACCGCGGCATCAAGCAGCAGGAGATCTCTCGGTGGCTCAGGGATTCAAACGTGCCCGGTTATATCCCAGGCATGTTGAAGGACGCTTTCGGGCTCGACGAAGAGGAAGACATTGAGTTCCAATGGGCCTACACCTACGGAAGGGTACACCTCTCCGACGAGGAGATAGAGGACATTCAGAGGCGCTTGAATGCTTACAGAGAGATACGTAGGAAGCGGGAGAAGAGGAAAGACTCGGTGGACTGAAATCGGGGAATGTTAGATCATCAGGGTACCTCGACGCCCCAGTGCTCACTGCAAAGCACACGACCCAAACTCGGACACTCTATCGCTCTGGCTCAGGGAGGATGGACCTGACCGTAAGCAACCGCATGTGCCAGGAGCCCCATCTCCCACGCGTTCAGATCGAGGCCCTCAGCAATCCAGCGCGGGAAGCTGGCGTCCACCCACTCACGTCCCTCCATGTGAGCAGTTATCTTCTCGGCCGTCACCTCTCGACCTTTCTCTTTCAATAGCCTGGACAGATCTTCTGGTCCGCGTAGGCTCCTGCTCTGCATCAGGAAGCGCAGGACGTCGTCGAACCTGCTCTCGTTGAAGCCAATCACACAAAGCTCCCCCTCCTCACCTACTCATGAGCCACTCGTCGATCTCGCGTCGGTTGTACAGTGGTCTCCGCTCAGTCAGGTAGTGCTTGGGCAGCGAGGGGGCGACCTTATCGAAGGAATCCCTACTCCTGTCGGCCAGGTACGCAGCAGCTTGCTCCGCGTCCATCCACTCCGACGGCTGCATCGCCTCCAGACACTCGGCGGTCCTGGCCAGGCTCTCAGCCGTCTCGGCGAGCACGCTCGCCACACCCACGAGCGCCTGAGCCTCCACTGCAGAGAGCATCTCCTTCGCTTCGCGCATGCTTCGCGATACTGTGGCCAGATCCTCCGCTCCGGCAGCTTCCCCTGTACTGTTTCTCGCGCGTGCTGCACGAAGCATGTGCATACCGTACAACAAGTTGTTGTACACGTCAACGACGACATGCGGTCGCTAGACATGCTCGCGTTCGGATCTCTACTCGAGCAGGCCAAGAATGGCTCACAAGTTATCTCGTAGAGCATCCGACTTCTGTAGGGTGTGGTTGATGCTTCTCTGATCAGCTTGTGCGTGCCTCTCACCTTGACCCCCGCATGACCGCCTGTGAGGCGTGGAGACGTTGCGTGCGCTATCGGTCTGCCAAAAATACCGCCTTGCGAGGATCCAGTTGGAAGTCTGTGGAAAAGCAACCTTTGTGAAGGGGAAAAATACGCTAGATGAGTACTACCTTCCCTAACTACGAAAGCGCATCTGTGCATCAGCTTCGCTGAAGCGAGCGCCTGCGAGACGAGAAGTGAAGATCCTCCCGCAACCCGCCAAGACGAGCTGACCTCGCCTCTTTTTTCATCTCCAGCAACGGCCCCTTGGCCATAGGTGATCGACGGGCGTGCCGTCTCGCGCCCGTGGAGGCAGATTGAAGCCCCATTCGCTGTGAGAGTCTGGTTCAAACCCCGGCGTCCCACTTTACTCATAGGAAAGGGATTGGTGTAGGGCGCCGGGAATTTCATTATTGGACATATTAACCGATAAGTCAAATTTCGTATGTTATCTTCACGACGCATGATATCGGAGGCAATACGATCTCCCTAGACGCCCTAGTTTGCTAGCCAGTCGAGTAGCCTCTTTCCCAAGCGGCCTAGGCATCGACCCAGATGGCGCAGTTTCCTTCCGGCGCAGAGGCTGGAAGGGAACGTTCTCTGTTCTTCGGCGGCTCATAGGCTCCGCGCATCCCTTTCCGCGTGTATGCTGCTCGCCTTCATTGCGGACTCCGCTCTTCGAAGGGCTTGTGTGATCTCAGAAAGGAGATGACTTCTTCGTTGACCTCTTTGGCTCGTTCGATGAAGACCAGATGGCCGGCTCTATCTAAAACCCGCAGCTTGGCGCTCGGAATAGCTGCGGCGAGAGCTGCGGCGTTTGCTACAGGCACGATGCGGTCGTCTGAGCCATGGATCACCATAGTGGCAGCGCTGATGTTGCGCGCCTCCCGTGAAAAGTCGAATCGTACACCAGCCAAGGCTTGTCGAAGATACGAAGACAATGACGGCGAATTCTCCAAACGCCAACTCACGATACGCTCGAACTCTTCAGGATACTCGACTCGATACGCTTCGGAAGTGGCTACCTCAAGGCCCCGGCGGGCGGCCAGATTTCGGTTCACTGCACCCAACCCGAACATCGCTGCGAGGGTGCCTGGAGACATCACGTCCTGATTCTTGCCGCCATAGCTGGTGCAGATAAGGACTAATCGATCGACGAGATCGGGCCTTTTCAGAGCAAGTTCCTGAGCAACGAACCCCCCTAGCGACGTACCCAGGAGATGGCTCTTGCGTACGCCGAGACGGTGCAGCAACGCTGCTACGACGGCGGCGATATCGGCGACTCCGTCCTTGAGGTCTGGTTTACCTTGAGTATCGAAGGTCACGACGCGAAAGTGGCGCGAAAGCTCTGATGTCTGCTTGAACCACGCCCAGCTCCCGAAACCTAAACCGTTGATCAGTACTAGAAGTGGCCCCTTTCCACGGACCTCGAATTCGACATTCCACTTGCCAGTGATCATCTTATGCACGGTGTCACCTCTGCCGTAGGTTTTGCTCTCTATCGAACGGGTCTTAAAACCCTTTGTTTACTTGGCCGAAGATCCGCCGACCAAAAAGAGGAGGCTCTCGCCACGTTCATTCGGCTGGGTTGAGCAGCGAAAGGCCGCGGCTTCGGCGATCTCACCCCGATTCGCTACCAGCACCTTCTCGAACACCTAGACCAGCCTCTCCCATCCTATATAAATCCAAAGAGAGCCTTCGAGCTCCGTCCCCTGTGGAAGCGGATGTCCGAGCAAACCTGCGAGCCGCCAACGACTGCGCTTGACCGCTGGCGCCACACCCTGTTCGCCTTCATGCAGGGTCTGCAAAGCAGCCATTATGGTAGCCGCTTCATCTTCCGTCGGCGCGGGCTCGATCCTCACAGGGGGATGTTCCCGTGCTTGCGCGGTGGACGTTCGGGACGCTTGGTGCGGATCATCTGCAGGGCCTTTATCAGGTAGGGTCGGGTCTCGCGCGGGTCTATCACGTCGTCGATGTAGCCCATCTCCGCAGCCACCATCGGGTTGTTGAACCGCTCCTCGTAGTCCGCTATTAGCCCTTCTCGTTTCTCCTCCGGGTCTTCGGCTTCC
>JBHJHC010000045.1:0-65240 GCA_050331175.1 Rubrobacteraceae bacterium | reverse complement strand
TCAAAATAACAGAGATAAATTTGTCAGGCAAGAGTATAAATTTGTACACAAGGAGTACGAAATCCGGCGTTCGACCTACACGTTGTTACAATGGCGGGTATGAGCGACTCTGAAAAAGTAGTCCAACCCGAACGTCTCGGCCCGCTCTACAAGAGGCCCCTGTACTTGCAGGCCGAGACTCGTATCGAGGAGTTACTGGTGCGCGGGCGGTACAGGATCGGGGATCGCATACCACCTGAGGCCGAGCTTATGGAGAGCCTCGACGTATCCCGGGCTACGGTACGGGCGGCGGTAACGCAGCTGGTCACGCGTGGGATGCTGGAGCGTCGCCAGGGGAGCGGGACCTTCGTGGCGCAGTTGCCCGAGGGTAGCCGGTTGCACAAAGGGTTAGAGCGGCTAGAGACTTACACGGTCCAGGCGGATCGGCTGGGCCTGGTGTTGGACAACCGGGACTTGTGTATCGAGGCGGTCGGCGCGGATTCGTCGGAGGCGAGGGCGCTCGAAATATCCGAAGGAAGTCCTCTAGTAAAAGTCTCGCGGGTCTTGCTGGTCGCGGACGAGCCGGCGGCGTGGATAGTAGACGTGGTACCTGAAGAGGTCATCCCGGCAGATAGGGTAAGGGAACACTTTCCGCCGGACGCGATGCTGCTCGACTTCCTGGTTTCCGAAGGGGTGCCGGTCAGCTTTAGCGAGTTGATCATCGACGCCGAGACGATCGGGCCCGACGACGCCGTTGGGAAGACGCTCGACCTGTCGTCTCCTTCTGCCGTATTCTCACTCACCGAGACCATGTACGTCGCCGAAAACCGGCCCGTGCAGTGGTCGCGCAACATCTTTCTGCCGCGGTACCTGGATCTCCGGATCGTCCGGGAGCTCTTCGAGGTCCGCAAGCTCCACTGAGGAAGAGGAACAGTGCCCGAAATAAGCTGGGAGGATTTCGAGAAGGTCGACGTGAGGGTCGGCGAGATCGTCGAAGCCGGGCCCTTCCCGGAGGCCCGGAAGCCCGCCGTAAAGCTCGCGGTGGATTTCGGAGGGGAGATCGGAACCAGAAACACCAGCGCCCAGATAACCCCTAATTACGAACCCGAGTCGCTCGTCGGGCGCCAGGTCGTGGCGGTGGTGAACTTTCCACCGAAGCGGATCGCGGGTTTCAAAAGCGAGGTGCTGGTCCTCGGGGTGCCGGACGAGGCCGGTGAGGTGGTGCTGCTCGTCCCCGACCGAAAAGTGCCGCCCGGGGGCCGAATGTACTGAAGTCCGCTCCTACGCTTCTGGACTTGGAGCGGGGCGTGGTCCATCATATCTGGTAGGAAGTGAGACCAGGAGGTGTGACCATGAGCGAGACCAATCTGGAGCAGTTCAAAGAGGTTACCCCGGAGGGCCGGTTTACCCTCCAGAATTCCTCGATGCTAAAGGTCCGGCTGGAAGAAGACCACATCCAGGCCAAGCTAGGGTCGATGGTGGCTTACCAGGGCAACGTTCGCTTCGAGCACAAAGGTGGCGGCCTGGGCCGTTTCTTCAAGAAGGCGGTGACCGGCGAGGGGGCCGAGTTGATGGCCGCAACCGGGACCGGCGACCTATTTCTAGCCTACAACAAACGGAAGATCATGGTCATAGACCTCGCCGACGAACAAATGACGGTCAACGGCGACAACATACTGGCCTTCGAGCCCGGCATAGACTGGAACATCCAGAAGGTCGAGGGCGCCGGGAGGTTGGCCGGTGGACTGTTCAACGTGGTGCTGGCGGGAACCGGCAAGGTTGCCGTAACCTCTGACGGAGACCCGGTCCTGCTCGACACCGGCACCCCCACCTTCGCCGACCCCGAATCCGCGATAGCCTGGAGCGGTGGCGTCAAGACCGGCATCAAGAGCGACGTCTCGTTCAAGACGTTTATCGGGCGGGGCAGCGGAGAGACATTCCAGCTCTCGTTCGAGGGCTCCGGGTGGGTCCTGATCCAACCCTCCGAAGGCCCGGTCGTCCCGCCCCACTCTCACGGCGGTGATGGGTGAGCTACCATTCAAGGTCGTTCCTCCCGGCTTTCTAAGGGAACCTTTCTAAGGGGAACCCCCGTTTCGCGGGCCGGGCAACACAACCGTGCGGTGCCGGTGCGCCACGAACCAGTACAGGGTGCCCGAGAGGGCGCTCCCGACAAACCAGGAGAACGGGGCGATAGCATTGAAGAACGGGATCAGGGCGAAGATCAGGGCCACGACCGAGGCCGGCACGAAGGCGTAGAGAGCCTCGGGGTTCCAGCCCCGCCGGTACCAGTACGGCTCGCTGGCACCTTCCCGGAAAAGGGCGCGAACCTGGATTCTGCCGCGTTTTATCAGGTAGTAGTCCACGACGATCACGCCGAAGATCGGGCCGATCAAGGCCCCCAGGCCGCCCAGGAAGTAGTTGATCGCCACGGGGCTCTGGTAGAGGTACCACGGCATCGCCAGCAGGGCGAGGACGGCGGTGATCACGCCCCCGCGCCTGAAGTCTATGTACTTCGGGAAGGCGTTGGCGAAATCGTACGAGGGCCCGACGAAGTTGCCAACGATATTGATCCCGATCGTGGCGACGGCGAAGGTGAGGGCTATTAGCGCCAGGGCCAGCGGGTTCGGGATCTCTCCGGCGAGGTTTACCGGGTCCTTGATAGCCCTGCCGTAGACGGCTATGGACCCCGCGGTGGTGACCACGACCACCGCGGAGAAGAGGACGTAATTGACGGGCAGGCCCCAGAAGTTTCCCCGGCGGACCCTGCGGGCCGAGGGTTCCCACCGGGTGAAGTCGCAGAAGTTGAGCATCAGCGGCGAGAAGAGGTTTACGACCAGGGCCGCCGCCGTGAAGAAGGTAAGGATCGTCTGTCCGGTCGAAAGCTCGCGGGAGCCGAAGCTGAAGCTGAAGCTCATCTGCGAGCCGGCCTCGTACCAGATCCAGGCCGCCAGGGCGAACATCGCCAGGTAGATCGCCGGTCCGGACCAGTCGATCAGGACCCGGATGCGGGCCAGGCCGCTGCGCAGCACGAGCAACTGGACGGACCACATTCCCAGGTAGCAGATCCAACCCAGGGTCGAGAGCCCGATGATCGAGTTCTCGGTTAGCGGCTTTAGCCCCGGGAATATTTCGACCAGGAGTATGCGGATCGCCACCGAAGCCAGCCAGGTCTGTACGGCATACCACAGGGTCGCAACGACGGCCCGGATCAGGGCCGGGAGGTTCGCACCGAAAACCCCGAAGCTGATCCGGGCCAACACCGGGTACGGGACGCCCTGCTGCTGCCCGGCGACGGTGATGAGGTTCGTCAGGAGGAACACGGCGGTTATTCCTACCATCAACGCGAAAAATACCTGCCATCCCGCAAGCCCCAGAAAGAACAATCCCGCCGCGAACGTGTAACCGCCGATGCTGTGGACGCTGGCCATCCACGTCGCGAAGAGATCATAGGTGGTCCAGTTGCGCTCGTCATCCTCGAGCGGGCGGAGGTCTTCGTTGTAGAGCCGGTCGCTGTACCCCGCGCCCTCCTGCCGGCGGCCTTCCTCCCGTCCGTCCAACGCCGTCTCCCGCCTTTCTATCCGGACCACGGTCCGGAATCAGGTACCGGTACCAACGGACAGCTCCCGTTTCTAGCCTCGAAGGCGCGCCATTTCAGATCTCCGGCGTTCGACGGGTTCTAACCGACCACCAGGTTTACCAGCCGCCCCGGCACGTAGATAGCTTTGCGAAGCTCCTTTCCTTCTACAAAAGGTCTAATCCTTTCGCTGGCGAGCGCCAGTTCCTTTGCAGTCTCTTCGGTGATCTCCGCCGGGGCCTGGATGCGGTCCCGGAGCTTGCCGTTGACCTGGACGACGAGCGTGATCTCCGCGGCTTCTATCCGGCTCTCGTCCCACCCCGGCCATCCTTGCTCGTGGACCGAGTAATCCTCCCCCAACGCCGCCCACATCTCTTCGGCGTGGTGCGGCGCGAACGGGGCCATTACGAGCACGAACTTCCGCAGCGCCCCGGTCCATTCCTTTTCCCCTACCCGGCCCCGGATGCCGAGCAGGTAGTTTGTCTGCTCCATAAGCGCGGCAACGGCCGTGTTGAAGCGGAACGCCCGGAGGTCTTCCGTGACCTTCTTTATGGTTTGGTCCGTGCGGCGAGCCAGCTCGGCGGGGTCGGCCTCGGCGCCCGTGGCCTCTCCTGCGCCGACGAGCGAGAGGGCGCGCCGGAGCCAGCGCGAAACGCCCTCGATACCCTGGCTGTTCCACGGCCCACCCTCGTTCCACGGCCCGATAAACATCAGGAAGCAGCGTAAGGCGTCGGATCCGTAGTGGTCCACGTAATCCTGCGGGTTTATGACGTTGCCGCGACTCTTGCTCATCCGGTTGCCGTCCGGGCCGAGGATGATGCCCTGGTTGAAGAGCCGCTCCATCGGCTCGTCGAAGTCCACGAGGCCCATGTCCCGCATCACCTTCGTGAAGAAGCGGGTGTAGAGCAGGTGCATCACCGCGTGCTCGATGCCGCCGGTGTACTGGTCCACCGGAAGCCAGCGTTCGCCCCGTTCGGGGTCGAACGGCCCCTCGTCGTAGTGCGGCGAGAGGTAGCGGTACTGGTACCACGAGGAGTCCATAAAAGTGTCCATCGTGTCGGTCTCCCGCGTGGCCGGGCCACCACACCGCGGGCACCCGGTGTTGTAGAAGTCCGGGTCGAGTTTGAGGGGCGACTCGCCCGTGGGCATGAACTCCGCGTCTTCGGGGAGGCGCACCGGCAGGTCTTCCGTTGGAACGGGAACCGTGCCGCAGTCTTCGCAGTACACGATGGGTATCGGGGTGCCCCAATACCGCTGCCGGGAGATAAGCCAATCCCGCAACCGGTAGGTCACCGCCGCCCGGCCCTCGCCGTTCTCTTCGAGCCACGAGGTCATGCGGGCTTTGGCGTCTTCTATACCGAGGCCGTCGAGAAAGCCGCTGTTGATCGCCGGTCCCTCGCCGATGTAGGCCTCGCCCTCGAAGTCCTCCGGCGGCTCGACGGTGCGGACTATGGGAAGGCCATACTTTTCGGCGAACTCCCAGTCGCGCTGGTCCTGACCGGGAACCGCCATTATGGCGCCGGTCCCGTAGCCCATGAGCACGTAGTCGGCGATGTAGATCGGGATCTCGCGCCCATTAGCCGGGTTCACGGCGTAGGCTCCGGTAAACGCGCCGGTCTTCTCGCGGGTTACGTCGGTGCGGTCTATCTCCGTCATCCGGCCCGCCCGCTCGACGTAGCTCCGGACCTCGCCGGCCTGCTCCGGCGTCGCTATTTTCTCGACCGCCGGATGCTCCGGGGACAGCACGAAGAACGTCGCGCCGAAGAGCGTGTCGGGCCGGGTGGTAAAGACCGTGACCGGGCCGTAGCCCTCGATGCCGAACTCTATTTCCGCGCCTTCCGAACGCCCGATCCAGTTCCGTTGCAGCGTCTCTACCCGCTCGGGCCACTCTATGGTGGAGAAGTCCAGCAACTCCTCCGCGTAGTCCGTGATCCTGAAAAGCCACTGCGCCAGGTTCCGCTTGACAACCGGCGTCCCGCACCGTTCACACACCCGGTCCGGCCCGACGACCTGCTCCCGCGCCAGCGTCGTATTGTCCTTGGGACACCAGTCAACCGGCGCCTCGTCCCGGTAGGCGAGCCCCATCTCGTAGAACTTGAGGAAGAACCACTGGTTCCACTGGTAGTACTCAGGGTCGCAGGTAACCACCTCGGAGTCGAAGTCGAACATGGCCCCCATGTGCCGGAGTTGGTCGCGCATGTTGTCTATGTTGGACATGGTCCACTTGTAGGGGTGGATGCCGCGGTTTATCGCGGCGTTCTCCGCCGGGAGCCCGAAGGCGTCGAAGCCTATCGGGAAAAAGACCCGGTGGCCGCTCATCCTCATAAAGCGCGCCCTGGTATCTGAGGGTGTCATGGCGTACCAGTGCCCCACGTGCAGGTCACCACTCGGGTACGGGAGCATCGTCAGCGCATAATGCTTGGGCTTGCCGGTGTCTTCGTCGGTTTCGTAGAGGCCGCTCTCGGCCCACTTTTCCTGCCAGCGGCGCTCTACGGTGGCCGGCTCGTATTCTCGTTTCGCCGTTGCTTCGCTCACTTCGACTCCTCGTGCAGGCTCTGGGTAGTTAGATCTGGTAGATCCGGGAAAAAGACGCGCGGGGCTCTATAGTCGAGGACCGGTCCGGACTATGTGTGTCCTGGCGCGCATGGGCTTAATATAGCATCTGTCTCGTCCCCGAGAAAGAGCTGCGGGCAGTTCTGGAGCCTATCGTTCCGGCAGCCGGTAAGCCAGGTTACCCGCCCAGGTCGAGGGGATCCTGGTAACCATAGTAGTGGAAGGCGGCGCGGCGGTCTTCGTCGTCCGGGACGTCGTCTCCCGAGTCAAACTCCGGCGAGTCCATCAAGCGTTGCTTGCTCTGCTCGATCTTCACCCCATCTTCGTCCGTATTGGCCACCGCAGATATCGGAACAAGGAAGTTTCGATCTTCGCCGGAGACCTCGATCAAGTGGGCCGTTCCCGGCTCTTCCCAGATGTAAATCTCCTCTACCGTACCGACCTCTTCACCGCTGTTGTCCAGGACTGTGCTACCTCCGGCCTCCTGCCAGTGCTCCTCGACCTCGCCGTCGAAATCTTCCAGCTTGACCAGGTTTGCTTCTTCGGCCATCTTTTCTAATCCCCTTCTCCGATGCTTTGCGTGCCGGGTTGTTTGTTCCCGGTCTGCCCGAAGATGAAACGCTGGAGCGCCTGCCGGATGAAGGTGTCACCCTGGTTCTCGTAGGGGAAGGGCCCGCCGGGGACGGGCCTGTTCAAAAAGTCGCACAGCGGTTCCCAGCCCTCTTTTGCCTCGTAGACGAGCAGTTTCTCCGGAGGGATGTATGCTCTGGCCGCCGCGTTGTGTTGCTTGAAGGCCGAGATCGCCCGTTCTTTCTCCGGCGGAAAGCCGCCGAGGACCGGCACCATTAGCGCGTCCATCAGGGCGGTCATTTTTCTGGCCCGGGGGATGAAGCGCGCCGTTCTTACGGTGGCTATAACCTTCGAGGTACGAACGACGCTCTCGGCCCAGCTCTCGGGGTCGCGGGTCGTCAGAATAAATCTCGCGTCCGGGTAAACCTCCATAAGCTCCTTGTAGAAGAAACAGGCGGGCCAGCTGATGGTGGCGTCGTAGCCCCCGAAAAGGGCTGGCCAGTCGGGTTCTCCGGTCCCTTCGGCCAGCCGGCGCCAGGCGTCGAAGTGATCCTCGCGCACGACCGCCTCGAAGTTGTAGGCGCGATAGCCTAGCCGCTCCAGGGCCTGCTGGATCGAGGTCGTGCCGGTCCTCCCCATTCCCACCCCGATAACCTCCACGGTCACTGCTCCTCAACCGCGCTTCCCGTATCCTTGCGCCGCTTACCCAAGAAGTCCCGGAGTAGATAAACCGCGTATCCCAGCACTATGGAGCCGGCGAGGTAGGCGCCCAAGACCCGTACTGCATCACCGAGGCCTGCGGAGGAGTTTCCGTCGAAGAAGAGTAGGGCGCGCAGGCCGTCGCTGACGTACCGCAGGGGCAGCCAGTCGGCGTATACCTGGTAGAAGCCGGGCAGCGCCTCGACAGGGGCGAGTCCGCCGGCGGATACGAGGCCGAGTAGCACGCCGAGCAGCGCCGCGACGCCGAGGCCGGCAGGCCCGAAGAGCGCGACGAGCAGCATCACCAGAACCATGATCGCCCCTATGGCGAGCGTGAGGAACAGAAACACTTGCAGCGTCTCCGCCTCGTACTCGACCCCGATGATCCCGGACGCAACGCCCAGCTCCGTTCCGGCAGCGAGCGCCGCGTACAAGAGTCCCAGCAAGAGCATTACCGTCCACAAGCCCGCGCGTGAAGGGCGCAATCCTCGCCCGGCAAGGTTTTCTCCAACACCGACGACACCGAAGAAGATCACCGCCGCCCCGGCGAAAGCGGCGAGGTTCGCCAGAAAAGCGAGGAAAAAGGGCGCCTGGCCGTTGCCCGAATTCTCGCCGACCGGCTCGGCCTCAATGACCTGCGCCTGTACCGGCTCTCCGATCACCGCCGCCACCTCGGGCGTGAGCCGGGCTCCCTGCTCCCCGGCGGCTTCTGCTAGACGCTCGCTGGTCGCCTGGGAGACGCCCTGCACTATCCCGGTCGAGATGTTCGTCACCGGGGTTGCGGCGGATGGGCCCGCCGAAGGGTTGGTGAGAACCTCGATCTCCGCCGGTTCCGGAGCTTT
The DNA here is from genome assembly GCA_050331175.1 of Rubrobacteraceae bacterium. Lineage (GTDB taxonomy): Bacteria > Actinomycetota > Rubrobacteria > Rubrobacterales > Rubrobacteraceae > SIRX01. The sequence continues at coordinate 57,023 of JBHJHC010000045.1, read as the reverse complement.
CGGCAGGGGTCCTGCGTCGGAGCCGATCTCTGCCTCCGAAACCCGGCCTCGGACCGGGTCTGAGATCACCGCCCCGGCTCCCGGCGGCACCGGAACGCCCTGCTCCGAGAGGCCGCCCAATATGCGCTCGCTAGTAGCCCCCGAAACCCCGGCGACGATGCCGGTGAAAGCATCCTCTATGGCACCCGTGGTAGCCGGGCTCACAGCCGGACTGGTGAGCAGCTTTATGTTCGCCGGCTCCGGCGTGGGAGGCTGGCTCCCCTGCGGGGGACCGCTACCATCCGCGGGAGCGCCCGGAGGAGGGCCGGACATCTCACCCTGGGGCGGCGCTACCTGGGGTGGCGCTCCCTGGGCTCCCGGAGGAGGACCGGACATGCTGGCCAGCGTCTTCGAGTAGTCTTTGGGAATAATGATCGCGGCGTAGGCCTCGCCCTTCGAGAGTTGATCCAGCGCAGCCTGGCGGCTGTCCGGTTGCGTCCACTCCACAAAGCCCGGCGCCGGCGAGTCGGGCGCGGTGATCCTCTTTACCACCGCTTCACCGAGGTTGGTCGGCCCGCCCCGCACGTCGGCCCCTTCATCTTCGTTGACGACGGCGATGGGCAGCTCCGGCGGGCTTACGATGCCCGAGATCTGCTCCGTGTAGTTTGCGGGGATCACGATAGCCCCGTAGTACTCGTTGCGTCCGAGCCCTTCGAGAGCCTCTTCCCGGCTATCGGGTTGTGACCATTCGACCGTGCCGGCCGCCGGAGAATCTGGCCCGGTTACCCTTTCTACGACCTGATCCCCGAGCCTGACCTGCTCGCCGCCGAGCTCGCCACCCGGATCTTCGTTTACCAGGGCAACCGGCAAATCTTCCAGGTTCTCCTGCGGGCTCGCGATAGCGTACAGGTAAGCAAAGAACAGCAGCGCGAGTACCGCCACCACCGCGACCATGGAGAGCCAGATTCTCGGGCTCGCGAGTATCCTCAGCGCGTTCATGCCCTCACCCTCCCCTCTACGCTCCGCGTTCGCCCGGCGAGACCCCGGTCCCTCCCGAACAACCAGTCGAGGTACATCTTCAGGCCGATGATGTCGCCGGCCTCGCCCCGATAGGCGATGTGCCCGTCGGGCCTGATGAGGAACAGGGTCGCCGTCCCGGCGCCGTAGCGTTCGTGCAGGCTCTTGTTGTTCGCCGAGATCTGGTGAACGTTTACCGGTGCTTTGTAAAGGTCTAGCAGGCGCCCGACCTCTTCGCGGGTCGCCGCGAGCCTCGCGGGGTCCGGCTCTTCTCCCTCGAACAGGAGCAGGTGGTGGTCCGGCCCCCGGAGCGACTCGAAGATGCTCCGGCCGGACTCGGGGCCGGCCTCGAAGAAGCCGTAAGGGGCACGTTCGCCGGCTTTCGGGCTCTTCTTTGCCGGCCCCGTCTGGGTGACGGCCGGGCTGTCCCGGTACTCCGTCCAGAGCTGGGATACGAACCAGAAAGCCCACCTTCTTAGCGGCGGCACGGCTGACACCAGGCGGAAGAGTAGCGGGACGGCGAAGAGCTTGGGTCCTTTCGCGAGCGGGTTGCTCGTGACCTGCAGGGAGAAACCCCGGTCCGAACCGTTGAGTATGGCGCGGGCGAACGGCATGCGTTCGGCCTCGTAGGAGTCGAGGAGCTCCGGATTCGCCGCGCCCTTTACGACGAGCGCCAGCTTCCACGCCAGGTTGTAGGCGTCGCCGATGCCGGTGTTCATGCCCTGGCCCCCGGCGGGAGAGTGGATGTGGGCGGCATCCCCGACTAGGAACGTGCGTCCGACGCGGAAGTTCTCGGCCATCCGGCGGTGGATCTTGTAGACGCTGGTCCAGTGCGCGGCCGTGATCCTGGCCTCCACCCCGCTGTACTCGTCGAGGAGCCCTTGGACGTCCTCCAGGGTAATATCTTCCTTCTCCTCCAGTTCCTCCGGCACGCTTCCTACGAGCCGGAACCGGTGCTCACCCGGCATCGGAAAGAACGCGTAGAACCCATCCCGGGCCAGATCCAGGTATAGCCGGTGGGGCTCGAAGTCCCACTCTACCTCCACGTCCGCGAGGAACAGGGCCTCCTCGTAAGTGTCGCCCTCGAAGCCCAGGCCCAGAGAGTGCCTCACCAGGCTACCCGCCCCATCCGAGCCGACCACCCAACCCGCTTCGATCGGCTCCTCCGTACCGTCGGGACGGCGGACGGTTGCCGTAGTGCCGTTCGGCGACTGCACGAGAGATACGAGCTCTGTGCCCCATTCGACTTCGCCCCCAGACTCTTCGAGGCCCTGCACCAGAAGCCGCTCGGTACGGTTCTGCTCGTAGATCAGGGCGAACGGATAGGGATTGAGGTCGTCCCGGTCGTCTTCGAAGAACGTGAGCTTTCCGATATGCCTGCCTTCTTTGAGGAGCTCTGCAGCCCCGACCCTCTGGCCTTCCTCTACCGCCCGGTCGGCCAGGCCGAGTTTGTCCAAAAGCTCCAGGATCTTGGCCTGCACCACGAGGGCCCGGGTCTCTTCTACGGGACCGGACGTCTTGTCTACGATCCTGAACTCGACCCCGTGGCGGACGAGCACGTTCGCCGCGGTCAGGCCCGTCGGTCCCGCCCCAACAATGAGTACGTCGGTAGTGGACATCTTCTTGTTCCTCCTTGCTCGATGCTTTCCCGTAAGAAACTACGGACCGGAGCTGCCGCGCCCGGCGTTGCTCCCCGCCAACACGGCTGCCGACAGCGCCAACAACAGGGCGGGCGGCGCCAGGTTCTTCGCCGGGTCCCCAAGGCGGATGTGGGTGGCGAGCGCCCCGGTCATCGTGGCCGCCAACAGCAATGCCGCAAGCGGCGTGACCGCGGGCCTGAAGAACCCCGTCGCCATCCCGAGGGCGCCCGTCACCTCGACGGCGCCGGTAAAAGCGCGCATCCACTGCGGGTAGCCGTAGCGGTCGAACTCTTCGACCATCTGGTCGGTGGCGGCCAGCTTTTGTCCCCCAGCCCCCAGAAACGCCGGTACCAGCAAGACCTGGGGGATCTTCGTTACGTACCTCATGTGGTTTCTCCTTCCAAGTTCGTTATCTTCATCACGATCATCGGGGGCTCTTCCGGGATGCGGAGAGGTGCTGCGCCGCATGGTGCGCCACAAGCTTCGGGAGGGCGACGAGAAAGTCGCCCAGGGCGTTCCAGCCGGCTCTCCTGAGTACCCGGGCCGCTGTAAGAGGCGAGCCGGGGGTGAAGCCGGACCACATGCCGCCCAGGGACTCACCGCGCCTGATACGGCCGAGCGCTTCTTCCACGACCCGGGGGTTGTTCCAGTCGCCGCGCATCACGACCGTGCCACCCGCGTCGATGACGTAAACCACGTTTGGCAAACTCCCGAATGCGCGGTGCGCCGTACCGTTGAGATCGTCGAGAAGGACCTCTGCTTTTTCACCGTCTTCGGCTACCGTTCGTCGCGCTAGCGCGCGCTTTTCTTCCATGTGGCGGTGCGGGGGCACCTCCGCGCCGGGGTGTGCCTCGCGAACGTAAATGGTGAGAAACGTTGCCTCCGGATATCGCTGCGAGATTCGGTCCATCGCGTCGATCTTGTCGACGTATTGCGGGCACGTGTAGCTGCCGGTAACGAGAACTATCGGGACACCCCGGTAGTCAGAGAGGCTTACCGTACGCCCGTCCAGCGCTTCGGCGACGAAGTCCGGGGCCTGCTCCCCGACCTCCGGTCCTGGAAGCTGATCCAACCGATAAAGGTCGACGCTAAACCGGTCGTAGTTGTAGGGATTGTAGGGATCTCCGGCTCGGGCGTGGAGCGTTTGTTCCTGCTCGACGGTTTTCTTGTCGGTGGTTTTCATCAGCCGGGCACTCCTTCCTGGTCTTGCGCTAGCAAATAGCCTTCATGTACAGTTCGACGATCTCGTCGATCTTCTCCGGCCCCGGCGGCTGCGGTTCGCTTTCGGGCTTGAACAGCCCGTCGACCAGGGCGTAGGTGAGCAGCGGGCCCATAAACATGCGCATCATGACCTCCGGGTCACCCGGTACTACGATCCCGTTCTCCTGGGCCCGCCGGAGCATGGAACTTCCCTCCCGGATGCCCCGTTCGGGGACCGTGGAACGGAAGATCTCACCTATCTGCGGAAAGCGGTGGGAGTCGGCGATGATCGTGCGCAGGAGCGCCAGATAGTCGGGACCCATGATGGTCGTGAGGATCTTTCTGGCCAACCCACCGAGCGCCTCCCGCAGCTCCTCGGGGCTGCGCGGCTCTATTCCCTGCACGAAATCTATCACCCGCGTCTGCGGGTTCTCGACGGTGAGCTCGCGCAGGACACCGGCGAAGAGCTCCTCCTTGCTGGGATAGTAGGCGTACAGCGTCCGCTTGGAGACACCCGCCTCCCGCGCGATCTCATCCGTACTCGCCGCCGCGAAACCCTGCCGCAAAAACACCCCCCGCGCACCCGCCAAAACCTGCGCCCGCTTCGCCCGGGCCCGCGGTCCAAGCTCCTCCAAACTCGTAGCCAACTCTAATCCTTCCTAAGTAAACTAAACAGTACCGTTTTATTATTGCTCACGAAGCGGTGTTTGTCAAGGTCTTTGGTTTATGGCCGGTACTCTTGCTATTGTTGAGGGATGTTGGTGGCGCGTTCGCGGCTTGGTCGGGACCTTGCCCGTCTGGGGTTGAGACCGGGTGGGGTGGTCATGGTTCATTGCCGGATGTCGGCGCTCGGTCTTGTGGTAGGCGGGGCGGAGACCGTCGTGGGGGGCGTGCTCGACGTCTTGGGGGCGGGCGGGACGCTGGTGGCTTACACCGGCTGGCAGGACGAGCCGCCCGACGACCTCGACGAACGGGACGAGGAGACGAGAAGGATCTACCTGGAAGAGCATCCGGCTTATGATCCGCGCGTCGCGAGGGCGCGCCGCGACCACGGACGGGTTTCCGAGGCGTTGAGAACGTGGCCCGGGGTGCGGCACAGCGGGCATCCGGAGGCGGGAGTGGCGGTCGTAGGCCCCCTCGCCGGGGTGCTCGCGGCAGATCACCCTTACGACGACGCCTACGGTTCCGGCACGCCATACGCCCGTTTCGTGGAACTCGGCGGCCAGGTGGCGATGCTGGGCGCGCCGTTAGAGACTGTTACGCTCGTGCATCACGCGGAGGCGGTGGCCCGGGTTCCCGGCAAGCGCCGGGTGGGCTACAGCATGCCGGTGATGGGGAACGGGGTGCGCGTGTGGCGCGACTTCTCGGACATCGACACTGGTGAGGGAGCCTTGCCCTACAAAGAAATCCTCGGGGAAGAGGACTACATAGAACACATCGCGCGGGACGCGCTGGCGGCCGGGATCGGGACAGATGGGATGGTAGGGGAAGCACCGGCTTATCTGTTCGATGCCCGCGGGCTGGTCGAGCACGCGGTTGGCTGGATGGAGCGAAACTTCGGGCCCGATGTCCGCGGCGGGCCGTAGACGGACCGCAAGTAGCCTTTATCCGGCTACCCGGCTAGGCGAGCAAGGCGAGGGAGGCGGCGGTCAGGGTGCAGGCTGCGTTGGTCAACTCGTTCCCCAGACGCGGGGCGAGCGCCCCGATCAAGCTGTCCACCACCGTCCCCAGGAATGCCGCGGCACCGACGATCGCTACTGCTGACGCGCTTCCGACCAGCCCGATCCAAAACCCGAACGCGGCTGTAAGGATTGCGGCGCCGAGCCCGGCGAGGGTGCCGGGTAGAGAGATGGCACCATCCGTGCCGGGAGGGACTCTCGCAAAGGTGGTAATGAGCCGGGGTGTGTGGCCGTAGACCTGTCCGACCTCCGATTCTGCGGTGTCGGCGAACGCCGCGCCCAGAGAGGCAATAAACGCGGCGGCGAAGGCCTCCGGGTACGGCGTGAGCGCGGCCAGCAGGGCGCACGCGACGGCAACGCCGGCGTTGGCCAGGGCGTTGCGCGCGCCGCGACGCCCTCCCCCACCCTCCGCCGTTCCGGAAAGCTCTTTCCGCCGGTAGCCGAGCCGGGTGAGGGCTGAGCCGCCGACCACGAAGAGCGCGAGGACCGCGAATCCCCGCCATCCCAGGCTCGCGTGGATCGCGACCGCCACCACAAACCCTCCCAGCGCCCCACCCCGGCTCACCATCCCGAGCCGGTAGGCCAACCCCGCGAAAGCGGCCGGGACGAGGATCACGACCAGCACGGAGATCACCGGCGCCCCCGCGCCTTTCGCAGATATTCGATGAGCTGGGCGACGTAAGCCTCGCCTTCTGTTTTGGGCGAGACCGGGACGAGCGCGGGCAGGATAGCGCCAGCCCGGATTCCGGCGCCGGTCAACCGCCCCACGCCCTGGTACAGCAGGGAACCTGATAGTGGACTCGGCCTTTCGGGGGTGGCGACCACCACGCCGTACAGCCGCGGAGCCTCCGGCCCGGAGAAAGCGCCGATGCGGTCCACCGTCTCCGGGCGGTCCGGGCCGATCACGAAGATGCAAGCCAGAGGGTTCTCATGACCGGAGGCGCCCTCCCGCTGTTGCGGGCTCATCCAGCGGGCGGTGATGCCGGCGAACCCCGAGTCCAGCGCCTTCCGGGAGAGGGCGGACCAGATGTCCCGGGCCACTCGATGGGCGAACGGGCTTTCGTAGTCCACAGAGATCAAAACCGTTTCTTTCAACCCGCCAGGATGTTAGCAGAAGCTGTCCGGCCAGTTCGGCGCGGCGCCCCCTGGAAGCCTAGGCTTCTCCGGCTTCCCGCTTGTCCAGACGCCGCACGAAGACGTCTATCTCCTTTACGGTCTGGAGGTCGCCGTTTTTCTGGGCCACTTCGCGGCCGGTTTCGAAGGTTCGGCGGGCCGCGGCATTCTCGTGGAGTTCGTAGTAGGTACGTCCGAGGGTCCGGTAGGCAACGGAGTAGTCCGGCTTGTTCTCGATGGCGCGCGACAGGTACTCCCGGGCCTCGGGGTAATCCCCTGCTTTGAACAGCTCGATCCCCAGGGAGCAGAGGACCATAGGGTTCTCCGGATCCTTCTCCAGGAGCTTGCGGAACATGTCTGTGCGCGAGGCGTCCATACGGCCCTTGTCCATACGGCCCTTTTTAGCACGGAAACCCCACGCCTGATAACATCGCCGCGCAGATTATGGACCCTATGGACCCGGGCACCCTGTTAAACACCCTCTCGCGCTCAGAGGACCTCGCCCGTTTCGCGAGGCTCGTGCACCCCCTCGCGGACTACGACGAGGACCGCGGGAGCGACCTCATAAAGACCCTCTCGGTTTACTTCGAGACCGGCGCCAACGCGAGCGAAACGGCGGACCGGCTCTTTTTGCACCGGAACAGCCTGCTCTACCGCCTGGAGCGCATCCAGGAGTTGACTGGGCTAGACTTGAGGGAGCCCGAAGCGCGGCTCGCGCTCCAGCTCGGGCTGCTGGCGATCAGGAAAGGAGAGAAAGATGAAACTCAGCACCCGTAACCGGCTTCCCGGTACGATTACCCAGATCGTAAAGGACGAGGTGGCGGCCAAAGTGACGCTCCAGGTCGGGGACAACCACCTCGTTTCCCTGATCACCCGCGAGAGCTGCGACGAACTCGGCCTCGAAGAAGGGCAGCGGGCCACGGCGCTCGTCAAAGCAACGGACGTGATGGTTTTGACCGAGGACGGCCTCGCCTAACCTCCGCCCCGCTCCTGCATCTTGCGGGTTAACACCCGGGCGGTCAGAATCACTACGAACGAGAAACCCAGCACCAGCACGGAGAGTGCAACAGCGGCGTCGAGATCCTGCTCCAGGGCGCCGTAGATCGCCAACGGCATCGTCTGCGTTACCCCCTGCAGGTTACCGGCCAGGATTATGGTGGCCCCGAACTCCCCCAAAGCCCGCGCCCAAGCCGTAACCGCCCCGGCAACCAGCGCCGGGAACGCCAGCGGTACCGTGACGCTGGTAAACACCTTACTGCGCCGGGCGCCATCCACCAGCGCCGCCTCCTCGACCTCGCGGTCCACCTGGCCGAACCCCACCGAAGCCTGTCGCACGTAGAAGTGCGAGGCGACGAAGAGCTGGGCCACCACCACGGCCGCGGTGGTGAAGCTGAGCTGAACGCCGAAGACTTGCAGATACTGTCCCAGAAGCCCCAGCTTCCCGAACGCGAGTAGCAGGGCTATACCCGCCGCGCTCGGCGGCAGGACCGCGGGGATATCTATGAGGCTATCCAGGAGGCGCTTCCCGCGGAACTCGGCCCTCGACAACATATACGCCGCCGGCGTCCCGACCACGAGCAGGATCGCCATCGTGATCGCCGTGGTCCGGACGCTCAGGAGCAACGCTTCCACGGCAACCGGCGAGGTCATCGCCCGCCAGGAACCTTCACCGACGGCCCAGACGACCAGGCTCAGAATAGGCAGGCTGATAAACCCCGCGAGCAGCGCCAGCGCCCCCACTCCGACTCCGGAGGTCAGCACCTCTCCACGGGTTCTCCCCCGGCGCTGGTCTATCGGCTCACCCGCTGGAACCCCCACTTCTCCATTACCCGCTGTCCTTCTACGCCCAGTACGAGTTCCGTCCACTCCCGCGCCAGCGCCCTGTTCGGCGGGTCTTCCACCACGGCTATGGGGTAAGTGGCGACTACGTTGAGCCCTTCGGGTATCTCCACGACTTTGACCTCGTCCCGAACTGCCGGCGTTACGTCGCTGGCGTAGACAAACGTTGCGTCCGCTTCTCCCAGAACTACTTTGTTGGAAGCCGCCCGAACGTCGGCTTCCCGGGATACCGTGTTCCCCACAACCCGGGTCTTGAAGCTGTCCCCGTACCGGCCTTCGGCTCTTTCCAGAACCTCCTCCGCGTACCCGGCTATGGGAACCCCCTTCTGGGACAGGACGAGGTCGGCGCCGGGATCTGCCAGATCCCTCAGGGATTCCACCCCGGCCGGATTCTCGGCCGGGACGAGTATCACGGGCAGGTTGTTGGCGAACACCCGGGGTCTTTGAACGAGCCCGGCTTCCCAGGCCTGGTCCATCTTGGCCCCGTCCGCCGGGGCGAAGATGTCCGCCGGGGCTCCGTGCCGGATCTGCGCCAGTAGCGCCGAGCTCCCGGCGAAGTTGAAGCGGACCTCCACACCAGGATTTTGCTCCTCGAACTCCCCGCCCAACTCCTCGAAAGCGTCCGTCAGGGAAGAGGCCGCGAAGACCGTTAGCTGAGGCTTGCTCTCCGCGTGGGCGCCGCATCCCGAGAGCCAGAGCGCCGCGAGCACGCAGAGTGAGAGAGGAAGTGAAACCCGGAATCGCCTGGCGAGCGTCTGGTACACGTTTTGATGCTATCTCGCCTTTGGCTCGAACTCTTCGTGCAGGTTGCACGAACTTCTAGCGCCGCGGCCGGTTTATCCGGGAGCCCGGGCTAAACGTAGGGACCCGTGCTGCTGTCCTTCGCCAACCTCCGATAGCCTTCCGCCACGCCCTGAACTTTCTTTACGTACCAGTCGGCGTGGTTGTAAGAGTAGAGTGCGGCGTACCAATCTCCGGGTGCGCCACCGGTCTTGAGGTACTTGGCGGCCGCCGGGATCGCGTCCCGAGGATCCATCACGTTCGCCACCCCGTCACCGTTGCCGTCCACCCCGGAGGACTCCCAGGTCGAGGGCATGAACTGCATCGGCCCCAGCGCGCCGGCGCTGGAGGGTCCCATGTTCTCCCCGTGATTTGACTCGACCTTTCCTACCGCGGCCAATACGTACCAGTCTCTGCCGAACCCGTATTTCTTGGCGGACTCTCGGTACAGCTTCCTGTACTGCTTTTTGGGAATGGGCTCTACGGGGCGGGCCACGATCTCGTCGCGGGCGATCCGTAACTCCTGTTCGCGTTGGACCGCCGCCCCCCCGGTGGCCGGCCTCGTGGCGAGAATCCGCTCACGCTCTGCGGCTTGTAACTGCTGCACGCGGTCGCCGGTCCGGGCCTTGCCGGCCCGGATCCGCGAGACCGAAGCCTCGAGCTCTCGTTCTTTCTGCCGCAACTCCTCTACGCGGACCCGCTCCTCCTCTAGCGCCTCCTGGTAGTCGGACCTCTTGCTCGCCACCTGACGTCTGGTGTTCTTCACTTTCTGCCGGGCGCCGCGGTAATCTTCTATTCTCTGATGACTCTTCAACAGCACGTCCCGTACCTGGGCGCGGGTAAGGTTGTTTGAATCCTCTCCAGGATCCAGAACCGTGGCCAGGATTCCCACGAGACCTTCTACACTGTCGCCTTTGTACGCGGCCCGGACTTGCTGCTTGTACCTGCGCTCGGTCGCAATATATGTCTGTTGCTGGGACTCGAGCTCGTCTTCGAGTTTCCCCGCCCGTACCGAAAGCTCCCGGCTACGAATCACCGCCCCCTCAACCTGCGCCTGGGTCTCCTGGAGATCCTGCCCAACGTCAGAGACCTCTTGCACCTGCTGGACCAACCGAGCATTCTGCTCCTGGTTCCGGGCTTCGAGTGCCACTATCTCGGCGTCGACGCCCGCGGTCGTCCCGGACGCCGAATCATCCGGTGTCTGCGCCCCAGCCAGGCTTGCCGGGCACAAGGCCAGGGCCAAAACCCCTACCGCCGCAGCAAGCTTTATCTTTCTAACGATCCTATCCCCCTCGAACACCGGGTCCGGCCAACGCCGCCTCAGGGTATCCTATACCAGTACGAAGATAAACGCACCCCCGGCGAAAGCCAGCATTGTATCGTTTACTACAACCGATCGTACGTTTACTCTTCGGTTGTTTTGTTCGTTAGCAGCGAGACCAGGGCTTCCAGCTCCTCGGTTCTGCGGAACCGGATCTCGACTTTTCCGCCCCGGCGGGAGACCTTGACCCTTACGGGTAGTTCGAGGGCTTCCTGCATCATGCCGGCTGCGGCGTCGAACTCTTCCGGGATGGTTCTATCCGCGTTCTTGGGAACTTCATGCGATTCTGCCGGTTGTTCCGGGTGCTGTGGGAAGTAGTTCCTTACCAGCTCCTCGGTCTTGCGCACGGATATTTTTTCTGCCCGGATCCTTTCAGCCAGCAGGAGCATTTGTTCCTCGTCTTGAAGGCCGAGGAGGGCGCGGGCATGTCCTTCCGTCAGGCTACCTTCGAGCACCATGTTTCTGATGGCTTCTGGTAGTTGCGCCAACCGGAGCGTGTTGGCAACCGTCGCGCGGCTCTTGCCGAGTCGGTTGGCGAGTTGCTCTTTGGTGAGGCCGAAGCCCTCCATGAGCGCCTGGTATGCGGCGGCGGTTTCTAGCGGGTTCAGGTCTTCCCTCTGGAGGTTCTCCACGAGCGCCAGTTCCATGCTCTCGTTGTCTTCAGCCTGGCGGATCAAAACGGGAACACGGTCCAATCCCGCTTCTTTCGCCGCCCTCAGCCTCCGCTCACCGGCTATCAGCTCGAAACCGCTGTCGGTAGAGCGAACGACGAGGGGCTGGAGGATGCCGACTTCCCGGATGGAGGCCGCAAGCTCTCTTATTCCGGCCTCGGGAAACGCCCTTCTGGGCTGTTTGGCGTTTGGCCTGAGAGCCGAGACCGGTATCTCCTCGAACTTGAGCCCCCCGACGCTCTCCCCCGTGGCTATCAGGGCGGAGAGTCCGCGACCAAGGCCTCTTCTACCCACGGCTCAACACCTCGTCTGCTATGGCCGAGTAGGCTTCGGCGCCGGCGCTTTTGGGCGCGTAGAGGGCTACCGGCACGCCGAAACTCGGGGCCTCGCTGAGCCTTACGTTGCGGGGAACCAGCGTCTGGAATACTTGCTCGCCGAAGAAGGAGCGTACTTCGTCGGCGACTTGCCGGGCCAGGTTGGTGCGGGGATCGAACATGGTCAGGAGCACCCCACCGATGCGGAGGGTCGGGTTTAGCTCTTCCCGCACCATCCTTATGCTCCGCATTAGCTGGGTTAGCCCTTCGAGCGCGTAGTACTCGCACTGTATCGGTATTAGAACTTCGTCGGCGGCGGTGAGGGCGTTTAGCGTCAGGAGATCCAGGGACGGCGGGCAATCCAGCAGGACGCGATCGTACAACTCCTCCGGCAGCTTCTCCAGGGCTCGGGACAGCTTGTACTCTCTGGCCAGAGCGGAAACGAGTTCCACCTCGGCGCCTACCAGGTTTATGCTCGATGGTGCCACGTGTAGGCCGGGCACATCGGTCCCTACCGCGACATCCTGTAAGCCTTTGCCCTCCAATAGCACGTCGTACATGGATTCCGCGACATCGGCCTCGGATACGCCGAGCCCGCTCGTGGCGTTGGCCTGAGGGTCCATGTCAACCACGAGCACTTTTTCGTCTTTGCTCGCCAGATAGGCTGCAAGGTTGATGGCCGTAGTGCTCTTGCCAACCCCACCCTTTTGATTCACTATGGCGACTACGGTTCTCACCGCGAGCATCTTAGCACGCTAGCGGGCCGCAGTCTTCTCCTACCGAACCCCGAGCGGCCTCTTTTTTGGGGTGCCCGGCGGCCGGGGATACTTTTCCGGTGTAGGGCCGGTTTTGGTCATGATTACCAGGGTCCGCCGTTTGGGAGGTAATTCCGGCAAGAACTCCACGTCGAGCACCCCGGAGATCTCGGCACCCAATATTTTTGCTGCCTCTGCCCCGGCAGCCATCTCGACGTCGTCCGGCAGTGCTTTCATCGCTATTGCGCAGCCTCCCTCCTGTACGAGCGGCACACAATACTCGGCCAGTACCGGAAGCGGCGCCAGTGCCCGGGCTGTTGCGACAGCGTAACCGCCACGGTGTTCGTTCCCCCGTCCTACTTCTTCAGCCCGCGCGTTGATTACCGTGGTCTCCCGGAGTGCCAGGTCTTCCGCCACTTTTCTCAAGAATCGTGACTTCTTCCCCGTAGCTTCGACGAGCGTTAGTCGGAGATCCGGCCGGACTATCTTCAATGGGATGCCCGGCAACCCCCCACCACTCCCGATATCTACCATGCTGGTCGCCCCCCTTGCCGGCTCGTGCAGCAGGCAGCTCAGCGAATCCAATAAATGGTCGAGCAATACGCGGCCCAGATCTTTCGTCCCCAATACGTTCGCTTCCTGGTAGCTACTCAGGTGCTGCGCGTACCGCAATAGCGTTTCCTGGGACCGGGCGTCGAGCTCTAATCCCCAACTTCCTGCCTGACGACAGAGGATTTCCATGGCGCTTTTCACCGGTGTTTCACGTGAAACGGGCTCGGAGGTGCTCACAGAGGACGTACCACCTGCAGAACGGAAAATCTCCTGTGACAAAAATTTGTTTCCGACAACATTTGTCGCGAACAGTGTTTCACGTGAAACACCCTGTAGACCAGCTAAGTGGGGAAGACGGTTACGTACCGATTATCTCCGGACCCCTGGCTGCTCGTAGTAACTCGCGGGTTGTCCTTGAGGAACACATGAACGATCCGGCGTTCCGCCGGGTTCATGGGGGGTAATTCTACGAGGCGTTCTTCGCGAACGGCCTTGCGGGCCATACGATGTGCCATACCCTGGACGGCCTCCACGCGGCGCTGGCGGTATCCTTCCGAATCGACCACGATGCGCTTGCCAAAGGGCTGGCCCTTGTACATTGCAGTGTTCAGGAGGTACTGCAGGGCGTCAATGGTCTCCCCTTTTTGGCCTATAAACAGGCCCGTTTCGCCCGAAGCCACGTCTACCGCGACAACATCCCCGGCATCGTACACGTCGACCCGGGCATCAAAACCCATCGCCTCCACAGCGGTGGTCACGAAATCCTCGATGCTTTGCCTTAGCTCTTCCGAGATCGGAGGCCGCTCCTCTTGCGGGGCGTCCGGGGCCGGCTCCTTACGTTCCCTAGGAGCCTTCGCGGCGCCGATCGCCGGTTCCTCGAGCCCCTCGTTCACCGGGCGTTCGCCTGTTTCTTCTTGAGGGGAATTTCCCGACTCGACGGCTATCCGGGCGTCCCTGGATCCCATCCCCAGAAAGCCCGAGCTACCAGCGTCCAGGACTTCGTAGGATAGCTTTTCGGGTGCAACATCCAGGTCTTCAGAGGCTTTTCTCACTGCTTCTTCGATAGTTGCCGCGTTGAACTCTCTATTATGGGTCATTTCTTTTTCTTCTTTCTGCGCTTTCTCTTCGCCGATTTGGCCGCTCGGACGGCAGGGTCTTCGCCGTTGCTCTCTGCTCGGGTTCCGGTATCCTTCCGTCCGTTTTCACTCGACTTGTCTCGCGCATCGTCCGCCGCTTCCTGACGCTTCCTTCCGGGACCGTGGTGATAGATCACGTAGTTCTGCACCAGGGTCACCACGTTCGAGGTAATCCAGTAGACAAACAAGCCCGCGGGGAATCTCCAGAGAAATACCGTAATGCCGATCGGTAGAAGTCGCATCAGCCAGCGCTGTTGGGGTTCCATGCTCTTGTTGGTGATCTCCATGGAAGCGAGCATCGTTACCGCAGAAAGAATCGGCAATATGAGATAGGGATCGTAGACCGACAAGTTTTCGAACCACCAGAGTCCGCCGGTCCGAAAGCTCGGGTATTCCGGTGCAACATTTCGCGCCGGGTCGCCGCCGAACTCGCGGATAACATAGAAGATCCCGATAAAAATGGGCATTTGGAGCAGTATCGGCAAACAGCCGCCGAGAGGATTCACCTTGCGGTCCTGGAAAAGCTTCATCTGCTCTTCCTGCTGCTTCTGGCGGTCGTCCTTGTGCTTTTTCCGGATCTTATCCAGCTCCGGGCGTAACTCCTGCATGGCACGCATGCTGCGGACCTGCCTCACGGTGAGCGGGAAGAGCAAGGTACGGACTATCACCGTAAGAACGACGATAGACAACCACCACTGCAGGCCGAGCTGCTGGTGGAAATAGAGCAATATCGTCCCCAACACGCTGACGATGGGGGAGAAGACACTCTGAAAAAAGTCCGCTATCGCGTTAATCATCTAACCCTCGCTACTTTACCGGATCAAACCCGCCCCGAGAGAACGGGTTGCATCGTAACAGTCTCCAGGCCCCGAGAAGGCCGCCCTTCAACACACCGTATCTGTCTATAGCTTCAATAGTATACTGGGAGCAGGTCGGGCTAAACTTGCAAGAAGGCGGAAGCAACGGTGACACAAACCGTTTATATGCCCTGATCGCCCACACCGCGGTTCTCCTCGCGTGCATCTCTAATCACTCGGGCCTTCTCGAACAACCGGAGTTGTCCAATCTCTCTAGCGCCCGCAGAAATTCGCTCTCCAGCTCCCCGAACGTAGCTTCCGCCGCAGCCGGCCGGGCGGAGATCACTATGTCGCGCTGCCCCAGGACATCGGCGCTCACCGAGCGAAATATCTCTTTCAGCCTACGTCGAACGGCGTTGCGCGTCACAGCATTCCCGATCCTCTTCGATACCGACAAACCCAACCTCGCCACGCCAACCTCGTTGGGAAAAGCATGGACAGAAAAGAACTTTCCCCGATACGCGACACCCCGTCGGTACGCCCTCTCGAACTCCGGCGAATCCGTAAGTCGGGTGCTCTTGTTCTTCGGCAAAAACTAAACGGCCAGCTTTTTACGGCCCTTGCGGCGGCGGGCAGATACTATTCTGCGTCCCCCGACCGTACTCATGCGTTTGCGAAAGCCGTGCGTCTTGGCCCGCTTGCGCCTGTTGGGCTGGTAAGTGCGCTTCATAGAAACTCCTCAGTGTCAGCAGATCAGAACTTCGAAAAGACCCAAGAGAGTATATCCGAAGCGCCGGACTTCATCCAGCCACTCACCGCGCGCACCAAAGTACCCACACGGGGCCCTACGACGCCGCTGTTTTTAGAAAAGTCCTGCAAAAAGAGTTCCTTTGCTGACAATATATTTCGCTGCAAGGCCTGATCTCCCGATATCCACGACCCGCTAGCGGGGCCGGATAGGGTCCCAAACGTCGTTTTTCGGCGAGTTATCCACAGCTGTGGATAACTCTGTGGATAACCAGGTTAATGTCCAGCAAAACCTGCATTTCTGCTCGCTGGCTGTGGCGTTGGGGCGGTTGGTAGGTTACATTTCAGTCCGGGGATGATCTATTCAGAGCGCACAAGAGGCGACAGGGACTCGTCGGACATCGGCATCCGGATAGCGGTGTACCCCGAAGGCGGAGAGCCGGAGGTAATCGAGGTGTCGGCGGCGAACTCGAGGGCTGCTGCGCCGAAGTTCTCCCGGCTGGTCATGGACAAGGTGAGGGACCTCGGGGGAAGCGTGCCGGAGGCTGCGGTTCAGGAGGTCGTAGAGAACCTCGTGCACGCGGATTACCGGGGCGTGGTGATCTCCGTGTTAGAGGGTGGCCGTACCGTGCGCGTCTCCGACAAGGGTCCGGGAGTCGAGGACAAGGACCTTGCTATGGAGATCGGCTTTTCCGGCGCCACCCCGGAGGCGCTGCGGGAGATCCGGGGGGTGGGGGCGGGGCTCGGCTGCGGCCAGGCGGCGGTTTCCGAGGCGGGGGGTAAGATCTCCCTCGAAGACAACATCGGCGGCGGTACGGTGACCACGATCTCCGTACCCGAAAGCAAAGAACCCGGCAAGGAGCTATCCTATTCTGGTGCGCTGCAGCGTCGCTACCCGGACGGCGTGCCGCGCATGAACATATCTGACAGACAGCAGAAAGCCTTGATAACCGTGCTCGAATGTGGCGAAGTAGGGCCTTCAACCGTGGCCGATAAGCTGGAGATCAGCGTCAGCACCGCTTACCGGGACCTGTCCCTGTTAGAAGAGCACGGGCTCGTGCTCGCCGACGAAACCGGGAAGCGCCTGATCTCCCCGCTCGGGCGGGATCTCGTAGAAGCCATCGTAAACTCCTGGACGAAGTAGAAAATGGCCGCCGGCGTGGAACAAGTATGGTCTGAGGTGCTCGATCGTGTTTCCGAGCACATAAATACACCGTCTTTCAAAGTCTGGTTTGAAGGAACTCTGCCCGTGCAGCTGGACGAGAACCAGCTGGAGATCTCCGTCCCCAACTCTTTCGCCAAGGAATACATCGAAAGCCGCTTCCGGCCGCTGCTGGAGGAAGCTCTCGGTTCCGTCCTGGACAGGAGCGATCCCAAGCTGGTGGTCAGCATCGGTGGCCCGAAGGGCGCCGCATCCGGGGGTGCCAACGGCGTCGCCGGAGGTGCAGCCGCCGAGGCCGCGGAGTCCGTGTTGAGCGCCAGAACACCAGTTTCCTTTAAAGATCGTTACACTTTCGACAGCTTCGTTATCGGGGCGGGCAACAGGTTTGCCCACGCCGCAACCCTGGCTGTGGCCGAATCTCCGGGTGTCGTGTACAACCCGCTCTTCGTCTACGGGGGAGTCGGGCTGGGTAAAACGCATCTGCTGCGCGCCGTGGGGGCCTACGTCGAGGACGAGGATCCCAGCATGAGAATCCGATACGTCACCTGCGAACAGTTCACCAACGACTTCATCAACTCGATGCGGGACAACGAGCCGCTCGGCTTCCAGAAACGTTACCGGGAAAACGACGTGCTCCTGGTGGACGACATACAGTTCCTGGAGAACAAAGTCGAGACCCAGGAGGCCTTCTTTCACACCTTCAACGCGCTCTACGAGGAGAACAAGCAGATCGTCATAGCCTCCGACCGGCATCCCAAGTACATCCAGACCCTGGAGAACCGGCTCGTAAGCCGGTTTGAGTGGGGCCTCGTCACCGACATCCAACCGCCGGACCTCGAGACCCGGATCGCGATCCTGCGCAAAAAGGCGATCATGGACAGTCTGGAAGTCGATGACGAAGTCTTGACCTTCATAGCCTCCAAAGTCTCGACCAATATCCGGGAGCTGGAAGGCGCGCTGGTTCGTATACTGGCCTACGCCTCGCTCTATGGACGCCAGGTCAGCGTACCGCTCGCCGAAGAGGTGCTAAAGGACATCCTGCCGGATTCCGACTACCGGGAGATCCCGGTAGAGCTTATCCAACACGAGGTCTGCCGATACTTCGGCGTGGCAAAGCAGGACCTGGTGGGTTCCAGCCGGACCAAGGCTTTCGCCTATCCCCGCCAGGTCGCCATGTACCTCTGCCGGGAACTAACCGACGAATCTCTCCCGAAAATCGGGAAGGCTTTCGGCGGCCGGGATCACTCGACCGTTATGCACGCCACCAGCAAGATAGCCAACCTCATCAACAACGATCGAGATGCGTTCAACCAGATACACGAGATCACCTACCACGTCAAAAGCAAACGGTAATCCCACCACGCCCATCAGCCCCCGAATCTTCTCCTACCCCTCCCCTGTAGGGTACCAACTTTGTAACAAATCGGAAGCATACAAAGCTAAAATTGTCCACAGGTCGTCCACAGGTCGCCGTCGTCTTGTGGACAACCCCTGGCTTGTTATCCACAGCAAGGCCAGGTTATCCACAGAACCTGTGGATAACCTCCGCAAGTTGTGGAAAACGATATACGGGTTTTCAGATATGAGAAGGTTTTATGAGTATATGGCGATATAGGTTGTGGATAACCTTGTGGATAAGAGGGGTGAAATCTGTGGATAAACCTGTGGATAATTTTGTGGAAAACTCTGACCTGTGGATAACTCAGGACTTATCCACATTTTGTCCACAAGATTTACCGACTTATCCACAATTTTGTCCACAGGCGTGAGGAGGGCTGAAAGGCTTAGGTAAAAGGTTCTTGGGGGTTTATCCACATATCCACAGGCCTTATTATTATTAGTATTCTAATAAATATATGGTTTAAGTAGTAATAATAAGGAGCGAAGGAGGCAGACATGAGGGTAGATTGCAACACAGATATCTTTGGTAAAAAGCTTGCTCTAGTTTCGCGGGGAGTATCGGCGAGGTCTTCCGTTCAGGTACTCGGCGGGATTCTTCTGGAGGCGGATGGTGAGGTTGTAAAG
The DNA here is from genome assembly GCA_050331175.1 of Rubrobacteraceae bacterium. Taxonomy (GTDB): domain Bacteria; phylum Actinomycetota; class Rubrobacteria; order Rubrobacterales; family Rubrobacteraceae; genus SIRX01. Next base: position 38,296 of record JBHJHC010000045.1, on the reverse strand, counting down.
CTATCGGCCACGGACATGGAGTTGTCCATTCAGACTTCGGCGCCGGCGGAGGTTGAGGAGGATGGGCGGGTGGTTATACCGGCGAGGATCTTCAACGACATCGTGCGTTCGTTGCCGCGGGGGCAGTTCGCCCTGGAGCACGACTCGGCGGCGGGCACGGTGCGGCTCGCGGCGGGGGATAACGAGTACACGATCCGGGCGTACGCTGCGGAGGACTTCCCGCAGCTTCCGCGGTTCGACGAGGGAAACTCCTTCACCATGTCCGGAGAAACGCTGGTCGATACGGTCGAGAAGGTTTCGCGCTCCTATTCGCGGGACGAGACGCGGCCGGTGTTGACGGGGATCCTGATCAGCTTCGAGGAATCTCGCGTGCGGATGGTGACCACGGACTCTTACCGGCTGTCCATAAAGGAGAGCGAGTTGGCCAGCACCTTTGATGGCACGCGGGAGGCGATAGTGCCGGCCCGGGCCATGCAGGAGGTGGGGCGCATCTTCTCCGGGACCGATGAGGAGCAGATCGAGGTGGCACTCTCGGAGAACCAGGCGCTCTTCCGGATCGGGGATGCGCTGCTCGGCACCCGGCTGATCGACGGAAACTTTCCGGAGTACAAGCGGTTGTTGCCGACCAGCTTCGAGCGCGAGATAGCCGTGGACCGGGAAGATCTGATGAGCACGCTCCGCCGGGTAAACCTCTTCGCCCAACGCCAGTCTCCGCCGGTCCCGGTTAGCCTGTCGTTCTCGGACGGCTCGGTGGAAGTGATCGTGCGGAACGGAGAGATCGGGGAAGCCCACGAAAAACTCGCGGCTACGAGCGAAGACGACTTCAGCATCTCGTTCAACCCGGGATATTTGTTAGACGGGGTATCTGCCGTCGATACGGAAAAAGTCCTCTTCAAGCTCAACGAGGCGCTCAAACCCGGCCTGATCGTGCCGGGCTCCGAAGAAGATAACGGGGATAGTGAAGAGTCAGATTTTCTGTACCTGATCATGCCGATGCGGGATCCGGCATCGAGCTGATCTGAGTTGGAGCCGGAGATTTCACCGGGAACGACGCTGGGCCAGGCGCTCAAGGTCTGGGGTTTCGCCGGAACCGGCGGGGAGGCGAAGGTCTTGATCCAGTTCGGAGAAGTCCTGGTCAACGGCGAGGTCGAGACCCGGCGCGGTCGCCGGCTGCAGCCGGGCGACGTGGTGGAGGTGGGGGACGAGAGAGCTGAGGTGCGTTGACGGCCTACCTGCGGGCGCTCCGGCTCGTCAATTTCCGCAACTACGTCGACGAGACCGTTCTGCTCTCTCCCGGACTAAACATCGTGGTTGGTGGGAACGCCCGCGGTAAGACCAACCTGATCGAGGCGATCTCCTTCGCCGCCACGGGTTCCACACCCCGGACCTCCAGAGAAAGCGAGGCCGTCCGCTGGGGCGAGGACTTCTGCCGGGCCGAAGCCCGCGTAGCCCTGGACGACGGCGAGCGCAAAGTCGCCATCGGCTACGCTCCGGGCCAGAAAAAGCGCCTGACCGTGGACGGCGCGCCCTCCAGGTCTCTGACGGAGTACGCCGCCGGGGGAGCCGGGGTGCGGGTGATCACCTTCTTCCCGGACGACGTCCGGATCGTCAAAGGCGCGCCCGCCGACCGGCGGGAGTTCCTGGACGGTCTGCTATCTTCCCTCCGCCCGTCCTACGCCAGGGCCGCCGCCGACTACGCAAAAGCCGTTCAGCACCGCAACCAACTCCTGCGGCGGATCCGGGATGGTTTCTCCTCGGAAAAGACGCTCACGACCTGGGACCGGAAAGTCGCGGACCTCGGCGAGAAGATCCTCGAAGGCCGCGCCGCGGCCGTGGAGCCTCTGGAGGAACTGTTCAAAGTTTCTCTGAGGGCCCTATACGGCTCCGAGAAGGCCGCGCTGCGGTATTCCTATAGCGCACCCCTCGAAAGCTATTCGGAGGCGCTCAGAGCGGCGCATGGCGCCGACATCGAACGTGGGACGACCTCCGTGGGGCCACACCGGGACGACTTCGAGGTGTTGCTCGGCGGGGTAGACCTGACGACGTTCGGTTCGCAGGGGCAGCAGCGGCTGGCCACGCTGGCCCTGAAGTTCGCCGCGAGGGACTACGTGCGGTGGGCCACGGGGGATGACCCGATCCTGCTCTTCGACGACGTCATGAGCGAGCTGGACGAGCGCCGCCGGGAGTACCTGGCCGAGTACTTCCTGGAGAGCACCCAGGCCCTCATCTCAACCACCAACCTCGAATATTTCCGCCCTGAGGTCCTGGATCGCGCCCACATCATCCGCATATCTGGGGGTGAGGTCGCAAACGCTACAATGGATAGTGTCCGGGAGTGACCTAGCCGCGCAAAGAGGCTTATTTAAGCGCCAAAAGCGCCAAACACCCATTGGGCATGCGGTGGGTATATGTTACAATCTAGCGGTGCAGAGGTACATCGAAAAAAGCTCGTGCTGTTCCAACGGATTTCCAAGTTTGAGGAGGATCGTCTCTTTTGGCGGATAAGGCGGCTGTCAAGAATTCTAGTGGCTCTTACGATGCAAGTTCCATACAGGTGTTGGAGGGGCTCGAAGCCGTCAAGCGGAGGCCGGGAATGTACATCGGGTCCACCGGCCCGCGGGGCCTCCACCATCTGGTCTGGGAGATCGTAGACAACTCCATAGACGAGGCGTTGGCGGGATATTGCTCGGAGATCCTGGTAACCGTTCACGAAGACTACTCGGTCTCCGTTACCGATGACGGGCGCGGTATGCCGGTCGGCACGATGGAGAAGTACGGCAAGTCCGCAACCGAGGTGATCATGACCACCCTGCACGCCGGCGGGAAGTTCGACGGCCAGGGATACAAGGTTTCCGGTGGGCTGCACGGCGTCGGGGCTTCGGTAGTGAACGCCCTATCGGAGTGGCTGGAGATCGAGATCCGGCGCGAAGGCCACCTGTGGACCCAGCGCTACGAGCGCGGGTTCCCGATGGGCGCTCTGACAAAGGACCGGAAGCTCAAGAAGAGTGAAGGAACCGGTACGACCATCAGCTTTATGCCGGACCCGGAGGTGTTCACCGAGACGCGGGAGCTCTCGTTCGACACTTTGAGCCGCCGCTTCCGGGAGTCGGCGTTCTTGAACAAGGGGCTCAAGATCCGGGTCGTGGACGAGCGCGAAGAAGGGCGGGACCTCACCTACCAGTACGAGGGCGGCATCCGGGATTTCGTCGAGCACATCAACGATGCAAAGGACCCGGTACACAAGACGATCTTCTACATGGAACGCGAGGACGAGGTGGGGGAGGTGGAAGTCGCGCTGCAGTGGAACAACGGCTTCCAGGACTCGGTGTTCACCTTCGCCAACAACATCAACACCCACGAGGGCGGCGCACACCTCTCGGGGTTCCGGTCCGCACTGTCGCGCACGGTCAACGCCTACGCCCGCCAGAAAGGCCACCTGAAAGAGAAAGAAGACAGCCTTACCGGAGACGACATCCGGGAGGGGCTCGCGGCGGTTATCTCCGTAAAGCTCTCCGAGCCGCAGTTCGAGGGACAGACAAAGACCAAGCTCGGCAACACCGAGGTCCGGGGCCTCGTCGAGACCGCCACGAACAGCTTTCTCGCAGAGTTCCTGGAGGAGCGGCCGGGCGAGGCAAAGGCTATCGTCAACAAGGCGCTCCAGGCCGCGCGGGCGCGGCAGGCGGCCCGTAAGGTACGGGACACCATCCGCAAGGGGTACCTCGAAAGCTCGACGCTACCAGGCAAGCTGGCGGATTGCTCGTCGAAAGACCCCGCTCGTAGCGAAATTTACATAGTCGAAGGTGATTCGGCGGGGGGGAGTGCTAAACAGGGCCGGGATCGGAACTTTCAGGCCATACTGCCGCTGCGCGGCAAGATCCTCAACGTCGAGAAGGCAAACATGAACAAGGTACTCTCCAACGTGGAGATACAGGCTATGATCTCCGCGATCGGGGCTGGCGTGGCGGACACTTTCAATCTGGAGAACGCCCGGTACAACAAGATCGTCATCATGACCGACGCCGACGTGGACGGGAGCCACATCCGGACGCTGGTGTTGACGTTCCTGTTCCGCAACATGCCGGAGCTGATCGAGGCCGGCTACGTCTACATCGCGCAGCCGCCGCTCTACAAGGTCACGCACCAGCGCAAGGACTACTACGTCTACAACGACCGCGAGCTTCAGGAGACCCTGGCCCGCCTGAACGCCAACGGTAGCGCCAGCATCGGGCGCTTCAAGGGTCTGGGTGAGATGAACCCGACCCAGCTCTGGGAGACCACGATGGATCCGGAGCATCGGACGCTCCTGCAGGTGACGGTCGAGTCCGCCGCGGTCGCCGACGAGCTCTTTACGGCGCTTATGGGGGACAAGGTTGAGCCGCGCCGGATCTTTATCGAGGAAAACGCCAAGGAAGTGAAGAACCTGGATGCTTGATACTTTTTCGGGGAACGTACAGCCCCACTCCATAGAAGACGAAATAAAGGACTCGTTCCTCTCCTACGCGATGAGCGTGATCGTCTCGCGCGCCCTGCCGGACGTGCGCGATGGCTTGAAGCCGGTCCACCGCCGCGTCCTGTATGCAATGCACGACATCGGCCTCCAGCCGAACAGGTCGTACCGCAAGAGCGCGACGGTCGTCGGCGAGGTCCTCGGTAAGTACCATCCGCACGGTGACGCCTCGGTCTACGACACGCTAGTGAGGCTCGCGCAAGATTGGTCTATGCGCCACCCGCTCGTGGATGGCCAGGGCAACTTCGGGAGTGTAGACGGCGACTCAGCGGCCGCTATGCGCTACTGCGTCCCGGGCGACACGCTCGTGAGGACGACCCGGGGCACCCGCCGCATCTCCGACCTGGCGGAGGTGAAATCGGACAGCGAGGCAGACCTGGATATCGAGGTTCTCAATCGGGACGGAGACCCCGTCCGGGCCTCCAAGCTGTTCCATAGCGGCGACCATCCGACGCTGCGCTTGCGAACCCGTCAGGGATACGAGCTGACCGGTACGGAGAACCACCCGGTCCTCTGCCTCAGAGACGTGGCCGGGGTACCGATGTTGCTTTGGACCTTGCTCGAGGAGGTCGAGCCGGGAGACCACGTCGTACTCAGCCGGGCGGTCAATAGAGAAGACGATTCCGAACACGGCCCGGGAGACAGGAAACTCGGCTTGCTGGCCGGGGCTTTCGTGGCCGAAGGCTGGGCTTCTGAAAACCGTGCCGGGTTCAACAATGTGGACGGCGCGTACTTCGGCGAAGTGCTCGAAGCCTACGACGAGTTCGTAGGAGGCTGCCGCTACGTCTACGAGCGGGAGCTGAAATCCGGCCGAACCGTATACGAGCTCGACGTGCAAAACATGAGGAGCTTCAAGGAAAGTCCGCTGGCCGAGATCGTAGGCTCCAAGAGCGCGAAGCGGCGCGTACCGGTCTTCATCTGGGAGGGATCCGCCGCGCTCAAGCGGGCGTTCTTGCAGGGTGCGTTCGAGGGTGACGGGTCCGTGTCGCTCGCTCCCCGCAGTTCGGTACAGATAGTCTACTCGACCCGGAGCCCGGAGTTGGCGCGGGACCTGCAGGTTCTGCTGCTGGAGTTCGGGGTCGTGGCGAAGCAGGCGTGGTACGAGAACGGAGAGATCAAGCTCTACATCACCAACCGGCGCGACGCCCGCTTGTTCGCCGAAAAGGTCGGGTTCCTCGGGGCCAAGCAAGAGAAGCTGGCTGCTGTATTGACTTCTGTTCCCGAGAAGAGCCGGGCTATGTCGTCGGACCTCATCCCGCACCTCGCTTCCTACGTCCGTTCGGATGGCGCGACGAGCTACACCAACAGGGATTGGCTCCGACGCAACAACGTGGACCAGGTGGATCGTTGGGAGAGCGGCGGCGGGGCGATCATGGACCGGATCGAGTCCGACGAGGTCAAGGCCGTAGTCGGGCCGCTCGTCTCCGCCGGGTACTACTACGCCGAGGTCGAGTCGGTGGAGGAGGCTGGGGTGCAGCCGGTCTACTCGATCCGGGTAGACTCCGAAGACCATTCGTTCATAACGAACGGCTTCGTCAGCCACAACACAGAAGCCCGACTAACCCGCATGGCGACGGAGATGCTGCGGGACATCAGCTCCGACACGGTGGACTTCGCCCCGAACTTTGATGAGAGACAGCAGGAGCCGGTGGTGTTGCCGGCCCGGTACCCGAACCTTCTGGTCAACGGATCCGACGGCATCGCGGTCGGGATGGCGACCAAGATCCCGCCGCACAACCTGGGCGAAGTCATTGATGCCACGGTGGCGATCATTGACGACCCGGCGTTGGACGACGAGGGGCTGGCGGAGCACATAAAGGGGCCGGACTTCCCGACCGGCGGCATCATCGTGGGGCTGCGCGGGATGCGGGAGGCTATCGAGACCGGACGCGGTTCGGTGCGGGTCCAGGCAAAGGCGCACACCGAGCAGATCAAGGGCAACCGGACCCAGATCGTGGTCACCGAGATCCCGTACCAGGTCAACAAGAGCCATCTGTTACAGAAGATCGCCGAACTCGTCAAGGACCGCAAGTTACAGGATATCTCCGACCTGCGCGACGAGTCCGACCGGAACGGGATGCGGATCGTGATCGAGCTAAAGCGCGAGGCGGTGCCGAAGGTCGTCTTGAACAACCTCTACAAGCACACCCAGATGCAGCAGAGCTTCGGCGTGAACCTGGTGGCGCTCGTGGACGGCGTGCCCAAGACCCTCTCGTACAAGCAGGTTCTCAAGCACTACGTCGCCCACCAGTTCGAGGTCGTCACCCGCCGGACCCGCTACGAGCTGGAGAAGGCCCAGGCCCGGGCGCACATTCTGGAGGGGTTGTTGATCGCGCTGGACAACCTCGACGAGGTCGTCGAGACGATCCGGCGCTCCCAGAACCCGGAGACGGCCCGCAAGAACCTGATGAAGAAGTTCAAGCTCTCCGAGCGTCAGGCGCAGGCGATCCTGGACCTCCGGTTGCAGCGGCTCACGGCGCTGGAGCGCAGGAAGGTCGAGCAGGAGCATCGGGACCTGCGGGAGAAGATCGAGTACCTGGAGGGCGTGCTGGCCGACGACGACAAGGTCTACGGCATCGTCAAGGACGAGTTGCTGGACGTGAAGTCCTCCTACGCCGACGAACGCCGCACGATCATCACCGCCGAGGAGGGCGTGGACTTCGACGTGGAGGACCTGATCGCCGAGGAGGAGATGGTCATCTCCATCTCGAACGGCGGCTACCTCAAGAGCGTCCCCGTAAACACGTTCCGCAAGCAGGGCCGGGGCGGAGTCGGGGTCGCCGGGATGGAGTTGAAAGAGGGCGATTACATCGAGCACCTCTTTATCACGACGACCCACCACTACATGCTCTTCTTTACCAACCGGGGCAAGGTCTACCGGCTCAAAGTCCACCAGCTTCCGAGAATGGGCCGGACGGCGAAGGGGCGCCATATCGCCAATTTGCTTCCGCTGGCCCAAGACGAGCACATCGCGACCGTTATCCAGACGAAGGATTTCAAGGAGGCCGAGTACCTGCTCTTCGCCACCCGGAACGGCATGATCAAGAAGACCTCTTTCCTCGACTACAACACGCCGCTCAAGGAGACGGGCATCATCGCGATAAACCTCTCGGACGGTGACGAGCTTATCGGCGTGCGCCACGCCTCCGAGAACGAGGAAGCCATCCTGGTCACCCGCAACGGCATGGGCATCCGCTTCCAGCAGAGCGAGGCCCGGTCGATGGGCCGGGCGACCGCCGGGGTAAAAGGCATTACCTTGAAGGATGGCGACGCCGTACTTACCATGGACGTGGTTGGCGAGGGCGCACCGGACGACCTGTTCATGATCACGGAGAAAGGCTTCGGCAAACGCACCGCCCTCTCGCAGTTCCGGCTGCAAGGGCGCGGGGGCCAGGGTGTTACGGCGATGAAGACCAACGGCGACCGCGGCCGGCTCGCCGGCGTGCGGGTCGTGAGGCCCGGCGCCCACGAGCTGGTCATGGTTTCCAACTTCGGGACTACCATTCGCATGGACGCCGATTCGATCTCCCGTCAAGGCCGGGCCGCCCAGGGAGTGCGGGTGATGAACCTGCGCGAGGGTGACGTGGTGAGCGCCATCGCCCGGGTCGCCTCTCCGCAAGGAACCGAAGTGAACGGCTCGCCCGACGAGCTGGCCATAGAGGGTCTAGAGGGGCTCGAAAACGGTGGAGGGAGAACAAGTGGATAACGACGCCTGCAGCGGCGTGGTCGAGTGCACGGCGCTCGTGCTGGCCGAGAGCTGCACGGAACTCGCCGGACGGCTCACGCTGTTCGGGATACTGGACGAGATCCTGCCGAACAGCGAGGGGGAGACCTCGTTCGTCGTCTACGCCAAGTTCGAGGGCTGCGAGCACGCAACCGACCACGAACGCCGGGCCCGGCTTCTCGTAACCGACGAGGAAGGCGAAGTGCTCATGGAATCTTCCGAGTACTCCGTCTGGCTCGAAGGCGCCGAAGAGCCGGTTACCATAGTGGCAGCCTTTGAACTGCCAGAGGACTACGAAGGGGGGGACCGGCTCTTGTGGGTGGAGGCTGTGCTCGATGAACAGACCCTGGCCCAGACCGCGGTCCGGCTTCTGGACCGCTACAATGTCTAGAACACTAGAGGCCCGGGATCCCGGGCCTCTACTCTACGTGAGGAAAACTTAAATGAACGAAGATCTTGCAATTTTCATTGACTGGGAGAATATCTACATTTCCACGGTCAGCGAGTACAACTCGAAGCCTAACGTCTCGGCCATGCTGGAGAAGGCCCGCGAGTACGGGCGCATAGTCTCGGCCACGGCCTACGCCGACTGGACCGAAGGAGACTTCCGCCAGGCTCCGCCGACGCTCTACTCAAACGGCATCACGCCAAAGTACATCTCCGCCCGGTACTTCCCCGGGGGCAAGGCCTCCAAGCGCCGCACCAACTCCATAGACGTGATGCTGGCGGTGGAGTGTTCGGACTTCATGCACAAGCACCCGCAGGTCGGAACCTACGTGCTGGTGACGGGTGATGGAGACTTTATTCCGCTCGTAAGCCTGTTGCGGAGCCAGGGGAATACGGTCGTGGTGATCGGGGTGTCGGAGGCCACGTCGTATCACCTGATAGAGTCCGCCGACCACTTCGTCTCCTACGCATCCCTCCTGGAGGAAGAGCGTGCCGCCCGGGCCCGGGACAAGGAGCCGAAGAAGAAGACCGCCGACACCTACGAGGAGCTGGTGCGGGCCGTCAAGAAGTTGAAGGCCGGCGGCAAGGCCCGGGTGCTGGGACAGGTTAAACAGCAGATGATCGTGCAGCTCGGCTCGTTCGACGAACGGAACCTGGGTTTCAAGAAGTTCAAGGACTTCGTGGTCGAAGCCGAGCGGCGTAACCTGGTAAACACGGTGGATCGGGATCTTGAGCTCCAGGTTTACCTCCCGGACGAGGAGGTTCCGGAGCAGGACGGGTCGGATCTCGCCGGCGAGGAACCCAGGGAGACGCCGGTCCGGAGCGGCAATGGCGGGGGTGCCCCGGGGGGTACCCCGCAAGCTTCGGAGGATGGCGGGCAGCCCGATTCCCGAACAGAGTTCGACCTGCTGGAAGATCTCACACCGTACGAACTGCGCACGGTTTGCAAGAGCGTGGCCGCGCTACGCCAACCCGCCTCGTTCGTGGAGATTTTTAGCAGCATCCGCGAGCTCGACGCCCGGGGCGAGCTAGAACTCTCGCGCGAGGAGATCGGGGAGGTCATTAACGCCATGCTCGAAGCGGATTTCCTGAGCCGGGTCAGGGCGAAACCCTACGAGCAGGCGAAATCCGACATGACCCTCTTCGCGCTCGACACGAACCGCGAAGAGGTGAAGAACGCCCTGAACGGCGGCTAATCTGCCAGTTTGTAGACCGTAAGCGCCGCGAGAGCCAACGCCACGGCTATCTGAAGCAGGGAAAGGCTCAGGGTGGTGACCACCTGCTGGAAAGACGTGCTCCGGAGCAAGAGTTGGATGAGGATCACGCCGCCAAACCCTACCGCGAACCAGAGAACGGTCTTCGCCTTGTATCCCCGGCCGCGTTCCTTCCAGGTTGCAACCCCCAGCAGGGCCGGAACGTAGAAGATCAAAACCAGGGGCACCAGCCGGAGGACCTCGACGCCACCGTTTATGAGGGTTTCCATGAGGCCAGTCTACACCAGCGATTTGCGCCGGGCGGGGATTTGCCCCTAAGATACGCTTTCTAGTATACTTATACTATTGAAAAAAGGTGGTAGTAATGGGAATTAATCAACGAGTTTCGCTCAGGAAGTTCACGGAGGACATCCGGCGGTGGGTGGATGAAGGTCGGAGTGACGACTGGATCGCCAGTGCCTTGGGAACCAGCCCCTCGTCGGTGCAGTCTTTCCGGTCGCGCAATGCCATATATCGTCGGGACCAGGGATCAATCCTGTACTCTCCCAAAGAGTACGCGGCGTTCGAGGGGGCCATAGAAATGGCGGAGCCGGGGGTTTGGTTCGACCCCTCTATCGAGGAGGATCCTCGCTGGAGAAACGGCTGGAACGACACCGAAAAGGTGGAGATCCGGCTTACCCCGAGCAAGATAATCCTGATCCGGCGCGACAAAGCCCGCTAGCCGAAGCCCGTTAGCGATATAATATGGCCCGTGGTCACGGGCCGCTTGAACCGCCGCTGCGCCCGGTTCGCCGGGCGTAGAGGAAAGTCCGGACTCGCAGGGACCCCGGATGCGGGTCCCGAAAGGCCGCTCGGGCCAACAACCCGAGGGACGGAAGGGCGCAAGCCCTCCGTTACGTCAAGTGCAGCAGAGAGTAGACCAGCCGATGGCCGAAGAACGAGTTCTGAGAACAAGTTCTGCAGGCACAGGTGATGGGTGAAAGGGTGGGGTAAGAGCCCACCGGCGGAACCCCGAGAGGGACCGGCCAGGTAAACCACCGGTGCGAGCAAGCCAAAATGTCCCGGAGTTCTCCCGGAACCTCCGGGCTGGTAGGCGCGGCCTCAGGCCCCGCAAGGGAGCCGAGGCCCGGGAAATACTCCCGGAGATGGATGGCGGTTTAAAACAGGATCCGGCTTACACGGCGGCCCGGACCGGGTTCTAGAAGGTCTTTCGCGGAACGGATTCACAACAAGCTCTCGTGCAATCCTCTATACTTTCGCTACGAGGACAAGGAAGTTTTCGGCACGTAGAGAGGAAGAAGAGAGCTTGGCTAGTATAGCTGCCGCAACCAAGAGGTTGCCCTGGTGGGTCGGACCGATCACTGTCACGGTCTTATTGACGGCTTTTGGTATCTATTCGTTTTATATAGCCTTGTTTGCACAGGAGACCGGCTATCAGTACCTGCATTCGCCTTTCTACTCGCCCGAAGTAAGTTCGCCGTATGCGTGGCTCTCGCCGGCGGTCTTCGTGCTCTGGATACCGCTCGGCTTCCGGGCGACCTGCTACTACTACCGCAAGGCGTACTATCGGGCCTTTTTCTGGGACCCACCGGCCTGCCAGAGCAAGGCCCAGCAGCGGGAGCCTCGTAGCGCGGAGAACTACAACGGCGAGCGGGCGCTGTTCGTGCTCAACAACATACATCGCTACTTTCTTTACGGCTCGATCCTGGTAGTAGCTTTTCTCTGGTACGAGGCGGTGCTGGCGTTCTTTCCGGAAGGCAGTTTCGGGATGACCCTCGGCTCACTGGTACTTCTCGTGAACATAGTCTTGCTCTCGCTGTACACCTTCTCGTGCCACTCCTTCAGGCACCTGGTAGGGGGAAACAAGAATTGCTACTCTTGCGTCTCAGGTGGCGACGTCCGGCGCAAGACCTTTAACTTGATTAGCGTGTTGAACGTCCGGCACGCTCTTTATGCGTGGCTGAGCCTCTTCGCGGTGCTCTTTGCGGATGTTTACATAAGGATGTTGCTGGCGGGCTGGTTCGAGGATCCCAAGATATTCTGGTTTGGAGGTAGTTAGAGGTGGAAGCAAACGGGCAGAGCGGCCAGCGCGAGCAGTACGAGGTCCGCGAGCACGACGTCCTGATCGTCGGTGCCGGGGGGGCCGGGCTCCGGGCGGCGATCTCCGCCGCCGAGCGGGGGCTTTCGGTCGGTGTCATAACGAAAAGCCTGCTCGGCAAAGCCCACACGGTCATGGCCGAGGGCGGGTGCGCGGCAGCCCTGGGCAACGTCGACCCCGACGACGGCTGGCGGCCCCACTTCATGGACACCATGAAGAGCGGGAAGTTCATCAACAACTGGCGGATGGCAGAGCTCCACGCCAAAGAATCTCCTGAACGGGTATACGAGCTAGAGCAGTGGGGGGCGCTCTTTAACCGGACGCCGGAGGGCAAGATCTCCCAGCGGCCGTTCGGCGGCCACACCTACCGCCGGCTGGCCCACATCGGAGACCGGACGGGGCTGGAGATGATCCGGACCCTCCAGGAAAAAGTCCTCGCCACCGACGCCGAGATCTTTATGGAGGCCACCGTCACCAAGCTGCTCAAAAAAGAGGGCAGGGTAGTGGGCGCCCTGGCCTACACCCGCGAGTCCGGCAAGTTTATCCACTTCAAATCCAGAGCCGTGGTCATGGCGACCGGAGGGTGGGGCAAGATCTTCCTGGTCACCTCCAACTCCTGGGAGGGGACCGGCGACGGCGTAATCCTCTCCTACGACGCCGGCGCGGAGCTGGTAGACATGGAGATGATGCAGTTCCATCCCACCGGCATGGTCTGGCCCCCCGGTGTGCGCGGCCTGCTGGTCACCGAGGGCGTGAGGGGCGAAGGCGGCCTGCTCCGCAACTCCGAGGGCGACCGCTACATGGAGAACTACGACCCCGAAAAGATGGAGCTCTCCACCCGCGACGTGGTCGCCCGGGCCAACTACACCGAGGTCCAGGCGGGCCGGGGAAGCGAACACGGCGGGGTCTATCTGGACATCACGCACCTGGGCTACGACGGCATTATGAAGAAGCTGCCCACCATGTATCACCAGTTCAAGAACCTCGCCGACATAGACATCTCCGAGGAGGCGATGGAGGTCTTCCCGACCGTCCACTACACGATGGGCGGGGTAAAGGTAGACCCCGAAACCTGTGTAAGCAGCGTCGAAGGGCTCTTCGCCGCCGGAGAAGTCGCCGGCGGGTTGCACGGGGCCAACCGGCTAGGGGGCAACTCGCTCTCCGACTTGCTGGTCTTCGGCAAGCGGGCCGGGGACGGCGCTTCAGATTACGTCGAGCAGAGCACGCACTCCACCGACATCGAGGACGACGTCATACAGACGGAGTTGCAGCGGATACTGAAGCCGCTGGAGAAGATGGAAGATGGCGAGAGCCCTTACCTGCTGCAGCAAGAACTGCAGGCGGCGATGATGGAGCACGCCAACATGATGCGCAACGAAGATTCCCTAAAGGAGGGGCTCGGCAAGGTCCTGGCGCTAAAAGATCGGATGGAAAACATCAGCGTACCGGGCTCGCGGCTCTTCAACCCGGGTTGGCACACGGCGCAGGACGTGCGGTATCTAATAACGATCTCCGAGATCATCGTCCGTACCGCGCTGGAGCGCCGGGAGCGGCGCGGGGCCCAGTGGCGGCTGGATTTCGACGGGCCGGACGACGAGCTCGGCAAGATCAACTTTATCGTGAGCAAAGACCAGCAGGACGAGGTCGGCCTGGAGAAGCGGGAGGTCGAACCCATGCCGCAGCACCTCGCCGAAATCTTCGAGGAGGCAAAGGTTTGAGCGAGAGCACCAACGGCAGCAACAGCTCCAACGGGCACGAGGATCAGTCGCTGGCCTACGCCCCGGTAGAGAGCAACGAAGGGGCCGTAAGGGGCACCACGAAGTTGAAGATCTTCCGGGGCGACGGCGAAGGCGGCGAGTTCGTCGAGTACGAGACCGACATGATCGAGGGCATGGTCGTCCTGGACGCGGTGTTGAACATCCAGGCCGAGCAGGCGCCGGACCTCGCGGTGCGCTGGAACTGCAAGGCGGCCCACTGCGGCTCGTGCAGCGCCGAGGTTAACGGCCGCCCGACGCTGTTGTGCAAGCAGCGGGTCAACGAGTACGAGGGGCAGGAGATCCGGGTCCAGCCCATGCAGGCTTTCCCGGTCATCCGGGATCTCGTCTCGGACGTTACCTGGAACTACGAGGTTTCCCGCTCCATGACGCCGTTCACCACCAGCGAGCAGGCGCCGTTCACCATGTACGAGGAGGACGTGGAGCGCCTCTACGAGCCGAAGAGTTGCATCGAGTGCTTTATGTGCCAGGACGTCTGCCACGTGCTGCGGACCCACCACAAGCACGCCGAGTTCGCCGGCCCGCGCTTTTTCGTGCGGAGCCAGTGGATGGAGATGCACCCGCTGGACGAGGCCGACCGGTTGCACGACCTCAAGGAGGACCAGGGCCTCGGCTACTGCAACATCACCAAGTGCTGTACGGAGGTTTGTCCGGCGGATATCCACATCACGGACAACTCCATCATCCCGCTAAAGGAGCGGGTCGCCGACGAGTACTACGACCCGGCCAAGTGGCTCATGCGTAAGCTGCGGGGCCGCCGCAACGGATCGAGGAACGACAGCAACGGCGGGTAGGAAGTACAGAAGAAAGTACGGAAAGAGAGCGGACGACGGGCTTCGAACCCGCGACCTCCAGCTTGGGAAGCTGGCGCTCTACCAACTGAGCTACGTCCGCGCTGGGGACAATTCTAGCACGCCGGACGTAGCCCCTTCACCGTGAACCCGGCCGGGTACAACTTCTGTCCCCGCTGCGCCGGACGCCTCGAAACCCGCATCCCCAAAGAGGATGAGCCGGAGCGGCTGGTGTGTGGGCGTTGCGGGTTCGTGTTGTATCTGGGACCGAAACTGGTGGCGGGTGCGATCTTCGAACTGGATGGGGGAATAGTCCTGACGCAGCGTTCGATCGAGCCGGGTTACGGGAAATGGACTTTCCCCGGAGGCTTTGTGGAACGGGGTGAGGTGGCCGAGGCGGCCGCCAGGCGGGAAGTCCTGGAGGAATCAGGCCTGGAGATCGCGGTGACGGGCATTATCGGGCTGTACACCTACGAGGGCGAGACGCCCGCTATCGCGGTTTTCGAAGCCCGGGTGACGGGCGGGACGCCGCGCGCCCTGGACGAAACGATGGACGTGAGGAGCTTCGGGCGCGACGAGTTGCCGTGGTCGGAGATGGCGTTTCCCAGCACCGAGCACGCGCTCAAAGACTATTTGCGGGCCTAATCAGGGGCCGTCCTCCGGTTCTGCTGCGGGGGTAACGATCACCTTGTCCAGCCGGTAGCCGTCCATGTCGGCCACCTCGAAGACGATTCCTTCCCACTCGAAACGGTCGGCGACGGCCGGCAGGCGTTTGAGGTACGTCATTACGAAGCCGGCCAGGGTCTGGTAGTTGCCGGTCCGTTCTCCGGGCAGTTCTTTTATGTCCAGGATCTCCTTGAAGCGGTTTATCGGCAGGGCACCGTCCAAAAGCCAGGAGCCGTCCTCCCGGCGCACCGCCTCCGAGTCGCCGGCCGGCTCGTCCAGGGATGGGAGCACGCCCACCAGGGCTTCGAGCACGTCGTTCAGCGTTACCACGCCCTCCAGCTCACCGTACTCGTCGGCCACGAGCGCGATGTGCTGGCCGGTCTCCCGGAAGGACTCCAGGGCCTGGAGGGCGTACAGGCTTTCGGGGACGAAAAGGGGGCTTTGCAGGTCTTTCTGCAGGTCCAGGCCTTCCTCGTCGAGGTGGCGGACCAGCAGGTCCTTCGCCCGCACGACGCCGGCGACCTCGTCGAGCTGGCCCCGGCACACGGGGAAGCGGGAGTAGGCGCTCTCGCGCATCCGGCGCTGGTTCTCCTCGGACGGGCTTTCGAGGTCCAGCCACGCCACCTCCGGCCGCGGGGTCATGAGGGCCGTTACGCGGAGGTCGCCGAGCCGGAACACCCGTTCCACTATGTCTTTCTCGGCCTCCTCGAACACACCGGCCCGGGCGCCCTGCTCTATCAGGATGCCGATCTCCGCCTCCGTGACCGGCGGCTCCTCGCCGGGCTGCACGCGCAGAACCCGGAGCACCGCGTTGGTCGAGAGGCTCAGGAAACTGACGACCGGCGCCGTCAGCCGGGAGAGCAGCCGCATCGGGCGGGCCACCGAGGAGGCGACGCGTTCGGGGCTGTTGAGCGCCAGCCGCTTGGGCACCAGTTCTCCCAGGATGAGGGAGAGGTAGGCGATGACGACCACGACGGCGCCCACACCGATGACCCGGGCGTACGGGTCGAGGACCGGAACCCTGCCGATAAATCCCGCCAGTTCCACCGCGATGGTCGCGCCGCCGAAGGCGCCGGCCAGCACGCCCACGAGGGTAATACCGACCTGTACCGTGGAGAGAAAAAGATTCGGCTCTTCGAGGAGATCCAGCGCCGAACGGGCCCGGACGTCGCCGTCTGTCGCCATCTCCTGGAGCCGGGCGCTCCGCGCCGAGATAAGGGCCGCCTCCGACATGGCGAAGAGCCCGTTGACGAGCACGAGCACCAGGATAACAGCCGCCTCAAGTATTAAACTCATCTTCGACTTCCTCTCGAAGTAGCAGAAGACATCCGCGAATCGATCTTCTTTCCGATCTTCTTTCAGCCTCCGGAAACGGACGGGTCAGGGAAACCCCGCCGGAGCACCCATCGCTTCGAGCCTCCTGAGACGCTCGCGCAGGTTTATCAGGCTGGGCCCGAAGCTCTCCTCCAGTATCTCCCGGTGTTCTTCCAGAAGCTCCTGGATGTAGATGTCGTGTTTGATCACCTCGGTCGTCGGCACTACCAGCCCCGGATGCGTGGTCCACGCGGCCCGGCTGTTTTCCCCGAGCGACAGGATGCCGGTGACGACCTCCCGCATGTCGGCGCTCAAGACTATCCACCGCGCCCCCAAACCGCGCGTGATCTCGTCCACCAAATCGTGATAATAGACCCTGGCGAACGGGTAATCCGGCTCCCCATAAGCCACCACGCCGACCTCTATTCCACGCCCCGCAGCAGCCGACAGGGGCTCCCGGAGCTCCGGCGCGTCTTCCTCCCAGATCTCCACCAGGACACTCCGCTCCGCCCGGCCTACCACCTCCCGGACCCGCTCCAAAATCTCCTCGCGGCCCTTGATGTCCCAGATAACGCCCCGGCTGTCCTGGCTCTCCGCATACCGCCCCAGGCTCTCCTCTGCGGTGGTTAAGGATTCCTCCATCTCCCGCCGCCGGCGGGAGATCAACTCCTTCGGCGGCAACGGCGCATACCGTACAGGCTCCCCGTGGTTGACCAGCACCGCCCCACGCCTCACCAACCCCCCGAGCACCTCGTAGATCTTGGACCGCGGTACCCCCGAACTCTGGGCCACCTTGTACCCCGAAAGCGGCGACTGGTCCAGGAGCGCCAGATATGCCTTGGCCTCGTACTCAGTGAAACCGAGCTCCTGTACAACCCTCAATAACCCAGGATTCATGCCCCCATTATAGTAGACCTGCCTCCAAAACCCTTGACAGCGGAACAACCCCTGCTAACATGCCGAACATGAGTAACTACCTGGGTAGCTACTAGTTGAAGACACTCGCGGGTCGGAGGCCGCGGTTGTTGGGCGCTGTTGCGGTTGCGGGGGCGGCGATGATCTGGAGCACCTCCTTCACGTTCACCAAGGTTGCGCTCGTCGAGCTTCCGCCGCTGACGATAGGAGCTTTGCGGTTTTTGGCGGCGGCGCTGGTCTTGGGGATCCTGGTGGGGCTTCGAGGCGAGCTCGGGAGGCCGGGCCGGACGGAGACCGGCTGGCTGGTGCTCGGCGGGTTGCTCGGCACGACCATCTACTTCTCGATGGAGAACATCGGTGTGGACCTTGCCACGGCCACGGACGCTGCTTTGTTGGTGGCCTCCTATCCCGCGATAGCGATGTTGCTGGAGCTACTCGTTTACCGGACGTCGGTTTCCTGGACGAGGTTCGCGGGGGTGGCGCTGGCGATGGCCGGGGTGTATCTGATCGTTGGCCAGAGCCCGCCGGTGGCTGGTGGGGGCAGGTTGATCGGCGACGTTATCCTGGTGGGCGCGGGGGTCGTGTGGGCCTTCTACAGCTTCGTCACCCGCAGGGTCGGGAGATCCCGCCCGATGCTCCAGGTGGTCTTCTACCAGACGGCGGCCGGGGCCCTGGCCTTCATACCGTTAGCCTTCGTGGAGGTGGGGGAGTGGCGGACGCCCTCGGTCGGGACCGTCCTGATCCTCGGATACCTGGCGGTCTTCTGCTCCGGCGTCGCGTTCCTGCTCTACGGCTCCGGGCTCAAGGGACTGGACTCCGGCACGGCGGTGAACCTGCTGAACCTCATACCGGTATTCGGGGTGGGTTTCGCCTTTCTCCTCTTGAGGGAACCGGTAAGTACGGGGCAGCTTCTCGGCGGGGCGGTCGTGATCTGCGGGGTGGCGATGGGCCTCGGTCTGGCGGAACGGAGGAAGTTTGGTGGCGCAAGAAAGGAGAACATGGGGCACGAAGACAACAAGTGCGTGATGGTGTTGGACGAAGAGTTGCCGGCGGGCCTCGCGGCAAACACGGCGGGGGTCCTCGCCGTTACCCTGGGTCGAGACGCGAGGTCCGTGGTGGGTCCCGAGGTCCTGGACGGTTCCGGCAGGCGGCACGCCGGGATTACGAAGGTTCCGATCTCGATTCTAAAAGCCGGTGGGGAGGTGGTTCGGGACATCCGCCTGCGGGCGGAGGGGGAGGAGAACCTTGTGGTCGTTGACTTCACCGATGCGGCCCAGAGCTCCAGGACGTACGAGGAGTACACTTGCAAGATGACCGGCACCCCCTCGGACCGGCTCGGATACCTGGGGGTCGCCCTCTACGGAGACAAAAAGGCGGTCAACAAGCTAACCGGAAGCCTCCCGTTGCTCAAGTAGCTAAACTCCGGGGATCGTCGGAGACTACGGAAAGAGGCGGAGCATGAGAGTTTACATCTCGGCGGATATGGAAGGCGTCACCGGGGTTACGGCGCCGGAGGACGTAATTCCCGGGCGCCCCCAATACGAGCGGTTCCGCAAGCTCCTGACCGCCGACGTAAACGCCGCCATAGAAGGCGCGGCGGAGGGTGGCGCGACGGAGTTTCTGGTAAACGAAGCCCACAGCGCCATGAAAAACATCCTCATCGAGGAGTTGGACCCTCGGGCAGAGATCATTGTCGGGTCGCGCAAGCCCTTGAGCATGATGGAAGGATTCTCCGGGGCCGGGGTAGTCTTCTTTGTCGGTTATCATGCCCGGGCGGGGGCTGACGGCATCCTCAGCCACACCTACACGTGGCCTGCGGAAGCTATCGAGGTCCACCTGAACGGCGCGCCGTGCAGCGAAGCCCGCATGAACGCGGCGCTCGCGGGCACCCAAAGCATCCCCATAGGCCTGGTAACCGGCGACGAGGTAACGTGCGCGGAGGCGAAGGACCTCTACACCGGGGTCGAGACCGCGCAGGTCAAAACCTCCATAGGCCGCTACACGGCCCGGTGTCCGGTCCCGCAGGTCGCCCAACAGCGGATCCGGGAGGCGGCGGAGTCTGCGGTCCGGGGAGTGGGGGAGATGGAGCCCTTCGTTCTGGAGCCGCCGTACACCTTCACGATCGAGTTCGCCACGGCGAGCCTCGCGGCCAGCACTTTACGATTCCCGGAGATAGTGCGCGTAGATGACCGGCGCGTCTCCTGGGCTCATGAGGACTATGAGACGGCGTACAAAATGTTTCTCGGTGTGATCAGCCTGGCGCGGGGGGACCCGGACTTCGGCTAAGAGAGAGCGTTTTCGACGGCGGCCAGAATCTCCGCCTCCTCCGCCAACCGTCCTACGCCCGGTTCCTCTTCCTCGGAGGCCATAAGACCTTCCTCGGGACCGACGAAGCCGTGGTTCCAGCTCCCCAGGGTCTCCACGTTACGCCGGGTGGCGGGACTGCTCCACATCTCCGGGTTCATGGCGGGCGCCCAGAGCACCTTCTTCGCCCCGGCGAGGATGGTGGCGGAGAGTAAACCGTCGCCGAGCCCGATGGCGACCCGGGCCATCGCGTCGGAGGTAGCGGGGGCTACGAGGACCAGGTCCGCCCACCGGGCCAGGCTTACGTGCTCCACGCGGCCGGACTCCTCCCACCAGGTCCTGTCGGTATAGACGGGGCTCCCGGCGGCTACCGCCAGGGTCTCCTCGGGGATAAAGCGGAAGGCGGCCTCGGTGGCGACGACCTTTACCTCGTATCCGGCTTCTCTGAGGCGCCGGATCACGCCGGGCGCCTTGTACGCCGCAATGCCGCCCGTAACCCCGACCAGGATGTTGCCCGATTTCGTCACGCCGCCAGTATAGCCGTTCGGGAGTACGGGCTAACGTTTCCGGACCAGGATCTCATCGACGAGCCCGCGCAGGACGTGGTAGATCGAGGCCTGCACCTCCTGGATGCGCGGGATGTACTCCGAACGCACGACGAGCGCGTGATCCGCGAGCTTCTCACTGACTATCCTGCCGCCGTCGTAGCCCACGATCCCGACCGTCAGCAGGCCCCGCTTGCGGGCCTCGGCCAGCGCCGCCAAGATGTTCGCCGAGCCGCCGCTGGTCGAGATCCCGATCGCCACGTCCTCCGGCCGGGCGTGGGCGATGAGCTGCCGGGCGAAGATGGCCTCCGTCCCGATGTCGTTGGAGATGGCTGTAATGTTGGCCGACTCCGCCGAGAGTGAGACCGCCGGGAGAGGCTCCATACCTCGTGGCGGGGCCACGCAGTCAGCGGCCAGGTCGTTCGCGTCGGTGGCCGATCCGCCGTTGCCGAAGGTTACGAGCTTTCCTCCACGTTCCAGTCGCTCCGCGATAGCGATGGCCGTCTCCGCGATGGATTCCGCCTCCGACGCGGCGGCCGCGGCCCGCATGCGGTTCACTTCCTCCGTTTTCTGCAGCATCGAGCCCTGCACCTCCCGCACAACGTCTTCGAGCCGCTGCTCCCCTTTACCGAGCATCGGGTACAGGAAAGAAGCAGCCCCGACGTCGTGCCCCTGCTCCCGGTGCTCGAAATACACGTGCACCGTCTCCCACAGCATGTGGTAGAGGACCTCGAAGACCTCCTGTACCACGAACGGGTCATCGTCCGGCGGCGCGAAGGAGTAGACGCCCGCTCCGCCCGTCAGCGCGAAAGTCAGGGCACCCTTCTCCCGCGCCGCGAGCAGCGCCCGTTCCACCGCCGCATCCTCCTTCGGAAAGGCGAAGCCCATCACCATGTCCTCCGGCCTCAGGACTGCTGGTAGGGCGGACTCGAAGTCCGGGCCGAGATCCAGCGCCGGCAGCGCCCGCTTGCCCACGATCACCGGATGAACGAACTCGACCGAGACGTGCTGGGCATCGGTTGTGGCGGAGCCGTTCCCGAAAGCCAGCAATCGCCCGCCGGCCAGAAAACGGCGGGACAGCGCGTGGCAGGCCTCGGCGAGGCGGGGCGCTTCCTGCTCGAAAAACCCTTTGAAGATCCCGTTCCGCCGCAGGAGCTCTTCGCGGGTTCGGGACGCGAGGGTGTCCGGGTCTGTTGTTCGCCAGTGGCCCAAGACCCTACAACCGGCTACGACCCCACGCCTGCACGACGCGCGGCCCGCCGAGCACGGTGTGGGGGTCGCGCGCGAACGCGTAGAGCTCTTCGATCGTCCGGACGAGCTCCTCTTCGGTGGCGAGGCCGCTCTCGAGTACGGAGCCGGCGATGTGCTCCAGGGTTACGCAGGTGAGAAGTTTGATCCCACCCTCGAGCGCGACGTGGTGGGCCATCCCGACCCCCACGTCCTCGACCCCGGCTTCCCGGAGCAGCCCCGGAAGCCGGGGCCCGATGTTCGGGTCCGCCCCGCGGGCCTGCACCGACTTCGTATAGAACTCGACGAACCTGTCGACGGCGGGACACTCCGGTTCGGCGAAGTGCCCGCGGAAGTCGATGTCTTCGACGACGATCTTACCGCCCGGACGGAGGTGGCGGCCCACAACGTCGAGCAAGCCTTCGGGGTTTGTGAGGTGTGTTAGTAGAAACCGCGCGTATACAACGTCGAACGCTTCGCCTGGCTCCCATTTGGTGACGTCTCGCGTCTCGAACGTAACGTTCGCGAGGCCCTGCTGCTCGGCTTCCCGCCGCGCGAGGTCGAGCTTGGTCTCATCAAAGTCCACCCCAACCACTCGACCCGCAGGACCAACCGCCCGGGCCAGTTCGAACGTTACGTCGCCCCCGCCACATCCAACGTCGAGGCACACGGAACCGTCAGGTATACCCACGTCAGCGAGGAGAGCCCGGGTGGAGGGCCCCATGACGTCCGAGAGAAGGCGGAGCCGCTCGCGGCCCTCCACTCCACCCTGGAACACGTATCCTTCCATTACCATCCGGCTGCCTCTTCTATATCCGCGGTCTGGCCAACTATACTAACCCAGCCACACGAACGTCTCTCGGCCCGGGTCCGGCCGTCTCTGTCCGCCGGACCCGCATCACCCGGGCGAGGCCAGCGAGCTGAGCCGCCGGGCCGCATCTCCGGCCAACTGGCGGGTCAGGTCTCCGGCGCCGATCTCTACTCCAAGCCCCGCCGCCTGCCCCGACCACAACGACGAGAAATCCGCGGCTCCCGCCGATTCAGCTTTTTCTTTCAGGGGCGCCAACGCGCCACCGGCGGTCGGGAATGCCGGCGCCACATCCGACATCGGCCCGACTTCGCGCACTATCCGGTTCACCAGGCTCCTCGCCGGCCGGCCGCTAAACACGTTGGTCAACGCCGTCTGGTCTTCGCGGGCGGAGTGCAGCGCGGCGCGGTGTAGGGGGCCGATCAAAGACTCCGGGGTGAAGAGATAAGCGGTGCCGATCTGAACTCCCGCCGCACCGAGGGCGAACGCCGCGGCGATACCTCGACCGTCGGCGATGCCGCCGGCGGCGATCACCGGCACCGCTACGGCATCGACCACCTGCGGCACGAGAGCGAGGGTCCCCACCTGCGCCCAGATGTCGTCCGTCAGAAACATACCCCGATGGCCGCCGGCCTCGTAGCCCTGCGCGATGACGGCGTCACAACCGCGATCCTCCAGCCAACGCGCCTCTTCGACGGTGGTCGCGGAGCTGAGTACCCGGCACCCGGCCGCCTTGACCCGGTCCAGTAGCGACCGCCCGGGCAGCCCGAAATGAAAGCTCACGACTTCCGGCTCTAGTTCCTCGACGATCTCACACGTCGTTTCGTCGAAGGGAGCCCGGGCGACGCCCGGTGTCGAAGCCGGGGCATCCAGGCCCAGTTCGGTGTAGTACGCGGCCAGGTGGTTCTTCCACGCCGCCTCTCGATCGGCGTCCGGCCGGGCCGGGGTGTGACAGAAAAAGTTGACGTTTATGGGGTTGGACGTGCTCTCGCGGATAACATCAACCTCTGCGCGGGCCTGGTCCGCATCGAGCATGGCGCAGGGCAGGGATCCGAGGCCACCGGCTTCACTGGCCGCCGCGGCCATCGCCGATCCGCCCGCCCCCGCCATCGGGGCCTGAACGATCGGCACTTCGATGCCGAGTAGGTCTAGAAGTTCACGATTGGGCCACATCTCACGACCTCCGTTTCCGCGGCGCTGTTGTAGTCGTCACCAGGTCTTTTCGACTTCGTAGATGACATAGGGGGCTACCCTGGTCTCGTCGAGCCAACGAGCGTCCGAAGCCGGGGCCTTCGGATGCCAGGCGTGGGCGACACGGAGTTTTGCGGCGGCCAACACTTCACGATAGTCATCGTCGCTCCAGAAAACATCGGTAACCATCACTCCTTCGGGCACAAGACGCGCCTTCACGGTTTGGCCCGAATGTAACGGCGCCTCATTCTCGGGAAAGTCTACTTCACAGGATACCCAGCGGTGCCGGTAGAAATCTGCGGTGTTGGTGACGAAGAATCCTCTTCCACCAGTCGCCAGGACCCGGGCCGCCTCACCCAACAAGCCCCCCAAGCTAGCTTTGGAACTCAACTCGAGCAAGACCCACGTGGACAGGATAACGTCGAAGTAGGAGTCCCCGAAAGGTATCTGGCCCTGCGCAGGATAAACGTGGTACTCTCCACCGGGGTCGTGCTTCCGGGCCTCGATGACCATGGCTTCGCTTACATCAACCCCGACCGTTTCGAAGTTCAGCGCTTTCAAGAATCTTGTCGAGCGGCCGGAGCCGCATCCAAGGTCCAGCGCCCTGCCCGAGAGCTTCGAATCGGAGAACCGCTCCGAAAGCGCCCTAAACGCTACGGCATCGGTGCCGGAGATCCCGCGCAGCGCATAACTGGTAGCCGAACGCCGATAGTCGTTGGTAGACACGCTTCAACTCCCAGGTAGCTCGTAGCGGGCTTCGGCCCAGCGAAAAGCGTCCATCTAGATTACTCTACCAGGAAGCTCCGCGGTTGCGGGTTCGTCGTCAATATCAACGAGATCTCGAACCATATGCGGCTGGGAGTGAAGTCGTCTGGCCGGACGATGAGCATTGGACGCCAGTATCTTGGTTCCGAAGCGGAGGGCTCGGGCAGTTCGGCCCGCCAGATTTCTCCACGTCGCTCTGCCAGTCATCTTCCGGCAGTGAACACGCCTGCAGGCGGACGACAATCGGGTCCAAGTCTCCGGTTTTTTGCGCTGTAGATCTCGTCTAGCCGCTCGGTGATCCGCCCTCTCAGTTCAATGCTCCTTTAGATGGTGCCGGAGCCTCATGTCATACAGCTCGCTACGCGCGACATGCCCTGTTCCCTCGCGAATCGCCCGGCGGGCTCGAAAACCTCCTCGGGAACAGAGACCATTGTCCTCGTGCCGGGAGCGAATAACCCGAGTTATACCGGAAGGCGAAACCCTCGCCATCTCGCACCCGTAGGCTCGAGGCAGGACGCTCGGCGGTGAACCTATGAGCTAAGGGCCCTGCCAGGCTAGCTCATCTACTCCCATTGTCCAACGACTTCGCGGGTCCCAGCATGGTGGCCAAAACACAATACTGTTTCATCAGGTATATGGCTTTCGTACTAAAGCCACCTGGTGCTTTCTTCCCAACTGTAAAATAGACCGCGGTCTCAGAGAAAAGGTTGTCAAGTAATCGTTTGCAATCAGGGCACGGGATTCGTTCCGTGTAAAGCTGCAGGAGCTTGACCTCAACATCTTTTGGGTAGTTCTTTTCCTTTAGTTTGTAAATTTGTTTGGTTAGGTCCCCCTCTGAATGTAGAGGAAAGTCAGTGGACCCAGCCAACGATTTCGGCAAATTGGCCGCATGTAAATATCGTATGCTCCTGCCAATAGCTACTTTTGCGATCGCAATATTGAACTTCTTGAATGCCTCGTAGCTTAGACCGTCCGGCAATATCGTCGCTCGGATCTCGCAGGCCAATGCAGCCAGTTTCGGGTCCATGCGGACTTGTGGAGTATATCTTCCACGATAAAGCTGTAATGCTTTGGGTGGACAACATCGTCTGGATTCAGGAAGCTCTCTTGATTGGTCCGCAGTCTTTCGTTTCTCGGAATAGTCTTGTTCGATCTCGTCGGCGAGCCGGGTGATTTCCCGCAACACGCGTTCAAGCTGTCCGAATTGAGGGGAGTGCCTGGTACGACTCCTTATCCGCGAATCTAAATGATGAAGACCTCGCCTCAATATCTCTTCTTCAAGCTTTTTGGTCCCGATTTCTACTAGCCGGCCCGAAATGACACTATAGACATAATATTTCATTCCTTGAACCAGGATAGGTGTGCTTAACAAGACTATTGCTGTATTTACCAACTCCTCTAGAGTACGCAACTTCTCAAGCAAACTCGGATCATTTGTAGCTTTTCGACCGTCCGAAATCCATTGAAAGAGTTCCTTGAAGTAATCGTCGAAGTCGATGATGATGTCCCGGCGGTTCGGGGGTTCTGGTGGTTCCTTATCATCCTGCTTTCCATCATCCTCTCCATCGTCTTGCTTTCCATCGTGCTGCTTTCCATCGTGCTGCTTTTTATCGTCCTGCTCCCCGTTATCCTGCTTTCCATCGTGCTGCACTGGCGGTTTCGGCTCTGGTGGTTTACTAGTTTTACTAGCCAAGGCAACACGGTCTTTCAACACTTCCATCAGGGCTTCGCGAAAGTCTGTTCGCAATTCACACTTAAACAATCTTCCCAAATAGTCATTGCGATCGCTGAGCCTTGACAACAGCGAGGACGCCTGATTTGCTTTGAGACCGGAAAACAGAGCAATAAGCTTATCAGCCCGTTTACGGATTTCGTTCCCTTGATCAGCCTGTATTGGTTGCTTCAACAGGTCAATCAGGCTTTTCTCTACGGAGTTTTTAGGCCGCGCATTTCTTTCCGCTTGTATACAATAAGTCGAACGACGCATGATTCCCTTTTTGCTGCTTGGGCGGCTGTACGTCACACAACGACTAAGATTCTTGCGACACGGAGACGCGCAACGGTCCATCGTTCAGCGATATGCGGAACGAAGGCTCGGGCGTAGGTTCAGGCACGTCTGGCAAGATACAATCCCCGGCTCTTGATTCGATGTAGGTGCCGTCCGTTGGTACAACCACCCGCTCTCTACGCAATATCCCGAACTTTAAGTCGTTTTGCTTACCATCACGATCCAACATCTCGATCAGAGAGGAACTCGCTTCTTCATCGTACAGACAGCGTCCAGGAACAACAACGGAGTTCCTATCGACGAAAGCTTCTTCTATCGCGAACAGCTCATCCCAATTGGCCTCCAATTCAGGTGGATCGCTAACCTGCGCCAGGGCGTCCTCAATAAACCTGCGAATAGTCAAGCCACCAGTCAATTCGGTCAAGTAGCGCAAATATTGCCCAATATAGAAGTCTCTATGACACTTCAAGTGATTCACCACTCGACTGATAACAAACTCGGCGCGTCTAGCCGCCTCGATCCGCGCCCGATCCTTCTCCGCAGGCTCAAGTAGGGGGCGAATTGAACCGGAGACGAGTGCCAGAAAGCCACCTAGCCGGCGAAACGCTTCAGTTCGGTGCTTTTGATCGTGAACGTTCGAGATATCTTGGGTTTCCTCAGCGGTCAGCCAGAGTGGCTTCAAAGCAGCTTCCAGTGACAGGGCAACCGATACGGCTAGGTCAGGGTTTCCAACTTTGACCTCATCGCGATAGAGCTTGAAATAGAAATTAATCGTGGAGAATATCATGGACAGCTTGCTGTCTACAGCATCATTGAGACCGCTCTTGCTGCTCTGGGCATCGAAGGAAGAGTCTGGGCTATTGGCATCAGTCCAAATAGTGAAATCACCAGCCTTTTGTGATATATCCGCTACGTTGAATATGTTGGGTACATCGAAAAGATACTTGAGGGCCAATTGTGCAAGTTCTTGAACATCTTCGAGAGCAGAGCCGAAGCCATCATCTGTGGCTGCCTCGAGCGCTTCGGACAGCTCAAAGCGGATGCCTACATCTTGGAGATGTTGTTGCAGAAAGTCACCATTCGCAATTACGAAGTCACGGTCGAATTTAACGTTCGTGAATTCCAAGATAATTGAGGGCCGGAGATGAGTCAGGACAAAATCCACCAGATACTCTTTGCCCAGACTATACATATTCAAGCTAAGCGATCGGTCACGATAAGGATTAACGATCACACGCGAACGCTCTCGGTCTTCGAATGTCTCGGCCGTTTCCTTTACTTCTACTTTCTGCAAATTTCGTAGATTCTTAGCCGATTTCAGCGTAGCTTCACTTACATGTTCAGCAGACGATTGAGCACTGTCAGTTACGGATTTGCTGACACTTCCTCCGACACCGAGGTTGACCATAGCAGCCTTGATCGGTATAGACACCGAAGCGTTTCCAGAAACTTGCCAATTGCTGGTCTTGGTTGACGAACGCGTTACATTGACGATGTCTCGATCCACGATCAAGCTCTCTGTACTTTCATTCTGTTCGACCTCATCCAGATTGGTCTGGTCGAATAGTTTTCGTTGCGTATTACGTATGGTCAAGCTCAACTTTTCATTAGGCGCAAGAGATATCGTTGTTGACAACGCACTAACAGCCTGGCTTTGGAAACACCACCGTTGTTCATGAATCAGATCGAGTGCCAGGGTAGCCTTCAGACCCAATTTGAACAGTTTCACGCAGCCCAAGTCAAAAGGTAGTTCCGATTCAGGAAACGGGCCCACATCATCTTGCTCACGCCCTATCTTCACAGGTTCAAGTGGTAGCGGTTTGCGAAACACGATTACCGATTCCGGATCAGAGAGCGCCTTTGGATTCCCACAGCCCATAAGGGCCTCAGTATCGGTTGCACAAGCCTCCAAAGAATCATATGAGGTGCCAAGACATATTTCGTTCGCTCTTCTAAGCGCATTGATTAGCCTATTCTCATTGACCATGCTCAACCTCCCACCCAAGGCCACTAACATTGACCGCCAGTGTACCGCAAACTACCGAAATTAGCTGTACCTGCAGCCGGATTGCGCCGTACCCAAGCCTTGCAAACATTTTTACGCAATAGACTCTACCTACTACCACGTCGAGCGCCATCCGCAGGAGCTGTGGCTAGGTGAGAGCCGAGCTTACTTGTCTCTCTAGCCACGGAAAAAAGTGTGTCCGCTTCTACCCAGAACGTGGCTCTACAGGTGTTGCTGACGAAACCACAATCCCGAGCTCTCTAACACATCCTCGGTAGCGGGCCGCCATCTAGCATGCCTATCGTGCGCGTGCCGCCGAAACCAGTGTGCACGAGGACCATCCTTGCGGGCTTTTCGGGCACCTCGCCGACAATGGACGCTTCCTCTCCGCCTTTGACGCTCCGCAAGGCTTCCGGGGCGGCGTCGGCCTGCTAGCGGGCGACGATGGCGCGGAGCTTGCATTCGCTGGCGACGTAGAGGGGGTCTATGTCCAGGATATCGTACACCCCGTTCACCATCTCCTCTTGACGTCCGACTGGACCACGACGACCAGCACCGTCGCGTCCGTATATGCGGCTTCCGGTGCGCCGCACGGCGTCCCGGGCTTAGCCGGCACCCGGCTCAACTATTCTCGTCCAGCAGCTTCCTGGCCAGGACCGTTCCCGAACCCGGGGTGGCTCCGGCTCCCGGCCAGGTGGACGCGCCGCACATGTAGAGGCCCGGGATCGGCATTTCGTGGTCCGCGTATCCTGCGAAGGGCCGGTTGCCATAGAACTGCGACAGATGAAGGCTACCGGCGTTCAAGTCTCCACCTACCAGGTTCGGATTCAACTCCTGGAGGTCCGGCGGGGTGTGAATAGCCATCCCGAGGATGCTGTCGGGAAGACCCGGTGCGTGCCGGGATAGCTGCCGAATGACGCGATCGGCGAACTTCTCGGCTGTTTCGGGTGTCCAGGTGCGGCCTTCGATGATGCCCGCGGCGTCGCCGCGAATCTCAGCGGGCACCCCGCGCACCATGATCCACAGGGTATGGTTGCCCTCCGGGGCGCGGGACGGATCGTAGACCGTGGGTTGGCCCACTACGAGGAACGGCTCGTCCGGCAGCAGGCCGGCCACGCCCTTCTGATAGGCGGCCGCGATGTAGTCCAGGGACGGGCCGACGTGTACGTAGAAGCTGCGTCGGGCGGCTTCGTCTTGCCAATCGGGCAGGCTGGACAACGCGAGATGAATGACCAGCGTGCCCGGGCCGTAGAGGTAATCGTTTGCTGCTTTCACTATTTCTTCCGGCAATGCGCCCTCCGTCAGCTTTACCAGCGCTTGCGGCGTGACGCTGGCGACGACGCCGCGCGAACTCCGGAGTTCCCGGCCATCTGCCAGGCGAACGCCGGTGGCCCTGCCTTTGTCGACGAGGATCTCCTCCACCGGCTGGTTGGTGACCACGCTCCCGCCGTGTTCCCGGATAAGCTCCACGATCGCGCCGATCATATTGCCGGAACCCCCGCGGGCAATCGGGATGCCGTTCCGCTCGTCGCCGTTGGTTTCGAGGAAGGGCATCCAGCATCCCCCGGCAATGTCGGGGGCATAATCCAGATGCATGGCCCAGGCAGCGATCATTGCCCGGACGACGTCGCTCTCGAACCGCCGTTCCAGGTTTACCCGGAGGGAGTCGAGCAGAATCCCGCGGAGCGGCGCTGCGGCCTCAGGGGAGAGATCCCCGTTCCTGCCGAAAACGAGTTCCAACGGGCTAGAACTCGCTGCCGGAGATCCCAGGATCCGGAACAGCGCGGGACTACACCGGTCGTAGTCCGCACGCCAGGCCTTCCACGCCTCCGCGTCCGCCTGCGAGAAACTGGCAATGGAGCTCAGGTTGGCCTCCAGGTCCGTGCCGATCCCCAGAAACCGGCCGTCGGCGGCCAGCGAACCGTATGACTGGTCCGCCACGACGAATTCCAGCCCTTTCTCCGCCAGCGCTTCACGGCGTTCGGCGTAAAATGGTGAGCCGGCGAGCAGGCTCAGGTTCATCGCCCCGATGTCGTGCCGGAACCCGGGCAACGTGAGTTCCATCGTCCGCACCGCGCCGCCCGGGGTTGAGTTTCGATCCAGGACCAGCACCCGCCAGCCCTCTTCGGCCAGGACGAGCGCGGCGCCGAGGGAGTTGACGCCGGCCCCGATAAAGATGATCTCCGGGTCTCTTATGTCCTCCCGCGACGAATCACTCATGATCGCGGGCTCCCTCCAATGCCGCGATGCCCGAGACCCGCTCGCCAGCATCCTTCCTACTCATCCGAATCTTCTCCCTTCCTCAACGGGCTTCGGACGCCAGGTCGAACCTCCGCGCCTACCGTACATCGTAGACTCCATCCCATTTCGCTGCCAGTCCAACGGCCAACGAATCCTATTTGAGCCAGTTGTCTATTTCCAAACCCTCGATACGTTCGAAGTGTCTCTCGTTGTTGGTCGACAGGTTGCGTCCTTCGACGATGGCGGTCGCAGCGATGAGGGTGTCGGCGTCCCCGATCAACTCTCCCCGCTGGTAGAGGGCAGCGTAGATCTCTGTCGCCCGTACAACTATAGCGTCACTGAGGGGCAACACGGTGCTGGCGGCGCAGAAACGGTCGAACGCCGCCTGCTGCTTTGTCGCTCGTTTAGCTTTGAGTCCGCGCAATATCTCGTAGCGGGTGATGATCGAGAGCGCGAAACGCTGGTGGACCCGGAGATAGTCTTGCGCCCTAGCGGTCACCACAGCATCGCCCCGCAAGATGGCCGATAAAATATCGGTGTCCAGTAGAACAGGCGGCGAGGCCGTCACGGCTCGCGGTCGCTAAAGAACGCGCGACGGTCGAGTGCTATCCGCTCGACGTCATCGACCTCTTCCTCGGACAAACCTGCGTACACCTGACCGGCCAGTTCGAGTACGTCTTCCAACGTTGTTTCGGTCTCGACCGTTAACCGGACGTGCTGCCCATCCCGGAGCGGAAACACCGGTTTTTCCAACAAGCGAAACTTTCCATCCTCGAAAACTGCTTCCAGAGCCTGCGCCATACTCACCACCTTCCGCACGAGGCTACTTTCTCAGAAGATTATAAGGCCTCGACCTAGCGAATCCTCGGCAACGGGTCGCCGTAGACAGTGTGCATGAGAACCATCCGGGCGGCGAGAAGCAAGCCCAAGGCGCTCCAACCCCCGAGCGTCTCTAGAGCCCGGGGATTACACCACACCCGGCGTGCAGGGGGGTCCTGGAAACTATTGCTACGTAACCCAGCTTTCTACCATTCTCCACCTGTCGGTAGCCGGCAGGTTCTTGTTTCGATGGTACGTCAAAGCCAACGCAATACATTGCTTTAACTCGCCGACCGGAACTTCGTCGTTCAAATCAAATACAATGCTTCTGTTCCCGCCGAATTTGAATGTTCCCGCAAACCTCTCTTTAAAGGCCGGAACCAGATCCGCCGTACATTTAAAGTACATCGCACATTGTTCTTCTTGAGCTTCCTTCCAGGCGAGTCTTATCGTGCTTCCACTTTTCGATACCGGTGTAAGATAACTCGGTTCTCCCCATTTGAGTGCTTCTTCTATTTCCCCGACTTCCTCGATAGGGGCGGCTGTTTCGAATATTAGTTGCCGGAGAAACAATAGCTTGGCTCTCGCGTCTTGAGGATATGAATCAAAGACAACCGCAACCGTCGGGTTCATTGGAGTTTTTGATTCTCTAAGCATCGGGTTCCTTTGCTTCTCTCACACAACCAGGTAATTGTAACCGCCTGGTGCAGTACAACACCCCGCGAAAAGGAGTTGCGCCGCACAACGTGAGGCTGTGAGCTACAAAATGGCGGCCACGCTTCTTTCTCCATTCCGGCCTGTACCCCCGGAGATAGCTTCGCGCAGCCCGAGTTCGGAATCCGTCTGCTGAACCTCCTTTGGTTGCGGTCGAGCCCTTGAGCAACCCGACCATAGCGGGGAAGGCTCCCGCTCTTCAACTAACTTCGTGCATTATTCGGACTAGCAGATGCACAATCGCCACAATGACTACGAGCACTAGAAAGCGGTACAGCCAGACTTTGGCCCACTCTTGGGAGCTAAGCAGCGCGGCCCCGTATGCCCCGATGGCGCTGCCCAGGGCCAGCGGAACGCCGGCAGCCCAGTCCACCTCGCCGCTCTCAGCAAATATTAGCAGGCTCAGTAAGCCACCGACGAGCAGCAGCAACACTTTCAGGGCGTTCGCCCGACCCAAATCGAAGCCGGTGATCATTACTAGCGCGGCCAGCATGAAGAAGGCTGCGCCGAGCACGATCACACCCGCGTAAATGCCGATAAGGAAGTAGACTATCGTTTGGCGAAGGTCGAGCAGATCGGGCTCTCCTTCTCCGCCCAAGATCCAGCGCTGCGGCCTGAAGAGGAGCAGCCCGAGGACGACGAGAAGCCCGATGACGATGATGATGTCCAAAACCAGGGTACTAAGGCCAATGGCCACGAACGAGCCGACGATAGTGCCCCCGGACACGACGAAGACAACGGGTATACTCTCGCGCCAGTCTATAAGCCCCCGGCGGTAGAAACTCACGGTACCCACGAGTCCGAGTGCCACGATACTCAAGCGGTTGGTCCCGTTGGCGACGTCGTCGGGCAGGCCGGCGAACTCCAGAGCGGGCAGGGTAAAGGCCGAGCCGTTGCCGGCCAGGGTGTTGATAAAGCCGCCCAACAAGCCGGAGATGGCCAGGAGGATGATTTCGACCAATCCCACTACAATTACCTCCAAAGGGTTCGTGTAATGTTACCCAATCCTGCGGTGAAGGGTGGTCTTTGGGCGCCTGATCTGCCGGGACCTTTCGCTACCGAACTGCCGAAAACCGCTGATTACGGCACGTGCCAAGGTCGACGCGCGGACACCCTGGGTTAGAGGATCTAGTTCCAGGGCACTGGAGCGTCTGGTCACCGAAATGTATGCTCGCGGGTTCTCTACCCATGATGTGCAAGAGTGCTTCGAGAACCACGATAGCGGCGAGCTTATGGAGCGCGATATTTCAGACTTCCCGACGGTGTTCGCGGAGCGATGTATGCGACCGAACGGGCTCCTCGCTAGACTCTACGAGACCTTCCGTTCGAGCCTCTCGGCGATCCAGACCTTGATAATGGACTGGCGGGTGATCCCGAGCCGCCGGGCCTCGCGGTCGAGAGACTCTACCATCCAGGTAGGGAAGTCGACGTTGACCCGCCGCGGTTCCTGGCCAGGCCTACGAATTTTCGACAGGTCGAGGTCTTCGGTCACGTCCTCGTTCCCATCAAATTTGCGGTCGAACTCGTTAGCTTTCATATATCTGAACCTCCTCAGGCCGGGCCCGGCGGACGGAGATGATCCGAACCCTCTCACCGCGGTAGGTAATGACCGCGGACCAGTGCTTTCTCGAGATCACACCTACCAACCACGCCTACCACCAGGAGACGTGGCTCGTCCTCGGTGCTGGCCGGGATTTCCACAGGTTAGATATATACGACCCCGAATTTCTCTTCGATCAGCTCTAGATCCCGCTGGCCCGAATGGCTCTGCTCAGAGCTTTCTGCAAAGAAATCTTCTGCCCAATCGCCGGGGAAAATATAGCTTACCAACCGAGCAGCTATCGTCCCGGTGTTCTTTATATAGTGGGTTGTTCCTCTTGGACAATGAATCGTATCTCCAACACTCAAGGTGTACCATTCACTGCCAAGTTTTGCTTCAACGCTTCCTTCAACGATGTGAAAGGTTTGATCCTCCCATTTGTGATAGTGGTCGGGTACAAATCCCCCTGGTTGAATGATGCCATCGGTTATTACATATTCAGAGTTGGTTTGTTTCGCAGGGACAACAATATTGGTGTATTCGCCTTTGGCCATCCAATATTTGGGGTTTTCATCTTTCTTGCTAACTACAAGAGTCTTATTCGTGCTTTCGATTTTTTCGTTTATGTGATCCTTCAATTTCCGCAACCCTGCTCAGTGCCGATATATCGGAGTGTCCTCGCTCAAATTCTCATTGTACGCCGCAATGATCGAGAAAGTAAGAATACCGCATCGACCCGATAACAGCCTCCGCTGAAACTACGGCAACCTGATGAACGGGACAGAACAGCACTGCTCGCCAGCACTAATGGAGAGAAGGCTTTGGAGTCCGACCCACTTGATCCGTGAACAGCGGTAAAGGTAATCAGTTCGTGCTGGTCCTGAACGCGCACCATCGCTGACCACACCCAGATCACGGGCAGCGTATGTAATATGGTGCGTTTTT
This sequence comes from Rubrobacteraceae bacterium, assembly GCA_050331175.1. Lineage (GTDB taxonomy): Bacteria > Actinomycetota > Rubrobacteria > Rubrobacterales > Rubrobacteraceae > SIRX01. The sequence goes on along the minus strand of JBHJHC010000045.1, from coordinate 3,733 downwards.
GTCGGATTGCGGCTTAGCGACGCCATTTTCAAAGCAGAGCTGCTAGCCCGTAGTCAATACTATTCGTAGTGGCTCCATAGCCGCAGAACTTTGACGATCCGTTCTTCTTCCAGCACCTGATACACCAACCGATGTTGGATGTTGATCCGGCGCGAGTACGCGCCCGAGAGATCTCCCACCAGCTTCTCGAAAGGAGGCGGTTTCTGGAAGGGATCTTCAGCGAGTATGTCCAATAATTCCTGTGCTTTCGGCTTCAATTCGCTGGAGGCCAGCTTCTTTGCGTCTTTCTGTGCTTGTTTTGTGTATACGAGTCGCCAACTCACCAATCCAGATCCTCTTCGCACTCCTCAACAGGCGTATCCATACCTTCGCGGATGGACTCACGCATGCCGGGCACGGAGAGAAGGAAGAGGGTCTCCTGAATGGCCGTCCAATCCTCCTCGGATAGCAGCACGGCGTTGTTTCTCTTGCCCGAGATGAGCAGCGGCTGATGGGAGACTGCCGCCTCGTCGATCAGACGATACAGATTGGCGCGGGCTTCGCTGGCCGTGATTGCGGTCATAACACACCTCCACTAGAACACTAACGAAATTGTACGCAAAAACGTACGTACGTCAAATGGTACGCCTTGATTCCGTGCAGGATGGAACGTACTGTGGCGATCCATGAACAGAGACGTGACACACAGCAGCCTACAAATGGTGCATTAGGAGGTTGCTAAAGAGAAACTCTCGGTTGCCATTGATCGGTTTGCTAGAAACTCAACTCAGCCTGTGTATGGCCCTCCAACTCTTGCAGCGCCCTCTCTAGGCCGATCTTCTTGTTGATGTTCTCTAGCTCTGCTTGCCCACAATTTGCGAGAAGTGAACGCAGATCTGATACCGCAGCAATGGAGTAGAACGACTTCTTGGGTGAAAGATATACTAGTGTCTTCTTATTCCTCTTCAAAAGCTCGACTACGTTCTCGAGCGCACCAGGGCTCTTGCCATCCCAAAACACCAAGCCGTAGTCAGCTTCGTCCGCCATCACCTTATCTTTCTGAGTGTAAAAGTCTCTGCCTTTCAGGTTCGGTGGCACGTTCACGGATCTTGTTGGCCATGAACCCAGATTATTCCTACAACGATCTCCAGCACAATAAACGGTTACATATGGGTAGTTGAGGATGCGCAAGTAATTCTGCAGCGCTTTGTCTGCTCCGTTCGCATCGCCAAGAACAATTTTGAAAGACTGATCAGCGATGTTCTGCACCCGCTGTCGAATTTCTTCGTTAAGGCGCCCGAGCTTCCTCGAACCAGAAATAAAGACAGTAGTCATCTCTTACTCTGGGTCTTAGTCATTGTTAACACGCATACTGCAGCAGCATCTCCGTCTTCAAGAACAAGCTCGGTTGCCACCCATAATGTAGATCCAGATCTGTACAAGTCATCTATCAACAAAATCTTTAGCCCTGAAACGTCATGACTCTCCGAGATTGTCATAGAACTCTGGAGTAGCTCGCGCCGTTCGTCCGGATCGTCAACGTTCTTAAGTTCGAGTCCACTTTGCTTCTTTATCAGAAGCTTTGGCAGCACCTTTACATGGTGAAGCTTACCCAACGCCTCAGCTATCTGAGTAACTGGTTGCCATCTCCGCGCTGGATTTGTGGGAGGAATGGGCACGATAACATCGAATGTATCTATCCCCTTGATCTTTTCGAGCAAATTGATGATCTTCGGAACACACTTTTGATCTCCACGGTACTTGAGCTGATATATCAATTCCCCCATCTCGCTACGCGTGGTTTCCCATTGATCATAACCATTATCATCTGTGCCGATGTATACACTATCGAGCGTATGCACATCGAAGGCAAGACCTTTTTTCCAATTGCCGGTGAGCTCGATAGCCATGAAATTTGGTTAGACTCTAGCTTTTGTTGTGCGGACACCCATTGTACAAATCTTGGCTAGCGATTTCCTGCAGGATCGAGTCAGATTACCCATATAGAAGATTATATATAGGCGATAGAGTCAGACAAGTGCGCAATTCTCTCGACTTCGGCAACTTCGTCCTCGGGTAAACCGGCGTACACTTGCCCAGCCAACTCCAGAAGGTCTTCTGTCGTCGCCTCGGTCTCGACCGTTAACCGGACGTGTGGCCCATCTAGCAGTGGAACCGCCGACTTCTCCAATAAGCGAAAATTTCCATCCTCGAAAACTGCTTCCAGAGCCTGCGCCATACTCACCGCCTTTCGCATGAGGCTACGTTCTCGGTGGATTATATGGCCTCGACCTGACAAATCCTCTGCAACGGGTCTCCGATGAGCATGTCGATCATGTGGGTAGAGGTATCGTCAAGAGTTGTGGATTGGATACCGGAATCACGCGGCTACCTTCTCCTCAGTTCCTTCTACCAACTCTCCGTTTCTGAATTCGGCTCCAGCTCTGACCAACGCCACCAGGTGAGCACCGGTCAGCTTCCTCCACCTCCCTTCGGCAGCCTCCATCAGCTTGAAGATCATCGCCAAACCCGCTTGCCGCGAGCCCGGTCCCTTGGTGATGTCCGTCCTCGCCCTCACCGGGGCGAAGACCGATTCAATAGGATTGGTCGTACGAAGATGTCTCCAGTGTTCCGCTGGATAGTCGTAGAACGCTAGCAGGGCCTCCCTGTCATCGGTGATCTTGGCGAGGGCTTTGGGCCACTTCGCCCCAAATTCATCGGCGAACTCTTCGATGGCCTTACCGGCCTCTTTTTTGTTCTCCGCCTCGGTGATCTCCTTGATGGCGGCCTTCGCCCGAGAGTGAATGCTCTTGGGCATCGAGGCGAGGACATTTCCAGTTTTATGAACCCAGTCCCGTTGAGCGCGGGTCTGCGGGAATACGTCGCGAATGGCGCTCCAGAATCCCAGAGCCCCGTCTCCGACGGCCAGCTCCGGAGCACGCATCCCTCGGCGCTTGAGGTCCCTCAGAAACTCCGCCCAGCTCTCGGTGGATTCCCGGTAACCGTCGGAGATGGCTAAAAGCTCCTTTTTGCCATCGAGCCTGGCGCCGACTATCACCAGGCAGCACAGACGGTCATCTTCCCCAAGTCTCACGCCAGTATGAATGCCGTCCACCCAGATGTAGACGTAATCTCTTTTAGAAAGGTCCCTGTTCATGAAGTGCTCCCGCTCAGTCTGCCAGCTCTCTGTGAGGCGGGTGATGGTGGCCGCCGAAAGCCCGGCTCCGGTGCCAAAAAATTCCTCCAAGGCCGGAACGAAGTCCCCACTGGAAAGCCCGTGCAGATAAAGTAGCGGCAAGACCTCCGTAACTTTGGGCGACCGGCGCATGTAGGGCGGGAGGATCACGCTCTTGAATCTCCGCCTATTGCCGTTCTCCTCCACCCGGCGATCATTGACCCTCGGGGCACGGACCTCTACAGCACCCGCTCCCAGGAGGACCTCGCGTTCTCTAGCGCGCCCGTTGCGAACGACCAGGGCGTGGCCATTTTCGTCGCGCTGGTCCCTGGCCGCTTCAATGTAAGCATCGACTTCTGCTTCCAGCGCCTCAGCGAGCATCCTACGCGCTCCCTGGCGAGCAATCTCATCAAGGTCAAGCAGGTGCCCCTGGCGATGTTTTTCTTCGTGGTGTAGCGTTCTCATCGGTGTATCCTTCCCGCCGACGCTCCAACGTCGGCTCCTTCGATTCATTTCCCGAAGGGAAGGTACACCGTGTGCCTCAAGAAATCTTCGATCCACAACTTCTAACCATATCTC
>JBHJHC010000044.1:0-15928 GCA_050331175.1 Rubrobacteraceae bacterium | reverse complement strand
CATAGACAACGTAAAGGTCATGGAGGCGATGGGCGCCCTGGGCCGCCGGGTGACCAACCCGGAGGAGATAGAGGAGGCGCTCGACTGGGCTGTCCGGGCCAGCGAGGAGCATCGGGTACCGGCGCTCGTAGAGATCCTCTGTGAACGGGAGACCAACGTCTCGATGGGACTCTCGATCGACAAGATCAACGAGTACGAGCCCATCCTGGACGGAACTTGGGAGCTTGCGGGCCAGGTCGTAGGAGGCATTCCGCAAAGGGACTAAGTACATTCACGCTCCTTCTGTCGGATCAGAACAGATGACCCAGAATACCCGCCACGGACATCGGTCGTAACGCTCAAGCCGTGGGATGGTTGTTCAAGAGCGCTTCCAGTAGTTGGATTTGGTGGCTTTACCATGCCATACCGGGCCGCCGCCGGATCAACTTGCATGGTCCCCGGAGAGTCGCTGGCCTAAAATCATGCCTACCCGGCCCTCGAAGCCGGCGACACGTTGGCTTTTACCAGCCTAAACCGGCACCAACGCAACCGACCTGCGGGTTGCACCATTCCCCGGGAGTGCGAGACCATTGGGGGGCGACGAGTAGAAAGTCTGGCCCATGGTTGAGACGACGACTTTTCAGAAAACCTTCACCCAGGGCTTGACAAGCCCGGATCTTCCAGTTATTGTTCCATCCGGCAACACAAACATTTCAGTTTGCGGAATTGTCCCGAGACCGTTTTCTCGTTTGGCGCAGCTTGGCGTTCACAGCGGCGGCGAGGAAGATCTCGGATGGGGAAAGGACAACGGTAGAGGAGGTACAAATGGAGTTTCTCCAGGCTGAAAGCTGGAACGAGGCTTTAGAGTTCAAGGCGGATCACCCCGAGGCGACCCCTATTTTTGGCGGAACCGACGTTATGGTGGAGATCAACTTTGCCTGGAGCAGGCCTGGGGTGGTTCTAGATCTGACGCGGGTTCCGGAGATACAGGAGTGGGGTGCGGAGAACGGACACCTACGGGTCGGAGCCGGGGTTACTTACGCGCAGATAATCAACGAGCTTTCGGACCGGCTGCCGGGATTGGCGATTGCTTCGAGGACGGTTGGCTCGCCCCAGATCCGAAACCGAGGCACCGTGGGCGGAAATCTGGGTACCGCGTCGCCAGCCGGCGACGGCCTGCCTCCTTTGTACGCTTCAAACGCCGAAATAGAGGTCGCCTCAGCCGAGGGGTCCCGTCGCGTGCCGGTGGCGGATTTCATCACCGGACCCAAGAGGAACGCGCTAAAACCGGACGAGCTGATCCTGGCTTTCCACATCCCGGAGGCGGACGGGCCGCAGCAGTACGCCAAGATCGGCACCCGGAACGCGATGGTGATCGCGGTTTGCACCTTCGGGCTGGCGCTGCACCCGGAGCATCGGAAGGTGGGCACTTGCGTCGGTTCGGCGGCTCCAACGCCGGTCCGGGCCGGGCACGCCGAAGATTTTATCGAGGGCGTCCTGGAAGAACGCGACCTTTGGGAGTCGCGGGCAGAGCTGGACGAACCAACACTCCAGCGCTTCGGAGATGCGGTCGAGATGGCGACCCGTCCCATAAGCGACGTGCGAGGAACCGCCGCCTACCGGACGCACGCGGTAGGCGTGTTGGCCCGCCGCACGCTGCAGTGGGCCTGGGAAGAATACAGAGGGGGTAACTGATGCGGCTCACACTCAACGTCAACGACGAGGTTCGGGAGGCCGAGGACATCTGGGAAGGCGAGAGCCTTTTGTACGTGCTCCGCGAGCGGATAGGGCTGCCGGGATCGAAGAACGCTTGCGAGCAGGGCGAGTGCGGATCCTGCTCGGTATACCTGGACGGGACGCTAGTGTGTTCCTGTCTGGTAATGGCCCGGCAAGCCGAGGGACGGGAGATCGTAACGGTCGAGGGACTTGGCGGGGCGGATAATCTGCACCCCGTCCAGGAAGCCTACATCGAGGCCGGTGCGGTCCAGTGCGGGTTCTGTACGCCCGGCCTGATCGTGGCCTCCCACGACCTGCTCGCCCGCAACCCCGAACCAAACGACGCGGAGATCCGGGAAGCCCTGGCCGGCAACCTCTGCCGCTGCACGGGCTACGAAAAGATCCTGGACGCCGTACATCTGGCTGCCTCGAGAATGGAAACAACGTGAGCGAGAAACTCCTCATCGAAGGCTGCGCTATCGTCACGGTTGATGCCGGCGGCACCGAGCACGAGTCCGGACACATCGTCGTAGAGGGAAACCGGGTAGCCGCGATCGGAAGTGGCCCGGCCCCGGAAGAGCACGCCAGAGAGGCCCGCCGGATAGACGGGAGCGGCCTGCTAGCGACGCCAGGGCTCGTGAACTGCCACCACCACCTCTACCAATGGGCGACGCGCGGGCGGGCGCAGAACGCGACGCTATTTGAGTGGCTCGCGGAACTCTATCCGGTCTGGGCGCACATAGACGAGGAAATAGAGCACGCCGCCGCCCGCGCCGGGCTCGCGGCTCTCGCCCGCTCCGGGTGCTCGACCTCGATGGACCACCACTACGTGTTCCCCCGGGGAGTAGGAGACCTTCTCGCCGCGGAGGTGGAGGTTGCCGCGGGGGCCGGGCTGCGATTTCACCCGACCCGAGGTTCGATGGATCTGGGACATTCCGATGGTGGGCTGCCCCCGGACTCGGTGGTCGAAGACCGCGACGAAATCCTGGCGGCCAGCGAGGAGGCGATAAGTCGCTTTCACGATCCCGCTTATGACGCGATGTGCAGGATCGCCCTGGCCCCGTGCTCGCCGTTCTCCGTCACCCGCGGGCTGATGGCTGAAACGGCGGAGCTGGCGCGGGAGAAGGGTGTGAGGCTGCACACCCACCTCGCGGAGACTACTGACGAGGAGGAGTTTTGCCAGGAGCAGTACGGGATGAGACCCGTCGAGTACCTCGAAGACCTGGGATGGCTCGGCGACGACGTATGGCTCGCCCACTGCATCCACCTCAACGACGAGGAAGTCCGGCGCTTCGGGGAGACGCAAACCGGCATCGCCCACTGCCCGAGCTCGAACGCCAGGGTCGGGGCCGGGATAGCGCCGGTGGCGGCGCTCGTGGGTGCAGGTGCTCCCGTGGGGCTCGGGTCGGACGGCACGGCTTCCAACGAGGCCGGAGAGCTCGGGCCCGAGATGCGGCAAGCCCTGTACTTCGCCCGGCTGGCCGGGGGGCCGAGGGCGCTAACCGTCCGGCAAGCGCTGGAGCTCGCCACCATCCACGGCGCCCGATGTCTGGGCAGGGAGGATGAGGTCGGCTCCCTGGAGCCCGGCAAGCTCGCCGACATCGCGCTGTGGCGCGTGGACGACCTGGGACACGCCGGAATCCCGGACCCCGTAGCCGCCCTGGTGCTCGGTCCCGCCCCGCGACTCGAGTTGCTGCTGGTAAACGGAAAAACGGTTGTGGAGGCGGGCGAACTAACGACGGTCGATGAGGCTGAAATCGCCCGCGAGATAGCCAACGCGAGCCGCCGGCTCGCCGGAAAAGTAGAGGAGGTTGTGTAATGCCGCGCGCACAGACGGCACCTAGTACTCCAACCCGGGAGCGCCCCGAGGCGCACCCCTCGACACCTAGCGGGGTTGGAGAGAGCATGGAGCGTCCCGATGGCATCCCCAAGGTTACCGGGGAGTTCGAGTACTCGTCGGACCTCTCCCTGGACGGCATGCTGTGGGGCGCGACGCTGAGGAGCCCGCACCCGCACGCCAAAATCTGGTCCATAGACACCGCGGAGGCCGAGGACATACCGGGCGTGCACGCGGTCCTGACCCACGAAGACGTCCCGGGACGAAAGGTCTACGGCGTGGAAATCCCCGACCAACCCGTGCTGGCGTGGGAGCGTATCCGGTATCATGGTGAGCCGATCGCGGTCGTCGCCGCAGATCATCCCGAGACCGCCCGGCGGGCACTGGAGAAGATCTCCGTGGAGTACGAGGTGCTCGACCCGGTCACCGACGTCGAGGAAGCGCTGCGGGAAGACGCGCCGAGGCTCCATCTCTCCGGCAACCTGCTCAAACACGTCCACATACACCACGGTGAAGGGGCGGTGCCGGAGGCCGACGTGGTAGTCGAGGGGGAATACGAGGTCGGGATGCAAGACCAGGCATTTCTCGGTACGGAGTCCGGGCTGGCCGTGCCCGACGGCGAGGGCGGCGTAGACCTCTACCTGGCGACCCAGTGGCTCCACGTAGACCAGGATCAGGTGGTGGAAAGCCTGGGATTGTTGCCGGAGCAGGTCCGGATGGAGCTCTCGGGCGTAGGAGGCGCCTTCGGGGGCCGGGAGGATCTCTCGATGCAGATCCACGTCTGCATGCTCGCCCTGGAAACCGAACGTCCGGTAAAGATGGTGTACAACCGGGAAGAGTCGTTCTACGGCCACGTCCACCGGCACCCCTGCAAGCTGTTCTACGAGCACGGGGCGACGAGCGACGGCGAGCTGGTCTACGTTAAGGCCCGGCTCCTCTACGATGGCGGCGCCTACGCCTCTACCTCGCTCGCCGTCGTCTTGAACGCGGGAACCTTCGCCTGTGGCCCCTACGACGTGCCAAACGCGGAGATAGACTCCTGCATCCTCTACACCAACAACCCGCCGTGCGGCGCGATGCGCGGCTTCGGCGGGGTTCAGGTCTGCTTCGCCTACGAGTCGCAGATGAACCGGCTGGCGGAGGAGCTCGGCATGGACCCGTTAGAGTTGAGGCTCAAGAACGCCATGAAGCCCGGCATCAAGTTCCCGTTCGGCCAGGAGGTACCGTACCCGGCGCCGATTACCGAGCTCCTGGAAAGCATCCGGGCGATGCCTCTGCCGGAGGAAAAGGCGGTAATGGGCCGGGATCTTCGCCGGCTACCGGGCGGCGTCTCGAACGCAACCCACGGCGAAGGTGTAAAGCGCGGCGTCGGGTACGCCGTCGGCATGAAGAACATCGGTTTCTCCGCGGGCTTCGACGACTACTCAACGGCCCGTATTAGCCTCCTGGTCGAAGACGGCGAGCCCGTAGCCCAGGTACACACCGCCGCCGCAGAGGTGGGCCAGGGCGGCGTCATGGTGCAGGCCCAGATCGCGCGCACCGAGTTGGGCCTCGAGAAAGTACGCATCCTCCCGGCGGACACCAGGGTTGGCTCTGCGGGTTCCACTTCCGCCTCCCGCCAGACCTACATGACGGGCGGCGCGGTCAAGATGGGCTGCGAAGCGGTGCGCCAGAGGGTCTTCGAGAGGGTAGCTGAGGAGTTCGGGGAACACCCGGATGACCTCTCCCTCGAAGCCGGCAACGTTGTCTGCCGAGGACGCCCGATTCTTTCGCTCGCCGAGCTCCTTGAAGGTGACGAGATCGAGGAAACCGTCGTACACCATCACAGGGAGACCTACCCGGTAGACGAGAACGGACAGGGAGAGCCTCACCTCCAGTTCGCCTTCGCCGCGCACCGGGCGGTGGTGGAGGTGGATACCGAGTTGGGGCTCGTACGGGTGGTAGAAATCGCCACGGCCCAGGACGTTGGCAAGGTGATGAACCCGCAGGCGCTGGAAGGCCAGATCGAGGGCGGCATCGCCCAGGGGCTCGGCCTTGCGCTGTTGGAAGAGATCCAGCTCAGTGAAGGGAAGATCCAGAACGCCTCCTTCACCGACTACCTGCTTCCGACCATCCTGGACATGCCCCCCGTGAAGATGGAGATCCTGGAGCTGGCGGACCCGGAAGCCCCCTATGGCCTGAAGGGTGTAGGGGAGCCCCCGACCATATCGTCCCCCGCGGCGGTGGTGGCCGCGCTCCGGGACGCTACGGGCCTGGAGTTGCGGCGCATCCCCGTAAAGCCGGAACAGCTCTGTGGCATCTCTGAAGGTCCCCGCAGCCGTCCCCCACAACCGGGAAGCCGGGGTCCCGTGGCGACCGGCGAATCCACCATCTGAAAGGAGTGATCCACGATGCCCGGATACTACCGAGCGGAGCTTAGCGCAGAACTTACGGTCGTCCCCTCGTGGGAAAGTGGGAATGCCCCCCGCGATCAGATCGAAGCCGCAAATCAGGCGGCGAGCGACTCTGGACTGGCGCACGAATCGGGCCCCGGCAGCACCGTGCTCGCCGGAAGCCAGAAGGAAGTCCTCGAAGCCATGATGGAGGTCGTAAAGGCGTCGCTGGATGCCGGAGTTCACATCGTGCAGATAAAGGTGGAGGCTGAGTGGGATTCCCCGAGATTCGGCGAGAGAAGTTAGCTCCATTTGTAGCGTCCACTAGAGAAAGGTGCAGGTAAACAAAATGGCTCAAGCAACAACCACTGAAGAAACAACCCGCGTCCATCCGGTAGACAAGGTCCTGCCGCCGGGCCGGCTAGCGCTTTACGGGGTCCAGCACGTCATGGCGTCCTACGCGGGAATGCTGATCGTGCCGCTCATCCTGGCGTCCAGCATCGGGCTCACGCAGCAGGAGCTCGTCTTCCTGATCAGCGCCAACCTCTTCGCCTGCGGGGTCGCCACCGTCATCCAGTCCGTCGGCTTCTGGAAGGTGGGTGTCAGACTGCCGGTCGTCCTGGGGACCACCTTCACGGCGGTGGCACCTATGATCGCTATCGGCAACGCCGCCGGTGGCGGGGTAGACGGGCTGCTCGTGATCTACGGCGCCGTGCTCGTCGCGGGCATTCTTACCCTGCTGGTCGCGCCGTACTACAGCCGCCTGATCCGCTTCTTCCCGCCCGTTGTTACCGGCACGGTCATAACCGTTATCGGCCTCTCCCTGCTGCCGGTGGCGATCCTGTCGGCGGGTGGCGGAGACCCGTCGGCCCAGGACTTCGGTGGCCTCCAGAACCTGGCGCTGGCAGCGGTGCCCCTGGTGCTCATCCTCGCCCTCTACCGGTTCTTCCCCGGTTTCCTGAGCACCATAGCCGTGCTACTGGGCCTGGTGGTCGGGACGGCCGTCGCCACGGCCTTCGGGATCGTGGACTTCGGCGGGGTCAGCGACGCCGGGTGGGTGAACCTGGTTACGCCGCTGGAGTTCGGCTGGCCGGTCTTCAGGCTGGCGGCCATCGTGTGCATGACGATCGTGATGCTGATCACCATGGTGGAGACCACGGGCGATACGTTCGCCGTGGGCAATATCGTGGAGAAGCCCATTCATAGGGAGGACATCGCGCGGGCGATACGGGCAGACGGGCTGGCGACCTGGATCTCGGGCCTCTTCAACTCCTTTCCCGTCACCACCTTCTCCGGGAACATCGGCCTCGTGCGCCTCTCGCGCATCAGGAGCCGCTGGGTCGTGGCCAGCGCCGGAGCAATTATGATAGTAGTGTCGCTCTTCCCCAAGGTAGCCGCGGTCTTTACCTCGATTCCCGATCCCGTGGTCGGGGCTGCGACGCTCATCCTCTTCGGCACCATCGCAGTCGTGGGCATCCAGACCCTCACCAGGGTGGACTTCCACGACGAGCGCAACGTTATCATCGTGGCCGTCAGCATCGGGCTCGGCGTCATCCCCGTCGCGTTCCCGGAGTTCTTTGTCAACCTGCCCGAGTCGGCCCAGGTCGTGCTGGGCAGCGGCATCACCCTGGCCACCGTCTCCGCCCTCACCCTCAACTTCCTCTTCAACGTCCTTGGCGGCGAGAAAAACCTGGCAGAGGAGGGCGGGTCCGGGCCGCGGATGCCGGAGAAGTTCTCCATGGACCAGGTGAACCGCCTGAGCCCGGAGGAGTTCGTGCAGAGTTTCAACCAGGTGTTTCAGGGGCAGGACTGGATCCCGGAGGAGGCCGCAAACGAGCGCCCCTTCGACAGCCTCTACGACCTGCGCCGCGCGTTCCAGGACGCCATATTCGACGGGCCTCCCGAACACCAGACGGAGCTCCTAGGCTCCTACCCCGACCTGGGCAGCCGCACCCTCTCCCAAGAGCTCTCGCGGTCCGACGGGGAACGCTCCGCCCCTTCCGGGAGGATGAGGTTCGCCCCCCTGGGCGGCATGCTCAGCCTGGAGTCGTTGCGGGACCAGTCCTCCGCGGGCCTCGACCGGCTCTCGACGGAGGAGCAAGAGGCCTTCGACCGGCTAAACCAAGCCTACCGGGAGAAGTTCGGCTTCCCTCTGATCGTCTGCGCCCGGGAGAACACCAAGGAGAGCATCCTGGCAAACGGCAACGCACGACTGGAGAATCCCCCGGCGCAGGAGCGGGCGACCGCCTTGGTCGAGCTCGCCAAGATAGCCAACTACCGGCTGGAGGACCTTGTTGAGGAGCCCAGTGCAGAGGTTACTGTAGGAAATGAAGCGTAAGCGCCCGGGTGTATAGCCACGACCTCGGAACTGAAACTTACGGGCCGGCGGGTACTGGCGCCCGCCGGCCTATTCCCGGCCGCGCCAAAGCTGCGACCGACACCGGTGGAGCGGACCGCGGCTTGCGCTACCAGCGAAAGGAGAAGCGAACACTATGGATCTGCAGGATAAGATGGGCCGTACGAGGCCGAAGTACGCGCCGTCGGAGGAGGCGATAGAGGCCTACTACGAGGGCATGAAGCCGTTCTGGCACCCGGTACTGCCCTCCGAGGATCTCACCGACAAGCCGGTCGGCGTAGAGCTGCTGGGGGAGTGGCTCGCGGTGGCGCGCCTGGAAGGCGAGGCGGTAGCCTTCAACAACCTCTGCCGGCATCTCGGGGCCGCCCTCGCCCTTGGGGACGTAATTGAAGACGGATGTTACCTGCGCTGTACCTATCACGGCTGGGCTTACGACAAGACGGGACAGTGCGTGGACATCCCCGCCCGCCGGGGGACCAGCATCCCCAGAGAAGCCAAGGTGCGCACCTACCCGACCCGGGAGGCCTACGGGCTCGTGTGGGTGTGCCTGGATAGCGAGTCGCCGTACGATATTCCGGAATACCCCGAGTACGATAACCCGGACTTCTACAGAGAGCAGCCGCTGATCAAAGAAGGTCCCTGGCGAGCCAGCGCGGTGCGCGTCGTCATTGCCACCCTGGACGACACCCACTTCCCGTGGGTCCACCCGGGCCTCCTCGGCGACCGGGACCATCCCGAGGCCCCGGACCATCACGTATGGCGGGAGGGAGACTATTTGCTCTCCCGATACGAGATGTTGCAGCCCGCGGCCGAGGCATTCGCGACGCAGGGAGATCCGGATAGTATGAGGAAAGTAGAGTACACGTACTACACGACCCCGAACAGCGTTCGGATGGACAAGGTCGGCGACAACGAAACGTACTCGATGCTCCTGTTAACCTGTCCGCACACCCACGATTCAACAACCGTATACCTGCACCGGGTCCGGAACTTCGACAAGTCCCCAGAGCGCGACCCGGAATACACGGAATTGCAGCGAACGATAGTCCAACAGGATCGGCCCATAGTAGAGAGCCAGCGCCCATGGCTCCTGCCGCCACTCTCCTCCAAGCTGATGCTCTACACCAGGCCCGCGGACCAACCCCTGGTCGCGCTCCAGCGGTGGCTCGAGGAACTGGGCATCCCCCAGATATAGTTGGTGTTGCTCGGCAGGTAGGAGGCGACTTGGAGATGGTTTAGGAGCCCTTTGTTCGAGCGAGAAGACATGCACGCCTTTGCGGCGCAAGCCGGACTAGATGAGGAGCACGATGCCGGAGAAGATCACACTAAAGGAGGTAAACGGCCTGAACCGGGAGGAGTTCGTGACGAGGTTCGGTTCGCTTTACGAGCACTCGCCGTGGGTGGCCGAGTCGGCCTCCGGGGAGCGGCCCTTCGAGGACCTCTCCGAGATGAACGCCGCGTTCGCGAGGGCCGTGTGGAAGGCGCCTCCCGAGCGCCGGCTCGCGCTCATAAAGGGTCACCCGGACCTCGCCGGAAAGGCGGCGATGGCCGGCAACCTCACTCCCGAGTCCACGCGCGAGCAGGCGTCGTTGGGCCTCAACCAGCTTTCCCGGGAGGAGTTCGAGGCCTTCACGAAGCTGAACGGCGCCTACAAAGCGAAGTTCGGCTTCCCGATGGTGATTGCGGTCAGGGAGCACACCAAGGACTCGATAATGACGAACGCCGTGGTTCGGCTGCAAAATTCGCGCGAAGAGGAGGTTTCCCGGGCCCTGGAAGAGATAACCAAAATAGCCCGGTACAGATTAGAGGAAACTGTCGAGAAAGGAGACCAGAAGTGACGGAAATGACCGAGACAAAGATCGCCCTCGGCCAGAACAACTACGGCAAGGCCGACGTGAGGCTCGTGAAGGTCTACCGGGACGGCGGGCGCCACGACCTGACCGAGACCCGGGTGGATCTTACCCAGGAAGGCGACTTCGAGGCGGCCCATCTAGAGGGCGACAATACGGACCTGCTCGCTACGGACACGGTGCGCAACACCATCTACGGGCTGGCAAAGGACAACCTCAACGGGGTGATCGAGGAATTCGGGCTCAGCCTCATAGACCATTTCCTGGAGGCCGGCCCGAGGGTCACCGGGATCAGGGTAAACTTCACCGAGCGGCTGTGGGACCGCATCGAGGTAGACGGCCGGGGCCACGAGCACTCCTTTGTCCAGACCGCCGGCGTGCGCACGGCAACCGTAGAGGGCGACGAGAGCGGCGACCGGCGCGTAGAGGCCGGCATCGACGAGCTGATCGTCTTGAAGACCACCAACTCCGGTTGGGAAGGCTACCTGCACGACCGGTTTACGAGCCTGCCCGAGACGGATGACCGCATCCTCTCCACCGTCGTCAAGTCGAAGTGGGTGTACAACACCACCGACGTAGACTTCAACGAGACCTGGCGGGGGGTGAAGGACCAGATCCTCACCACCTTTACCGACCACTACAGCCCCTCGGTGCAGAACACGCTCTACCTCATGGGCGGGGCGGTGCTGGAACGGTTCCCGGAGATCGAGAAGATCTGGTTCTCCTTCCCGAACCGCCACCACATCGTCTACGACCTGGAACGCTTTGGCATGGAAAACGACAAGGAGATCTTCCACGCCGACGCCGAGCCCTACGGCTTGATCGAGGGCTGGGTAGTGAGACAGGGCTAGCGCGATGCCCGGTTTCCTGACCACCCACGTGCTCGATACGGCGAGCGGCAAACCCGGCGCGGGCATGGAGCTCGAGCTCGCCCGCCTCGATGGGGGCGGCGAACGGCGAGTCGTCAAGACGGCCCGCACCAACGACGACGGCAGGACCGACGAACCTCTGCTGTCGGAGGCCGAGTTCGAGCCGGGGAGGTACGAGATCGTCTTCTCCGTTGGTGAGTACTTTGCCGGAGGGCCGGGGGTTCCCGATCCGCCTTTTCTCGACCGGGTGCCGATCCGGTTCGGCATCGCCGACGCGGAGGCCCACTACCACGTACCGCTTCTGGCCTCACCCTGGTCCTACAGCACGTACCGGGGAAGCTAGGCGGCAATGACCGACACGAACAAAGGAGATCAAGCAGATGAGCGACGTAAGGATAAGGTCCGGCGAGTACGAGTTCCTCGCCAGATGGGAGCGTGAAAGGTGCCCGAAAACCGTCGAAGCCTTCGAAAAACTCCTCCCGTACGAGCAGAAGATCATCCACGGCCGTTGGAGCGGGGAGTCCTGCTGGATCCCGCTCGGCGACTACGATCTCGGGGTGCCCTGGGAGGACGCCACCAGCGTACCCCAGGCCGGAGAGATCTTGTTCTACCCGGGAGGCTACTCCGAGACGGAGATTCTGTTTCCCTACTACGGGACGGTGTTCAAGAGCAAGCTGGGAGAACTGGCGGCGAACCACCTGATGACGATAACCGAGGGCCGGGAGAACCTGCGGCCTTTGGGAGAGAAAACCCTGTGGGAAGGCGCCCAGGACATAATATTCGAGCGAGCCTGAGGTGTCCGGGGAAGGACGCGGGGCTACAGTGAACACAAAGGCCCGAAGCCCGATCGGGCTCGTGGTAACCGGCGGGACCATAGGGTCTGAAGTGGTCGGGGAAGAGGTCCGACTCAGGAGGGGGGACGGACCGCCTCCGGAGCTGGACTTTCTCTCCCCGGACGAAGGATCCGGCTTTGAGGTCGTCCGGCCGCTGCAAAAGCTCTCGGAGAACATAGTGCCCGCGGACTGGGTAACCATCGCGGACGCCATAGTAGCGTTGGCAGAAAGTTGCGCCCTCTCCGGGATGGTTGTCCTGCACGGCACAGACACGGCCCCTTATACGGCGGCGGCCTTGAGCTTCCTAACCTCGGACCTGGAAGTGCCGGTCGTGTTGACCGGTTCGAACATACCGGCGACCGCCCCGGATTCGGACGCGCCCACGAACGTCCGGGACGCGATAATCGCCGCCGGCCATCTCGACCGCGGCACGCACCTCTCTTTCTCCGGCACACCCGGGGAGCCGAGCCTCGTGTTTTCCGGTACCGACGTTCGCAAGGTGGCGGCCACCGGCCAGGCGTTTGCCTCCGTAAAAGGCTGGCCGGTGGCCTCGGTAGCAGATGAACGCTTTGTCCGGGGGACCGGGCTCGCGGCTCCGCCCAAACCGGGCGGTTATCCGCGGCGGGTAGATGACCGCGTTTTGGGCGTCACGCTCTATCCGGGCATAGACCTGCGCGCGCTCGCAGAAGCGGCGATCCGGGGCGGGATGCGCGGGATCGTCGTGGAGCTTTACGCGACCGGCACCGGGCCTACCGTGGACGGCGGGTCCTCCCTGCCGGACTTTATCCGGCGCTGCAACGACCACGGCGTCGTGGTGGTCACTACGGCCAGCAAGCTGCCCGCTGGCCGGGCC
The DNA here is from genome assembly GCA_050331175.1 of Rubrobacteraceae bacterium. GTDB lineage: Bacteria > Actinomycetota > Rubrobacteria > Rubrobacterales > Rubrobacteraceae > SIRX01. Next base: position 3,263 of record JBHJHC010000044.1, on the reverse strand, counting down.
AGCGTGTACGAGACCTTCGCCGACATCCGGGATGCGGGAGCCATATTCGACGGGCGCCTGATCTTTGAAGCTGCCGTCGCCAAACTCATGTGGGCCTCGGCCCAGAGCCGATCCGTAGAGCAGGTAAAGAGACTCATGCTAGGGCCGCCCGGGGAGGGCCTGGAGGAGGGAGGTGGAGCCTGACGCCAGGCGCGGGGCGACCAGGGCCGCATACCGGAAGAAAAGGTAGTCATTAACCACATACAAAGAGGAGCAAGGAGGAAATATGGTGCAAGAATCAATACGAAACGGGGATAGCGCCCGGACGATCGGTGCGCTAGTTGAAGAAATCGGCTTCCAGGGGCAGAGCCTGCATTCCATCAACGACCTGAGCAACGACCAGCTCAACGGTCTTTTCGAGCTGGCCCGCGCGCTGGAGCCCTGGCACCGGTCGGCGGTAGACCTTTTGACCGGCAACTTGATGGTCACGCTCTTCTTCCAGCCCAGCACCCGGACCCGGATGAGCTTCGAGGCGGCCATGCTCCGGCTGGGGGGCGCCGTGATCACCGAGGCGAACCCGATGGTCTCCTCTTCGGCGGCCAAAGAGGAGAGCCTGGCCGACATGATGAGGGTCGTATCCAAGTACGGCAACGTCGTCGTGCTCCGCCACCCCGACGACGAGGCCGCACGCGAAGGAGCCGCATACGCCGAGTCGCCCGTGATCAACGGCGGCTGGGGCGACTGGGAGCATCCGACCCAGGCGTTGCTGGACCTCTACACCCTGTGGCGGACGCAGGGGACGGTAGAAGGGGCGAAGGTCGTCATCGCCACCCCGGACATGATCCACGCCCGCACCGGCCACTCCATGGCCTACGGGCTCGCCCGGCTGGGGGCCGAGGTTACGCTGGCCTCCCGGGAAGAACACCGCGCCCCCGAAGAGGTGATAAACAACATCAGGGACGTGGACGGCGCCAGCGTTCGGGAAGTCTTCGACGTAAGCCAGGACGAGTTTAACGACCTGATCTCCGAAACCGACCTGGTGTACCTGCCCGGCAGCAGCGCGCCCAAAGGCGCTGCGGCCGAAGAGTTCAAGAAGATGATGGACGAGTACTACGTCCGCTACGAGACGCTGGAGAACGTGCACGAGCAGACCGGCAAGGCCATCCGCGTTACCCACACGCTGCCGCGGCGGGCGGGAGAGATGGACCTGCGCATCGACGATACGCCCCACCAGCAATACTTCGAGGCCATCGCCTACAGCGTTGCCATCCGAATGGCCCTGGTGACCGCCATTCTAGGAGTAAAGTAGGTCACGATGGAGAAAGGTGAGAACGTTGCGGTCGTCGCCGTCGGCGGCAACTCGCTTATAAAGGATTCAAGCCACGAGGCGCTACCCTACCAGGAGGGGGCCGCCGCCGAATCCATGCACCACGTCGCGGACATGATCCGGCAGGGCTGGGAAGTGGTCATAACCCACGGCAACGGCCCGCAGGTCGGATACCTCTTGCGCCGCTCCGAACTGGCGCGCCACGAGCTGCACGAGATATCCCTCGATTACTGCGGCGCCGACACCCAGGGAGCCACCGGGTACATGTTCAAGAAGGCGCTCTACAACGACTTCCTCGAACGGGACGTGGACAAGAAAGTGGTCGCCATCGTAACCCAGACCGTCGTGGATCGCGACGACCCGGCGTTCGGGGCCCCCAGCAAGCCGATCGGCTCCTTTATGGACGAGGAAATGGCCCGGCTACGGGCGGAACAGGAGAATTGGGCCGTAGTAGAAGAGCCCGGCCGGGGCTGGCGGCGGGTGGTGCCGTCGCCCCAGCCGGTCCGCATCGTGGAGGCGGCGGTTATCCGGTCGTTGACCCAGGAAGGTTTCGTAGTCGTAGGGGCCGGCGGCGGCGGTATCCCCGTGGTCGAGGATGAGGATGGCCGACTGGTAGGTGTTGAGGCCGTTATAGACAAGGACCACAGTTCCGCGTTGCTCGCCAACACGATCGGGGCCGGACTGTTCCTGATCTCGACGGCGGTCGAACAGGTGGCGCTGAACTTCGGACAGCCCGACGAAAGGTGGCTCGACAGGCTGACCCTGGACGAGGCGAAGGAGTATCAGGCCGAGGGACACTTTGGCAAGGGCAGCATGGGACCAAAGATCGAGGCCGCCATCAGCTTCCTCGAACGGGGCGGAGAGCGGGCGCTAATAACGAACCCGGAGAACATCACCCGCGCGCTAAACGGTGAGTCCGGGACTTTGATCGCCCGCTAGCAACAGGTGGAGATGTCGAGCAAAAGGAGTATTGATGACCCTCCCCGAAGAAGGCCAGCTATTTCCTGACGTCCGGTTTACAGCGGAGGATGGTGGAGTGCTGGCGGCCCGGGACCTCGAAGGACGCAAGACCGTTCTCTACTTCTACCCCAAAGACGATACGCCCGGCTGCACGAAGGAGGCCTGCGCTTTTCGAGACCGGATGGACGATTACCGGCGGGAAGGCATAGGAGTGTACGGCGTGTCGGTGGACTCCGCCGAGTCGCACCGGGAGTTCCGGGAGCAGCACCGGCTGAACTTCCCGCTGCTCACCGACAAAGGAGGCGAAGCGGCGGCGAAGCTCGGGGTGTTGAACGAGCAGGGTCGCGCCCGGCGCACAACCTTCTTGCTCGGTGGTGAAGGAAGGATCGAGAGGGTGTATCCGGAGGTTTCCCCTGAGACACACGCCGACGAGATCCTCGAGGACGCGAGAGAATTGTCGGGAGAACTGTAGGGCGCCGTAGAAGATCAATCCTGCCGATGCCCGGGGCGCAGCGGTCGTCAGGAAAGCAGATGTATAAGGAAGCGGAGTCGTTGAGGATGTAGCGATGACCGTTGTGGAGCCCGGGGAACGAAACAGAGAGGTGAGCTTCAGGATGACTATCGAAGTAGGAGAGGTGCTGGTTTCATCTTCTGAGATCCAAAGGAAGGTACACGAGCTCGGCGGGCGCATCACCGAGGACTACAAAGGTGAAAACCTTCTCCTGGTGTGCATCTTGCGCGGGGCCGTTGTGGTTCTTTCGGACCTCATGCGAAAAGTTAGCCTCCCCTGCGAGATCGACTTCATGGAGGTGAGTTCCTACGGCGCGGGTACGAGCAGCAGCGGGGTCGTCCGGATCCTCAAACGCTTGGTGTGAGTTGTGGAGATTACCATCCCAGCAAGTCGGCGAAGGAAAGTCGAGGACGACCGAGTTGTCCGTTGAGCCAGATACAGAAGTTGTGCAACGCTACCCTCGCTGCCAAACGCGCCCTCACACCG
>JBHJHC010000043.1:0-109700 GCA_050331175.1 Rubrobacteraceae bacterium | reverse complement strand
TTTTCGGAGAGTATTTCTCCCGGTCCCTCGCCCGGCTCGATCTTCGCCAGGACGAAGGTGGCGGTCTCACCCTCCTTCAAGGTAAATCTAGCCTGCGCCCCCTCGCCGGGTCCTTTCTTCAACTTCACTCCGGTCGAGAGCCCGACGCTGGTATCTTCCGAAGAGAAATCCACGCCGTTTTTACCGACGTCCACGGAATGGTCCTTGCGGGCGTAATCAAAGGCGGGTTTGCACTCCACGTCGAAGGTCATCTCGCCCCGGATCACGCGCACGTTTCGTACCAACCGGTGGCGCTCCAGCGGTTTGTCGGAAATCGGCATGAAATCCAGGGTCTCGGCCATGCCGTTGGAAGCGAGAAAACGGGTCAATAACACGTTCGTATCCGGCAGGTAGAGCTGTTGGCTCTGGAGGTACTCCACCGGATGGAGGCTAAAGTGTCCGCCCTTTTCATCGTCCAGGATAGAGCAGAAGATGCTCGGCGAGTCGAAATCCGGAACGCACAGCCAGTCGATCGTGCCGTCGGTGCCGACGAGCGCCGCCGTGTGCAAATCTCCTATGATCCCGTGATCCTCTATCGGTAGATACCCCAAAACTCCTCCTCGTGACACAGGACGATGGTCTGGCCACTATTTTGCACCGAACGGCGGGCCGGGGCAAAATTTCGTCCGAATCCCGCGCGGGGATAGGACCGGCTTTGCAAAAAGGGTCGCCGGACTACGTAGACGCGAACGTATGGTTTCCGAGGCGCATCACCAGGATATAAGTTAAGCTATCTACCAGCTACCAGAAAGCTAGAGGATGGAGGCAAGTATGGAACAGATGCTCGGCGGCACCCGTATCACTTATCTGGGCCACTCGGCCTTCCGGCTTACTACGCCGGGGGGCGAGCGCATCCTGATCGATCCGTTTCTCATCAACAATCCCACTACGCCCGAAGACCTGAAAGATCCGGGCGCGCTCGACACTATCCTGATCACGCACGGGCATTTCGATCATTTCGAAGACGCGATCACCTTCGCCCAGGAGACCGGCGCGCACACGGTATCGAACTTCGAGATATTCTCCTACTTGCAGAGCAAGGGCGTCGAGAACGCATCCCCCCTTCAGAAAGGTGGAACGGCCCAGATCGGGGACGTAAAGGTCACGGCGACCCACGCTATGCACTCCTCCAGCATCGCCGAGGAAGACGGCACGATTATCTACGCCGGCGAGCCGATGGGCTTCGTCGTAGAGTTCGAGAGCGGCTTTAAGATCTACCACGCCGGCGATACGGCCATCTTTGGTGACATGCAGCTCATCGGAGAGCTCTACAACCCGGATTTGGCCCTCTTGCCCATCGGCGACCGGCTCGTTATGGGTCCCTACGAAGCGTCCCATGCCGCGCGACTCTTGGGGGTGAAGCATGCGGTGCCCATACACTACAGCCCCGATGTGGTGCCGCTTTTCACCGGTACCCCGGAAGAATTCGAGCAGCAGGCTTCGGAGATCGCCCCCGACTTGGAGGTTCACGTAATGGAACCCGGGGACGACCTGGCTTCGTAGCGTGAGCTAGCCTTTGGATTATTGAGCCGGAGATTTTTCGGGCTCGGCGGCTGCGGACCCGAAACGGCCCCGCAGAATGCCCACGAGCGCCCCGGTAAAGCCCAGCAAGAGCGCCCGCATTACCAGGTTGAATATGGAGCGCCCTAGGTCCGTGAGGGTCGGTGGCGCGAGGGTCTCGCGAATTTCCTGGACCGTTACCTGCGGCGGTTCGGAGTCGAACCGGTCGGCCAGCTCTTGAACGTAGGCAACGATCTCCACAGAGGCCGCCCGGGCGTACTCTCTTATCGCCTCGGCGAAAACGGTGGCCTGGAGCAGGGTCACGATGAAGAGCGTGACACCGACCATGACCGCTACGATGGTCGCGGCGAGCGTGCAGTCTCGCAGGAGCAGGGAGCGGTAAGGCACGTCCGGTTCCGTGTAGGTCGGACGGGTTACGAGGGCAGCTATCACCGCCAGCACCAGGTACGCAGCCAGGGCGAGTTGCGTCCGATACTGCTCGACGACGGCGATAATCCAACCATCCACCCGCGCCGGATCCAGGTACAGAAACTGGAAATCTGACACGAGCGCGACGACTACGGCCACCAGCCCGTAGATGAACCCTGCTCTTAGCGGTCCCAACTAACCTCCAGACTACCACTTGCCTACTCTAAGGCCAGAATACAACATACCTCCCAAAGGGTCTGTGATAACTTCGTGCCGGGTTGTTCTCTTTATTCCGGCGGCCCTTGCGGTCACCGGCGTCCCCAAAAGAGGACAGAGAGTCCGGTAAGGATAATGGCGCCCCCGACAACGGTTACGCCACCGGGCTTTTCGGAGAGCACGAGCCAGGCCAGGAATGCCGCGATCACGGGCTCGGCCAGGATCGTGCCCGCGACGATAGAAGCCTCCAGGTACCGCAGCGCCCAGTTGAAGACGGTGTGACCCATTATCTGGGGTCCCAAGGTAAGGCACCACAGCCACAGCCAGGTTTCGCCGGAGTAACCCAATAGCGGGGTACCGGATACCAGCGCGGTGATGAAAAGCGTAAAGGACGCCGAGGAGTAGACGACGATCGCGTACGGCAGCACCCCCATCCCTCCGGTACGTAGAGACCGGCCGATAAGAAAGTAGATCGCGACCATTACGGCCCCGATCAAAGCGAGCGCGTTACCCAAGAAAGCCGCCGATCCTAACGAGTCGTCCTGGGCGATCAACACCGTACCCGCGATGGCTATCAGGATGCCGGCAAAAGATACCAGCGAGGTCTTCTCGCCAAACAGAATGTATGCCAGGCCCGCCACGAAAACCGGTTGGGTGGTAACCAGTACCACGCTCGCCGCGACGCTCGTATAGTCGAGTGAGGAGATCCAGAATCCAAAGTGGGCCCCGAGGGCAACCCCCGCCAGGAGCCCGACCCGTAACGTCTTGCCGCGCGGTATCCGCTCCCGCCGGACGACCGCCAGCGGCAACAGCACCACCACCCCCAGGGCACACCGCCAAAACGCCACCGCGATGGCCGGGGCGTCGGCCAGCCGCACGAAGATCGCCGCGGCCGCGACGGCCACGACCCCGACGGCTACTGCCGGAAGCGCGAGCCTGTCCGGTATCTTACTCTGTACCAAATTAGGGCTGTAGCCTCCCGCACCAACTGTTCCCGCCGCGACCACAGCTTCTGCCACATCGGGTTATCGTATACCGGCTCCGCCCGGACCGTGAGCCCCATCTCCCGGAAGGCCCAGGCTGTCCGTACGCAGTGTAGCGGGTCGCTAACCACCTGTACACGGTCGCTCCCCAGCTTTCGTACGATACCGGCGACTCGTACGGCAGAGTCCCAGGTGTTGACGGCTTTATCCTCCAGAGAGATTGCCTCATCCGGCACGCCCGCGCGCCGCAATATCTCCCGCATAAGCTCTGCCTCCCTTGGTGGATGTTCGCCCAATCCCCCGGTGGGTACCAGAAGCTCCACGCATCCGTTCGCGTAGAGCCGGGCTGCATGTTGCGTCCGGGCGGCCAGCGCCGGACTCGGCCTCCCACCCCGGAGTACCTGCGCCCCCATTATCACTGCCGTCCGGGGACGCGTAGCCGCTGGCTGAGCTGACGGTAGCTGCCCCCCGCGGTATACGGTCCAGAGTGCCCGCAGGTCGCCAACCAAGCTCGTCGCCGAAAGCCCTATGATTCCTCACTCCGGGCCGCCCGCCGGGCGTGAGCTAGATCTTCCGGCGAGTTAACGTTCATTAAGAATAGATCCGGGTCCCCGAAGTTCGGCAACTCCTCTTCGACGTACCGCACGCCGTCGAGGTTCTCCAGAAACGTGTGCGCGGCCCGCACCCCGAGGTTCAAGGCGAAACTCAGATCTGGCAGCACTTCGCGATGGTAGGCCGCGCACAGAGGATGGAGCCTGCCCCCATACCTCGGCACGACCACCCTTACGCCTGACCTACGGAGGCAACCCAGCATATAGCCGGCCAGTTCCTTCGATAGGAACGGCATGTCCCCCGCCACGACGAGTACCCGGTCGTTTCCGGCGGCTGCCAGGCCAGCCTCGATACCGGCCAGCGGTCCCGCCCGTCCGGGCCGCAGGTCGGAGACCCAACGGGCCTCTAAGCCACGAAGTTCCCCCGGCCCCGCGTCTCCGAAACCTACGACCAGAACCTCGCCGCACCCGCTCTCCAGGACGCGGTAGACCCGCTGTAGCAGCGGCCTGCCACCCACAGTTAGTTGAAGCTTGTCCCGGCCCATGCGGCGGCTCGTCCCGCCGGCCAGTATCACCCCCGACGCTGTCTGGCCGGATTTCAGGATTTGGGCGACACCTGAGGGCTTCTCGTTGCCCGGATCTTCCGCCGCAACTCGCCCACCCGGCCTCCCTGGGGAGCAGCCCGCGTACTCCGGGCCAGACGCTTGGTGAAAGCCAGATCTACAGCAGTGGTGTGGACTCTTCTAGCCCTGCGCCACGCAGCAAGGTTTCCCGAAAACACCAGTCGCAGATAGTAGGCCCGCCGGCGAAAGTACGTCGGCACGATTTCGTAGTCTTCACGGGTTATCGTGCCGCCCCGCACCTCTTCCTCCAACTCGGTGCGTATTATGCGGCGCTCGACCGCCAGCCACCCGATGATGAGTAGAACGTAGAGCAGGGTAACGAAGAACAGCCCCACGTAGACCAGTACGCCCAGTAGGGTTGCGGTGAGGTTGAACAGGGCGTGCAACAGTATGGCCCCGGCGAGCCCCAACACGGGGAGCGACACCTTCAAGAGCTTGTTGCGAACCCACGGAATCAGGCCGATCCCGATCCCGGTCAGCGAAGAAAAGGCGGCGTGCGCGAAGCCGCCGAATATCCTCCGCACGACGAACGTCTCGGGTCCCGCCTGCACGTAGTAGAGCAGGTCCTCCGCGATCGCGAACCCGAATCCCACAGCGGAACCGTACACGATGCCGTCCATAACCCCCGAGTACTCAATCGCCCCGCGTCTCCGGGCGACGAGGGAGGCCACGGCGAAGACGATCAGGAGCGCCAGCCCCTTGGCACACTCCTCGATCACCGGCGCCCCAACCACCGCCGTCAGGAAGCTCGAGGCCTGTTCGGTCCAGATCGTGGTCAGCGTGACCGCGAAGAGCGTGTTGAAGAGCAGCGCGAAAAACACCGCCACCGTGAACCCCCAGATAAAGACCGGGATCACATACCGTAGCGGCTCGCGCTCGTAAACGTCTACGAACCGCATGAACAATACGTACAATACCGCCTGAATAATCCCCAGGCCAACCAGCGGCGCGCTTACCTCTGCCATCGAGCTTCCCGGAAAAACATGGACGGAATTCTATACCCGGACGGGCTTTTGTACCCGCGCTTGGTAAAATAGCTTTGAACGAACCAGATGGAGAGTTATGGACTACAGTCCTAGCAGCGAGAGTTCTATAGCCGGTGCCCTGGCCAACCTGACCCACGGGGTCTACGTGCTCGCCACCCGGCGCGGCCAGGAGACGAGCACGATGACGGCTTCCTGGGTCGCCAAGACCTCCGACCGCCCCCCCTGCGTGGCGGTCGCCGTTCGCGAAGACCGCTACACCCACAACCTCATCCTGGAGAGCGCGACGTTCGCGTTGAGCGTCCTGCGCGAGGACCAGGTAGACGTGGCGGCCCACTTCAGCGACACCAGCAGCGAGTACAACGACAAGCTCCGCGGCATCCCCTACGGCCTGACCCCTGGAGGTTCTCCACACCTGCTCGACTGTATAGCCTACGTGGATTGCCGGGTCCTCGACACCGTGCGCGCGGGGGAGCACACGCTCGTCATCGGGGAGGTTACCGCTGGCGAGGCCCTCGGCGGCGGTTATCCCCTCCTCTACGACCCGAGCGAGTACGAAGGAGCCCTGCATTAGATGGCCCCAGACCCGGCCTCCAACCTGCGGAGTCTTGGCTACGATCTGCCGGAGGTGCCCCGCCCGGCGGGTTCTTACGTACCCGCCGTAAGCACCGGACCTCTAGTCTTTACCGCCGGGCAACTACCTCTCAGGGACGGCTCGCTGGCGTACCGGGGCAAAGTAGGCGATGAACTAGGCGTCGAAGAGGCCCAGGAAGCGGCCAGGCTCTGCGCCCTCAACGCCCTCGCGGCCGCGGCGGCAGCCATCGGGGGTTTGGAGGGGATCTCCCAGATAATAAAGGTAACAGGCTACATAGCATCTGCGGAAGGATTCACCCGCCAGCCAGAGGTACTGAACGGAGCCTCAGATCTCCTCGGAGATGTCTTCGGTGCCGCCGGGGTTCACGCCCGATCGGCGGTTGGAGTCGCGGAACTGCCGCTGAACGCCCCGGTCGAAGTCGAGATCATCGCTTCCCACACCGCCCGTCAGGGTTAGCCAGCTACCAGAACCTCAGGGGTTTACGGGTGGCACGTAGACGTCTTTCGGCTTGATCGTCTTGCCTTTCGTATCGGTCAGCGGATAGTAGGTGTCCTTGTGTAGCTGGCCGTCGAAGAGGGTTTCCCCGTTCTTGGTTACCGTCTTATAGGTGACCCACTGGGAGTAGTCGGCGCCCTTGTACAGCGGTTTCGAGTCCATCGAGACTTCCGTGTCGTTTGGCTTACCGTAGATGTCCGCGTAGATGTAGCCGTCGTTGGCGACGTACTCTTGCAGCAACAGATACCCGTCGGTGTTGTTCTGAAACTTCATGTCCAGGTCGTCGGCCGTACCCGGTCCTCCCCACCACACGGTCGAGTCCAGACCCGGCCGGATGTACGGAAGCTGGGCGTTGTGCGGATGGCGCTCCACCACGTCGAGGCCGGCGAAGTTGGCCGCCATGTAGAGGGTCGAGGTGACCTGACAGAGGCCACCGCCATCGGCTTTCGTCTCCTGGCCCTCGATTATTACCTTCGTCGTGTTGTAGTTTTGATCGGAGACGTGGGCGTTCATGGAGAACACATCGCCGGGGGCCACCAGAGTGCCGTTGACCGCGTTGGAGGCGATCTCCAGGTTCTCGCGCCGCAGGCCGTCATCGGGCACTATTCCGTAGTTGGTTCGATAGCTTCCGAGCACATCAGTCGGCATAAGCTCGTTGGCCTTGGCGGTCGTTAGCTCCGGTTCGGTAGCCACGACCGGTACCTGATACTCGCGCTGTCCCTCGAATATTCCCTGCTCCATCGCGCCCAGCAGTTCGCCGTCTTCGATCTCCTTGCCCGTCCGGCTCGGAACGACGGAGATCTGGGAGCCGTTCAAATCGTAGCTGGCCTCCTGGGCATCGACGTTCAGGGATTCGTATACGCCACCCAGGCGCTCTTTCATCCGGTCGCGGTTCATCTCTACCTGGAGCCCGCCGTCCCGCGATTTGATGTCCAACGTGGAGCCCACATCAGCCGGCGAAAGCGTCCACTGCTCGCCATCGGCCTGGAGAACCACCTCACCGGCCGTGGCTTTTTCGGCTTTCTCCGCCGCCTTCTCAGCCTCTCCGGTCGTAATCTCCGGCTTTAGCACCTCGCCGGCGATCTCCACGTTGCCCGTCATGTCTTCGACGGCCCGGTTGACGCTTTCCATCGTCGCCGGGACGTCGGTCTCGTACCCCTGAGCAGAATCGGTAACCTGGACCTCGGAGCCGACGATCTCCACCGTCGCCTCTGTCGGGGGCTCGTTGAGCTGTGCCGCGACGTTCTCGACCTCGACCCGGGCCATCTCAGGCTGATAGTTCACTTCCGGTTCTACCTGAATACCGGTGAATATTCCCCGCGTGCGCTCCGCCAGACGATCCAGCATCGAACCCCGGCGCCCGACCGAGTACGCCTCATCCACCGTGGCCGCCACATCGAAGTCCACGCCCACCTCTTCAGCGGCAAACTGGAAGTTATCCGGCCCGGTGAAGTCGAACTCTTGCAGCGCCCCCGTGGTGCGCTCCTCCACGAGTTCCTGGGCCTCGGCGGGAGTCTTACCTCCGAGCGAAATCGTGCCGACCTCGACCCCCGAGTAGATCCTGCCGGAGTTTAGGGCGTAGTCGGCCGCGACCAGCACGGCGACTACCGCGCAGATGATTATCAGAGGTCCCGCTATTTTCCAGCTTCGAGAGCGCTTCTTGCCGTGTTTTTCGCTGTCTTGAGAACTGCCCTCCAGCAACGTCCGCAAGTCGCTGTTGTCGGAAGTTCTACCCAGGTTCTTTATGCCCAAAGTAAGCTCTTATCCTCCGCACATCTGCTACACGTGACCAGCCAAATCAAAGAGGCCAACTCCCGGGAGAGTCACCTCGTAGGGAAAACCTACCACGTCCTCAACGTGCTCGCCAGCTTTCTCTACCTCTTTTTGACGTCTTTGTACCTCAAGCTCAAAGGTACACTAAAGTGACAGTTTAGGTTTATGCTTGGAGGAGGTGTTTGGCAAGCGCTACACCTTCCGGAGTACGTCGTATAATCGTGGGCTGGCTGATGTCCTTTAGGTACGAGATCAGGAGTAGCGTGGAAGCTCTACAGCGAACCGGTGACAACATTAAGCTCTACACGGGCAACTATTGTCCGTACTGCCGAAGAGTAGTAAGGGAACTAGATCGTTTGAACCTCGGCTACGAGGTGGTCAACGCGGACGATGACGGCCGGGCAGAGGTTATAGAGTTGTCCGGGCAGCGGGCGATACCCATCATGACCATTGAAGAGGAAGTGCTCGTAGACTCGACCCACATCATCCGCGAACTCCGTAGGCGCTACGACTGACCCCGAGTTTCGGAAGCCGGGACTATTGCTTCGAGTTCCCGAATGGCGTAGCCGGCGTAGTAGGCTACCGAGTCCTTCGCCCCGTTCTCCAGGAAGGCCCGCGCCTTGCCAATAGGGTCGAGGACGAACTCGTCAACCTCCAGGACGAGGTTCTCGCCCCACCCTTCCGCCGTTTTCCACGAGCCTTTCCGGAGGCTGTTGTTGCGGCGGATAACCTCCCCCAGATAGGAGCCCAGGCTCTCGACCAACACCCGGAGGATCGGCGGCTCCTTACCGGACCACTCGGGATCGGGGTCTTCCCCCAGCGCTGCCGTCAAGTGCTCCTCGACCACAGAAAGTGAGTCGGAACTGAAATCCAGCCGGGTATCCCATTGCCGCCGGGCCGCCCGGACAAACGCCTCGGCCAGGTCCGGGGGCTCTTCGGAACTCTCGCTGTAGAGGTCGAGCTGAAAAAGGGCCGCCGGAGATTTCCTGAAAAAGAAGTTGACCTCTTCCGGCGCGGGATAAGCGCTGAGCAGTCCCAAGCCAGCTTCAGAGTATTCCGAAGCGCGCACCACGGCGGCGGCGTGCAGCGCCTTTTTCTCGGTTGACGTTCTCCAATTTCGCGTCTCTATCTCCACGAAGAAATCTTCGCCTCGCCAGCGGAGGTGAATTGGGAGCATGGTTCTTCCGCGATCGGTGTCTATCTCCTTGAAGAGCTCCACCACCTTGGCCCCCCGGCGCTCCAACTCGGCGGCTACGTTGAGTATCGTGGCCGGGCGCTCGGCGTCGGGTTCTATCTGGATCGGCTCGTTCTGGGCCGGCTCTTCCCGAATTTCACGGGCCATCCCCGGCTCCTCCTGGGTAATAGCGCGTACGTCTTTTTTCCAGAACATCCGGCGAAACTCCTGAAAACCGGCGCCTCCAACGGTTTCCCGATTCTAGCATTCACCAGAATTTGCCGAAAGAGTCCGGGTGGTCTAACCTTACCGGCATGTCTCCACAAGAGTTGATCCTGGTGCGGCACGGACAATCTACGGCGAATGCGACCGGCGTTTGGCAAGGTCAGCTAGACTATCCACTTTCGGACAAGGGACGGGCCCAGGCCCGGTACGCCGGGAGTGATCTGGCCTCCCGGCCGTTCGACGTCTTGTACGCGAGCCCGCTATCCCGGGCCTACGAAACGGCGGAAATAATAGCCCGGGAGGCCGGGTTCGGGGGAACAGTACAGCCCGACGAAGACCTCGCAGAGCGTCATGGCGGGCTGTGGGAAGGAACCACGCGGGAAGAGCGCGAGGCCCGTTACCCGGACCTCGTAAGGAAACTTGCCGACCTACCCGAAGAAGAGCGCTGGCAGGTCATTGGGGCCGAAACTGACGAGCAAGTGCTCGCCCGTTTCAGCAGTGCGGTAGCCAGAATCCGGGGGTTATCCAGCGCCGGCCGGCGGATCGTCGTCGTTTCGCACGGCGGCGCCATGAGGGCCTTTCTCCGGCACCTCTTCGGGCCGGACATCTTACCCCGCTCCCAGCGAACGCCGAACGCCTCGATAACCCGGCTCGCGTGGGAAACGAACGGTTCAGATCCACGACTTCTAGAACTGGCCTCAACGGAACATCTTCCGCGGGACGAAAGCTTGCCGGGTGGGCAGTAGGGCCGGTTGTAGGCGCCGGAGGCTGCGGGGGTCTAGCCTATGGGCCGGACCCGGCGGGCGTTCGGGCCCCGGTCGTTCTGTCCGACATCATACTCGACCTCGGTGTTCGGCTCCAGGTCCGTTGGGTTCCCCTCTATCTCGGAGTGGTGAACGAAAAGGTCGTTACCCGTAGGCCGCACCAGGAAACCATAACCTTTCTCCGGATCAAACCACTTCACCCGGCCGCGTTCCCGGTCCTCGTCCTTCGCCGGTGTCCTGGGGGCTGGAGCCGGGACCTCGAACTGCGTACCGAGGCCGTTCTCACCCTCCGGATTGCCTTCCCGCCGATCTATCTCCAGTACTATGGAGTCCTGCGCGACCTTTACGGTAACGGACTCGACATCCGACCAGTGTTCCTTCCAGATAGGGTCGTCCGATATGGAAGGATCAAACCACATGCCCCATCCGTCGCGCTCGCCGTGGTCCAAGACGCCCTCGAAGGTGCTCTCAGGCTCGCGGCCACCCCTCTCCCGCCGGTAGATGTCGTTGCGGGAACGGAAAGACTGGACGGAAGAAGCACTGGTCCCTAACGCATCGGCGATCCAATCATCACTTTTGCCCTCGTCGACCCACTGCCTTATCTGCTTCATGTGAGGCTTTAACGCGATGCGCTTTTTGGAATCTGCCATGGTGTTTACCGCTCCTCGCTGCGTGTTGTCCGGGATGACCCAGTTCGTTTGATATCGATATTCCCAAATATGTGGATTGCTAACCTCGCCAAGAAGCATTTTATCACTTGCTTTGGTTGAGGTAAGGACTTTTGCCCTAAAATCCTGCGGTTTTATCCTGCATTCCCCGTTATTCCCGCCGTTCCGGCTCAGTTTTGGTGAGGCCAAGCGGCAGCCTCAAGATTTCGGGCCTCCCCGCGAGGTCCGGGAGTCGTGTTTGGCGACCCCTTACCATCCTCCCTCATCCGCTTCTGGCTCCTGTGACGGCTCGGGGAAGTCTGTCAAGCCTTCGCGGGCGATATCTTCGAGCAGCTCCGCCGCCACAGGAGCCGGCAGGTTGAGGTACAGGGCCAGGTTCTCGGCCTGGGCCAGGACCTCGTAGTCGTCGCCGGCTTTCTCGAAGCCCAGCGCCTCCAGCGCCAGGGCCACCTCCTCGGTAGGCACGAGGGTGTTGCCGCCCGCGGCGACGCGGAGGTATTGCACGAGCGGGAGATCAAAGCCCGCCACCACGCCGACCACCGGCTCGGTCTCGTAGATGCGCCGCCGGATAAACAGCCGGGTGTCGTGGGAGTCGGCCCAGCGCCGGAGCACCTCCCGCTCGCTCACGTAGTTGTACTGGGCGACCCGGTGCTGAAACTGGCCGAGCAACCGGCCTGTTAGCACCCGGAGGTCATTGCGTCCGAAGAACCACTGGTTTCCCCCGACGTTCATTATCCCGCTAACCCGGGTGATAGTAAGCGGCTCGTCCTCGTCCTCGAATTCCGTCCGGAACTCGCGCACCAACTCCCGGATTTCCTCCAGCGAACGACCGCTCTTCACGAGGGCGGACTCGTAGATGGCGAGCGCCGCTTCGTCCCGGTCCCGGTCGAGCTCGTCTACCCGGCGGGCAGCCCGCTCGAGCCTCCGCTGGTAGTCGTCCAGGTTTCTTATCTTCCAGGCGGCGTCGGCGGTCATGTCCGCAAGTTCGACCATGAGAAGCTCCTAACTAACGCTGTAACTTCGCGAGAACGATTTATCTACACCCAATATACAGCATCTCCGGGCGCTTCAGGCGTCCTCGTTGATCCCGTATACTCCGGGGGCGCTTTGGAAAAAGCGGCTCTCCGGGTTATCCCGAACATCTACCGAAAGCCGGGCCCGCATCGTATTGTGAGGCGTTTTTCCGGCGCTTTCCAGGTACCCCGACTCCAACGCTATCTCGGTTATGTCCGTGTAGTGCAGGGGGTGTCCTATCTCCCGGAGAACCTGGTGGGCGGCGGCTTTGAAGTCCAGGACGGCTCCCCTACCCGGCGGTCTACCCGGCGGTCTCCGGCAGGACTTCGGGATAGGCTCCGATGAGGCTGACGTAAGGGCAGTGCTCCTCGAGGGCTTTGAGCGCCCGCTGAACCCGCTCTTCTTCGGGATGACCCTGGAAGTCTGCGAAGAAGACGTAGGTCCAGGCCCGCTTGCGGCTCGGGCGGCTCTCGATGCGGGTCAGGTTGATCCCTTCATCGGAGAACGCCGAGAGCGCGTCCTTCAAAACCCCGGGGCGGTCCTTAACCGAGAACACGGCGCTCGTCTTATCCTGGCCAGTCCGGGCGGCCCAGGTCCGGGCGAGCACTATGAAGCGTGTGGCGTTGGTGCGGGCGTCCTGGATATTCCGGGCGAGCACGTTCAAGCCGTAAGAGTCCGCCGCGAGAGTGCTCCCGACAGCCGCAACACCCCTCTCCTCTGCTGCCCGGTGGGCAGCCTCCCCCGTTGACTCGACCTCTTCGAGCCTCACACCCGGCAGCTCACCGCGCAACCAGGTAGACGCCTGGGCGAGCGCCATAGGATGCGAACACACAATCTCGACGCCTTCCAGAAGTTCTTCTCTGGAGAGCAGATTCTGGGATATCGGGAGGTACACCTCGCCGCAGATCTTGAGCGGGCTGTTCATCAACTCGTCCAGGGTGTGGGTTACGGCACCTTCCATCGAGTTCTCGACCGGCACCACGCCGTGCGCGGCCTCACCGCGCTCGACCCTGGCAAAGACCTCGGCCACCGTAGTCTGCGGCTCCAGATCTACGCTCGCGCCGAACGCGCGGTGTGCCGCCTCGTGGGTAAAGGTAGTCTCGGGCCCGAGGTAGGATACTTTAAGGGGGGCTTCCAGCGAGATAGAGCAGGATATTATCTCCCGGAACACCAGTTCCAGCCCCCGCCGGGGGAAATCTCCTTCGCTAAACTGCTCCAGCCGATCCAGGACAACCCGTTCCCGGGCCGGCGCGTAGACTTCCAGTCCCTGGGCGCGTTTTATCTCGCCTACGCTACGGGCTAGCCGCGCCCGGCGGTCTAGCAGGCGGACGAGCTCTTTGTCCACCGCGTCAATTTGCTCCCGAAGATCCCCCATCTCGCCCGGATTGCGGGCACCGTCCTCAGCGAGCAGGTCGACACCGGGTTTTCTGTGGATGCTGTTTCTCAACACGTTGTGGTCAGGCATATAGCGTGCAGTCTCCTGTCGTTGGTTTTGGCGACTCTCAGCGTAGGAGGAACGCGGCGCATCCGGCGCAGCGGTCCTCCCCGGTAAATCGCCGGAGGCCTAGGGGAGAAATATTGGAGACTGCGGCCGTGGTACGTTGCATAGCTTGGGTTAAGTTACCAGAAGGTCGGCTTCTTTGTCAAAGTACGAGGAGTAGCGTGGCCACTACGGCGGCCAATCCGAACCGGTAGTAGGCAAAGGCCCGGAGGCTGTGGTCCGCGATGTAGTAGATAAAGAACTTGATCGCCAGATACCCGACTACGGCCGAGCACACGAAACCGACGCCAAAGAGCAGGGCGTCGAAAGCAGTCATGCCTTCGGAGATCACCTGTGCCAGTTGCAACGACCCGGCGCCCGCGATAATCGGGACGCTCATCAGGAAAGAGAACCGGGCCGCTTCCTCCCGCCGGAGCCCCATAAAGAGCCCGAGCGTGATCGTAGCCCCGGATCTCGACACCCCCGGTACGAGCGCGGCCGCCTGGGCAACCCCGATGCCGATCGCTTCCCAGAAGGTCAGCTTGGATGCCCGCCGGTTTCGGCGGCCGACGATCTCGGCCACGATGAACAGTACGCCGACGAATACCAGGTTGAAGACGACCACCCACGGCAGGCGCGTGTTGTCCTCGATAAACCCCTCGAAGGAAAACCCGATCAAGGCCGCCGGCACCGTTGCCGCCAGAATGAGGTAGGCCATACGCTGGTCCGGGTTGGACAGGTTTCTCTGGCCGGTGAGTGAGCGCCCGAAGGCGTAGCCGATCCTTACCAGATCCTTCCAGAAGAAAGACACCACCGCCAGCAGCGTGCCCATGTGGAGCGCCACGTCGAAGGAAAGCCCGAAGCGCTGCGGGTCTAGCCCGAGAAAGTATTGCCCGAGTACCAGGTGTCCGGAACTCGAGACCGGCAGGAACTCCGTCAGCCCCTGAACGATCCCGAGAAATATTGCCTCTATGATCTCCAGCACGGGCGTACTATGACAGAATGCCGGGGTGTCGGCTAGTAGGGATGTCCGAGTTCCGTCAGGGCCCGGGCGTCTTTGAGCGTTATGCGGCCGCTCTCGATCTCGATGATCTCCCGGTTGCGCATCTCGTTTAGAACTTTGGTAACAGATTCACGGGTTGAAGCGACCATGGCAGCCAAATCCTGATGGGTCAACCGGAGGTCTATGGTGACCGCCTCGCCGTTCCGTTCGCCGAACTTCTGCGAAAGAATGGGCAGGAGGTTCGCGAGCCGCACCTCGGTCTCCCTGGGCAGCAGACACTTCACCAGCTCCTCGTACTGAACGAGCCGGAGCTCCAGCAGCGTCATCAGCTTGAACGCCACGACCGGGTTCCGCCGCACCGCCCGCTCGATAAACACTTTCGGCACCTTCGTTACGTCACATTCCGTAACGGCCTCGGCGTGGGCGAGCTGCTTGGACTCCCCAGCAAACGCCAGGTGTCCGAATATGTCCCAGGGCCGCAGCAACCGCAACGTGGCGTCCTTCCGCTCGGCGTAGGGCTTGAACAGCTTCAAGACGCCGGAGGTTACTACGTACAGCGCGTCCCCGTACTCGCCTTCCCGATAGATAACATCTCCCGCAGCGTAAGTCCTGTCGGCGGTGGCTATATCCATACCCGCCAGTAACTTCAGCAGGCTCCGGCACTCCTGTTCTTGGAGCTCCGTATACTCGTGCAGTGAATAGTCAGCGCTCATTCCCTCTCCGGTTTTGCCGTAGAACCCGTTCGCGGTTGAAACCTTTACGATAGGCAGTCGCTACATGTTGCTACATTGTACATTAAGACGCTGGGAGGCAGGTGCCCGGCCAAAGGACAACAGGGGCTCAGTAGGATAGAATGTTACCGGATTCTGGCTAGAGAGGAGACGCGGTGAGGGAGCGGATAGCGTTTGGGGTACTGGTGATAATCATGATTTTCCTCTTCGCCTTCGTGTTCGCGATCCTCGGCCGGGGCGAGTACGACCCTTCCAGCGATCACGGCGCTTCCCAGCCGATAGTCTCCTACACGATCGGCTGATCTAGACGACCCGGGTAGGCTACGTCCGGTCTGAGGGCGCGGGCCGGCGCTCGACAGCGACTTCGTAGGTAGTCATTTTAGGATGACCGGTTAGCAACTCCCCCGCCCCGCCGCGTCCGTGGGCTTTCGTGAACTCTTCGCTGTGGACCCAGTTCCGAAAAGCTTCTTTGTCCTGCCACCAGGTTACGACCAGCACCTCCGGGGCATCCTCGGACTTCAGTACTTCCATGGCCAGGAACCCCGGAAAGTCTTGAACGTTGCCGCGGCTCCCGGCGAAACGCTCCACGATCTCGTCCGCCGCACCTTCTTTAACCGGCAAGCTATTGGTTATCGCGATCATCGATCCTCCTGTTGGCCGTCCTGATCAGCGGGCAACACCCGGGCAGCAACATCGTCCCGGGTCCAAGCGGGTACACAGAGCCTATACGTCACGACCCCGCCACGACCATAGTATAGCTGTTCGCCGGAATACTGATCCGTAGGGCCGGCCAAACTCGTAGTAGGGGTTATGGACCACGATCCGAAACTTAGCGACGCCCGGCGCGTATATATAAGTGCGCGGCAGAAAAGGAAGTTTAGTGATGTGGCAGAAAAGGGTAAAACTAATAGTAGTTTTTAAAACTGATTTCATGTAAGCTTGTATTCCAGGAGGACCGTGTGACGGCGAGGACCGGAAAGCAGTTGACCAGCAGCAAACTAGCGCGAGAGATGGACACCCCGGAGTTGCTCGCGAAATACCTGTCCCACATCGGCCAGGGAGAACTGCTGACGCACGACGAGGAGATAGACCTCTCCCACCGGGCCAAGGAGGGCGACAAGCGGGCGCGCCAGCGCCTGATCGAGAAGAACCTCCGGCTCGTGGTGTCGGTGGCGAAGAAGTACCGGGGATACGGGCTGCCGTTCGAGGACCTCATTCAGGAGGGCAACATCGGCTTGATGAAGGCCGTCGAGAAATTCGATCCGGCCCGCGGGTTCCGTTTCTCGACCTACGCCACGTGGTGGATCCGGCAGGCCGTCCAGCGGGCGGTGGCGGACAAGGGGCGCACGATCCGGGTTCCAGTACACATGACGGAGAAGATCCGCAAAGTAAGCCGGGCCTACAACGAGCTGTCTGTGGAGCAGGAGCGGGAGGCGAGCGAGGAGGAGATCGCCGAGCGTCTCGGGTGGAACCTGGACGAGGTTCGCCTCACCATGAGCGCCATGCCGGACGCCACGAGCCTCGACCAGCCGGTTTCTACGGACGAAACATCTTCCCAGCTCGGGGACTTTATAGAGGACGACAAGGTTTCCGATACGCCGGACACGGTTATGAAGGAGATGGAAACGGTCCAGCTCAAGGAAGCCATCGAGCGCCTCCCGGAGCGCGCGCGGTATGTGCTGGTGCGCCGGTACGGCCTGGACGACCGGGACCCGGCCACCCTGGCCGAGCTCGGCGAAGAGCTTGACATCTCCCGCGAACGGGTCCGACAGCTCCAACGCGAGGCCGAGCGGATCCTGAAGGGTGGCGAGTACGGCCGCGTACTCCGCGACGCCGTCGCCTAGCACCCCCGTAGGAACTTTCCTCCAGAGCCGGGCTTTTCGGTCCGGCTCTCTCTTGTTTGAGATCTGCTAGCCTCTAGTGACTTTGAAGAGCCGTCGAGATTCCGCGTTCAGGACATTTCTAGCCACCCTGACTATCTTTGCGCTCTTTTCCGGGGCGGTCGCTCTGGGTTGGCTCTACCCGTTCGACCTGTGGGCGTTGAGCGTTTCCCAGACCTGGACTACCGAAAGCCTCGACCGGCTCGGCGACGCATTCTCGACTATCGGGGGGTTGAGGATCTCGATCGCCGCCCTGGCCGTGCTGGGGATCTGGCTTTTCTCGACCAACCGTCGGGTACTCGCCGTCCGGCTCGCCATTGCCCTTCTCGTCACGAGCCTGGTGGAGCTTTCGATGAAAATGCTCCTCCCCCAGGCTGCGATGCCGGAGGACACCGGCCGCAGCACCGGCTATTCGCCTCTGGTAGACGTACCCTACGCCCACCCGTACCCGAGCGGTCACATGCTCCGCTCGGTACTCCTGCTCGGCGTAGTCTTCGTGCTTTGGAAAAACAGAACTGCCCGGTCTCTCATCGTCGCGGCGCTCCTGGGGATGGCGGTGAGCCGGATGTACCTCGGGGTACACTGGGCTTCGGACGTTATCGGTGGGACACTCTTGGGGCTCGCCGGTCTCGCCTGGATTTTCTACCACCGTAAAGGAGGAAGCAAAGCATGGAAGTAACCGTCGTCGGTTCCGGTACGGTCGTGCCCCGGCTCTCCCGCCGCCAGAGTTGCGTCTCGGTGCGGACCGGCAACGACGCGCTGGTCTTCGATCTGGGCTCCGGCGCCGTCCGCGGCATGCTCCGGGCCAGCCTGGATCCCTTCGCCGTCGACCACATTTTCTTCACCCATTTCCACCCGGACCACACCGTAGATGCCGTCCCCCTGCTCTTCGCCATGAACTACGGAGCCGCCGAACCCCGGACCCGTCCCCTGCGCATCGCGGGACCCGAGCCCTTCAAGGGCTTCTGGGCGAAACTAATGGACGTGTGGGGCGACTGGATGAAGGGCGACTATTCGATGGAGGTCTCGGAGCTCTCCCACCAATGCACCTCCCCGATCGAACTATCTGGCTGCCGTATTAGTTGGGCCCCGGCCGAACACCGGCCCGAGAGCATAGCGTACCGACTGGAGGAGGGGAACCGCGCGTTCGTCTACACCGGCGACACGGAATACAGCGAGTCTGTAGTCGAGTTGGCCCGCAACGCAGACACGATGCTCGTCGAGTGCTCGTTTCCGGACGACAACCCCGTACCCGGACACCTCACGCCGGAAAGTGTAGCCCGCACGGCTTCAGAAGCCGGTGTAGACCGGGCCATACTCACGCACGTCTATCCCGCGGCGGAAGAGCTGGACCTCGCAAAGGAGGTCGGCAAGGGCTTCGACGGGGAGGTATCGGTAGCCGAAGACGGGCTGACCTTCGAAGTTTAGGCTTCCGCACACGCCGCGCAGCGGCCGTGCAGCGTGATCTCGTGCCAGTCGGTGACGAATCCGGTCTCCCGCTCGACCTGTAGCGCCAGGTACTCCATCAGCTCTTCGTTGAACTCGATGACCTGCCCGCATTCCCCGCACCGGGCATGGTGGTGCATTTTCTCGGTCGCCAGTTCGTAGCGGGAGTATCCTTCGCCGAAATCCTCCTTGCGCACTATACCCAGTTCCGTCAGGAGATCCAGCGTCCGGTAGACCGTCGAGAGACCAAGGTCCGGATGCTCACCCTTTACCCGGTCGTAGAGGTCCTCCGCCGATAAATGCCGCCCGCCCTCCAGCTCGCGGACGATCACCCGCCGCTGGTTGGTCAACCGGTAACCCCGGCTCTTGAGTATCTGCTCGAACTCCACCATCCAGGACAGTTTATCCTGGCAGAGCATTAGGATCAAGAATCACTCTTATCTAACGCCGGACCTTCTTTGCTGCCGAAGGTGATCCTGCGTCCACCAGGCCACCAGTTCCAATCACCGAGGACCCGCATGGTAGCCGGAACGAGCAGGACGCGGATAATGGTCGCGTCCACGAAAACCGCCACGGCGAGGCCCAGGCCTACCGCCTTCGTAACGATGATGCCGGTAAAGGCGAACGCGCCGGTCACGACGATAATAATGGCGGCGGCCGACGTGATAATACCCGCGGTGGATACCAGGCCCTTCGCGACGCTGGCAGCGTTGGAATCGCCGTTCTCGTAGGCTTCCCGGATGCGGGAGAGCAGGAACACCTCGTAGTCCATTGAGACGCCGAAGATCGTGCAGAACATCAGGATGGGGAGCGTGGCGTCTACGAAACCCAGCGGCGTAAAGTTCAGCAGGTTGGAGAAGTTACCATCCTGGAACACGAAGACCATCGCCCCGAAGCTCGCCGTGAGGCTCAGGATGTTCACCGCGACCGCCTTTAGCGGGATAAAGACAGATTTGAAGGTGTAGAGCAGCACCAGGTAGGTCACCCCCAGCACGAACACCGCCGCGTAGGGGGCCTTGCCGTAGACGCTGGTGATAAAGTCCTTCTGCCCGGCGGAGAGCCCACCGACGAGGTAAGTCACCCCTTCTGGCGGTTCGACCGAGCGCACTTCACCGACGGTCTCCCGGGCGGCCCCGACGTAGGGACTGGCCTCTGTAACGCCCCGCAGCAGCGTGCGGTCCCCCGCCACGAAGCTGTCAATCGCGTCCCGTAGTTCGG
This sequence comes from Rubrobacteraceae bacterium, assembly GCA_050331175.1. Taxonomy (GTDB): domain Bacteria; phylum Actinomycetota; class Rubrobacteria; order Rubrobacterales; family Rubrobacteraceae; genus SIRX01. The sequence continues at coordinate 89,910 of JBHJHC010000043.1, read as the reverse complement.
CGGACTCCCGGGCTTCGGGGAGCTTCAGGAAGTTTGCCACCCCTTGGGGCGTGACCTCACCATTCGCCGAGATCCCGGCCGGCAGATCCGGGACCCGGTCGTCTATACGCTGCTGGACTTCAGACTCCACCTCGGACCTTATCCGCCCTCTGGCTCCGGCTTCCTCCAGGCGCCGTTCGACCTCCGGCTCGACCCGGGAACGTATTTGCTCTTCAGCACCTGCCGGTAAGGGGCCCTGGGCGGCCTCCAACTGGGTGACCTGTTCGTCAACCGCGTTTCGGACCTGCTCTTCCTTGAGCTCGTTGTATTGCTGCGCTACGAGTTCGTCGGTCCTCGTCCGGGCTTCGGACTCGGCCCGGGCGCGGGCCTTCGAGACCTCCTGCGTGTATTCGCTGGCGGCGGACCGGCCGAGGGTGTAGATGCTCTCGACGCTCTCTACCCCCTCGGCCTCCCTTACAGATTCGCCGAGCTGCCGGATGTCTCTCAGGCCCGCGGCGCTCAGGGGATCCGCCGGCACCGTGGCGACGACTTCCATCGGAGACAGGCTGGCGTAGTCGAAGTCCTGTTTGAGAATATCGTCGCCGGCCCGGGACTCGTACTTCTCCGGCAGGACGCTCGCTTCGGGGATGCCGATCTTCATGTGCGTTACCGGGTAGAGCAGGGCAGAGAGCATTACCCCCACGATCAGGATAACGAGAACCGGGTGCCGCATAACGACCTCCGCGCTCCTACCCCAGAAACTCGCCCCCACCGTACCCCGGCTCCGCCGCACCGCGAGGGCGTTCACCCGGTGGCCGAGGACGCTCAGGACCGCTGGCAGCAGCGTCAGCGCGGCCGAGACCGAAACAAAGACCACGAGCACACCCGCGATCCCGATCGACCGGAGGAACATAAACGGAAAAAAGAGCAGGCCGGAGAGCCCGATCAGGACCGCCAGGCCAGAGAAGAAGATGGATCTCCCCGCCGTCGCCACGGTCTGAGATACAGCTTCGGGCACCGGATAGTTCTCCAGCTCTTCCCGGAAACGGCTTACGGCGAACAGCGCGTAATCTATACCGAGCCCGAGGCCGAGCATGGTAGCGATGCTCAGCACGAAGACCGACATATCGTAGATCCCGGCCAGGAAGTACAGCGTCGCCAGGGCCGTCAGGACGCTAACGCCCCCGATCAGAACCGGAATACCGGCGGCGACCAGCGTCCCGAAGGCGATTACCAGTATGACCAGCGCCAGCGGAAAAGCGTACTTCTCCGCCCGCCGGATGTCCTCGTTGCTGGCGTTCGTAATGTCCAGGTAGACGGCGGGAGCGCCCGTCACGTAGGTCTCAAGCTCCCCGGAACGCACCATCCGACGGACCTCATCCACGAGCCCCTGTGTCTCGTCCACGGAGACGTCGAACCCGACGACGGCGTAGCTCTTCTTGCCGTCTTCCGAAACGAACCGTTCGTCCTCCGAATCAGCGTAGGTGGTTACGAATCGGGTCTCTTCCATCTGCCGGAGCGGGGCGAGAGCTTCCTCCTCCGCCGCCCGATACTCATCGCTCTTGGCGGAGAGGCCGTCGCTTTCGAACACGACCGTGAGCGTGGCCGGGGAGACGCCGAACTCCTCGACCATGAGGTCCTGTACCCGCTCGGCCTCCGAACCCGAGCCTTCGAACCCGCCGCCCTTGAGCTGGCCGCCGAGCCTGGGCGCGAAGAAAGCCGCCGTAACCAGGATGGCTGCCCAGAACAGCAAAACCATCCACCGGTAACGGTAGGTCAACCGACCCAAACGTGCAAACAGGTTCAAAGCCGGGAGCTATCCCTGGCACAAACTTCCGTCATGCCTCTTATAGTAACCGACGCCCCGTATACGAATAGTATTTCGATTACAGAATCCGGCGTTGGCTCGTGCCTAGTGCTTACCGGGCAACGTCAAAGTAAGCAAAAGGCCGAGCAGGGGCAGCGCGGCTACCACCAACATCATAAACGGAAGGCCCTGGGCGTCGGCCAGGAGGCCCAGGATCGGCGCGCCGATTCCGCCGAGGCCGATAGAGAGCCCCATAGTTATCCCGGCGGCGAGCCCGATTCTTCCGGGCAGGTACTCCTGCCCCATGACCACGGTGACGCCGAACGTGCCTATAGTAGCCGCCCCGACAAAGGCGAGGAGAACCGTACCCCACAAGGGTCCGGCGAGCGTGAAACCGAAGATCAGGGGCGGCAAAAGCAGCATCGAGACGCCGAGTACGGCCCGGCGGCCAAGGCGGTCGGCCAGCGGCCCCAGGGTCAGGGTCCCTATCGCGCCGGCAAAGAGCATGACGGCCAGCGCCGTGTTGCCCCGAGCCATGGAGGTATCGTGTACCTGAGCGTAGTACGTCGCGACGAACGCCACCAGCCCGAAGTAGACGAAAGACCGGAGGGAAACCACCCCAACCATGCGCACAAACGCACCCCAAAGCTCTCGCCCGGAATCCGGCTCCCGGCTTACGCTCGCTGCCGCTTCCGGTTGCGGTTGCGGCCGGGGTTGGAAGCTCGTCATCCGGGCCATCTCGACAAACAGGACCGCGGCCATCAACCCGGCCGGCACGGCCAAAAAAAGCGTGCCCGGAAGGCCGAAGACTACGACCAGCGGCGTGGTCAGTACCGGCCCGAGGGCGAATCCGGCGTTACCGCCAACGGAGAAAAAGCTCATGCCCCGCGCCCGGCGGGAGCCGGAGACGTAGTTGGCGAACCGGGCCGCCTCCGGATGGAAGGCCGCAACGCCGATGCCACTGAAGATCACGCAGGTCAGGATCCAGGGATAGCTCGGGGCGACGCCGGCTAGCGCTATGCCAACCCCGGCCATCAGGAGACCGAGGGGCATCAACCCGGGCAATGGCCGGCGATCCGAGAAGATCCCGAACAAAGGCTGCACCACCGAGGAGCTTACGGTGGCCGCCATAACCAGCGTACCGGCCGCCGCGAGCGACAGGCCGCGCTCCGCGACCAGGAACGGTATCAGGGCGGCTACCGCCCCCTGATTCACGTCGGTAAAGAGGTGCCCGGCAGATAGCACCCCCATCGCCCGGCGGTCCACGCCTTTAATGGCTAGCTCGCTCAAATCTGATCTCTCTAAGACCTTGTGGTTGGCCGTCCGATACTACCAGTCTTCGAAGAAAGTGTACGGGGAGAGCGCCCAGACCTTCGATGCGCGCAACTCGGAGAGGGCGTCGATGTAGTCCTCGACCATCTCTCGGGTGGCGTCGGCCGGCTCGGCGGGCGTCGGGCGTCCGGTCTTTGGGGGCGAAACTCGCACCACGACGTCCGGCGCATCAGGTTGTATGCCACCCAGATCCCGCGCCCGGTTCAGCGCCGTCCGCCAACCCCCGAGCTCGTCTACCAGGCCGAGATCGCGGGCTTCGGCACCGGTCCACACCCGGCCTCCGGCGAGCTCTTCGAGTCGTTCGAGACCCAGATCTCGCCCCTCCACCACCCGGTCTTTGAACTCGGAGTACACCTCCTGAACCCGGTCCGCCAAAACCTGGCGCTCATCGTCGGAGATTTGACGGCTCGCGTCGAAGAGGCCGGCGCGCGCGCCGCGCTCTACGGAGACGGGGTTCACCCGGAGCTTCTCGTAAAGGTCGGTGGCTACGGGGCGCAGCGAGATCACTCCTATAGAGCCGGTCAAGGTGCTTTGGCGGGCGACGATGTGGCTCGCCGGAGCCGAGACGTAATAGCCGCCGGAGGCGGCAGCGTTCCCCATCAGCACCACCACGGGTTTCTTCTCGTTAATGCGCCGGACTTCGCGCCAGATCAGATCCGAAGCCAGCGAGTCTCCACCTCGGGAATCCACGTGGAAGAGCACCGCCGCAACCCGGCTATTTCGCTCCGCCACGCGGAGGGCGGCTACCACCGACTCGCTCCCGGCCTGATCCCCGCCGACCAGCGGCAGCGGGATCGGCAGCTTCCTGCTCTTGCCCCGCACTATGATCCCGGACAGGCTGACCAGCCCCACCCGCCGCCGGGCCCGTCTCCGGTAGGGCATCTTCAAAGCTCTCCGGGCCACGTTCCACTCGGCGAGGGTCGCCTTTCCGTCGGCGGCGCCGAGCTTCTCGGGCAGCTCGTCCTCGTAGCACACGCCGTCCAGCAACCCTTCGCGAGCCGCCCCGGCGGCGCTGTAGGGCGCGAGATCTATCCGCTCCCGCGCCGCTTCGGGGCTGACGCCTCTACCATCCGCCACGGCCTCGATTAGCTGGGCAAAGCGGCGGTCTGCGAGACGCTCGGCCTGTTCCCGGGCTTCGTGTGAGAACTCCTGCCGGACGTAGGTATCGTACGCGGATTTGTAGGGGGAAACGGCGAATACTTCCGCTTCGACACCAACACGTTGCAGGCTGTCCTTTACGAAGGTTATCCGGGTCCGAAAGCCGGTAACGCTAATCGTCGCCAGTGGGGTCGCGAGGACCTCATCCGCCGCACAGGCCAGATAGTAGGAGCGGGTATCCGCTTCTGCCAGATAAGCGACGACGTACCCGCCGCGATTCCTGAACTCCATTATCTCGTCCCGCAGCTCTTCCAACGAAGCCCAGCCCGCATCCAGGTCCTGCACGCGCAAGACCACGCCCCGCACCCGTCCGTTCCGGGAGATCCGCGACAGCCGGCGGCGCACTTCTTCGAGGCTTAGCGTCTGGCGGACACGGCCGATGCGGCGCCGGAGAAAACTCGTTGGAGGTGTAAGCTCCGGCAGGCTGCCGCCAACCTCAAACACTACGAAATCCGGGACGCGCCGGGCGAACCGGACGTAGGAGTTGCGCAGCACGTACCAGAAGTTGACCAGGACCCGGACTACAAAGCTCATGAAAAGCTATGGTACACCCTGACGTATCGGGAGAACTGTATGATAAACTTGAAAACCAGGAACGGTTATTGATCCAACACTCTACTACTATGACGAATAAGGTCGAACAGAACATTCGGGAGCAGCTTCGGAGGTCGGGTTATACGTTGACCTCGCAGCGCCGGGCCGTTCTCGAAGCCCTCGGCGAGGCGCAAGGCCATCCGTCGGCCGAGGACATCTACCTGATCGTCAAGAAGAACAACCCCCGGGTGGCGCTCGGAACGGTATACCAGGCACTCTCGGTGTTGGAGGAGATCGGGATAATAGGCTCCAAGCACTGGTCGGAGTCGCCCACGCGTTATGACCTCAACACTGAACCGCACCTGGACATTCGTTGCCGGCAATGCGGCGAGGTTTCAGAGATTCCGGGTGTGGAGCTGGGCGACCTGGAAGCCCAGATCCAGGAGAACACCGTCTACCGGGTTACGGACACCACGTTGATGATCGAAGGTTACTGTCCCGGCTGCAAGTAGAGGACCGGGACGCTTGCGAAAGGCAATGCCGAGTTTAATCCGGAAGACTGAATCGTCCCGGGGTGATTAGCTTTTTGTATCGCTTCCGGGTTCGGGGGACAGGGGCTTGAGCGGGGAACGAGACAGGGACTACGCCGGGGAAATCGAGGGCCAGATACGGGCGGCCCAGGCGCTCATAGAGAGCCTGGAAGAAGAGGTCGCCAGTCTCCGGCAGGATCTGGAAGGGGCCAGCGTTGCCCTGAAAGCGGCCCAGGAAGAGGTCGCCGCCCGGGAGCAAGCGCTGGCGGAGAAGGAACAAGACCGGGCCGCCACCGAGGCGGAAGCCCGGAACCTCTCCCGGGCCATGACCGAGCTGCAAATACAAGCCTCCAACGACCAGCTAGAGCTCACCAACCAGCACATTTCGGAGTTGGCCCGGCTTCAAGACAAGACCCGGGACCAACTGCGGGATGAGGTTGGGGTGGCCCTCTCCGCGGAGAACGAAGCGGCGCTCAAAGCCGAGTATCGAAAGTTTCAGAGGGCGGCGGCGAAAGAACAGGAGGCGCGGATCCAGGCTCTCGAAGACGCCTACGGCGCAGCCCAGGAGAAACTGTGGGAGCGCTTCGAGGAGTTTGGAGGCCGGCGCTCCGCGGAGCTCGAAACCCTCCACCTCGAAGCCGAAAAGCGAAAGCGGGAGTCCGAGAGTAAGTTGAGGGCCAAGCTAGAGGACCAGCTAAGAGAAGGCCTCCAGGCAGCAGCCCGAAACTACGAGAAAGAACTCGAGGACCTGCGGAAAACGTTTGCCGATCGAGAACTGGAGCTACAAAGAAAGCACCAGGAGGCTCTGGAGAGCCAACAGGCCGAGTTTGACTCGCTCATTGCGGAGATGGAAGGGCGCATCCAGGAGTCCGACGAGCAACACCGAACGAAGCTACATGAGGTTAAAGCCTTCGCCGAGAATCGTGAGCAGGAGCTCCGCAAGGCCCACTCTACCCAGCTCGCGGAGGTGAAAGCCGAAGCCGAACGTCGCGTAGAATCCCTCAAAGCCCAGCGGGAAGCGGATAACCTGGCGCTGCGCGAGCGCTACGAAGAACGCCTGGCGGAGGCTGCCGAACGCAGCCGGCTGGAGCTTTGGGCCGCGCAAGAGAAACTCGAAGGCCTCAAACTAGAAAGAACCGCCGAAGCGGCAGCGTATAGAGGGCGGCTCGAGGAGCTCGAAACCGCACTTAGATCTGAAAAACCGGCCGCAGAACATACCGGCACCCTCCCACCGGAGGCCAGCGAAGCCGGTGACCCTGGAGACGAAGTTCCTTCGGAGGTCCAGCGGGAACTCCAGGACCGCGTGAACGAGCTGGAGAAGAAGCTCGCAGAGTCCGAGCATTCCAGACGAACCCTGATCAGGGATCTCGAAGATTCGGAGGACAGAGAACCAAGGCCAAATGGCTACCCGGCAGATGAGACCCCGGGGAACCCATCGGATGGCGTACACCCCGGCGAGAGCGAGGCCGAAAACCGGATACAGGCGTTGGAGGAACAACTCCGGCAGGCGGCGGAGAGCCTTCGCCAGTTGTCGGAGCCAGAGCACCGGCTCCGGAGCGGCATCTCCGCGTTTAACGCGAGTGAGCACGTTCGCCACGTAGCTTCGATCAACAAGTCCTTCGGATTGCCGGAAGTTCACGCCGGGATCGAAGGAGACCCTCCGGGCAAACCCGTTTTCACGTTCGTGTGGGAAGATCTCGCGTGGCGCCGCTACGTGGCGGAGCCGGCCGAGGATCTTCAGGAACCGCGGGTCTACCTGATCGGGGGGAACGAGCGGGAAGAGCTAGATTCCATAGAGCTGAAGGAGCCGAACGCCCGAATAGACGCCCGAGGACGGCTCATGCTCGGCGTTCAGGCTCGCTAGTCAGATCTTTCTTTCTCCTCTGCTGCTGACGCCGTTCGGCGATAAACCGCCGATTGTGGATGTAGAGCGCCTCACCGCGACGGGCCCCCACGTAGGCGCCCCCGGTCGCGACGGAGAGGATCACGAGCATAAACAACACGGCCCCCGGCTCGTCGAGGCCGGGAAACAACCCCTCACCGGAAAGCCCGTTGATGAGAGGCGAGATCGCGAACGTCACCGGGGCGACCAGCGTTCCGTGCAGCCGCCGCCTCTGGGGCGCCCGGTAGCTGGAGATCATACCTCCCCAGTAGAAAGAGAAGGCCGCCGCGAGCGTCAGGAACAATGCCGGAAGGAAAGCGTTTCGGGCCAACTCGGGATCCAGAAACCTCATGGCTATCGGCCAGAAGATACCGAATACTACTAGAACCGCGATCCCGAGCGAGAGCAACACCCCGAGCACCACCGCCCCGGCACTTTTCCTGAAATCCTTCATGCCACGATTCTACCAGTGCTCCTGGGATACCTCGTGGCAGCCTTCACTCGCTACCCGGCCAGCGCCGCCACCAGCTCGCGGCAGAAAGCCGGGATATCCGGGACGACGCGGCCCCACACCAGGTTCCCCTCCCGGAAGGCGGGCTTGTCCACCCATATCGCCCCGGCGTTCTCCAGGTCGTCCTTGATCCCGAGGGATCCCGTCGCCCGGACACCGGAAACTATGCCGGCCGAGATGGCGACCAGGCCACCGTGACAGATGATCCCCACCGGTTTACCGGCCCCGTGAACCTCCCGCACCATTTCCAAGACCTCCGGGTAGCGCCGGAGCTTGTCGGGAGCCCACCCACCGGGAACTACCAGCCCGTCCAGCGTCGAGGCGTCAACGTCCCCGGGCGTGGCGTCGGCCCGGGCCGAGAGGGCGTTCTTCCCGTAGACGGTCTCCAGATCCGGGCCAACCGTTATGACCTCGGCGCCTTCCTCCTGCAGCCGCATGAGTGTAACCCAGTACTCCAGGTCCTCGAACCCCTCGGCCAACAATATGACCAGCTTCTTTCCTTCGAGCTTCATGCCCCTCCTCTACGAACGATCTACTTTCCTTGCCGCCAACAACTCGTTTACCTCGCGCCTCGCCTCGTCGCCGCCAAGCTCCAAGGCCCGGGCCAACTCGGGCACGGCTTCAGCCCCCCGGCCGGCGAGCAAGAAGCGTTCCGCCGCCCGCAGACGCTCGCGATGCGCGGGCTCGGCACCGTTGGGGCCGGTCTCGCCCGGGACGGTTTCGTCAGGGACGGTTTGGTCGGGGACGGTCTCACCTTGTACGAGGCCCAGGATCTCCTCCCCGTACCGGGCGGCCCGGCGGAGGCCGATGCCCTTTATGGAGCCCAGCTCGTGGATGGTTCGGGGTTTGCGGCGGGAGATCTCCTCTATGTGCGAGTTGTGGAGCACGACATAGGCCGGGACTTGCTGGCTTCGGGCCTGTTCCGCCCGCCAGCTCCGCAGTCGTTCGAAGAGCGCGGGGTCTACCGTTCCCTGCTGCTCCGCCGGCTCTTCCGCATCTACCAGGGTTTGGATAGCTACCGGCTCGGGGCGTCGTTCATCCGTCTCTTCCAGGCACACGTCGCAACCGCCACAGGGCACGACTTCTTCCAAATCGCCGAAGTGCCGGAGCAGGCGCTCTCGTCGGCAGGTCTCGAGGGCTCCGTAGGTTTCGACGTCCTTCAGTTGGGAGTAGGCTGTTCGGGAGAGGTTCTTGAGCCGGGCGGTTATCCTCCGGCGGTTCTCGGCATCGAGGGTGGCTTTGAGCCTGACATCCACCAAAGAACCCCGCGGAATCGCCTCCACCAGCCCGTCGGCCATCAACCGATAGACGGCCCCCTGGGCAACGACGGGGCGCACCTCCGCGCGGCGGGCCAGCTCCGGCAGGGCGACGGTACCGTTCCCGGGAAGGGCCGCGTGAACGGCGGCAACCGGTTCCGGCAGGTCCCCCGGCTCTTCGACGAGCCCGCGGACTTCCACCTCCGCCCAGACATCGTATCCCCGGGAGATCAGACCCGCCTCCTCCAGGCTCCCGAGCAATATTCCGGCCGCGTCCTGCTCCACCCCGCCGACCGTGGCCAGCGTCGCGGCGGCCACGTTCGCCCGCCCATCCCGTCCGAACTCCGATAGAGCCCGGAAGAAAGATGCGACCTCGTCGTCGCCGGCGGCGTTTAGCCCGATAAGGCGTTTGCGCCGCCCGACGTCCTGGCCCCGGTAGAGGATTACGCACTCGGAAGGCTCCCCATCTCGTCCGGCGCGCCCGGATTCCTGCAGGTAGGCTGGCAGGCTGCCCGGAACGCTGGCGTGGATGACGAACCGCACGTTCGGCTTGTCTACCCCCATCCCGAAAGCGACCGTGGCGACGACCACGGCCACCTCATCGGTCATAAAGCGTTCCTGCACGCTCGAGCGCTCCTCAGCCCCCATCCCCGCGTGGTAGGAGACGGCATCGACCCCGGAGCGCCGCAGCTCGGCTGCCAGGTCGTCGCACTCCTTGCGGGTCGTGGCGTACACGATGCCCGGAGGCGGGGTGCGGCGGATAACGTCCAGTATACGGTCTTTTTTCTGCTCCTTTTTCTTCGTCTCCCACACCCGGTAGGTGAGGTTGGGCCGGTTAAAGCTCGTAACCACGACCTCCGGGGAGCGCATCCTCAACGAGCGGAGGATGTCCTCCCGGACGCGGGGCGTGGCCGTGGCGGTCAGGGCCAGAACCGGCGGGCTCCCCAAGTCCCGGACGGCACGCGGTAGAAACAAGTAGTCCGGCCGAAAGTTATGGCCCCACTCGCTAATGCAGTGGGCTTCGTCCACCACGAACAGCCCGACGCCCGACCGCCGCAACGAGAGGACGAAATCGAGAGAACGGAGCCGCTCCGGGGCGACGTACAACATCTTGATCTCACCGTTGCGGACCTTCCTTTGAACTTCCCACCGTTCTTCGGGTGAAAGCCCGGAGTGCAGCGTCGCGGCGTCGGTGACGGCGCTCTGGACGAGCGAGTCTACCTGATCCTTCATGAGCGATATGAGCGGCGAGACGATAACCGTCAGGCTGTCCTGCATAAGAGCCGGAACCTGGTAACAGAGGCTCTTGCCGCCCCCGGTCGGCATGACCGCCAGGGTGTCCCGTCCTTCCAGGACAGCCCGGATAACCTCTTCCTGTCCGGGCCTGAACGAGTCGAACCCGAAGACTTCCTTCAACACCTCTAGCGGCATGAGATTAGTTTAAAGCATTTCGACTGGCCAGAGTCGTAGCCGCCACGCTTTGGGCTACTCTTCGACCTTGGATCGGGTAGTAAACCTGGGTATCGGGTTCAAGTCGCGGATACGCCGGGAAACTTCGGGTTGGGGTTCTTGCGGCTCGGGGGGCGTCGGAACCCGCTCCGCAGCGTCCAGTACCAGGTCCAGGGCCTGCCGGATCTGGGCGCAGGCCCTGTTGTAGGCGAGCTTGAAACCCAGGCCCGGCACGGCGAGCATCGGAGGGATCAACAAGAAATACAGCGGGTTGTAGACCCCGGCGATGGCCGCGGGCACGGCAAGCGTCGCACCGAGTATTCCGCCGAGCGAGAGGTATTCACTCCGCTGGTTGGAAAAGTCGGCGGTCAGGTAAGCCTGGCTGCGCGTCTCGCTGGCCTCCCGGACCCGCAGCTCGATCGACTGGACCTTGAAGAGCACGCGGTGGTCGGAGAAATCCATCGTTCGGCGCATGGTCCCCAACACATCACCGGCGTCCCACTGGGAACTGGCCTCGGTCTTGTTGCGAAGCTTGAGCCCGTGTTTCAGGCGCAGGATCCCCTCGAGGTCTGACTGGGCCGTCTCCGGGGCCCGCTCTATCTCCCGCACGGCCCGGATAAGCGCCGGGCCATAGAGCTTTTTCGCCAGCGAGTCCGGCTCTATGGCTTTGGCGGATTTGAGGTCCACCAGGGAGCGGCGAACGTCCGACTCGGGGATTCCTACCGCGGCGGCAATCTGCACCAGGAGCTCCGGGGATACCCGTCCGGTTTCGGACGCACCGCTTTCTTTGCGGCGGGCCGTCAGCTCCGCCGCGCGGCGTAGAACGATTTCGGCCTCAGCAGGCCTGAGCTGTCTGTCTCGATCATCCGCCATACACGGGTCATCATATTACAGGTTTCAGAGGCGCTGATCTCGCTGGGAAGTTATGGAGAGTATCCGGGGCGTATCTCTCAGGTAGGACCAGCCGGATACCAGCGTCAGAATGGTCGCCAGCAACATCACCCACCAGCCAACGTCCGTCATGACCCCCTGCCAGCCGCCCTTGGCCGGATCTCCGAGCAAGAGGATCAGAACCGCCAGGCTCTGGGCGTTCATCTTGGCCTTGCCCCAGCTGTTGGCGGCAATGACCTCCCCGGCTTCCAGCGCTACCATCCGGAGGCCCGTCACGGCGAACTCGCGGATCACCATGATCGCCGCCATCCACGCGGCCATCGAACCCTCACCGACCAGAGCGAAAAACAGCGAGACGATGAGCGCCTTGTCGGCGATGGAGTCCATGAGCTTGCCGAACCCCGTAACTTCGCCGCTCTTCCGGGCGACCACCCCGTCCAGGTAGTCGGTAAGCAGCGCCCCCAGGTACAGGACGACGGCCACAACCCGGGCGTAGGGGAACTGCAGGTACAGGGCGAGCATTACAGGCACGATGGCTACCAGCCGGATCATGGTTAGTTGGTTGGCCAGCGTCATTCGCGTCCCTTCATCCCATCTCGATTGCAGCCCGGGTAACCTAGCATCTCTGACCCCGCACCTCAAGGGTTCCCACGAGCAATCCGCTACTCCTCGGAGGTGCCCTCGATCTGGGCCACGGTCGGGCGGGAGAAGAGCTCCAGGGTCCAATCTATGGCCTGCCGGATGCGATTCTGCGGGCTTTGCAGCCGCGCCAGGTAGGCCGCCCGCCAGAAAAAGGCCGCGAGCCGGCCGCTGAACTTCACCCCGAAGACGTCGTTAACGGCAAACTGGCTCCCGAGGTCTATGAGCTGTCCCTGAGACTTGAACTCGAAGGGCTTGAGTCCTTTGCCGTCTATCGCGGCGACCAAATTCTCCGCGATACAGACGCCTTCCTTTACGGCCGCCTGGGCGTTGGGCGGGATGAACCCCCCGTGGCCGTTGGGGATCGTGGCGTTGTCCCCGATCGCCCAGACGTTCTCGAAGCCTTCGACCCGGAAGTACTGGTCCACCCGGGCACCGTGGGTCTTCTCAACCAGTGGAAGCCCGATCTTCTCCAGTTGTTCATTGGGACGGGAGCCGGCAGTCCAGATTATGTTCTCGGAGGATATCTGCTGGCCGTCCCGGAGCTTGACGCAGGTATCCGTCACCTCTTCAGCCAGGGCGTTGGTCATGACCTCGACGTCGCGGGCTGCCAGTTGTCCCCGCGCGACCCTCCGCAAGCCAGGGTCCAGCTCCGGCAAGATGTGCGGCAGCGCATCCAACAGGTAGATGCGGAATCGGTTCGAGTTTATGTTCGGGTACTCCGGGCCGAGTACCTCGTGGATGAGAACGTGGAGTTGGGCGGCGGCTTCCACGCCGGTGGCCCCGGCCCCGATCACGACGAAGGTGAGCTTCGCCTCGTCTATGCTGTTTCCTTCGAGCGCCGTTTCCTCGAAACGCTCGATGACCCGATTGCGGATAGCAACCGCGTCCGGTATTCCCTTCACGTTGATGGCGTGCTCTTCAACCCCCGGTATGCCGAAGTAGGATGGTTGGGCGCCCAGGGCCACAACCAGCTGGTCGTAAGGAAACTCCTTGCCGCTGGCAGTAACCACCTGGTTCTCGAGGTCCACCTGTTCCACCTTCGCCCGGCGGAAGCTGGCTCCGCCGTGGATCAGGGGTCGTCTCAGCGGCTGGGCAATGTTCCTGACGCCCACGTCGCTGGCGATGACCCCCGGCACCATCGGCCAGAAAGTCAGGTAGTTGTCCCTCGAGATCACCATGACCCCGATGTCGTCCCGGTCCCAGATCAACTCGCAGAGCTTCTTGGCCGCGTTGAACCCGGCGAAGCCGCCACCCAAGATCAGTACGCGATGCTCGAATTCCTCGAAGCGGGGCTTCTCCCAGGGCGCGTAGCGGGGCTCGGAACTCGTCGCCCACCGCAACCCGCCGACCGCCAGAGCGGCCCCACCAATCGCCATACTCGCTTTGACCGCTCTGTTCATACTCTGTCCTCCGGGGAACTGGTAGAAGTATCAACTTCCGCAGGGCTATTCTACCGGATAATGCCCCCTATCCAAACGCGGGCGATCCGCTTGCGCTACGAAAGTAGCCTCCAGTTCTCCGGCCCTACCGCACCCGGGACTGCGACGCGGACCCACCGTTGAAGTAGCTGCGGGTCTCCCGCAAGACGACGCCGGAAAGCAAGAGCAGGCCGATGAGGTTCGGCAGGGCCATCAGGCCGTTCATCACGTCGGCAAAGATCCAGACTATGTCGAGCGCCAGGAACCCACCGAAGAAGATAACGGCGATGAACACCAGCCGGTACGGGAACACGGCCCCACGACCGAAGAGGTACACCATGTTCCGCTCACCATAGTAGGCCCAGCCCAAAACGGTCGAAAACGCGAAGAAAGCGAGCCCGACCGCGATCACGGCGGGGCCAAACCAGGACCCGAGGGCCGTGGCAAACGCCGCCTGGGTAAGCTCGGCTCCGCTGGCACCAAAGGCCTCGAAACCCCTCTCCCACACCCCGGAGGAGACTATGGCCAACCCGGTAAAGGAACAGACGACGAGCGTATCTATGAAGGTCTGGGTCATCGAGACGATGCCCTGGCGGGCCGGCACCGTTGTCTGGGCTGCGGCGGCCGCGATGCCGCCGGTGCCGAGCCCGGACTCGTTGGAGAAAATTCCACGGGCGACGCCGAACTGGATCGCCAGCAAAACGCTGACCCCCGCGAAGCCGCCGGTGGCCGCCGTTCCGGTAAAGGCGTTGGAGAAAACCACCCCGACCGCTCCCGGAACGTTGCCGATGTTCACGATCAGGACGGCCGTCGCGCCGAGTATGTAAACGATCCCCATGAAGGGCACGAACACCGCCGTAAACCGGCCGATGGACCGGATGCCACCAAGGATGACTATGCCGGCCAGGATGGCCAGGACGGCGGCGGTTATGACCACCGGCACGCCGAAGGCCTGCTCTATCGCCTGGGAGGTCTCGAACGACTGTACGGCGTTACCGATGCCGAAAGCCGCAATAGCGGCAAAGATGGCAAAGAGAAGTCCCAGCACTTTACCGGTAGCGCCACCGAGCCCCCGGGTCAGGTAGTACATCGGTCCACCCGCCATTTCGCCCTCTGCGTCCTGGACCCGATACCGGACACCGAGGACCGCTTCGGAGTACTTGGTAGCCATCCCGAACAGCGCCGTCACCCACATCCAGAACAATGCTCCGGGACCGCCGAGTCCGATTGCCGTGGCGACCCCGGCGATGTTTCCGGTGCCAACCGTGGCGGCCAGCGCCGTCATCAACGCCTGGTAGTGTGAAATGTCTCCCTCGGCTCCCTCGTCTTTGCGGACTATCAGGGCCAGGTACAGGGCCGGGCCAAGCTCCCGGAACTGCAATCCTCGAAGAACGATGGTCAAGAAAATGCCTGTAAGCAGCAACAGCGGAATTAGAAGAAAGGGCCCCCAAATTATTCCGCTCGCGGCCGATAGAAAGTCTGACATATGCTCCTCCCTCTAACTATGTCAATAAACGCCGCCGCAAACACTTCGTCCGGCGGCGCAACCCCCCGAGACTGCCAGCGTTTCTCATCTCTTCAACAGGGTGAAGAGAACGGCTGTACCGGCGCGTCCCTACAACACAATAACAACACAGTAGGATAGTAGAGCATTACGAAATGGTTTGTCTATAGCCTGGTGTCGAAAAATTCTGTTCGGCGGAGATTTGTTTAGGCCGCGGCCACGGCTACCCGGACGGTCCTTCTCCGGGGACCATCGAATTCGGCGAGGAATATGCCTTGCCAGCGACCGAGATCCAGCTTCCCACCCCGCACCAACAAATATTGCGACTGGCCGAAGAAGCTGGTCAGCAAATGAGAATCGCTGTTACCCTCGGCATGCTGGAAGTTGACGTCCAGCGAACGTATAAGGGCTTTGCTGGCGGCGGCGAGATCCCGGGGCACGTCCCGGTCGTAATCCTCGTTCACCGTGATGGCGGCGGTGGTGTGGGTGGAAGAGATTATACAGAAGCCTTCATCGATACCAGCCTCCCGCACGGCCTTTTCCACCTCGCCGGTTATGGTAACGAACTCGTAGCGGTCGTTGGTCCTTACTCCTATGTCGGTGATCTCCACGATTCTCCCTTCCTAAAGTTCTAGAGGCCCAGCGCTTCCGGCAGCCAGGCGAAGCTTTCTACGATGAGATCCGGATCTCCCTGGTCTTCCGGGCGGTACTTGCCGGTCTTTACCTGGATGCCGTACAAACCGGCCGCCCGGGCTCCGGCGACGTCTGACTCGGGGTCGTCTCCGACCATCGCGACCGTTCCCGGCTCTAATCCCATGTCCTCGAGCGCGAGCCGGAAAAAGCTCTCTTCCGGCTTGCCGACGACCGTAGCCCGCTTGCCGCTGGCATACTCCAACGCGGCCACGAAGGGCCCGGCGTCGAGGGCTAGTTTCCCCGCGGTGCTCCAGTAGCGGTTTTTCTGGAGCGCCAGCAACTCCGCACCATCCGTCAGGAGCCGGAAGGCGTCGTTCAGTCGTTCGTAGGTGAAGCCTTCGCCGAGGTCGCCGACGAGAACGTAGTCGGGCTCTGCGTTCGTGATCCGGGCCTCTCCCAGGTCTTCCAGCAAAGATTCGTCCACCAGGGCGGAGCAAGCGCGGTCCTCGATCAGGAGCGCGGCCACCCGAGCGGGGGTAAGGATCTCGTCCTCCTCGATGTCGAAGCCAAAAGCCAGCAGCTTCTCGTAGACCTCCCGTCGAGGTTTGCGGGTCGTGTTGGTGACGCCACGGATCCCGACGCCAGAAGACTTGAGGTGTTCGACAGCTTCCCTGGCGCCGTCTATGGGATCATCGTCTGAATAGAGCGTTCCGTCCAGGTCTACGAGCAAGCCCTTGATGTTCATGGCTGGTATCGTAGCCCAAGTCCGGGGGTGCCGCAGACCGTTCGAAGATACCTGCCCCGAACCGTCCCGCCGGCCTGGCAGCTGTGAGACCTGCCCGGGTTTGCTTCTAGCGCCCGAAGAAGAGCTTTGCCGCCGGGCTCATCATTTCCGGAGACCACATGGGCTCGAAGGTAAGCTGGGTATTTACCGTCTCTACACCGTCGATGGAGAGAGTTTCCGTCTCGACCTGCTCCTCGATCAGGTCCCCCACCGGGCACATCGGGCTCGTGAGCGAGAAGACCACGTCTACGTGCCGGCCTTCGTCGTGTACCCCAACGTCGTAGATAAGGCCCAGCTCCACGAGATCCATCCCGATCTCCGGGTCGATCACGTTCCTGAGCTGGTCTCTTACACGCTCTTCGGTAATCAAAGCGATTCACCTCTTGTATGTTCGCGGTTGTGATTTTCTTATTGTAATGCGCCGATCGACGTTTGCCACCGCGGCCATCCCGTAGCCTCCGAGGTGGCGCGCTGATTGCTACTATGTGTGTAGACTGCGACAGGCTATACCGCTGGTACGAAATGGAGGAACCGCTGGTGAAAGAACGCCCCTCGAACCTAGCGCGGGTCACGGCGACCGGTATCTTGTTTCTGGCTCTCCTGGTTCTGGCAACCGGTACGGGAGATACGAGCTCCGCCGCCGCGCAGCAGGCTGGATCTCAAGCCCCGGAGGGGCCGGAGATCGAGGCCGAAGCCTGGTCTCTGGTAGACGACTCCTCGGGGGTGCTCCTGGCGGGTAAGGCCCCCGACAAGCGGCTACCGGTCGCCTCTACGGCCAAGATCATGGCGGCCCTCGTCGTGCTGGAAGAAGGGCCGGACATGCAAAGAGAAGTGGCGGTTCCCGAAGAAGCCGAGGAGTTCGTGGGGTTCACCTACTCCAACGTGGGGCTCATAGCAGGCGAGCGGGTAAGCATCCGGGACCTGCTGGTGGCCGCGCTGGTTCCTTCGGGCACCGATGCCATCTATACCCTGGCCTATGTCCTGGGCGACGGTAGCGTGGACAACTTCGTCGAACAGATGAACGAGCAGGCTGAGTCGATGGGCCTGGAAAACACGAGGTTCGACTCGCCGGCGGGCCTCGATTCACCGGACAACTACTCCAGCGCCCGAGACCTCGCGACGATGACCCGGGCGGCGATGGAATACCCGGAGTTTGCGGAAATCGTCGCCCTGGCCGAACCAACCATCAACACCGATACCCGAGAGATACAACTCGTCACGACCAACCTGCTGCTCTACAACTACCCCGAAGCTACGGGCGTCAAGACCGGAACCTCCCCCGAAGCAGGCCCAACCCTGGTGGCGTCGGCTGAACGGGACGGAGAGTCCTACATAGCAGTAATCCTGGGCGCCAGAGAAGACTTGTACCGCTTCGAAGCTGCCGAAATCCTTCTCGCCTACGGCTTCGAGGACTTCGAACAAGCTCCTCTGCTAGAGCAGGATCAGAAGATCGAAGAGATGGAAGTGCCTTTCCGGCCGGACGAATCGGTCAACCTCGTGGCCGCCAAAGAAGTAGTTGGTCCCGAGGGACCCGGCCTGGAGATCGAAGAAGAAGTGACCACCAGAGAAGCACCCCCCGCGGCAAGAGCCGGCCAGGAACTGGGCACGGTCGAAGTGAGCGTGAACGGGCAGAGGATCGGGCAGAGCCCGCTAGTCGCGAACAGAGGCTACGAGGAAGCATCCTTCTGGACGAAAACCTGGTACAGGATCCAGAACATCTTCCAGTAACAGGGCGCGGTGGCGACCGGGCCCGCAAGCAAGTCCGTCCCACCACTACCCGTTCCGACGCGCTCCGGCGCGGAGGTTCTGGAACGCTCCGGGACTTTTCTAGCGGCTTATGTTAAGCCCTTGTTACATATATGCCACTTATCCACCGATTTCCCGGTTTATCCACAACATGATGTGGATAAACCTGCTCCTGGGCTACCGGGTATACCCTATGTTGTTTGTACGCTGGCGAGCAGCCGATGGACCGGCCGGAGCCGGGCGCGGTCTACGAGCGGTGCTTTTGGCGACGGCCCGTCGTTGCGGGGGCAACCGGCGAGGCTAGGCCAGCCGGAGCCTACCGGATGATGACGACCGTAAATACGAAGGTAACGAGGCCCAGGGCAGCGGCGGCGAGGTAGGCTCCCGTGAGGCCGATGGGCGCGGCGAGGGTAGCCATAAAGAGTGGACCGATAGTCTGGCCGAGGCGCAGGATCATGCCGTTTATGGAAAGAAAGGCGCCCCGGTTGTCCCCGGGGGCAACCTCGTTTAGCAGAGAAAAGATGTTGGGGATATTAATGCCGTTGGCTATGCCAAGAAGTGCGGCGGGCAGCAGTAGCAGCGGCAGAGCCGGTACCACTGAAGCAAGGGCGAGCGCCGCGGCGTAGAGCACGAACGCGAACTTGAGCAGCGTTTTTTCCTGGAATGTGCCGGTCAGGCGGCCGAGTTGGGACGAAGTAACGGCGGTGGTTATGGAAGCACCGGATAGGACGAATCCTATTATGTAGGTGGGTGCACCAAACCGCTCGTTCATCAGGATCGGCAGGTACGCGAGCTGGGCGCCGAAGAGCAAGACAAAAGTGATCAGCGACGCCGCGAACACCCCGAGCACCCGCACGTTTTTGAGCCGGGGCCACAGGTTCCCGAAGACGTCGCCGAAGAACTCCTTGAGCCCCTGATTCTTTTCCGGCTCGGGGTTGCGCAGCGAAAACAGAACTATGAAAGCCATGGGTATCGCGAGAAGGGGCAGGAGGAAAGGGTAAAACCAGCCAAAGGTCGCGAGCAGGCCCCCGATACCGGGGTAGGTGGCCGTTCCGATGGAGAGGACGCTGGAGTTGTAGCCCAGGGCGGCCGAGCGCTCGCGCCCCTCGTAGATGTCTCCGATCACGGTGACGTTCAGCGTGCCCAGGGCTGCCGCCCCCATTCCCTGGGCGAATCGTAGGGCCAGAAGCATGTCGAAGCTGGTGGCCAGGGCACACAGCCCCCCGGCAACGCCGAAGAGCAGCAGCGCGGGCGTGAGGATGAGCTTGCGCCCGTACCGGTCGGAGAGGACGCCGAGAACCGGCGTCAGCACGATACCGGGAAGCGTGAAGAAGGTGATCAGGAGCCCCACCTGCCCACTGCCGATGCCGAACTCCCGAATAACGCTCGGGAAGGCCGGCGTAACGCTGGTTACGCCCAGCACCGCCATGAGCGTTACACCGAAGAGAACGTGGAGGTTGTGGTCCTCGTAAACGTTGCGGACGTCGTCCCCGTTCTCGGCTCCTTTAGACACGGGCCATAACTGTACCAGCTTGGTAGCCCTTCGGGGCAAGTTCTATTACACCCGCGCCTAGCGGGGCGCGTGGCGGGCCGGCTCCCAGCCCAATCGGGCCAGAAAAGCGGCGGTCATGGCGGCCGTCGCACCCCATATCTTGTGTCCCGCGACGGCGAAATACGGAACCTCGTATTCGCGGTCCTCGTGGCGCCAGATCGTTTTCTGAAAGGTCTCGGAGGAGAGCAGATCCTGGAGCGGCGCGGTAAAGACCTCTTCTACCTCCCGCGGGTCTATAATGAACTCCGCCGCGGTTGGCAAGAGGCCGACATACGGGCTCACCCGGAAATTCGAGGGCGGTATGTACATCTCCTCCAGCTCCCCTACTATCTCTACCAGGTCTGGGCTCAGGTCTATCTCTTCCTTGGCCTCGCGGAGGGCGCACTCCAGGAGCGAGGCATCTCCAGATTCCAGGCTGCCACCAGGGAAGGAGATCTGGCCGGCGTGGTCGTTGAGGTCGCCCTTGCGAACCGTATAAACCAGCTCCGGTCCCTCCGGCGCCAACAACACCGGAACTAGAACAGCAGCCCGGCGGGTAGAGAGTGTATCGTCCGGTGGAACCCGGCCCCGGCGCTCGCCGGTCTCGATGTCTACGGGTGAAAAACTCTCATACACGCCGCGCCAGTCCTCCAGCGGCCGGGCCACGACCTCGCGCAGGAGCCCGGAGAAAGACTCGGGATCGTTGGCTACCGCTTTCCAAGATTTCTTCACAGGACCAATGATAGACCATCACCGCGGGGGTGAACGCGAACGCTACCACTGGAGATCAGTTGGAAGAGCCTCCATCTTCTTGACGAGAAACCTCCTCGGGCCAGACCCCATCATTGGCCCCGTTCGGGCTCTTCATAGGCTGAATCGTGCGGACGGGGAACGGGATCTCGATCCCCTCCTCCCTGTAACGGCTGTGTAGCCGCTTTATGAACTCGTGCGTGATCACGTATTGGCTCACGACTTCGGTGGTCTGCAAAATGACCGTGAAATCTATGCTGAATTCCCCGAAGTTGTTGTATCGGACAAACGGCTCTTCTTCGGGAACTCCTCCCTCGATCTCCGTCATCACCGCGGTTCCGACCTCCACCGTAACCTTCTCGACCTGCTCGAGATCACTCGCGTAGCTCACCCCCACCGGTATGAGCACCGACATCTGCGGCTCCGGCTGGTAATAGTTCGTGACGATCGAAGAGGAAAGGCTCGAGTTCGGCACGATAACCATGTTGTTCGGCAGAGACCGGATGGTCGTGTTGCGCCACGAAATATCTTCCACGTAGCCTTCCTCCCCGGAACTGAGCTGCACGAAGTCACCAGGCCGGAGTTGCTTGGACAAGATAATGACGATACCCGCGAAGAGGTTGGCGAGCGTTTCCTGCAGCGCCAGGGCTACAGCGAGACCCCCGACACCCAGAGCCCCTAGTATCGGGGTGATCCTGATCCCCAAGCTTTCGAGGATAACCAGTGCCGCGAGAACAGCGATCGTTATTCGCGCAACGTTTATGATCAGGGACGACGACGGCAATCCCTGCACCTGGTTGAAGTAGAACCGGATAAACCCGGCTACGATCCTGGCCACCACTATCCCAACCGAGATGGTCAGGATTATGAGGAGCACGTTGTGTAAGAGGCCTGCCAAGGACTCGTCGATGTCGCGGCGCAGGGTCGCGAGCTGGATGCTGACGACCGCGAACCAGACGGTCACGACCTGGCGCAGGGAGCGGATAATGATCTCGTTGCCTACCCAGCTGGTACGGGATACGAAGTGGTAGAACCTCTTGAGCGCCAGCTTCTCGAAGAGGACGCCGAGCAGGATTCCTCCGGATATGATGCCGACCGAAATGAGAACCTGGTTCAGGGGTATGGAGTCTTGCAGTTGGCTTAAATAGTCGAGCATCGAATCACCGTCCTCTATGCACAGGCCTCAACAGGTCTGTCCGGCTGCACCCCGGTCCCGAGGCCGCAGCACCACACACCGCCGTAAGCAGAGCCATATCTTTAACACAAAACCAACCGGCAATCCTCGGGAACCACATCTTCCTCGCGGTAGCCTCCTCTGAAAAGGGCTAGCACTCGTGGCTGTATACGATTCGGTTTTCTACGGACGGGTAATGGCCAACACTTTAGCCGGAGACGCGGCGGTGTTAACCTTGCGGGCGGTGACGGAAAACCCCGATGCGAGGGAGGACCGATATGGCGTATAGCGTGATGGTGTGGCTGGTGAACCCGGGAGAGTATCCTCAACAGGAACTCGAAGAAACCCGGGCCGCGGACCCGGCAGCTTCCGGGGCCTCCACCGGGACCAACATTGGTTATGCCCTGCCCCGGATAGTCTATGGCGTCTACGAGACCCAGGAAGACGCCGAGCAAGCCCTCTTCAAGATCTCCAACAGCCTGCAGGGCAACGAGCCGTTGAGGATCCCAACCCGGGACAACAGGGTATGGCTCCTACCGGCGGGCCGGGTACACTACGTGGTCTGTGAAGAAGCCGAACGTCCGAAAGACTGACCCGAAAGAAAACCGTCCGGACCCGGAGCCCAGGTTTGCAGGCAACCAAAGTTGCCTGCGGGTCCCCTATCGGAGCTGGCGTTGAGGGTGCTCAACCGTTGGCTTTAGATTCGGACTGTTGCTCTTGCGAGCCCGGCTCGGAGGACTCTCCCTCTTCGCTGCCATCATCCTGCCCGATCACGCGGTACGTCTCCGCGTTGATCTCGGCCCCGAACAACAGGATCAATGCCGTGATAAAGAAGTACAGCAGCAGTACGATCACCGACGCCAGGGCTCCGTAGGTCGCGCTGTAGCTGGAGAAATTCGCCACGTAGAACGAAAAGGCGAGCGAAGCGAGGATCCAGACGATCACCGCGATAATCGCCCCCGGCGTTATGAACCGGAACGGCTGCTTGTAGTTGGGAAACAGCCAGTACATGAGAGCCACCGAGAATATGAGCAGCACCACGGCGATAGGTATCCGGGCGTAGGTCCAGACGGTAGTAAATATGCTACCGAGCCCGACCGCGGAAACTATCGGGTTTATGAGTTGCGGCCCCATGAAGAGCAGGGTAGCGGAGGCTATGAGCAACACCGCCAGCAGCAGGGCGTACAGTACGGAGAGCGGAAACTTCTTCCAGGCGGGACGGTCTTCTACGTCGTAGGCGACGTTCATGGCGTGCATCAACATCCGCACGCCCCCCGAGGCCGACCAGAGCGCAATAATGACGCCGGCGGACATTATCCCCCCGCTGGACTGGCTCTGGACCTGGCTTACTACGTTCTCGATCATGCTCTGGGCGCTGCCCGGCATCACCGCCTTGGACTGCTTGAGCAAGAAATCGAATACCGATTGCAGTTGCAGAAAACCCAGCAGCGCGATCAGAAAGATTATGAACGGGAAAAGAGAGAAGAAGACCTGGTAGGCGACCGCCGCCGAGTAGGTCATCAAGTCGTCTTCCGAGAATTCTTTGCCCGCGCGCTTCATGGCCGTGAAAAACTTTGACATCTGGATCACCTCCGCAACCCTTTATGCCCGCCGGCGGCACTTTGCAAAACCGCGGGCCGGCGGGCCGGGGCCGTGTGAGGCCAGGAATAGTAAACCCTTCGCGAACGGGGTTCTTCGGGCTAGTTAGAGTGGACTCCGAGCATCCGCGTCCGGCGAATCTTTCCGGAGCCTGTCGTAGGAGTCCTGGGCTATACGGCGCTGTAGCTTGAGGTACACCAGGTGCCGTTCGATCTGGCGGGCCACGAGGAGCAGCTTGAGGCTCGCGATAAAGCGTCCCCACCCCCGGACCGACTCCTTGTGGATCTGCACTTCTGTTTTGTAATCCAGAAGCTCCTGGATATCGCCCTCGATCTCGGCTATCTCTTCCAAAAGCTCTTCAGGTTTCGCCGTGTGCAATCTCTACCTCTAACGCTTGTTGGCGGCCCCGGATACGCGAAATCGCGCCACCTACATGATGCCGGAAATAAAGAGGCGCGGCAAGTAGGTTCGACCCAGCATAGCGGAAGCGGCCTTTTAGGAGTCGCTACCCCACCGGCCGGCGACCTTGCGCACGACCAGGGAAGCAACGAAAATCGAGATCGCCCGAACCACTCCCTGGAGCAACGCTTCGAGCGCGTCGTCCTTTATTCCCCGGCGCTCGGGGATCTGCTCCGCGATGTAGTTGGTTATCGGCTGGCTGATAGCCAGCGCCACAATGGTCGAGAACAGCGTCAGCAATCTTCTTTGGGTCTGGTCGTCCATACCACTCCTTACTTCCGATACGGGGGTGGGTTTTAGCTCGTCGCGCACGTAGTCACTGCCGGCGAGCGTCAACCGGTAGCCCATACCGTTTTCGTCGGCTTGCAAGTACCCCTGGTTCAACAAATAGTTCAGCGCGGTATCCCGCTGCGCATGGTCGGAGGTTAGACCCGCCCGTTCCGCGGCGCCACTCTCCTCCTCATCCTCTCCGCCGAGCGGGACGGGGTCGGTGAGTTTTCCGCCCGCCTCATCGTAGAAAGCCTCCAGGAGTCGATTTGCTTCTTCCGTTAGCCCACTATCTACCTTGCCGTTCGCCACGTTCGTACCCCATTCCGGCTGCCAGATGTGCTTTGAGGTATATTACCCGCCTGCACTCCTTGCAAACTCCCTCCCCCGGTAAGGAGCCAGGAGAATAGCGAGTCGAAGGATCCCGCCCCACCCAGAGTACGTCTGGTGGCAGGATCTTGCGTCTGTCGACCATACTGCTTCGCGGGCTAGCCCCGGTCCGCCGGGGCAACTACTTGAAGGGCAGGGCTGCTCGCGGTCCAGACTACACCCGCCGATCCTGCTTTCTGGAGGGGGTGGGACCGGGTTTCATCACGAAGCGATGCTGCTCCACCAGTTTCAACAGGTCGAAGGAACTCAGGAGCCCTACCACCTTCTGCTCTTCCGTTACGATGACGTGGTGGATGCCCCGGTTGCGCATCAGCCGCGCGGCGTGGTGGACATCGTTGTAGGGCGGGATCGTAAAGACCTCCCGGGTCATGACGCTACTGATCGGCGTTTCGTTTTTCAGATCGGTGGCGAGGTCTTGGGAGGAGACGATGCCGGCGGGGGTCCCGTCGGAGTCGACAACGGGTAGCGCGTGGATACCGTAGCGCCGCATCGTCTCCCGGGCGTGTTCTACCGTGTGGTGGCGTTGGATCCCCACCACTTCTACAGCCATCAGGTCCGCAACCTTTGCGTTCATGGCGCTCCCTTCGTATCTTATATGGTCCGGCGATCCGGCCCAGTCCAACTTCCGCAAGGTAACACAGTGTGGTAGCAGCGGCGTCACCTACCGCCCTGCCGTCGTTGTTCTCGGGTAGCCGCGACCAGCGTGGCTTCGATCTGGCACGGGATCCGGTACGGCAGGTCGACTGCCGACGATCCGGCTACGAGTCTTCCTTCTCCGGCATGTCCCCGTAGCGGGTTTCTAGAGAATCGAGGACTCCTCCGTAAAGGTCTAGCGAGGCTTCGGAAAGCTCCCGTAAAGCCTCGCGCTGCCGGCGCATCTGGCCCGAAAGTTCCTCTGTCGCCCGCAGGTTCGATACGGTCTGCCGGTGCACCTCCTCTACCACGTCCTCGAAAAAACTCCTCGTAACCCGGGTACTATACTCCCGGGCGGCGAATGTCCGTTCGACAACCGACCGGTACGACTCCCGGGAGACATCTACCAGGTTCTCAGCAGCTTTCTCGGGCCTATCTGTGTTGTCTACCTGCATTCCTTTCTCCTTCTTACCCAGTAAGGGTTTTGTCATGCCGGCGTTGCGGCCCGTTGGCCTACTTTGGTGCACCATTAGACCGGCGCCGGGCAATGACCGGGACCAGAATACTGCCAAGTGGAAACATCCGCAGTTCGTGGAGGACCGGTGGGTACGGATGGCAATTGCCGGGAGGTTCTGCTTCAATGTTTGGGTGTGTGGGGTTTGCAGCGGTCGCTGAGAAGGCAGAGCGTTCCGGGAGGAGAGCATGTCCGAGCAGAACAACGAAGAGCGTAATCTTGCTGATGTTCCCGAGATGGGTGAAGCTGTCGAGCAAGACCGGGTCTCTACCCGGGCGTGGGTTGGCCGTTTTCTCGGGCCGGTCCTGGCGATACTCGCCTACTTCCTTTTGCCAACCGGCGGTGGCGAGAACGCGCTGACGCAACCCGGCGTTGCCACGATCGCCGTCGGAATACTGATAGCGACGTGGTGGGTCACGGAGGCGCTGCCGTTGCCGGCGACGTCGCTGTTGCCGCTGGCACTATTTCCACTGCTGGGAGTGGTAGGCATCGAGGACGCGGCGGCCCCGTACGCGAACGACCTCATATTCTTGTTCATGGGCGGTTTCATGCTGGCGCTCGCAATGCAGCGTTGGGGCCTGCACCGCCGCATCGCGTTGATGACCGTCCGGGCGGTCGGCACAAACCCGGTGCAGATGATCGGGGGGTTCATGATCGCCACGGGCTTCTTGAGTATGTGGGTGAGCAACACGGCGACCACGGTTGCGATGCTCCCGATCGGCCTGAGCGTGCTGGTGCTCGTGCTCGGGGATCAGGGATCCGAGCCGGGCGACGATGCAGAAGAGGAGGCGGTAGACGAGGAGCAACTCACGGGACACGGGGCCTCCAACTTCGCGACTTGCCTCATGCTCTCCATCGCCTACGCTGCCAGCATCGGTTCCCTCGCCACGCTTATCGGGACGCCACCGAACCTGTTCATGGCGGGCTTTCTGCAAGAAGAATACGACATCAACATCGGGTTCGGACAGTGGATGCTGGTCGGGTTTCCGCTGGCCGCGATCTTCCTGTTCATCGCCTGGGTGGTACTCACCCGCTTCGTGTATCCCCCGGAGATAGACGAGATCTCCGGCGGCCGCGAGATCATTCAGGAGCAACTCGATGAAATGGGCCCGATAAGCCGCGGCGAGAAAGTCGTCCTGACGGTTTTCGTGCTTACGGCCTCGGCCTGGATCCTGAACTCCATCCTGCCCAGCATCTTTCCGCCGCTGGAGAGTGTTCTGGCGGGGGTACAAGACGCCGGCATCGCCATGATCGCCGCCGTTGTTCTGTTCGCCATTCCTATCGACTGGCGCAACGGCGTGTTCGCCCTGGACTGGAAAACCGCGGTTCAGCTTCCCTGGGGCATCCTGCTGCTCTTCGGGGGCGGTTTGAGCCTGGCGAACGCGGTCAGCGAGACCGGGGTGGACAGGTGGATCGGCAGCCTCGTCACGGGCCTCGGAGGGGTACCGATAGTCATCCTTATCGGCATCGTCATCGTGGTGGTCATACTCCTCACCGAGCTGACGAGCAACACCGCGACGACCGCCACGTTCCTGCCAATACTGGCCGGTGCGGCCATCGGGCTGAACCTGGACCCGCTGGCCTTCGCGGTCCCGGCGGCGCTGGCAGCGACCTGTGCCTTCATGATTCCGGTCGCCACCCCCCCAAACGCCATCGTCTTCGGCTCGGGCCACATAACGATCGTCCAGATGGTCCGCGCGGGCGTGTGGCTAAACCTCATCGGGGCCATCCTGATCCTCATGACGGCGTTTACGCTGGCGAGCTGGATCCTGGGCATCACCTTCGGCTAAACGACTTTAAAGTACCCGGTCCGCCGGCTGGTCTCGGTGGCCGCAGGTTAACGTCGAGGGTGCTCCAGGAAAAACCTTACCATCTCCGCCGAAGCGTCCGGGCCGCGAGGGTCGGTGTACGAACCCCGAGGATCTCCGCCCGACCAGGCGTGTCCCGCCCCGTGCACGGACCAGCCTTCGGCGACCGGCTGGCCTTCGGCATCGTGGTAGACGGACCGGGTGTAGGCGTGGCCGTTCGGAACTTCGCCCTTTCTCACCACTACCAGAGGTTTGGCGTTCGCGCCTTTGCCAGCGGGGTTCGTATCCACCCATCTCCGGAGCACCTGCTCGCCGTTGGCCTGGTTTACGGTAGTGTCCCGGTCACCATGAAATACGATCGTCGGGACACCCCGGGGGGCAGCGGCCCGCGCCTCTCCCCCTCCCTGCATAGCCTTGAAAGCCGACGGCAGGTCGCTGGCCGCCCCGTACGGCAGGCCCGAGTGAACGCCAACGGCGGCGTAGAGATCCGGGTAAGTCTCTCCCATAACCACCGCCATAGCCGCCCCGGCCGACATGCCGGCAACGTAGATCCGGCGCACATCTACCGGCTGGGTCGCCGCGATCTGGTGCGTAATACCCGCGATTATAGACGGCTCCCCCCGGTCCCGAACCTGGTCTCCTTCCTGGAACCAGTTCCAACACCGGGACATATTGGCCCCGCCAGACTGCTCCGGATAGACGACGAAAAAGCCGCCTTTCTCAGCCAGCCCGTTCATGCGGGTGCCAGCAGCGAAATCGTCCGGGTTCTGCGTACACCCGTGAAGCATCACCACCAGCGGCACAGCTTCCCCCCTAACCACGCCCGGGACGTAGAGCTTGTATCCGCGGGTCCCGGCCCCGTTCGTAAAGGTACCGGAGACGAACTTACCCCCGGCCGGAACCTCGACGGCCGGAGGTTCCGGGATGCGCACCCGCCCGCCGGACGGCATTGCTGAACGCCGTACGGGATCCGGCGCGATAAACCCCTGCGGGCCGACAGGAAGCGTACCGGTAGCTTCATTCCCCCCTCCGGAACCCCGGCCACCACCGATGGCCGGACTGGGGGTCTTCCACGAGTTCGCCGCCAGCCCGCCAGGGACGGTAGCTCCTCCGAGCGTGCGCTGAATGAGAGATGTGGCCTCCATGAGGCGGCCAGCGTTGGTGAGCCTCGTGGCCCCGCCCATGTTCTCCTGCATACTCATACCTGAGGGGCCGTTCGTGGAACGGCTCGTCGAGTCCTGCATACTGCACGCCCTTTCTGTGTTCGCCGTTTGCCCGGCCGCCGCACTGGAAGCCGGCTTCCTTCAACCAATGGCGTCTGCCAGAGGATGCCTTACCGCAAAACTATCCTGGAAAGCACCGGACACCACCACGGAAAAGTTCCATACCGTCTCCAGTACTCCCGGGTTTGGTGTCGCAAGCCCGGCACCGGCGCGAGGCAGTCGATTCTCTCCCGCGCAACTACTTCCCGGCGTCGTTGGGTTTTACCATCCTTGGACCATCCATGTGGATGTTATACACCATCCACGCTGAGTCTGTCAACGCGGATTGCGTTTAATGGCGTCGGCGGAGGGTGTGGCGGCGGCTACGAGCTACGTAGTTCCTTCCAGATTGCTGGAAGGACTTTTACCGGGTAGGTCCAGCGGACAAAGGACTTTCCGTGTTCGCGGATCCGGTACCGGATCGGGACTTCCTCCATCGAGAAGCCCTTGCGCAGAAGATCCAGCGTGAGGACCTGGGCGTAGTTGTAATCGTGTATGATCTCCGCGGCCGCTGCCGCTTCCCGGGAGAAAGCCCGCATCCCCGTCTGTCCGTCGGTCATCCAACGTCCTGTCAGGAGGACGAGCAGCGCGGTAAACGCGTAGTTGCCGAGCCTGCGGTACAGCTTCATACCCCGCACCCCGCCCCGGAAGCGACTCCCCAGCACGTAGTCTGCCCGTCCCGCCAGGACGGGCTCTACCAGAATTGGAATGTCGTGTGGGAAGTATTCGAGGTCTGCGTCGAGGTACGCTATTATCGAGGCGCCGGCGGCTACCGCTTCCCGCAATCCGGTACGAACCGCCGCTCCGAGGCCAAGATTTTGGCTGTGGGAGATAACCTCAGCGCCTTGGTCCCGGGCTATCTCGGCGGTTCGGTCCTCAGAGCCGTCGTTCACGACGAAGACCTGTAGCTCGAAGCCGGGTATTTCGACCCGGTTGATGCGAGACAAGAGCTCCCCGATCGTCGCCGCTTCGTCCTTTGCCGGAACCACCACCCCCAGGAGCATTACGGCCGCTCCTCCAGGGCGTCTATCAGCACCCGGCCGGTGGAACCTGCTGGAGGTTCTATGCCGAGCAGGTAGCTGATGGTTGGGGCGAGGTCCAGGATGGACGCGGGTTTGGACACCATCTGGTTCCCGGTCACACCGCTGCCCCACATGGCGAAGGGGACGAACCGTTCGCCTTCGGAAAGGTGGCCGTGGGCACCGATGCCCCGTCCCTGGCCGTGGTCGGCCATCAGGATCACGGCCGTCTTTTCGTCGAGGTAGCCGTGTTCCTCGCACCACCGCATAAACTCCTCGACGAGCCGGTCGGTGATCTCTATCCGCTCCACGTATTCCGGGTAGTAGGTTCCCCGCACGTGGCCGTTCTGGTCCACGGCGAGAAGCTGGAGGACGAGGAGTTCGGGGTCGTGGGTCTCCAGCTCGCGCCGGGCGGCGGCGATGAGGTTCTGGTCGATCTTGTCGTTGTGGGCCACGCTGGTCACGCTCGCCACGTCATCTCCGAAGGCGTCAATGAGGTGCGCTATGCCGACCAGCCGGCCCTTTTTCCCCGCCCGCCGCAACGCGTCGAAGATGCTCTCCACCTTCAGGCCCAGCTTTAGAACCAGGTTGGAGGTAATACCGTGCTTCTCGGGGGGCGCACCCGTGAACATCGACGAGAAACAAACCACCGTCCTGGCCGGGTAAGTCGTCTCGACGCTCTCGTAGACGGTGCCGCCGGCCATCATCTGCTCCAGATAGGGCTTCTCGGCCTCGTGGAAGCGGTCGAGCCGGCAACCGTCTATGACCACGACGATGACGCGCTCCGCGAGCGGCTCGCCCAGCCTTACTTCCCGAGTGAGCTCTGTCGGATAATCGGGTTTCCAGGTAAAGAGCAGTTTGTGGATCAGGTAGCTCGAAAGCGCCAGCGCGACCGTAAAACCGAGCCCGAGCCCGACCCGGCCCGGCGTCAGAGGCTCGGCCAGCAGGAACTCCAACATGAAGAGCGCCAGGAGGGCTTTTGGCATCTGCTCCAGGAAGTTGCCGCTGGTAGAGTCGGGGTTCTCCAGCACCAGCCGCCAGAACCGGACGAAGTTCGTCCTGGGTGCCCCGGTCCGCAGGTGGTAATAGAAGGTGCCCCAGAAAAAGACCGTGAAGAACACGTAGAGCCCGAAGACCAGGGCCAGCGCCCCGAAATCCAGAAAGCGGAAGAGGAATACGAACGCCGCGAGCATCGCCCACAGCGCCCACCGGAGCTTCAGCGGGAAGTCGTAGCGAACGAAGAGCAGGACGAGAGGGGTGGTCAGGAGGATCGCCGGTAGTGCCCGCGCCCAGAACTCCGGGTTGCCGAGCTGGAAGACGTGCAGGAGCAAGAAGGTCCCCAGCACGAAGACCGGGTGGAAAGACTTGCCCTCGTTGAGGACGTTCCAGATCCTCGCGGCGACGATCTCGAACTTTGATGCTGGCTTCAACGTTGTACTTCCTCCACTCTGTATATACGGAAGATCATCTCCATTTGTCCCCTACCCTCCGGCACGCCCTTTTCGTGCCCCTCCCGGCCGTCTAGCCGGGGCAGGCTTACCGTTTCCCGGCCCACCTCCCGGAACGTGACGCCAGAGATCAGGGGCGCGGGCCCACCGTCGGTCGTGATGTAAACGGCGTTTTCGAGTAGACCGGCCTTTTCCAGCTCGTCGATTTCGCCCCGGAAGCGTTCCTCGGAGTACGGGAGCGCCGGGTGGCCGTACACGTACTCCAGGGTAGAGACGGAGCCGTCGTGGCCGTCGGGCTTTTCGACGTAGACGACCTCGGCTTCCGGGATGGAGGCGTCTACCCGGTCGAAAGCCGGGATCGCACCCTCCAACTCCCGCGCCCCGGCAACCGGAAGGGCCGTGTACGCCGTCCACCCCAGCGCCAGGAGCGCCAGGGAACCGGCGAGCACGACCCCGGCCCTCCGGTCCCAGATCCGGCCGAGCAACTTCCCGGCTCCGACCGCGCCGTATCCGGCGAGCAGGGCGAGCAGGGGGAAAGCCGCCGGCACGAAGCGGCGGGTGGCCCAGGGGAGATCGGGGGCGACGTTCGGGATCGCGGCGTACAGAACGCCGGAGGCGAGAAGGGCGCCGAGCACGAGGATCTTCGGGCGGTCTATCCGATAGGCTGCGAGCACCAGTCCCAAGAGCCCGAGGGCGGCCACGGCGGGCGTCGTGAACCATACCATCCGCACGAGGGTCTGCGTCCGGTAGGCGTCGAACTCCCTGGAATTAACCGGGAGCTCTTCCCAGGGGACCGGCAGCACGAAGTAGGCCCAAAGCGCGGTCCCGGCGACGCCCAGGGCGCCGAACAACGCCAACTCGCCCCCGTGCGCCCGCAGCCAGCTACCGATCCGGCGTCCCCACCGGTGCCGGAGATAGACGAAAGCGCCCCCCAGGAGCGCGGCCGCCACCAGTGCGTAGGGCAGTAGCCCGAGAAAACGGTCCAGGCCGTGGGCGGTGTAGATGGTGTCCAGATAGCGCCCGCCGACGGTGTTGAGGTAGAGCAGCGCGGCCCCGGCGAAGAGCACCAACGGCACGCCGGGGATCAGCCAGCGGCGGGCCGGGCCCCGCGTGAGGAGGTCGTAGGCGAACAGCACCGGTAGGGCCGCGGCGACCAGGAACCCGTCCACGCGCACCAGCAGGGCGCTGCCGAGCAGCATTCCCGCCACCACCCCGGACGCGGGGCCCGCTCCCCGCGCGAACCGGACGGCGAGCCACAGCCCGGTCAGGGCGAAGAACTGGGTCATCACCTCGCTCGACGGATGCCGGGACCACCAGATCTGGGTGTAGCTTACGGCCAGCAATCCCGCACCCACGAGCCCGGCCCACCGGCCGAACACCTCTTTACCCAACAGGAACGCCGCGACCACGGCCAGCGCCCCGAAAACGGGCACCACGTACAGGCTGCCCCAGAGGCCGCCGGCGAGGTTGCCAAAGCCCAGCCAGGCGAAAGGACCGGGAAAGAACTGCGGCACGATCAGGTCCCGGCCGTAAATGTAGAAGCCGGGATACTTGATGCCCGCCGCGAAAGGATGGAACGAAGCCACAGCCCCGACCAGCGGGTCCCGGATCAAGAACTCTCCGGTCCGGGCGAGCCGGTCGGCGACGACCGTGTAAACCCCCGGATCCCGGCTGTTTATGATGTACTCTGCGGGCCGGAAGTACAACGCGATACCACCCGCAAGCAGCCCCAGGGCCGCCAGGTCCCACCGGGCCGGACGGGAATAGGAGGCTCCACCCCGGCCGACCAACCAGGCTCCAACGGAGGCTGCGCCCAGGCTCCCGACGATAGCCGGGACGGTAAACCAACCGGCGATGGCCAACAAGACTAGCACCGGCGTCGCAACGGCCACCCCCGCCCCGATCCGCAACAAAGCAGCCTCTGAGACGGAATCGCCCTTGCGCGAGAGACGCCGCCCGAGAAAGTGTCCCGGCAGGTACAGTGAGATCAGGAGCAGCAGCGCGGCGAACACGGTTTCGTCAGGCGGGTCCCGCCACCGGGCTCTCCCGCGTCGGGCTCTCGAGCATTGCCCCCGCAGCCTGGGCAGCTACGCCGGCTTCCAGCGCCGTCCGGGGCGCGTACCCTAGCTCCTGCGCCGCCAGCCGGGAATCGGCCCACGTCGAGCGCGCGTCGCCGGCCGCCGCCGGGCCGTAACAAACCTCGAACTCGGCCCCGGTTACCCGCCGGACGGCATCTAGCATGTCGTTGACCGTCGCCCGCTCTCCGCCACCGACGTTGTAGACGCCGGGCGCCGCGTCGAGTGCCGCCACAGTAGCGCCGACCGCGTCCAGTACGTACGTCATGTCGCGAACCTGCTCCCCGTCCCCATACACCTCGACCGGGCGACCTTCTCTGGCAGCCGTTAGAAAACGGGCCAGCGCCATTTCGGGCCTCTGCCGGGGGCCATAGACGGTGAAGTATCTCAAGACCGTCGCCGGCAGGTTCCGTTCCCGCCCGTAGAGCTCGATCAACTCTTCGGCGGCTAGCTTGCTGATGCCGTAGGGTGAAGTGGGACACCGCGGATGGTCCTCGGCCACCGGCTCGACGCCGCCACCACCGTACACCGAAGAGGACGAAGCGAATACGAACCTGGCACCGGTGCCGGCCCTGGAGACCGCCTCCAGTAACCGCTGGGTGCTCAGCACGTTGCGCTCCACGTAGCGCTGGAAGTTCTCACCCCAGCTCCGCCGAACACCCGGCTCCCCCGCCAGATGCAAGACCGCCTCCGTATCCCCGAGGAGCCCCGCGAAGTCGAGCTCCAGGATGTCCCCGTCGACCAGCTCGAACCGCGGATGCTCAAGAGCCAGATCCAGGTTTCGCTCCTTGTACCACCGCGGGTAATAGTCCGTAAAGGAGTCCACGCCCACGACCTCGTGGCCGCCGGCCAGCAACCGCTCGACCAGATGAGACCCTATAAATCCCGCCGCCCCGGTTACCAACATCCGGCCCAAAGAGCCTCCTTCTTGATCCAGCTCACAAACCCGCCCTCGACGACTTGACCATAGACGCCCCGTACACTACTCTTGTTGCGATGCTATTGCAAACGATTGTCATTATGAACATGATCTGGGTCACGGTTGCCGGGCCGGGAGAGTTGTCAGACAGCGCGTTTAGAGGGGGAATATTTTGCGGGTGATCCGGGTTCCGTTGCTGATCGTAGTTCTTTCGCTGGTTCTGTTCGCAGGCGTGTCCTGCGGCGACGAGCCGCCCCAGGACACCGCTGAAGATACGGCGGCCGAACCGAGCGGAGAAACCGCCGGCGGAACCACGGTCGAGACCACGGGCGAGACGACCGGGGGAGGCACGACCGCGGGTACCACGGTAGAAGAAACCACCAACGCTACGACCGGCGGAACCACGGGAGGAACAACGGCCGAGACCACCCAGGAAGCCTTAACGCCGGGCGAGGGTAATCTGGTGATCTACTCCGGCCGCAGCGAGGAGCTGGTTGGCCCGATCATCGAGCAGTTCGAGGAAGAGGCCGGGGTCGACGTCCAGGTCCGCTACGGCGACACGGCGGAGCTCGCCTCCACCATCCTGGAAGAGGGAGACAACACGCCGGCCGACCTCTTTTTCGCCCAGGATCCCGGTGCTCTCGGTGCGCTGGCCGACGAGGGCCGTTTCCAGGAGTTGCCGGAGAACATTTTGGAGCGGGTTCCGGATCGCTTCCAGTCACCGGACGGCTTTTGGGTCGGGACTTCGGGCCGGGCGCGGGTCGTGGCTTACAACACCGAGGAGTTGAACCAGAATCAGTTGCCGGACTCCATCTTCGGCTTCACCGACCCGGAGTGGGAGGGCCGGATCGGCTGGGCCCCCACCAACGGTTCCTTCCAGGCATTCGTGACCGCGCTCCGCGAGATAGAAGGCGAAGAGCGGGCGCGAGAGTGGGTGGAGGGAATTTTGGCAAACGACCCGTTCGTGTACCCGGATAACTCCACGGCCCTGCAGGGCGTTGCCTCCGGCGAGGTAGAGGTCGCGTTCGTCAACCACTACTACCTCTACCGGGCGTTGGACGAGGAGGGTGAAGGCTTCGGGGCGCGCAACTACAACTTCGACGAAAGCGACACCGGTAACCTGGTGATTACGGCCGGCGCCGGCATTCTGGACGGCGCGGAGAACCCGGAGGCGGCGAGGAACTTTATCCAGTACATGCTCTCCGAAGAAGCCCAGCAGTACTTCGCCGAAGAGACCTTCGAGTATCCTCTGGTAGAAGGCATAGAGCCCGTAGGGGAAATTCCGCCGCTCTCCCAGGTAGAGACCCCTGAGGTAAACCTGGGCAACCTGGACGACCTGCAGGGTACGCTACAGCTCCTGCAACAGACGGGCGCGCTCTAGGGTGTCGGCCCTACCGACACCGGTAGCCGAGTGGCTGCGGGACGCGGCGCGGACAACCCGACGGCGGCCGCCGGCTCTCATATGGGTTCCCGCCGCCGGGGTCGCGGCGGTTATGCTGCTACCGCTCCTCTATCTGGTTCTGAGGTCGCTCGAAGGCGGGTGGTCCGGCGCCGCAGAGGTTCTGGTAGCCGCCGACACGTTCGCCACGCTGGGCCGCAGCGTGTTGCTCGCGGCCGTGGTGACGGCGGCTTCAACGGCCATCGCGGTGCCACTGGCCTGGCTCACGGCCCGGACGGACCTTCCCGGGCGCCGGCTGTGGGCGGTGCTGGCGGCGCTGCCCCTCGTGGTCCCGTCTTACGTCGGCGGTTTCGTCCTGGTTAGCGTCCTCGGCCCCCGCGGCATCTTGCAGGGAGCCCTGGAACCCTTGGGCGTCGAGCGCCTCCCGAGCATCTACGGTTTGTTCGGTGCGGCGCTGGCGCTCACCCTGTTCTCCTACCCATACATCTTCCTCACGGTGAGGGGCGCCTTCCGGGGGATGGATCCGGCGCTAGAGGAAGCGGCCAAGAGCCTGGGAAGCGGCGGCCCCAAGACGTTTTTCCGGGTGATCCTGCCGCAACTAAGGCCGGCCATCGTGGCCGGAGCGCTGTTGGTGGCGCTGTACACCCTGAGCGATTTCGGGGCGGTTTCGCTGTTGCACTACGACTCGTTCGCCCGCGAGATCTACATCCAGTACCAGTCGGCTTTCGACCGGACCCCGGCGGCCGTTCTGGCGCTAATGCTGGTGGCGCTCACCGCCACGATCCTGCTGCTCGAAAGCCGCACCCGCGGCAGGCTCCGCTACCATCGGGGCGGCGCGGGCGCGGCCCGGCGCGCCGTCCCCGTGGCACTCGGCTCGTGGCGGTGGCCGGCGCTCGCTTTCTGCGGCGCGGTAGTCTCGCTGGCGCTCCTGGCCCCCGTGGGCATCCTGAGCTTCTGGCTCGCGCGGGGGCTCGCATCCGGCGAGCCGCTCCGGCTCGTGTGGGGCGCGGCGTGGAACTCGATCTACGTCTCCGGGCTGGCCGCCGCGGTGGCGGCGCTCGCCGCCCTGCCGGTGGCGGTGCTCGCCGTCCGGTTTCGGGGTCCGGTATCCGGTTTCGTAGAGCGGCTCACGTACCTGGGGTACGCGTTGCCGGGCATCGTGCTCGCCCTGGCACTGGTCTTTTTCGGGGCCAACTACGCGCCGGCCTTCTATGGTACCCTCGGAGCCCTGGTGGTAGCTTACGTCATACACTTCCTGCCGCAGGCGGTCGGCGCAACCCGCGCCGCACTCCTACAGATAAACCCCAGCGTCGAGGAAGCGGCCCGGGGCCTCGGACGCACGCCGGCCGGGGTGCTCTCCAGCGTCACGGCGCCGCTCGCCCGCTCCGGCATCCTGGCCGGGGCCGCCCTGGTATTCTTGACCACCATGAAGGAGTTGCCAGCAACATTGCTTCTCTCACCCATCGGTTTCGATACCCTGGCAACCAGCATCTGGACTGCGACCTCGGAGGCGTTCTTCGCCCGGGCGGCGGCCCCGGCCCTCATCCTGATCCTGGTCTCCGCCGGGCCGATGTACCTGCTCACGATCCGGGAGCGGGCGAAATGACCGCAGACGCTATGGTCCGGCTCTCGGGCGTTAGCAAAGGCTACGGACCCGTGAAGGCGGTACGGGACGTAGATCTGGAACTCGAACCGGGAAAGATCCTCGCCCTGCTGGGCCCGTCCGGCTGCGGCAAGACCACCACCCTTCGGCTCCTGGCCGGGTTCGAGCACCCCGACGCCGGAGAGGTCGAGATCGGGGACCGAACCGTCGCCGGAAAGCGGGCTTTCGTGCCGCCGGAGAAGCGGAAGGTGGGCATGGTCTTCCAGGACTACGCCCTGTTTCCACACCTGACGGTAGGCCAGAACGTGGCCTACGGCCTACCGAGGGGCAAGCGCGAAGCCCGGGTAGCGGAAGTCCTCGGCCTCGCGCACCTGGCCGGCCTCGGGGACCGGATGCCCCACGAACTCTCCGGCGGCCAGCAGCAGCGGGTAGCCCTGGCCCGGGCCCTGGCCCCCGAGCCGGCCGTAGTGCTCCTGGACGAGCCTTTCAGCAACCTCGACGCCTCCCTGCGGGCGCGGGTCCGGGCGGAGATGCGGGATATTCTCAAAAAGGCGCGGGCTACGGCCATCTTCGTTACCCACGATCAGGAAGAAGCCTTTAGCATCGCCGACGAGGTCGCCGTCATGATAGACGGCCGGGTTTTGCAGAAAGCCCCGCCGGAAGACCTTTACCTCTACCCGGCGAACCGCGAGGTCGCCGAGTTCGTGGGCGAGGCGAACTTCATCCCCGGGACCGCGGAAGACGGCCGGGTACGTTGCCTGCTCGGGGACATACCCGCCCTGGATGCCGAAGACGGGGAAGTCGAGGTGATGCTCCGTCCCGAAGCTTTGCTGCTCCGGGCGCTACCCGACGGGGAAGCTACGGTGACCGGGAGGGAATTTTACGGCCACGATCAGCTAATACAGCTCCGGCTGGACTCCGGAGAGACCCTTTACTCCCGCTCGGTCGGTCGCCAGAGTTTCGAGATGGGCGAACGCGTTTCACTCGGGGTCTGGGGACCGGTGGTCACCTTTTCCAACCCCTGAGGGCCTTGAACGGGGCAACGCCCCGGCTATCTGGCTAGAATACTACCAGGGCAAGCACGAGGGGAGCTAATATGAACGCTTACGGACTGGACATCGGGGGGTCGGGCATCAAGGGTGCCCCGATTGACCTGGATACGGGTGAGCTTACGGACGAGCGGGTGAGGATCAAGACTCCCCACCCTGCGACCCCGGACGCCATAGTTGAAACGGCAGGGGCGGTGGTCGCCGAGTCTGGCTGGGACGGGCCGGTAGGCTGCGGCTTTCCGGCGGTGATCAAGGCCGGCGTCGCCCAAACGGCGGCCAACGTAGATGAGAAAGCGATAGGCTTCGACTTCCAGGAGGCGCTGGAAGAAGAACTCAAGAACTCCGTACGCCTAGTCAACGACGCCGACGCGGCGGGCCTCGCCGAGATGCGCTGGGGCGCCGGACACGAGGTCGAAGGCGTAGTGCTGATGCTTACCTTGGGAACCGGCATCGGTACGGCGCTGTTCGTCGGGGGCCAGCTAGTGCCGAACACCGAGTTGGGCCATATCGAACTTCATGGCGGAGACGCGGAACACTACGCCGCGGAAAGTGCCCGAAAAAGGCATAACCTCCACTGGAAACAATATGCCAAGCGGCTAAACAAGTACGTCAAAGCCATCGAGAACCTCTTGTGGCCCGACCTGATCATAATTGGAGGCGGGATCAGCAAGAAGTCCGAGAAGTTCCTGCCCCACCTCACGGCCCGCACAGAGGTGGTACCGGCCCAGATGTTCAACCAGGCCGGCATCGCGGGGGCCGCGCTGGCCGGCCTTCCGGAAGCCAACCCCGCGACCAGGAGAAGCTGACTACCAGTTCGGGCCCGGCCAGCCGCCTAGCTTGGAGCAATATCTCCCAGTTCCCTCGGTCGCTTCCGAAAACCTCGGGTCATTATCGCCAGGTATATTACCCCGATTATCAGCCACGAGAATCCCACTTGTTTGGCCCTGGGGGACATGTCGATCCAGACTATGAACGTCACGACAAACCCCAGCGCGGGAAACAAGAGGAACTTTATCCACTCCCGGCGACGCCTCCGCCTGATGTAGTACAGGGCGATCACCGACAGGTTCACCAGCATGAACCCGCTGATGGCCCCGAAGCTGACGATTTCGGAAGCCAGGGACAGGCTCAGGATCAGTGCCCCGCTGACGCTCAGCGCGAACAGGATCAGGATGTTCCAGGTTGGCGTTTGGTATCTTGGATGTACGTATCCGAAAACCCTTTTGGGTAACACCCCGTCACGGCCCATACCGAAGAGCAAGCGGGAAGCCCCGACCTGTCCCGCCACCCCGCCCGCCACGACGGAGAAGACGAAGATCACCGACACGAACGTTGACAGAGCCTTGCCGCCTACGGCCTGCAAGACCTGCGCGAAAGCCGTGCCGGTACTCGTAAACTCCGTGTAGTTGGGGAAGATCAGGGTGGCGAGATATGCTTGCATAACGAACAGCCCGCCGCCGACCAGCATAATGATCAAGGCCGCGCGGGGTATGTCGCGCTCTGGGTTGTGGGCCTCTTCGGCCATAGTCGTGATCGCGTCGAACCCCAGGTAGGAGAGCACCACCAGCCCCACGCCGGAGAGAACCGCGACGAGCGAAAACTCGTCGGGATTGAAGAAAGGAAACAAGGAAATCAGCGTACCCTTGCCGACACCGTGGGTCAGGCCCCACACCGCGGCAACCACGAAAGAGAACAAGGCGGCGAACATCAAGCCGGTCATTATGAAGTTAACGCTGTTGGTCACCGTTATGCCGCGATGGTTCACGTAAGAGATAAAGGTAGAAAAGATCAAAACCCATCCCCAGTACGGGATCTCGGGAACCAGATTGTGTGCGAACAGGGCGCCCACGATGTTGATCTGCAACGGGATCAACACGTAATCCAGGAACATCATCCAGCCGGTTAGAAAACCGAGGTGGGGATTTATTGCCCGTCGGACGTAGCTGTAACTGGAACCCGCCACGGGATAGGCGCTGGCCATTCTGCCGTAGCTCAGCGCCGTAAAGAGCATGGCTACCATGGCGATCGCATACGCCAGGGCGAGGTGGCCCCTGGTCATCACCGTTCCCACACCGTAGATGGCGACCGGTGCGATCGGACTCAGAAAAACCAGTCCGAAAACCACGAGATCCCGGAGCGAAAGTACCCGCTTGAGCTGTTCGGAGCTCCCACCGGAATTAGCCACCGGGCCTGCGGCGTCTTGGGTCACCAGTTGATCCTCTCGATCGCTTGCAAGAGCGCCACCCGCTTCAACTGTACCCGGCTACGATGCCAGGCGCCACACTCCACCCGCCGTTGTCCGGGAGACGAATCCAGGCATAGCCGGGCATAATATCTGCCGGGCGAACCGGGACGCCTCAGGCACCAACCCCGTAGGGTGGGTTACGGGCCGGGCTCTCGGCGGTGGATCAAGCCCAGAACCTCCGCCCGGCGCGCGTCGTCTTGTTCGAAAGCACCCCGGGCCGCCGTCGTAACGGTGATGCTGCCGGGCTTCTGCACGCCCCGCATGGTCATGCACGAGTGGTCCGCCTCGATAACCACGAGCGACCCTCTAGACCCAAGGCTCTCGTAGAGGGCGTCGGCGATCTGGGCGGTCAGACGTTCCTGGAGCTGTGGCCTGCGGGCGTACCCCTCTACCACCCGGGCCAGTTTGGAGAGGCCAACTACCCGGCCCTTCGGCACGTAGGCCAGGTGGACCTGTCCAATGAACGGCAGGAGATGATGTTCACAATTATGCGTCAGATGTCCGCCAACAAGGAAGGTCGGATGCGGCTCGCACTTAAACGAGTAAACGCTGGTAGGCTCTTCGGATTCTGGCGTATCCTCGACAGATATGACCTCAGCGTACTCGGAATCTGCCGGGGCATACCATCCGGATTGCTGACTAAACCCGTGTTTCCCTTTCCAGCCCGGTTCTTGCCACCGGCTCGAAACGTAGACGGTCTTGATGTCCCCATGTCCCTTACCTACGGGTGTCTGCAAGTATTCTGCAAGCTCCCTGGCGAAAGTGCCGTTGGCGGTGATGATCCGGTTGCCCGTTCCACACCTGCTTCCGTCTCCCTCTATGTATCCGTCGAGAAAACCTTGCATCATCTCCTGCGAAGCAGTAACCACCGTGGGGAATCGGAAACCCCTGGTTTTGTCCCGGCAGCCGCGAGGCAGTTTGAGCCAGCGGCTGATCTTCTCCGCCGCGTAACTCGATACGACCCGCACCCTATACATGGGAACCTTACGCTTCAGGTAACCCGAATCGACCCGAATAGCCTCGACCCGCGCGTTGATGGAGAAGGCACTGTGCCAGGCGCTAGCTACTCGCTCTGCGAAAGCACGATCCCCTACTACGACCGAGATACGCCTCTCGTCCTGGATGCTTCCTTCCGAAGCTACAGCCCCGAGGAGGTAACCCAGTTCGTAGCCCGGTGTAACCAAGGGCATCTCACGACAAAGTTTTCTCGGTGGAAACCACTCTACCCGGTCTCCGGCGAGAAGTTTTCCGGCTTCGCACCATCCTCTTTCCGTCTTTACCGGATGGTCGCCGGTCAGCTTGATCGTCCCACTGGAGGTTCGGACGAGTACTACGTTATGCGTCTTGCGCGAAGATATGCGAGTAACCTCGGTTTTCGTCAGAAAACCGTTTTCCAGGGTCCATAGCTGGTCCCCCACCTCGACTTCGGAAGCTCTCTTGGCACCAGAGACCGCGTTCACGATTTGTTTGCCGGGTACGCACATACTTGCCAGATAGATGTCCCGGACTATGACCACGTTTCCGTAGTCCTCGGCGAACCCGACCTCCAGATGACGAACGGGGTTTTCGGCGAGGCCGGAGAAGAGGTATTCGTAGGCGTCGGCAACGCGGCGCGGTGTCCCCAGCACCCCTTCGCGGGCGGGGTCCTCGCCAATAGCCGCCAGGATTTCGCGGACGGCATCCTCGATGCGCGGCTTGTCTATCGTGTACTTCTCCGGCAACGTCTCAGACATCTTCCGGGCTCCCGATCCAGGCCGGCAACCCGGCGAGATCCGGCATCACCGCCACCGCTTCCGGGGCATCCGTCCCGCCTTCCCGGTCCACTAAGACCACGTCTATTCCGCCCGCCACAGCCCCCGTTACATCCGCTGCCGGGTCGTTTCCGACGTGTAGCACCCGTCCGCGACGCTCCCCGCTCACCCGCAGCGCCTCCTCGAATATGCCGGGATCCGGCTTCTCGATCCCGATCGCCGCCGAAACTATGATCCCGTCGAAGTAGCGCGTCCAGCCGAGGTCTTCGAGCACATCCTCCAGCAAGATGTCCCAGTTCGAGACCACGTAGAGCCCGAGCCCCATACTGCGGAGCTCCTCAAGCACCCGCTCCGATTCAGGGTAGGGATTGAAGGAGATCCTGCGCTCCACCGCTTCGGCCAGCAGGTCCGGCGGGGCTTCCACGTTCAGGGCCCGGGCCGTGCGGCGCTGGTTCTCGCGCTTGAAGCTGTCCAGCTCTTCGCGGGTTGGGTAGTGTATGTTCTGGGAGATGTGATCCCGCACCCCCCTCCACACCGGCTCAGCCGCTTTCTCGACCGTCAGCGGGCCGTTTGTGGAGTAGCGGGATATGTCTTCGACGTAGCCCGCGAGGTCCAGATCGACCCAGAGGAGCGTGCCGTCCACGTCCAGGAAAACCGTGTCGTAGCGTACTTTCGTCAACCCTCAGTACCTCTTTGCAATAAGAATTCGCCTGCACGGCGGAGTATAAACGTCTCCCGGCCGCGTCACAGACCTTAACTTTCCAGGTCGAACTCCGGGAACTCACCATTCTTCTGCAGCAACTCCCCGTCGGCGTAGAGTTCGCCTTCGTGGAGGTCGCAGATCAGGTCCCAGTGCACGCTGGAGTCGTTCTTGCCACCGGTCTCCTCATAGGACCTCCCGACCGCGAGGTGTACCGTCCCGCCGAGCTTCTCGTCGAACAGGATGTTTTTCGTGGGCCGCGGAATACCGTAGTTCGTGCCGATGCCGAGCTCCCCAAGGTATCGGGCTCCTTCGTCGGCATCCAGCATGGAGTTGAGATAGTCTTCACCCTTTTCGGCGGTAGCCTCTACGACCTTCCCGTTTTCGAAGCGGAGCCGCACGCCGGACACCTCCCGGCCGGCGACGGCGGTCGGAACGCCAAAGTAGACCCGGCCGTTAGCCGAATCTTCTACCGGGCCGGTAAACACCTCGCCGCACGGCATATTCCGCTTGCCGGCGGAGTTTATGAACGTGCGCCCCTCGACAGAGAGCGTAAGGTCCGTCTCCCGCCCGACGATGCGGATCTCTTTAGCCTGTTCGAG
Source organism: Rubrobacteraceae bacterium (assembly GCA_050331175.1). Taxonomy (GTDB): domain Bacteria; phylum Actinomycetota; class Rubrobacteria; order Rubrobacterales; family Rubrobacteraceae; genus SIRX01. The sequence goes on along the minus strand of JBHJHC010000043.1, from coordinate 46,657 downwards.
CCGGTCTTTGAGCTTCGCCTGCTCCTCGGACTTCTGTTGCCAGAAGCGGACCGGGTCCTCTTTGTCCAGGGCCATCGCCGCGAAGACGAAGTCCTCATACTCTTCGAGGCCCATGTCCGACTCCTGGGCCAGCGCCTCGGTCGGGAAGAGCGTCAGGATCCAGCGTTCCTTCTTCATTACCAGGTCCCGCAGTTGCTGGTCGCGTTTGCCGAGTGCCTGCTGCTTGGCCGGGTCCACGTTCGCCAGGGCCCGGGTGTTCGTGGGCGCCATGATCGAGATGAAAGCATCAGCCCCCTCGTAAATGCCCCGCGTAACGGACGGCGTTTTCTCGTAGTGAACCTCCAGGGCGTTCTCGAAAAAAACTTCTTGCATCCCCGGAAGCGTTACCAGCGGGATCGGGGTCGCCCCCACCTGCAAAAGCCGGGCGTAGGCCTCTTTGATCAAGGGCTCAGCCGCCGAGCCTCCGGAGAGCAGGACCTGATCCCCCTCCCCAGCCTCTATCGAGTAGTCAACGAGCACCCGCGCCAACTGTCCTAACCGCCCATCTCTCATCCGGTACACACCCTTCTAGTAAGAACCTGAATTCCACGAGAGCTTAACATCCCGCGCTTTAAGGCAGGCCGCTGAGGTGCGCAGCAGACAAGGACCCCCGCCCACAAGCGCTAATTGGAGCGGGCGTCAAGGCACCTCACTTTACCAAAGCCACCAAGAAGCGCGGGCTGCGAAGGACGATTCTCCGCAACCCGCGCTGGAAGCTGATCGTGTTGTTGGGCGCTAAGTGATAGAGCCCCTAGAAGCCCCTGGGCACCCTTACTATTACCTTGCGGGCTCCAGGCTTTACCACCTTGCCCTTCGCTGCCCGCACCTGCTTGCCCCCTTGCCTAACCAGCCCCAGGTTCCGATTCTTTAAGGAGCGGGCCAACGCTAGCTGGTTGCCCTGGATCACACACGCCGTGTTCGCCCCGGGCTTCCTGTCGGCCACTACCACCTGCTTGCCCTGGACGAGCCTCACAGTTGGGTCCATTACCTTGCAGCTTATCTGCTTGGTGGGCTTTGGTTTGGGAGGTGTTGGCCTGGGAGGTACCGGCCTCTTAGGCTTCGCCCTTGCCACCGCCCGCGCCCGATTGTTTCTGCCGTTTGGATCAACGGCCGTGGTGCTCGCGATGGCGCGGTTTACCAGCTTGCCGGGCCTGTTTACCTTGACCGTGATCTTTCTGGTTGTCTTTCCACCGTTTCTGAGGTTGCCGATGTTGCAACTCACCTTTCTCCCAAGGAGCTTCCTACAACCCCTAGAGGTGGATTTGACCTTTACACCCTTTGGCAGGGTATCTACTATCTTTGTCCCGGTTGCCCTGCTGGGACCGTTGTTCTTCACTTGCAGTGCGTAGGTAAGGTTGTCTCCCACGGTAGGCCGCTTCTTATTGGGCTTCTTGGTCAAAGAAAGGTCCGCGCAACCTGCCACCGTAAAATCCTCCTCATCCTCTACGGTGTACGGGTCCAGCGGGAAACCTCCGTTTGGGTTTGATCATCAAGGAACCCGAACCTCTCGCCCGAGGCTGTTGCCGTGTTCGTGAAGGCTCCGCATTGCTCTTGCGCGACCGCCGTGATATTGACCCTGTAACCGAAGCTAAAGACGTCGAAAACGTTGAATATCGGCACCAGACGAGGGAAATCTGGTTCCGGGCACGTAACCGTGTTACCGGATACCTCACATGGAGGCGCTGGCGGAATTGTTTCATCCGGTTCTATCGGAAGCTCCGGCAAAAGAGGGTCATTCGGCGGAAACTGCGCCTCGTCCGGAACCGGGTCTCCTTCCTGAACCGGGTTTCCGTTGATCAGGAATTGGGAGTCTGCGCTGATGACTCTTACGCTACTCGGCAAGGTGTCTGTAACGCGGGTCGTGGCGACCGTATTTCGGGCCGCGAGTACATCGATGGTGCAGGTAAACGTTTCCCCAACTTCTATACGGTCGGGGGTACACTCTTTGTCGATAGTGGGAGGCGAGAACCCTCCTGTGTCCTGCGCCAGGGCCGGAGATGACCCTAGCAGGACTCCTCCGGCAAACATCAGGATCATCAAAGCGCCAAAAAGGCAATTCCTAGCCCTGTACGCGAACAACGTCATCCTCCTCACTATTGGCGTACCTCACGAGACTTAAGACTAATGTATATTACTCAACACCGCAAGTGGTCGTACGTAAGTGGTCGTACGTAAGTGGTAGGTTTACGGCGTTTTTGGCTGGCTTCTATGCCAGAAAGAACGCGCGAAATTCTTCCAGCGTCTGCTCCGGCGCCTCTTCGGGCAAGAAATGTCCGCAGGGCAGGCTGCGACCGCGCACGTCGGCGGTTTTCTCTTTCCAGGTGGCTACTACGTCGTACTTCTTCCCGACGAACCCCTTTTCTCCCCACAAGACCAACAGGGGGCAAGAGATTCTGTGTCCGAGGTCTTCCTCATCGTGGGTGAGGTCTATGGAGGCTGAAGCCCGGTAGTCTTCGCAGCTCGCGTGGATGGTCTCCGGGGAGAAGCAACGCAGGTACTCCGTGAAGGCTTCGGGGGTGATGGCCCGCTCGTCCCGGCCCCACTGGCCGAGCTTTTTGCGGAGGTAGTATTCGGGGTCGGCCCCGATCAGGCGCTCCGGCAAGTCGTACGGCTGGATGAGAAAGAACCAGTGGTAGTAGGCGCGGGCGAACTCCATGTCCGCCGTGGTGTACATGGTGTGGGTCGGGGCAATGTCCAGGACCGCCAGCTTCTCCACCCGTTCCGGATGGTCGAGGGCCATCCGGTGCGCCACGCGCCCGCCTCGGTCGTGGCCGGCGACGGAAAAGCGATCAAAGCCGAGCCGGTCCATGACCTCCACCTGGTCGTTGGCCATCTCCCGCTTCGAGTAGCCCGCGTGGTCCGGGCCGCCGGCAGGCTTCGAGCTGTCGCCGTAGCCGCGGAGGTCGGGGGCAACCACGGTGAAGTCCGCGGCCAGACGTTGGGAGATCTCGTGCCACATGACGTGTGTCTGCGGGTAGCCGTGCAGCAGCAAGAGCGGCGGACCGTCCCCGCCCCGGACCAGGTGAATACCGGCCCCACGACCCTCGATCCGCTCTTCGCCAAAACCCTCGAACATGCCGGCGCTAGCCTTCGAGTCCTTCGCGGGTGTACTCCAACGCTTCCCGCATCCGGTCGAGGATCGCCTTCTCGTCCGGTGCCCCCAGGGGCCAGGGCTTTAGCTCCAGGCTAACGACGCCCGGATAGTCGCTGCGGCGCACACGCCCAAGAAACTCCTTGAGCGGCAGGTTCCCCCGCCCCGGAACCCGATGCTCGTCGCGGCCGGTCATTTTGGAGTCCGAGAAGTGGATATGCCGGGCCTGATCCCCGAGCACCTCCCAGGCGTGCAGGAGGTCCACGCCACTCGCCGCGAGGTGACTGGTATCGAGGGTCACGTCGCCGAGTCCCACGAGCCGTTCGGGCTTGTAGCCGTGTTGAGTGTCCCACGAAAAAAAGAGCCGGCGGACCCGGTTGCGAGGCATGTTCTCGACGGCCACGGCGACGCCGCTCCGGCGGGCATCCTTGAGGGTGTCACGGGCCCAGATCTCGAGCTGCGACCCGTTTGCCGGTGGATGGGCCACGACCACCTCGGCCCCAACCTTTGTCGCCAGCTTGGCAACCCGAACCAGCGTCTCCCGGGGGTCCAGACGCCACGCGCCGGGTCCGAGCGGCGGATGGAGAGCCCGGATCGGGAGCTCGTACTTGTTGGCGAGCCAGATCAGGTACTCCGCCTGGTGGGTATCCCAGCGTTCGTCCATCATGATCTCCACCCCATCGAAGCCGACTTCCGCCGCCCAGGCGTACACCCGCTCCAGCCCGAAAGGATAGAGAGAACCCGTGCTGAACACGATCGGAACGCTCATCGGCCGCCCCGCACCTCCAGAAACTGCTCCAGCGTCGAGGGCGAGTGGTTTTGGTAGTGATTATTGGCGTAGGCGAAGACCGTCCGCCCTTCGGAGAGGAACCGGTCCGCAACCCCCGACCACCACCGCAAGTCCTCTGCCCGATCCTTTTTCGGCATCGTATGGTCTGCAGGGAATTCTCTGCGGTCGCCGAGCCAGCGGATGTAGGAGAAGTCCGCCGTCGCCGCCTCCATTCGGGGCATCCGCGGGTAGTCTACGAGCGTTAGCGCGACCCCGTGTTCCCGCAGCAGCGCCGGCAAGTCCGAACGGACCCAGCTCCGGTGCCGCACCTCGACGGCGTAGCGCAATCCGTCCGGCAACGCTTCGAGAAAACGTTCCAGGACCTCCATGCCTTCTACCGTAAACGACGGGGGGAGTTGGACCAGCAGCGGGCCGAGGCGATCGCCCAGATCTTCCATCGCGCGGACGAAATCCTCCGTAGCTTTTCCGGCGTTGGCGAGCGTTCGTTCGTGGGTGATCTCGCGCGGAAACTTTGCCGCAAACAGGAATCCTTCCGGCACGATCTCCCGCCACTTTCGCACGGTCGCGCGCCGGGGGGTCCCGTAGAAGGTCGAATCGATCTCGACGGTCGCGTACCGGTTGGCGTACTCGGCGAGCCGGGATCCGGCCGGCAGACCTCTGGAGTAGACGGTTCCTTCCCAATCGGCGTACGACCAGCCGGAGGTGCCGAGGTACAGTCCCGGTTCGGGCGGCGCGGTATTCCCGGTGTTCGCGGCGAATAGCCTTTCCTGCAACTTACCCCCACAAGCCTCTACGAAAAGGATGCTACCACAGCGTAACCGGGCGTTTTGCGAAACCTCTTCCTACGCGGCCGCATCAAATGTACTAGAGTCTCGCGGATGGAGGACCGCCCGCGATAAAGATCTTCTACAGCGACCGCTTTGTGCTCCCGCTGCCGGAGGGCCACCGTTTTCCGATGGTCAAGTACTCGATGCTGCGCGAACGCGTCGCCAACGAGTTGCGGGGCGAGTTGCGGGTGCCGTGCGCCGTAACCGATGAGGAGATACTGCGCGCCCACACCCCCGAATACCTGGGCCGGGTCGTGGACGGCACCATCTCCCGCAAAGAGATGCGGCGCATAGGCTTTCCCTGGTCGCCCCGGATGGTCGAGCGTTCCCGCCGGGCATCGGGCGGCACCCTGGAAGCCTGCCGGGCCGCGCTCGGGGACGGTCTCGCCGCCAACCTCGCCGGAGGAACCCACCACGCCTTCGCCCACCGGGGCGAGGGGTACTGTATCTTCAACGACAGCGTGATCGCCGCCCGCGGGTTGCAATCCGAAGGGCTGGCGGAGAGAATCGTCATCCTGGACACCGACGTACACCAGGGCAACGGTACGGCGGCGATCCTGGAAGACGACGACTCGCTCTTTACGTTCTCGATCCACGGCGAAAAGAACTTCCCCTTTCACAAAGAACAGAGCGACCTCGATCTCCCCCTGCCTGACGGCACGGACGACGCGGTTTTCCTCTCGACCCTGGAAGAGGGCCTGGAGAAATCTTTCGAAGCCTCCGCGGCGGAGGTCGCGATCTACCTGGCAGGCGCCGACCCTTACGAGGGCGACAAGCTCGGGAGGCTCTCCGTTAGCAAGGAGGCCCTCGCCGAACGCGACCGGCTCGTCCTGGAAGCCTGCCGGGAACGCGGCGTACCGGTCGCCATCACGATGGCCGGGGGCTACGCAAAAGAGGTAGAAGACACAGTAGACATCCACTTTCAGACGATACGCTATGCAGCAGACCTGCAAGCGCGCGAAAGAGGCCTCACCTATGGATAACGGAAGCTCGCCGCCCGTCTACGCGGTGCTCGGGGCGACCGGCGGCATCGGCTCCAAGCTGTGCAAAACACTCTCGGATAACGGAGCCCGGATCGTCGCCGGAGCCCGCGACAACGAAAAGTTGGAACGGCTCGCGGACGAAACTGGCGCCCACCCCGTACCCCTGGACGCCACCAAGACAGAGGAGGTAAACGAACTCTTCGAAAGGGCGGCCGAGGAGTTCGGGCGGATAGACGGAACGGCCAACTGCGTCGGCTCGTTCATGCTCAAGCCGGCGCACCGGACGACCGACGAGGAGCTTTCTCAGACCCTGGCCTTGAACTTGAACACGGCTTTCGGCGTTATCAAGGCCGCCGTGGAGCACATGCCGGAGGGAGGCTCCGTGGTGCTGCTTTCCTCGGTCGCCGCCAGGGTCGGGCTCGCCAACCACGAGGCGATCGCGGCCGCCAAGGCCGCCGTAACCGGGCTCGGGCTCTCCGCGGCGGCCACGTATCTGTCCCGCGGCCTCCGGGTCAACATGGTTGCTCCGGGCCTGGTACAGACGCCTATGACGCGGAAAATCACCGCGAGCGAAGCCTCCCGGCAGGCTTCGGAAGACCTGCATCCTCTGGGCCGCCTCGGTGAACCGGGCGACGTGGCGTCCCTGATCTCCTGGCTCCTGGACCCCGCAAACAGCTGGGTCACGGGCCAGGTCTTTGGCGTAGACGGCGGCCTCTCCGGCCTCCATCCCATGCCGCGCCGCCAGAAGGGCCGGGGGTAGCGGTGTCCAACCCGGTCGGGCCGGGCTCCTGCATAGTCGTCGGGGCCGGGATCTCGGGCCTGCTCGCCGCCCGCGAACTGCAGCAGGCCGGATGGCGCGTGACGGTGCTGGACAAAGGCCGCGGCGTCGGTGGCCGCATGGCGACCCGCCGCGTGGGTGCCGGCAACTTCGACCACGGCGCCCAGTTTTTTACCGTTCGGGGCGAGCGCTTCGAGGAGCTGGTTAACGAGTGGCTGGAGGCCGGGGTTGCACAGGAGTGGACCCGCGGCTTCGCCAACGCCGGCGGCGAACACGACCGGGACGGACACCCGCGCTACCGGGGGGCGGAAGGCATGACCTCTATACCCAGGTACCTCGCCCGGGACCTGGACGTAAAGCTCGGCGAGCGGGCCGTGGAGGTGGAGCAGCGGGACGGCGGTTGGAGAGTCGCCTGCGAGTCCGGCCTACAACTAGCCGGCGACTCGCTCATCCTCACACCACCGGTCCCACAATCGCTCAGGTTGGCCGAAACGGGCAGCTATGAATTACCCGAAGAGTCTCGACGGCAGCTCGGGAGTATTGCCTACGATCCGTGCGTCGCGCTGATGGCGCTCTTTAACGAACCTACCGGGGTACCGGAACCCGGGGGCATGCAGATCAAAGCCGAGCCGCTGGATTGGATCGGGGACAGCCAGCGAAAGGGCATCTCCGATGCTCCCGGCATTACCGTCCATGCCGGCCCCCGGTGGAGCCGCGAACACTTCGATGACCCCGATACGGACCTGTCGACCGCCCTGCTCTCCCTCGCCGCCGACCGGCTCGGATCAGACCTCATGACCGGAGCAGTGGAGACTTCCCTCGCCCGTTGGCGCTACAGCTGGGTAACGGAATCTTACCCGGAACCCTGCCTCGTCGCGGCGGAGACCCCACCACTGCTTTTCGCCGGGGACGCCTTTGGCCAGCCGAAGGTCGAGGGTGCAGCCCTCTCGGGACTCGCTGCCGCAGATTATCTTCTGGGACGCTAGAGGCGGGAAGCCGTGGCGGAACTCCTGCTCCTCGTACAGCTTGCGACGACGCTTTTCATGGTGGGCCTCATCTGGTTCGTGCAGGTCGTCCACTATCCGCTCTTCGACCGGGTCGGTAGATCTGGCTTCCAGGCGTACTCGGAGGCCCACTCCCGGCTCACCACCAGGGTCGTGGGGCCACCAATGCTGCTCGAAGCGTTTACCGCCGGGGCACTCATCTTCATCCGGCCGGCCGCCGTACCGGCCTTTTTGGTCTGGGTCGGGGCCGGGCTTCTCGCCCTGGTGTGGCTCTCGACGATCTACTTGCAGGTTCCGCACCACAGCAGGCTCGGGCTCGGTTTCGACGCGAATGCCCACGGCGGCCTCGTGCTCTCCAATTGGGTGCGGACCGTCGCCTGGAGCGGCCGCGCCCTGGTCGTGCTCTGGATGGCCGCCCTCGCGATGCCTTGAACGCCGCCCGCGGTAAGAGCGGGAGAGCAACTCTGGCATCCGGTCACCAGAGATGGTACATATAGACTAGTAGACTTCATCAGGCCAAGGAGCAGGGTCATGGGAAACAGAAGAGTTGCCCTAAAACCCCATGCAGCCAAGATCCGGCGCTGGGTCGAAGAGGGCCGGGGGGACGATTGGATCGCCCAGGAGTTAAACACCACTTCTTCGAGCGTCCAGAGCTTTCGGTCGCGCAACTCCATTTACCGGCGGGATCCGGTACGGCGCGGCCACGCCTCCGAACATCCGGTAATCCTGGAAGAGAATGACGCGGGGCTGGTTCTCCAGACCGACGCCCACCTCTCAGAAGTCTTCGCCAGAGAATGGCGCGCTCATGTCGGCCAACCCCCGGACAGCCTGCAAGTCGTAGTAACCCAGGACCGGATCTACGTGGAGAGGAACAGGTAAGCGTGCCCGACGAACCCGCGCGGGTAAGGCTCGATCTCTCCGTAGAGGACGCCGAGGCCCTGCACGTCAGGTTGGAAAACCTCCTCGAGGCTGGCCATGGGACCGAAAACCTACGAAAGGTTTACAGGACCCTGGGATGGCGGATCCTCGCGGCCAAAGGCGGCTCGGGACTCACGGCCCGCATCTCCGAGTTGGCCCGGGAAGCCGAGAGCCTCGAAGAATATGAGGCCGCCCGCGATAAATCGCTGGGGCCGATCCTCGACGGCCTGGAGCGGGGCGAGAACCGGGATCCGTAACCAGACGTTATCAAACTGTTATCCGTTAGTAGCTGTAGTGTTATCCGGGGTGGTTATATTACTCACCAATGGGCTTTTCCTTCCCCCTTCGGCCCAGTGATTACCCCGGTCCGCCACCCGCACGGGCCGGGTTTTTCGTGTGCTACCCTCTGGTGAGTTGACCACCGGCTTCGATTGAATCCTAGAAAGAGGCTTTCGTGACAGGGGTAGTTCTCTACGCTGCGGCTACCGGGCTGGTCGGAGGCTTGGGGCTTCTCGCACAGTGGGCCCGCAAGAGCCGGGGGGCTGATGTCACCCTGATAGTCATTTTACTGGCGTCCTCGTTCCTGGTTGCGGCCGTGGGAGTACTCACGGCCGTCGGCCTGTTCCTCCGGGCTTCGGGTCAAGGTACGGCTGGCCCCGAGCAGTTGGCCCTGGCGACGGCTGGGGCGGCGGCGCTGGTGGTTGGAATAGCCGGCCTGGGGCTTTGCGTGCCGCCACTCCGGCGGGTTATGGGATGGCGACTCAAAAATCGTTGGTGGGCCGACCCGCCGGTATTCCTGGCGCTGTGGCTGTTCGCCGTGATCCTGGCGAACAACGTAGTAAGCCTTTTGATCTTTACCCAGGTGCCGAACGTCGCCCAGCTCTTTCCCGACGGGCGTTTATCACCGGCAACAATACTTGCCAGCCAGATCCCCTTCCTTATCGTCGCCGTGCTCGGTGTCGGGGTGGGGGTCCGGCGCAACTTCCGGCAGACGCTCTCCCGGCTCGGGTACGGGGCGATCTCGGTCCGCCAGCTCGGAGTGGTGGCGGTCTTCGTATTGGGGGCGCTGGCCCTCTCGATCGCCGCGAACGGGCTCTTCGCCTACCTCCAACCCGACCTCCACCGCACGGTCGGGGATCTATCCAACTCCCTCTTCAACCCGCGGGGCCTGGGGCCCGTAGCGGCGGTCTCGTTCGCGCTCTTGCTCGGCCTCGGCGCCGGCCTCGGCGAAGAGACGCTTTTCCGGGGCGCGCTACAGCCGACGCTCGGCCTCGTGCCGGCGGCACTGCTTTTCGCCTCCATGCACATCCAGTACGGGCCGTCCGTGCTCCTGGGCTACGTGTTTCTGCTCGGCCTCGGCCTCGGGCTGCTGCGGCGGTACACAAACACGACCGCCAGCTTTCTCGCCCACGCCGGCTTCAACGCGCTGGGGGTAATGCTCGCCTACTTCTTCGGAATATAAACCGAAATGCGGCGGCGGACAGTGGCGGTGGCTACGCAGCGAGCGAGTCGGCGCCAACCGGAACGACCGGCGCAGGCTCCAGCGCGGCGGCGATACGAACCAGGAGATCGCTGACCTCCATGTCGAGCCCGCCGGCGACACTCTCCAGGACTTTCGAAGAGGGATCCTTCTCCCCGCGCTCGATCTCCGCCAGGTAGGAGACTGAGACGTGGGCCCCTTCCGAAACCTCTCTCAGAGTGAGGTTTCGTTCGTTTCGTTCGGCCCGGAGGGTCTCGCCGATAGCCGTGAGGAGATCCCCCCTCTGGCCTGTCGGTTGGATGTCCAGCGACTCCATATGCCAGATTCTATATTCATTCCGGCGACTTTGGCAACCCTCCGGCCAACTCTTTGACCAGCCGGACCTGTTCCGCATCCACTTCCGGGGTGGCGTAAGGCGTCTCCATAACCACGGGAATGCCGGGGAGCGCGCTGAAAAACTCCTTCCAGCTCTCCACCGGAACCTGTCCTTCGCCGATGCGGCGGTGCCCGTCGCGGTGGCTCCCGAGGCCGTGCCGGGCGTCGTTGAGATGGAACAGCGCGACCCTCCCGTCGAGGGCTTCTCCCAGTTCTTCGGCGACCCGGCGGGTGTTCTTCCCGGTCGAGAAGTCATAACCGGCCGCGAAAGCGTGGGCGGTATCCACACAAACCCTCACCCCCGCCCGGCCCGCGGCATCAGCCAGAGACTCAAAGGTAGCGCAGAGCTGGGTCCCGGCCCCGACGGAGTTCTCGATGACCGGCTCCGCCGCGCCGCTGTCGGCCAGCTCCCGGGCTCGCGCGAGGCTCTCCACCAACCGCTCCGTCCCGGGCTTCTCACCATCTCCCCCGTGGTTGCCGGAGTGGACCACGACGAGGTCCGCGCCCAACTCCCCGGCGGCGGCGAGCTCTCGGGCCAGCGCGTGGATGGAGCGCTCCCGCTGCTCCGGCTTGCCGGAAGCCAGGTTTATCAGGTACTTCGCGTGAACCACCACCGGAGACAAGCCCATCCTCCGGGCTCCATCGGCAAACGCCGTCCCCTCCGGCCGCGGCACCGGGTCCGCCCAGCCCTGCGGATTCGAGACAAAGACCTGAACCGTCTCGCAGCCCAGATCTTCGGCCCTCTGCAGGGTCTTGTTCATCCCGCCCGAAGTCGGCAGGTGGCGGCCGATTCTGTTGGTTCTGCCGGGCATGGGGAAGATTCTAGCCATTGCCGGATGGTTTCGCTGTGATAGATATAATCTTCTAAGAAGCTAAGAAAGGAGCCCACCGCATGGCGGTAGAAGGCAAGGTAGCAAAGATACTGGCTAACAACGAGATCGTCATAAATCGGGGCCGCGCCCAGGGCGTGCGGCCCGGGATGCTGTTCGAGGTATTCGCGTCCGACGGCGAAGAAGTCTGGGACCCGGACACGGGTGAGACTTTAGGCACGGTCGAAGACGTGAAGGCCCGCGCGGAGGTCACGGAGGTCAAGGATCGGCTGGCCGTTGCCCGGCTCCAGGGTGCGGAGACGCCGTTTGGGGCCGTGAACATCGGGGAAATGCAGGAAAACCTGCAACGGATGTTCGGCCAGATGTTCGGTGAAGACGTGCGGATCCAGGGCTTCGGGATGAACACCGGCGATAACGACCCGGACGACCTGGAGTCCATGGTCGGCGGGCCGTTGCAGGACCTCACCCAGGTACAGGTCGGTGACACTATCCGCGAGATAAAGCGCCGCTAGTAACCGCTTGCAGGACTTTACCCGCCTGCCGGTAACGGCCAGCCTCATCGCCGCCAACCTGTTGGTGTATCTGGGGGTGGCCGCGCTCTCCGCCTCCGCCGGGGTTCCCTGGAACATCGCGCTGGTAAACCAGCTCGGCGTGGTGGTAGAGAACGGGGCGCTCGTTCCGGTAGCCGTGGCCCAGGGAGAGGCGTGGCGGCTGCTGACGAGTATCTTCCTGCACTCCGGCCTGATCCACCTGGCCTTCAACATGGTGGCCCTGTACTTTCTGGGGACCTTTGCCGAGTCAGCCTTCGGGCGGTGGCGCTTCTTCGCCCTGTACGTCCTCTCCGGCCTCTCCGGCGGCCTCGCCTACCTGTACTATCAGGCGTACCTGGGGGATTTCACCCAGCCGGCAGTTGGAGCCTCGGGGGCCATATTCGGGCTCCTCGGGAGTATCCTGGGATACGCTTTGCGCCGGGGGACTTTTTCCTGGCAGAACCCCCTGATCCGGCAGCTCCTCATCCTCCTGGCCCTCAACGTTTATTTGGGGGTCTCTATACCAAACATCAGCAACGCCGCCCACATGGGGGGCCTGGCGGGCGGGTTCGCTTTCGGCTACCTAATGGCCCCGACGGTCTACACCCAGAAAAAGCTGCGGTCACTCACGCCCGTGGCGATAGTGCTCGGGGCAGAGTTTCTGCTGCTCGCCTTATGGCGCCTCTACTTCGCCTGAGTGTATTTCTTCGCGGGGGTCTTCCCGTTTTCGGCGGCCGGAGGTTTCGCCGGTTCCAGCCGCTGGCGCACCAGCCAGCCGCACCAGATCGCGCCGAAGATCGCGGTGCAGGTAAGCACGATCGCCGGTCCTGATGCCACGTCCACGTAGTAGGAGGCGTACAGACCAGTGAAGCCGGAAAATACCGCTGTTGCGGAGGCTATGGCCATCATGCGCGGCAGGCTATTCGTAAGGAGCGAGGCGGCTGCGGCCGGTGTGATCAGGAGCGCCGCCAACGCCTTGTAACCCCGTCCCCGCATCTTCCCTATAGCCGTTTTCACCTCTTCAAACACCTTCTAATTGAGAAATTTTTTCAATTGTTGACGGTATCAGCACTTGGGAGTTATTCAAGGGAATCTTCTACGAGCCGCCCAGGCAGATCGAACCGGTGGGGGCTAAATCAAATAGACCGTGACTACCGGCCGGTGCTGAACCGAGTTGTTTATCTGACGCGCTTGCGGTTATTCGTACCCGAATGCCTCAGGAACAGCACCAGGGCGAAGCCGAGGGCCAGGACGCTGGCCACAAACAGGTTGCCGCGGAGGGTACCGCCGATGATAAACGCCGGGTCTATTCGTAGCAGCTCCATAAAGAACCGGCCCACGGAATAGAGGCTCACGTAGAGCAGGGCTACGTCTCCGGCCTTCAAGCTACCGGCGAAACGACGGGCGACCCACAGGAGTACGAAGACTACGAGCAGGTTCCAGAGCGACTCGTAGAGAAATGTGGGATGAAACGTCTCCGCCTCCACGAACTCGGCCGGCCGGTTTTCGGGGGAGATCCTTATGGCCCAGGGCAGGTCCGAGGGGCGCCCGAAGAGCTCCTGGTTGAAGTAGTTGCCCCACCGGCCGATAGCCTGCCCGAGGGCGAGCCCCGGCGCGGCAGCATCCGCCAGGATCAGGGGGTTTACGCCCCGCCACCAGGAAAAGAGCAGCAGGCCCAGAAATCCGGCGGCGAGCGCGCCGTAGATCGCCAGGCCTCCTTCCCACACCGCGAAGATGCTCGGGAACGGGTCGTCGCTGTAGAAACCCCAGTTCGTGGCCACGTGATAGACGCGGGCGCCCACGAAGCCGAGGGGCACGATAACGAGAAGCGAGTCGAGGGCCAGGGTTTCATCGTAGCCGCGCCGGGCCAGTTCGCGGCCCGCCAGCCAGGTGGCCGCGGCTATCCCCGCAGCAATAAACAAGCCGTAGTAGCGCAAGGCGAACGGCCCGATCTCGAAGATGATCGGGGACGGCGGGCTGGGCAACGAAGCGAAAAACGCGGGCATGAGTCCGTAGATGTTAGCCCATCCTCTGTCCGCTATCCGCCCGGCGGATAGTATGCGTTGGGGTCGACGCCGGGAGCCTGCTGGGAAGCCGGTGTCCCGGCAGCTGGCGCCTGAGGGTTGGGCTGGACACCCGGGACCGGCGCCCGGGGATTGACCGGCGCCTCTTGGTTGGATCGCGGACCAGCACCGGGTTGCGAGCCGTTCACGGGGGGCCGTTCGCGGCGATCACGATCCCGCTCCGGTTTTTCGACGGGCTCGGTGTGCCACTGGTCCTCTGGAGATTGCTCCACGCCGTAGCGGGCTTCCAGGACGTGCCGGACGGCGGGAGCCGCGGTAACGTCGCTGTGCCAGCCGCCGTTCTCTACCATCGCGACCACCACGATAGGGTTCTCCTGGTTTTCGGCCCAGCCAGCGAACCAGTTCACCGGGTCTTCGCTACCCCACATCTCACCCGTGCCGCTCTTGCCGACGAAGTCGAGTTCCGCGCCCTTGAACGAGTACTCCGCGGTTCCCCCCTGCTTGGTCACCCGGCGCATGCCCTCGATCGTCGCGTCCAGGACGCTTTGGTCCACACCAACGTTACCGGCGGGTTCCGGGGAGATCTTCTCCTCCACCTCGCCTTTTTGGTTCCGGACTTCGAGGCCGACGTGCGGGGTTACCAGCGTTCCGCCGTTCTGGATGGCAGCGTAACCTCTCGCCATCTGGACCGGGGTGACCTGCAAGTCGCCCTGGCCGATCGCCATGTTTACCCACCGTCCTACACCCCAGTACTTGTCGTCCGCGGTTTCACCGATCTCCTGCTGCCAGGATTGGGTAGGTACTACCCCCGCCTCTTCGGCGGGAAGGTCGACGCCGGTCTTCGAGCCGAACCCGAACTTCTTGTAGAACTTGGAGAGCAGATCCTTGTCGTTGGTCTCGTTCCACAGCCAGTCCACCACCTGGAAAAAGTACTTGTTGTTGGAGTCCATTATGGCCTGGTAGTAGTTCTGGGTACCGTGGCTACCGTACTCGGGGCCGTAGTTCTGCCGCCAGCTCTGCCAGCAACCGGATACGACCCCCGCCGGCAGCCAGCACGAACCGTCGTCGGTAACGGTGGTGTAGGGGTTTATCACGCCGTGGACCAGCCCTGCCATACCGGTGAAGACCTTGAAGGTCGAAGCGCCGGGATAAGCTCCGTAAACCGCCCGATTGGCGAAAGGTGAGTTCGCTTCTTCCGAAGTCAGGTACTCGTAGCGCTCGACTTCCTCAGCGCCGGAGATTCCTCCGACAAACAGTTGGGGCTCGAACGACGGGCGGCTGGCCATCGCGAGGATCTCCCCGTTGCGCGGATCCATCGCGACAACGGCTCCACCATCACCGGCGGCGTCTTCTTCTTCCTTGGCGCGCTCCATGGCGAGGTTGAGCTCTTTCTCCGCCGCCTTCTGCAGCTCCAGGTCTAGTGTCAGCGCGAGGTCCTTGCCCGGCACGGGATCGGTTATCTTGTCCGGTCGTCCCAGCTCCGGCGCCACTTCGGGCCTCCCGTCGGCGCGGGTACCATCGGCCCGGCGCGTAGTTACCACCCGTCCCAGGGCGTCTACACTGTATTCTTTCTTCCCGGGTTCGCCCCGCAGCAGCTTCTCGTACGAGAGCTCTACCCCGTTCTTGCCGACGATCGCGTCGTTAGAAAGTCCCTTGAACGGTTCCCGGCCCAGTTCATCCTCCGTAACGGCGCCGGTATAGCCTAGAACGTGGGCGGCGGTTTCCCCGCTCGGATAGTTGCGTACCCAGTCGTCGTTCACGGTGACGCCGGGAAATTTCTCGGTGCGCTCGCTGATGTAGGTCACGGCGTCCTTGTCGGCATTCTCCCTCACCAGCATGGACGCGTACGGGTTGTTCTGGAGGGCGAAGTCGTAGCGGCCGAGCACCGCAGCCGTATTAGCTCCCAGAATCTCCGCCAACTCCTTGACCCCGTCGCGTTCGATAGCGGAGGGTATCACCGTAACGTTCAGCCCGGAGACGTTGTTGGCTATCACCTCGCCGTTGCGGTCGTAGATCACGCCGCGCTGGGCTGGTATGTTGACCTCCCGCGTCTGGGTCGCCTCGGCCGAGAGCGCGTAGTCTTCACTGGTCAAGACCTGCAAGTACCACAGCCGGGCGGCTAGTATCAGGAAGACTATGGCGACCATGACCGCCACCGAAACCACCCGCATCTGCATGTTGCCTTTGGAGATTACGAGGGGTTTGCGCGGGGGGCGCTTCTCAGAAGGTTTCTTTTTTTCCCGACCTGTAGGCAGCTTCATCACGGGATTATCCGCCCGACAACGCTAGGTGCTCGAAAACCGGGCTACGCAACTTTTTCGGCCTGAATGATCAAACGCTGGGAGTAATCTGGAAGGGTGCAGGTCTGCAACGTAACGATATTCTTGCCCGCTATGGGCTCGGTCACGAACAAGTCCGTGGGGTCGACCACGAGCTCTTTGAAAACCCGATAGGTATAAGAACGTCCCAGGGCATCCGTGACGTAGATCTCGTCTCCCTTCCCCACGTTGTTCAAGTCCCAAAACGCGAGGAAGCTATTGGTGTTGGGATATCCGAGACGGTGGCCGGCTATGTAAACGTTAGCCTCTTCCTGCCAGGGGAAGCCCGTGCCCTGCAAGTGTATGCCGGCGTAGTCCTTCAAACTCTGCTCATCGTCACCCACCGTGTGAGGTATCTCCACGCTCTGCAACCGGTTCATCTTCGGAACGGTCACCCAGAGCGTCCTGTCTTCCGGCGCGGGCACAGCCGCAGCTTGTTGCTCTCTGCTCTGCTGCTCCTTTTGCTCTTTCTGCCGGTCTTGCCGGTTTTCGTTCGCGGCTCTGTCGGCTCCATCTTTTCCGGCGTCCTTTTTGGCAGGCTTTTCCGCGGTTTCCGGTCTGTGCTCGGCCCCGGCTTGCTCTTCAGCCGGGCGCTCGGGGGTCGTGTCTTCGGCTAGCGTGGGGACGTTAAAGTCTTCGGGCGGGGCCACTCGGTCCTCCGAGGCCGTCGCCTGTAGGAAAACCGAGGGAAAAAAGAAAGTGGCGACCAGGGCCATCCCGGCGGCTACCAGCAGCAGGCTCATCACGTTCAAGATAACGTTTGTAACGCGCATTCTCCGGTTCCTCCACAAGCGAGCCTGCACTATCCAAGATACTCGGCGTGCCGCAACCTATTGTATCTAAAAACCCGGTGTCTACTAGTCCGTCCAGGTTGTACCACGCTCCTACAAAGAATTACGAAGCACGGAACGGCCCTGGATCAGGCACCCGAATCTTTTCCGGTTGGTCCTCTAGAACGCTTCCAGAGAAGGAAAGTAGCGGCATTGTGGGTGGTATGCGCGATAACGGGAGCCAGCAAGCCGCCGCTGAACTCGTAGAGAAACCCGAAAAGAAAGCCCGCCAAAACCGCCCAGGCCGTCCACAGCAGGTAGCGGCGATCGGGACCGATGTGGACCAGGCCGAACGTCAGGGCGGCCACCACCAGCCCGAACTCCGGCTGAACCGCCCCCCGGAAAAGCATCTCCTCCCCGACACCGGAGAAAATTGAGACCAGGATCAGGCTGCTCCGGTCGACCCCGTCTACCAGGGTCGGGGCCAGCTCGTCGGCTATCTGGCGCAGGGCCGGCACGAGCCGGTAGGCCACCACACCTAAAACGACCGTGGCAGCAGCGGTACCGAAACCCAGCAGCAGGCTCAGGGGAATCGAGCTTGCCACAGAGAACTCCCGGCCCCTCAACCCGTTCCAAAGCGCCGCTATTACGGCGAGCGCGCCGTAGAACAGAGCAGCTTGCCGGACGAAACGGGGTCCCAAAGGCCGATTTACGGGGTTAGAATGCGGTGTAGTCTGCACGGGCGCCCATAAAGAGCTATTGTACCGGATAGTAGTGACTGGTCCTACGAGAGAGCCGGAGGTAAAGAGGAGATGTTGGACGAGTCGATCTTCAAGGCCTATGACATTCGAGGAATCTATCCTGACAGCCTGAACGAAGACGTGGCGCGGGACGTAGGACGGGCCTTCGTCCACTATCTGGACCTCCAGGGTTCCAGGGTCGTCGTCGCCCGGGACATGCGTCTTTCCGGGGAGGCGCTAGCAAAATCATTCATCGAGGGTGTTACCGAGGCCGGAACTGATGTCCTGGATCTCGGGCTGGTCTCGACCGACACGCTATATTTCGCCGTCGGCCACCTCGAGGAGCCCGGAGGCGCCATGATCACGGCCTCCCACAACCCGAAAGAGTACAACGGCCTCAAGCTCTGCCGGGAAGACGCCATCGCCCTCTCCGGCGACGAGGGGATCAACCAGATCCGGGACCTCATCACGTCCGGAAAGCTGGGGGAGCCCGCGGAGACCCCGGGATCCGTCGAAGAAGGCGAACTCACCGAGGACTACGCCGAACATTGTGTCAGCTTTATAGACACCGATGGCCTGCGGCCCCTCAAGATCGTGGTGGACGCCGGCAATGGCATGGCGGGCAAGATGCTGCCGCCGGTCTTCGAGAAGCTGCCGTTCGAGTACGTTCCCATGTTCTTCGAGCTGGATGGCTCGTTTCCGAACCACCAGCCGAGCCCCATAGAACCGGAGAACGTGGCGGACTTGCAGAAACGAGTCGTGGAAGAGGGCGCTGACTTCGGGGCCGCTTTCGACGGCGACGCGGACCGGTGCTTTATCATAGACGAGAAGGGCGAAACCATCTCAGGAGATCTACTCGCCACGTTGGTGTCCAAGAACGTCCTGGAGAAGGAGCCCGGCGCGACCATCCTCTACAGCGTGGTTTGTTCCAAAGCCTTTCCAGAGCTCGTCGAGCGCGAGGGTGGCAAAGCTATCCGGACCAAGACCGGGCATTCCATCATAAAGCCCCAGATGAGGAAGAACGACGCGGCGTTCGGCGGGGAGCATTCCGGCCATTTCTATTTCCGCGACAACTACTTCGCCGACTCCGGCATAGTGGCGATGCTCAAGGTGGCGGAGTTGGTCGCCCGGCAGGAAGGTCCCGTCTCCGAGTTGCTGGCGCCCATAGACCCCTACTTCCGGTCCGGGGAGATCAACTCGGAGGTCGAGGACCAGGAAGAGACCATGCAGAGGGTCGAGGACCACTATTCGGGCGGCGAGGGTGTCGAAGTGGATCACCTCGACGGCCTTACCGTTGACGCCGGCGACTGGTGGTGTAACCTGCGGCCATCCAATACGGAACCGCTGCTGCGGCTAAACGTGGAGGCTCAGGACCAGGAAACCATGGAGCAGAAGCGGGACGAGCTGCTGGGGCTCATTCAGAACTAAAAAAGCCGGCCGGCTGATCGCCGGCCGGCTCTGGAGTTCATCCTGAGGCTCGCCTACGAGTCAACCTCGATCAGGTTCCGCACCTCGCTGACGCCTTCGGCTCCAGCGGCGATCTCCCCGGCGGCTTCCTTGGCCTCCTCCGAGGGGGCCTCGCCGCGCAACTCGACCACGCCATCGACGACCTCGATGTTCGGGCTCGGCATGTCGCGGGTGCGCTCGTCCTCGCCAATGCTGGTCCGGATGCGCTGTTCGATCTCGGGCTGATCTTCGGAAACCCCCTCTTTCTTCGCCTCATGGCTCGTGCCGACCAACGGCCCGGAGGAAGGGTCCGAGTGGGCCTGCTGGGGAACCGTGCCGGGCTCTCTGCCGCCGCTCCCGGAGGACTGCTGCTCCGGCGTCGCGGTGGAGGAGCTACCAGACGCTGAACCGCCCGTGGGGGGACCGTCCTGTTCGGCCTCCTTGCTGCCCAGCAACCGGCCGGCCAGGGCGCCGATAGAGAGCCCGATCACCGCCAGAAGGCCGAACTTCAGCAGGCGTGACCCACCCGAACTGCGGGAACCAAGGTTCTTCTCTGCTATCTTGATCTCCTTCTTGCCCCTCTTCGCCGCGTACTTGCCGGCTCCGCGGCCGGCCCTGGCGAGCCCTTTGGCTCCCGCCTTACCGGCTTTCCTACCGGCTTGGGCCTTCGCCGCGCCCCGCGCGAGACGACCGGCACCTTTCAGGCCGGCTTTACCGGCAGCCTGGCCGGTGTTCGAGCGTCCGATCCTGAACGCCCCTTTGGCGCCCTTGGCCGCCGCCTTTCTACCCGTCTTGCTCCTCAAGACCGTTTTGGCTGCTTTGGCCTTACTGGCTCTACTGCCGAACATTAGCACCTCCGTTTGCTCGGGCACTCACGAATACTCTGGTGACTTAATACCCCACAATCAGCCTGGGGAAACACCGTCTACCCTACCATTTTCTACAACCCTCAGCTTGTTGATGACACCTTGGACCCCGGGCACTGCCCGCACAACGCCCTCGATGCCGGACCGAACTCCGGGGTCCGGCACGACCCCGTGCAAGGTAACCACGAACTCACAGGAGCTTACGTTGATCCGGGGAAAGGCCTTTCCCCGATTGCCCTCTCCCAGTGCGCCCCGGACGAGCTGGACGAGGTGGGCGTCGTTGGATGGTGACCGGGCTCGTTTCGCCCTACCGCCCGGCATCCTGGGTTGCAGCCCGCAGTTTCGGAACCAGCGTCAACTTCCGGTACCGCATCCGGCGTTCGTTTAGCGGTTCCTCAAACTCCGCTTCGCGAACGAACTCGACCTCGCCGGTGGCGGCAGCCTCGACGAGCGCGGCGAGGTCTTCTTTCTCGGAAGGCGAAAGGCCGATGGCGTCCAGGTCGCGCTTTTTCTCCCGCTCGAAGAGCCTCACCCGCCGGGCAAACGAGACGAACATGCTGCACGGCTCGGGGCAGGGGATCTCCCCTTCTCCCCGGCCTGTTTCCAGGGGCAGGCTGTCGTCCACGTCCCAGAGCCTTCTCTTGAGGCATACCTCATCCTCGCAACAGGCCCGGGCCGCATCCTGCACGCTCTCATCTGTAAGGGCCTGCACCCGCTTGTAGATGCCGCTCTGGCGGGCGGCGTTCTCGCGATAGTGGGTAATCTCCAGCCGGCCCTCGCGGAGCAGGTACCAATGAACCATCGCCGCCGGGTACAGGTAGTTCATGGCCGTAGCCAACCCCTCCTCGTCCGCCACCCGCAAGAGCCAACCGCGCCGCAGGTTGGGCGAGCTCTTGAGCGGCCGGTACTCGCCGGCTTCGGTGAGCTTGGATATCTCCCGGGCGTCCCGCGGGCTCTCGTGGAGCCTCAAGCCCTCGGCAACCGCGTCTTCTACGTGGCACAACCGGTAACCGGAGGGCTCCAGACCCTGGATCAGTACCTGGGCGAACTTACGGCCGCCGGGGGCTTCGTCAATCCAGGATGCAAACGCCCGGCGAGACCGGACGGCCAGGTTCTCCGACGATCTAGGAGGCGCTTCCGACAACCTGTCCCTCCTGCTTTTCCAGCTCGCGGGCGCGGGCGACGATGAGGTTCGCCATTGAAGGGTGGGTGCCGACCGGGGCGCCGTAAAAAATAGTCCGGTCGTCGCGGCGGGTCACCTCACCGCCCAGGCCCAGATCTTCGGGGATGGTCTCGCGGGTATGCCAACCCTCGGCGATAAAGACCGGGATCAAGATAACGTTTTCCGCCTCCACGCTTCCGACGACCTCCCCTACTTCCGGATCCTGGTCCAAAAACGCCTCGGTGACCGTATCGTAGAGGCTCCGTTCGCGGATGCGCTCCGCGTTGAGGTAGATGACGCCACTGGAGTTCTTATTCATCGCGGTGCCGTGCCCGAGAAGCACCAACGCCTGAGTGCCCTCAGGTTCTTTGTCCCGCATCAAGTCTTCGGTGCGCTCCAGGATCACGTCGGCCATCTTTTCGAAAGTTCCCAGGGGCCCCGCGTATCGCACGGTCTTGGAGCCTTTCTTCGTCACCGGACCATCAAGCCCAAACTCTCGCGGGATGACCTGCTGGGTAAAGTACCCTTCCGAGATAAACGCCGGGACGATAAAGACCTCGTTTGACTCTACCGTGTCGAGGACGTGGCGCATGGAAGGTTCTTCTTTCCAGAAGCACTCGACCACCTCATCGTACGTGCCGGACCCGCGGATACTCTCCGCGTGCTCGTAGACCGGCAGGCTAGAATCCTCGTTCAAGTGTGAGCCGTGTCCGACAATTACGAGCGCTCTCATGTACCTCCTCGGATAGCGTTCCTTGAAAGGCGATTCTATCTCAAACGTCGGGCCTGAAGTGAGAGAGGTTCCGCAGTTCCGCGGTTCCGCGGCAAGAACTACACGGCTTGAAACGCCGCCACGCGGTTCTTGCCCAATCGTTTGGCCTGGTACATCCCCTTATCGGCAGCTGCAACGAGCTCGTCTAGCGTAGAGATATTCTCGTCGGGGGCGGCGACGCCGATAGACACCGTGACCGCACGCTGAACCGCGGCGTCGCCTTCCGGCGAACACGCGCGTTCGATAGCACTCCGCACCCGCTCGGCGATCTGGAGGGCGTCTTCAATACCGCCGTTCATGAGCAAGACGAACTCTTCCCCGCCGTAGCGGGCGATAATATCGTCGGCGCGGGCAGTCTCGCCTATCACGCGGGCCACACAGGCTAGCGCCCGGTCCCCGGCTTCGTGGCCGTAAGCGTCGTTGTAAGACTTGAAATCGTCGACGTCGAGCATCGAGCAACAAACCGGTATGTCGTTGTTGAGGGATAGCTCCAGCCGCCGGTTCCCGGCCCGCCGGAAATAGGATCGGTTGCTGAGCCCCGTGAGCTCGTCCGTGTTCGCCGACTTTCTGAGGTCCGAGACCTCTCCGCGTTCCGCCCGGCGCATGAAATACACTGCAAAACCACCGCAAGATACCACGAGTAACTGTGTGGTCTCCTCCAGGACATCTCCGATGGTGCTCGGATAGTAGAGCGTCTCCGCCAGCGCAACGACCTCCGCCACCACCACCAGGAGGGCGGCCACGGCCAGGGCTTGCGCAACCCGGCGATACAGCGGGAAGGTCAACCGGGGCACCGTACGATACGCCATGAGAAGTACCACGAGGGCGACGACGGCGGTAAAGAATTCTATTCCGGCTTCTAGAACGGTAAACATAAGCGGCCTTCGCTCGGGCTCCTGGCTAGCTCAGTCGACCAGGTTTTGCGGTTCTCCCGCAAGGAAGGTGCGGACGTTTTCGGCGACGACGTCGAGGATGCGCTGGAGCGCTTCTTCGGAGTTGAAACCTATGTGGGGTGTTATGACCACGTCGGGCCGTCGCTGGAGCCGGTGGGCCCGGACGAGCAGCTTGAGTTTCTCTTCGGCGTCCGGCTGATAGAGTAGCTCATCTTCGTGCTCCATGAACTCTTCACCCTCGAAAACGTCGAGGGCGGCGCCCCCTATTTCACCGGCATCCAGGGCTTCGGCGAGTGCCGCGGTGTCCACCAGGGAGCCCCGGGCAGTGTTTATGAGAAGGGCGTTAGACTTCATCCTCGTGAGGGTTTCTTCGTTAATGAGGTGGTGGGTTGCCGGTAGTGCCGGGGCGTGCAGGCTAACGATGTCGGATCTCTCGACCAGGGCGTCCAGGTCAACGTATTCGAAGCCCAGTACCTCGGACAGGAGTCGGTTCCGGTGTACGTCGTAGGCCAGAACCTTCATGCCGAAGCCTTTGGCGATGCGGATCACGTGCAGCCCGATGGCACCGGCCCCTACCACGCCCAGGGTCTTGCCGTAGAGATCGAATCCTCGTAAACCCTCCATCACGTACTCGCCCCGTTGGGTTCTGGTCCACGCGAGATGTACCTTGCGGGAGAGAGCCAGGATCAGGGCGAAGGTATGCTCGGCGACGGTGTTCTCCCCGTAGACCGGTACGTTTGCCACCGCGATGCCCCTTTCGGTGGCGGCTTCCAGGTCCACGTGGTCGTAGCCGGTGGAGCGGGTCGTAATAAAGCGCAGGTTCGGCATCTGCTCGAGCTGCTGCCGTCCTACCGCGGAGTGTATGAACGGCATCAGGACCTCGACGTCTTCGAGTGAATCGCTGGCCAACGCCTCGCTTAAAGTTCCCGGGACGGGCTCCACGGTTACGACATCTGCCAGAACCTCGGACAGGTAGCTGCTCTCGGACGCCTCGATCTCGGTCGCTATAGCCCTCGGCTTGACTCCCATGTGATGCTCCTTCCTGAAACCTGCTGAACTCGTAGCTACCGGCCCCGGTTGCCGCCGGTAGCGGGTCTTAGCTGCCCGACCAATGAATCTCGTCCGTATTCTATGGCGGTGAGAAAGGCCGCGGCCAGTGCGGGAAATTCGGTGGCCGAGGGTATCAGGCGCGAGTCGTCGCGCAGCAGGCCGTCGAGGTTGGCGATACCCTGCAAGCCGCGGCCGGAGAACACACCGCCCGACTTGAGAACCCCGTGGGCCATGCGCGAGATCTCCTCCGCCTCGCGGCGCCCGGCCCGCTCCACCACGTCCAGGTCCGGGACTTCGGAGAGTACTTCGAGGTAAGATTGAACCAGGGCGGCGCGGGTAGAGCCGGCCCGGGAAAGCGCGGAGAGCAGGGCCGGCCGCGCAAGCTGCGTAGTAATCTCGTAGTTCTGGGAATACTCGCGCGCCAGCGGATCCCGGCCCGCCGCGAATCGCACGGCGTCCCGCAGCGGGGTTTCCTTTCCGGCCTGACGCGCCATCGCCAGGGCCCCGGCGAGCGGCCCCTGATCCCCCGCCGCTTCTAGCGCCGCGGCCAACGGAGCAACCTCCCCAGCGCCGAGTCCGGATAGAACCCGGCCCGGAGTCTCGCCGAGCAAAGCGGCCCGGGCGAGCGGCGCCAGATAGCCCGCAGCCCGCACGTCGGCAAAGCCGGCGAGGTTGCGGGAGTCCAGTACCGACCGGAGCACGATCTCCCCCACGCCCTCACGCCCGGCATCGGTGATAGCCTCCCCGACGGGCACGATGGTCAACAACCGCTTTTCGTGGGCGACCGCCCCGTCAACGTAGCGCGAGCCGGCGCCCGGAGTCGGGGCGCTGTAGGCAACCGTCAGGGCGACCGCCGCGCTGGCGGTTACCTGGCTCTTGGGCACCGGAGGTATAAGCTCGTTTGGCTCCATCCTCTCAGAGCGCCTCTTCGAGATCCTGCAGTACCTCGTCTACCTCCGGCCGGTCTTTGGGCGACGCTTCGACCCTCTTCGCCCGGATCACGCCTTCCCGGTCAATTACGAAGTAAGCCCGCTCGGGAAAGCCAGCTTCGTGTTCGACGCCGTAGGAGGAGATTACCTCGCGGTCGAAATCCGAGAGCAAGGGGAACTCTATGCCCCGGTCCTCCGCGAAAGCCTTGTGCGACCAGGGGGTGTCAGCGCTGATCGCCAGTACCCGGGCACCTTTCTCCTCGAAGCGGTCCATGTACCCCTGAAGCTGGCTCATCTGGTCCGTACAGACGCTGGACCAGTCGCCAGGATAGAAAAACAAGACAACCGGCCCTACCTCCGTACAACTTTCTAGCGAGATGCTTTCGTCCCAGCTTTTCGAGGGTAGCGTGAAGCTCGGGGCTTTGTCTCCAACAGCTAGTGCCATCTATGCCTCCAGTCTAGCCTCTACGGAGGCTATTCTAACTCCCGCCAGCAGACCTCCGCACAAAAGGGGTACCATACGCGGCATCGTGGAGAGCGAATCGGCCAACGAAGTACGGCTCGACTACCGGCGCGCCGCCGGAGAATGCGCCGCCGGCAGAGGTTCCGGCCGAAGAGAAATCCCGCGCAGCGGTAGAGAACTTCTAGACGGAGAGGCAACGGAACGCTATGGCCAAAACAGTTAGTTCACAGCTGGTACCAGAAGACGCTTACGAAACCGGTGCTCCAGAAGGGACCTTGGGCGCCGAGGAAGAGCTGTGGCTCTCGGACCTTGAGACCTACAAGCTCGCCGACGGGGCGCAGGAGATACTCGCCTCCGTCCCGGAAGGACGCTTTACCGGAGAGCTAATAGACTGCGAGATCGAATCGAACACCGGGGTCCACGATACGGCGGAGGGCGTGGTTTCGGACCTCGTATCCCGTCGGGGGGTATTGCTGGAACACGCCGAACGCCTGGGGCGGCTGTTGGGGACGAGCGGTACGCATCCGATCGGGGATTGGCGGGAGCAGGAGGTCATAGACAAGCCCCACTACCACCGGCTCTGGGAGAAGCTGGGGTGGTTGATCCGGCGAAACAACACCTTCTCGATCCACGTCCACTACGCCGTTCAGGGCCAGGAGAAGGTCATCTACATGTTCAACAGATTGCGGGAGTACGTACCCCACCTGCTAGCGCTGTCGGTCAATTCGCCGTTTTGGCAAGGTGAGATCACGAACATGCAATCGAGCCGCGTCTTGATCTTCTCCCGCTCCATCCACCGGGCGGGGCTGCCCGACCCGCTGGATTCTTGGGACGCTTACACGAACTACGTAGATTACGTGTACCGCTCGGGCTCTATCCAGGGTCTGGAGGAGATCTGGTGGGACGTCCGGCCCCACCCGAAGTTGGGCACCATAGAGTGCCGGGCGTGCGACGCCCAGGTTGAACCCTGGCGCAGCGGTGCATTGGTACAGTTCTCCGCCGCCCTCTGTGACCTGCTCTCCCAAGAATACGAATCCGGCGACCTCAAACCGATTATCCAAAACCGCGAGATCGAGGAGAACAAATGGAACGCCCAGCGCTACGGCCTCGCGGATAACTTCGTAGATCATGCCAGCCACGAGGCCGTAGACACCCGACAGGCGATCGAAACCCTGGCCGAACGCCTGGAAGAACAAACCGGCCGGGACCTCTCCGGCGTCGGAGAAGTCTTGCGGCACCCAACAGGTGCGGACCGGCAGCTGGAGGTCTTCGAGGAGACCGGCTCTACCGTGGAAGTCGTAAAGGACCTGGCGGCGCGTCTCAGAGATTGCTCGGAAGGAGGATGACCCCGCTCCCGCAACACCGGCCGATTCTGTTTGGTCTCCCACGCACCGCCACTGCGTAGAGAAGTCAGGTTCGGGGAATAAAGCACTCTGTGTCTAACTTAGAAACAACCTAGTCGTTGGTCTTTCCACTGTTGTCGCTGGTCTTCGGGCCGGCAGGCGTACATCTGTTCTCCGGCGGACCTCCATTTCTTGATTCGGGCGTCGACGCCTGGCGCAGCCGCATACCCTACGTTGCTCCCTACACGGTTGGGAATGATGCCCCGGGGACTATCCGGTAGTGGCGAACCGGGCTCTCACCGACCGTGGCCTGCTGCGCGTAGCGCTGTTGCTTTTCGCCCTGCTCCTCGCCTACAGGTTTCTTTCGGCGGTGGCGGCCGTGGCCCTGCTGCTCGCCACGGGATTGCTCTTGGCCGTGGCGCTCTCGGCACCCGTCGAGGCGCTTTACCGGAGAAAGGTGCCCCGCCCGGTAGGCGTCGCCTTCATAGTCTTTCTGGTGCTCGCGGTCCTCGGCGTCGCCGGGCTCTTTCTCTACCCGATACTCGTCAAGCAAGCCTCGCAGTTGGCGGCTTCATTGCCGGAGGCGTTCTCGCAACTCGTAGATCGGTCCCGGGCGCTCGCGAACAGGTTGGGGATCAGGGTCAGCGGCGGCGACGGGGGCGGCGTCTCGGCCCGGACGCTGGCCAACGCGGCGCGCCGGGTGCTGGGCGGCCTGGTCGGGCTCTTCAGCGGGGTAACGGCATTTCTGACCGGCCTGATCGTGGTTCTCTTTATTCCACTCTACCTGGCGGCCTTGCCCGGACCGGTGGTGGAATGGGTATTGCGGCTCTTTCCGCCACCGAGGAGGGAACGCGCGCGGGAGGTTCTGGCCGAATCCCGCACGAGCCTTCTCCAGTGGTTAGCCGGGCGGCTTTTTTCGATGGCTATCGTCGGCCTCCTCTCGACGCTCGCCCTGTACCTGATAGGGGTTCCCGGCGCGCTGCTGCTCGGCGTCTTCTCCGGCGTCGTGGCCTTCGTACCGATTATCGGGTCTATAGTCGGGGCGATACCACCCCTGATCCTGGCTCTCGCCGGCAACCCATTCGATGCCGTCTGGGTGGTCCTGGCGTACATCGCGATCCAGCAGATCGAGAGTAACCTCCTTACCCCCCTCGTAATGCGGCAAGCCGTCTCGCTCCACCCGGTGGTCGTCATAGCCTCCGTTACGGTGGCCGGAACCGCCTTCGGGGTGCTGGGCTCGCTTCTGGCGGTTCCGGTCTCTGTTGTGGCGGGTGTGCTGATCGAGGAACTGTGGTTCAAGCGCCTGGAAAACAAGCATGATGGCGACCATGCCGGATCGTAGCGGGTACACGAGCCTCCGCGAGTGGCTCGAAGACCGTTTCGGCCCCCGGGGCGAAGCACTGTATATGTTCGTACTGGGGTTTATAGCCATCTCGGTCAACGGGCTCGTAGCGTGGGCGGTAAGCCAGCCGCTGCTCTTTCCGAGCCTGGCGCCCACCGTGTTCGTGTTCTTCCGCTCTCCCCTGAGCAAAGACGCCTGTCCGCGCAACGTCATCTTCGGACATTTCGTGGCGATCGTCATCGGGTTGGGCGCGCTCGCGGCCTTTGGTCTCTACGGGGATCCCAGCGTTCTGGTAGAAGGCACGACGCTGGTTCGGGTCGTGGCGGTCGCGCTCTCGCTAGCCCTCACGGAAGCGGTCTTGATCTCCCTGAACACCCCGCACACTCCGGCGGCGACTACCACCCTCCTCGTGAGCCTCGGCGTGCTCAAATCTCCGGGAGAGTTGATCTCCCTCGTAGTTGGCATCGCGCTGATCACCGTTGTCTGCTGGACCCTGAACTGGGTCCTCGGCGTACCCGTACCGTTCTGGTCTCCGAGGGAACTGCCGGAAGGCGAATAGGGACTACCGGAACCGCATTCGGCGTGAGATCTGCTTGAAGATCAGGTTCCGCACCTGCTTGTTCTTTAGCCCTTTCGAGATCATCCGCCGGGCCGTCTTGCTCTTCAGTAGCTTGAATGCTATGGCCTTCTTCATAAGAAACCTCCGGGGTTCGTCCGCGCCCCGGCTACGCGGCCTTGCGCAGCTCGCGGCGCAGTTTCTTTTTGAGCAGCTCGAGCAACGCCCGTTCTTCCCAGGTCAAGCCTCCTTGTTCGGCGGCAATGACCTCTTCCAACTGCTCTCCCTGATAGGCTACCACGGACCCTTCCAGGTAGTGGTCTATGACCCGCGGGTTGATGTACGAGGATCGGGCAATGTCCCGGGTGTTTCCGAGCCGTTCGGCCACCGCGTCAACCGCCGCGAGCACGTTCTTCTCAGCCCGTTTCATCTCCCCTACCGGTCCAACCTCCGCCAGCTTGAGCGCCGCGAGCAACGTTCCCGCCCAGGTGCGAAAGTCTTTCGCCGTGAACTCGTCGCCCATGACCTCCTTGATGTAAACGTTGAGGTCGCGAGACTTTACGTCCCGCAACTCTCCGGCTCCATCGTAGTACTTGAAGATCTCATACCCCGGTAAAGCGGCGCACTCTTCTACGACCCGGCGCAGTTTTCCGTCGGTTATAGCCTTCCGCTGCGCCTGTCCCCACTTGCCGGTATACGTGAAGATGAGCGTGTCGCCCTCGACCTTGAGGTGCTTGCGCCGCAAGGTCGCTATGCCGTATGTGTTGTTGCTCCTGGCGTATCGTTCCTCACCGACACGGAAGTAAGCTGCGTTCACCAGGCGGGTCATGGCGGCCAGGACCTTTTCGCGGTCGAGCTCATCGCGTCGCAGGTGATCGCTGGTAATCCGGCGCATCTCCGGAAGCGCGTCGGCGAACCTCAGGGTACGCTCGAACTTCTCCCGCTCTTTTCGCTCCCGGTAGCGAGGATGGTAGAGGTACTGTACCCTCCCCGCCGAGTCGTAGCCGACGGCCTGCACCTTGGCCGACGGGCCGCGGGCGATGCGGGCGCCGTCCCACGCCGGAGGCACCTTGAGGTTCTCGATGCGCGAGAGCACCTTCTTCTCCCGCACGGTCTCGCCGGTGTCCGGGTAGCGATAGAAGAAACCCCGCCTCATCGAACCCAGTCGCCGTATTCCGGTTTTGAACAGCACGTGCCGGCCCATCTGCCGCCTTTCTCGCTCTGACGGGTGTTTTGTATACTCGCCCGGGGCACTACTCTATGTAAAAGACTACACGGTCCAGGGTCATTCCGGCAGGAGGAATCGCTATCTCCGAAGCGACGCGGGTGGAGGGTTAACGTTCCGGAAGGCTCTAGTACAATGCAATGGGGTTCGATGTCTTCGCGGCCTATGGTTTGGAAACCGGTAAAGCAGAGTGCGGTGGAGTTGTCTCGACACCAATGCAACGGGGTAAGTTTACTGTCGTGAACGGTCCGGTTACAGAGCGCGGCTTGCTGAGAGTTTTGCTGCGGGTGTTGCTGATTTCTGCCGGGCTACTGCTGATCTGGCGTTTCCTGGCGGAGGTCGCCACCATAGCATTGTTGATCTCCACCGGGCTGCTGTTGGCGGTGGC
Source organism: Rubrobacteraceae bacterium (assembly GCA_050331175.1). Taxonomy (GTDB): domain Bacteria; phylum Actinomycetota; class Rubrobacteria; order Rubrobacterales; family Rubrobacteraceae; genus SIRX01. The sequence continues at coordinate 16,725 of JBHJHC010000043.1, read as the reverse complement.
GCTCTCCGGGCCGGTCGAGTGGTTGCGCCGGCGCAAGATCCCGCGGGCCGTGTCCGCAGCCTCGATACTCGGCGGGGGCGGCTTGATTTTTCTGCTCGGGGGCTGGTTTTTGTTGCCGGTGCTGCAAAACGAGCTGACGGCGCTCACCGACGCCCTGCCCCAGGTGTATTCCTACATGCAGGAGCGGGCCCGGGGTCTGGCCGGCGCGATCGGACTGAACGTCAACCTGAACCTGTCTTCGTCGTCCTTCGGGGAAATCGGCCGGCAGCTCCTGGGAGGCGCCCTCGGCCTCTTCGGCACCCTGGCCTCCGCACTCGGCGGGATCGTGGTCATCGTTTTTTTGGCGTTCTACCTGGTAGCCATCCCCAAACCCGTCGTGAACTGGGTTATAAAGCTGTTTCCTCTCGAACGCCAGCCCCGCGCAAGAGAGTTGCTGGCGAAAATCCGGATAAAGCTGCTCGACTGGCTAAAGGGGCGTTTGATCTCCATGGCGCTAGTCGGGGTGCTCTCTATAATCGCGCTGTACATCATAGGAGTTCCCGGGGCTTTCTCTTTGGGTATCTTCGCCGGATTGGTCTCCTTCGTGCCCTACGTGGGCCCGATAGTCGGGGTTGTTCCGCCGGCGCTGATCGCCCTGAGCGCCTCGACCGCGGACGCCATCTGGGTGCTGGTAGCTTACACGGGTATTCAAGCCGTGGAAAGCTACATGATCACACCCCTGATCATGGAAGAAGTGGCCTCGTTGCACCCCGCCGTGGTCGTCGCCGCGATAGCCGCCCTCGGGGCGGCTTTCGGTATCCTCGGGGCTATCCTGGCCCTCCCGATAGCCCTGGTAGCGGGAATCCTGGTCGAAGAACTGTGGATCCAGCGCCAGACAAACGCCGCGGCGTAAACGGGTTCCGAAATGAACTCCGCAAACGAACGAACCACCAGCGGCGCCTCGATTTGCTGCTGCGCCGGATCCCGCCGACGACCGGGGATATCCTGCAGGGTTCCCTTCTACAGCGTGTAATCTATGTCCCGGTGGTACCGGCCGCCGGTCCGGCCCCCGACAAACGCGCCGACCAGGATTATTAGCACCGCGGCGGCCAGAATGACCGTACCGGTAGTTCCCTGGCCGACGAGGTTGTCGAAAGTGGGACTTACGGTTCCCTGGATAAGACCCTGGATGTTCTCCGAGATCCCGGCCGGCAGAACCCCGCTAAAGACGCCACCGGCCAAAAACAAGAGCACACCCGCGATAGCGGTCCACAGGACCAGCATGAGCCCGTTGAGGCCACCGTCGAAGCGGGCCAGTCGCCCCGAAACATAGCCACCAAAAAAGTACATCAGAAACAGCACGACTCCCGCAGAGATCAAACCCGCGGTAGCACTGGTCCCGAGGGCTCCATCCCCGAAATCCACCGGAAGCCCCAGTGGAACCAGCACGCGGGCGTAGAGGTACACCAACGCTCCCCCGCCGACGAGGGCAAAGACGAACCCCAAGAAGCTCGCGAGCCAGTCCGTGCCCCCGTAGATTTCGCGGAGGCGTTCCTCCCGGTCCTGCATCGCCTCGAAGTAGCCGCCGGAAGCCGTGCCCGGGGTCCCCTGAACCTCGACGGCCTGCATCGACCTTGTACTCCCGCCATGGTTCCGGGTTCCGCCACCCGAGCTACGGGTCGTCGAGGCCCGGGTGTGGGCCTCCGCGCCACCGGCCTGGCGTTCCGGGATGCTGCGCGTCTGGGCCTCCTCTTCCGGCACCTGCCCCGGCACCTGCCCCGGCACCTGCCGGCGAGTCTCTTCCTCGCCGCCGAGAGGCCCCATCCTGCGGCGCCCACCGGATCTGTCGCTTGAATTCTCGCTCATGTTTCTCCCTGGCCATCGCCTGCTGTGCTACCTTGAGATTCTAACCCGGTTGCGTCCAGCAGACCGGCTTGTTGCCAACATAGAATCCGCAAATAGTGTACGCTGAGAGTATTCGTTACGTTTCGCCGACGCTTTTGGCCCACGGGCCAAAAATCGCTGTTATCCGGCATACCCGGATTATACGCCGGGCCATATCCAACCCTTACCCTCATCCATATCATGGCCAGAATGCTGCGGGCAGGTCTCTCGTAGCGAGAAACGACAAACTATACAGGAGGTTTTTTTGGATCCCGATGCTAAACAGGCCGTACTAAACCAGGCCCACGAGGCCAACGTTAAGTTTATCCGGTTGCAGTTCACGGATATTCTGGGGACGCTAAAGAGCTTTGCCATCACGGTGGAGGAGTTGGAAGACGCCCTCGACGGCGGGATGGGCTTCGACGGAAGTTCGATCACCGGCTACCAGGACATCGAGGAGTCGGACATGATCGCCATGCCCGACCCTGGTTCGTTCCAGATCATCCCCTGGAGCCCGATGGAAGAGCCGACGGCCCGGATGATTTGTGACGTCCAGACCCCTGACGGCGACCCGTACGTGGGCGACCCGCGCTATGTCTTGAAGCGCGCCATAGAGCGGTCCAAAGACATGGGCTTCGACAAGTTCTACGTGGGGCCGGAGCTCGAGTACTTCTACTTCAAGGATCCGTACAGCACCGAGCCCCTCGACTACGGCGGCTATTTCGACTTGACCACCCTGGACGCGGCGACCAGCCTGCGTCGGGATACGGTCCAGACCCTGCAGCAGCTGGGCATCAAGGTCGAGTATTCGCACCACGAGGTCGGCGTCTCGCAGCACGAGATCGACCTGCGCTACGACGACGCGCTCGCGATGGCCGACAAGGTGATGACCTACAAGACGGTCGTCAAGGAGATCGCCACCCGCCACGGCGTCTACGCGACGTTCATGCCCAAGCCGCTTATGGACCAGAACGGCTCCGGTATGCACACCCACCAGAGCCTCTTCGCCAACGGAAAGAACTCTTTCTTCGACGGGGACTCCGATGATTACCTGTCCGACGAGGCCAAGGCGTTTATCGCCGGCCAGCTCCGGCACGCCCGGGAGCTCAGCATAATCTTCGCCCAGCACGTCAACTCCTACAAGCGGCTGGTCCCCGGCTACGAGGCCCCGGTCTACATCGCCTGGAGCCGCCGCAACCGCTCCGCGCTGGTGCGGGTGCCCGGTTTCCACCCCGGTGAGGAGAAAGCCACCCGGATGGAGCTGCGCTGCCCCGATCCGTCGGCGAACATCTACCTCTGCTTCGCCGCGCTCTTGCACGCCGGCCTGGAAGGTATCGAGAAAGGCTACGAGCTCTCGGAGCCGATGGAGCGCAACCTGTACAACCTCACCTCCGAGGAACGGGAGAAGATGGGCATCGAAAGCTTGCCCGCCGACCTGGGTGAGGCGATCCGGGCGGCCGAGGATTCCGAGTTGCTCTACAAAGCACTCGGGGAGCACGTCTTCGTCCGGCTGCTCCACCTCAAGCGCGAAGAGTTCGAGGACTACCGCGTACAGATAACGCCTTACGAACTGGAAAAGTTCCTGCCGATCCTCTAAGCCGCCCGGAGGTGCGGGTCTGGGCTTCACCCGGACCCGCATCCTGGCGCTTTTGGGTAGCGACAACGGCTACCAGGCCGGATTCGACCAGCTCGAACTACCCGCGAGCCGAACCGGCCACCACCCCGATCATGCCCGGCAAGCGGGCCTCCTTTTCGGGCCGCGAATCCTCGGCTAGCGTGGAATCAGGTCCGGGCTCCCCGAAGCTGTAAGCGAATATCGTTTCAAGCCCCCATTCTTGAACTGCGGGCCGGCGGCGTTAACCGTCGGGGGTTACTGGACGACCGTTTCTCTGCTGGCTCCGGATCAGCACCTACACCCCGGTACGGAGCCTGTTCCGAGGGGTCGCCCTACCGTGCTGCTAAAGTTCCCCCCCATACGACCTGGTTAGTGGTATTCTAAGGTTGAGGCTAGGTTGTGCCAAAGCTTGTTCCTGCCGTGTCAGCGCATAACTCGAGAAGTACCGTAGAATGTATATGTGGCAAGCAGACAAAGACAACTCCAGGTCGTGGAGGACGAGGAATTGATGTCCTTGGTGGTGGAGTCCAGGGACTCCGACGCATTCGCGACGCTGTACGATCGCTACAGCCGGGCGGCTTACTCGCTGGCCTACCGGATGCTGGGCGACAAACAGGCGGCCGGGGATCTCCTGCAGGACGTCTTCATGGAGGTCTGGGAATCCGCGGACAAGTACCGGGCCGAGCGGGGCAGCCTGCGGACCTGGATTCTCGCCATCATCCACCATCGCGCTATGAACCGGCTCCGGTCCGCATCCAGCCGCCGCCGGGTTCAGGTGAGGGTTGAGGCTATGGCGCAGACGTCCCAGCCGAGCGAAGCCTTTTCCGAGGCCTGGCGCAGCACCCAGAGGGACGAGGTCCGCAGGGCCCTAAGTTCGCTTCCACCGGAACAGATGGAAGTCCTGGAGCTGGCCTACTTCTCCGGCTACAAGCAACGGGAGATAGCGGAGCACTTAGACCTTCCGCTCGGGACCGTCAAAAGCCGAACCCGGCTGAGCCTCAAGAGGCTAAAGAGCCACTTCGACGCCCTCGATACAGAAGTCCGTAGATGGAAGAGATGGATAGGACGCGCTTCGAAGAGCTCCAGGAGGACTACGCCATGGGCGTCCTTTCGGACGAAGAGCGCGAGTCGTTCGAAGCCTACCTGGAGCTCCATCCCGAGTTGCGCCCCGAGATAGAGCAGATGAGCGCCGTGGCCCAGCTACTGGCGGTCGCGCCCGACGAACACGACCCGCCGCCCGAGTTCCGCCAGAACATCCTGCGGAGGATCGAAGGCCAGACTGCCCAAAGTCCTGCACCGACCGCCGGCCGCAGGTCGTTGTGGGCGGCGTTCAGGGAATACTTTAGCATCCAGCGCTTCGCGCTCGGGGCCGTAAGCGTTCTGGCCGTCGCCTTGTTCGCGTGGAACCTCCTGCTCCAGGATGACCTCCGGAGTCTTGAGAGAGAGGTACAGGGTCTGCAAAGCGGGCCCGGGCAACACAAGGTGCACGCCATGCAAGGTTCGGGGAAGGCGGACAACGCGAGCGCCCACGTGGTAGATCTGGCGGGCCACGATCCCGTCTTCGTGGGAAGAAACTTGCCTGAAATTAGCGAGGACGAGACTATGCAGGTCTGGGTCATTGTTGATGGCGAGCCCAAGCCGGCCGGCACCTTTGTCCCGGACGGCAACGTTACGAGCGCCCACCTGACACGTTCACTAAAGGATGGCGAAGCGGTGGAGATAACGGTCGAGCCTTCGGGAGGCTCGCAGCAGCCGACCGACGACCATATACTGCGGACCAAAGTACACACCTGAGCAAGGTGCAACCGGTACCCCGGCCCACTGGCCGAGCCAACTCCGGGCAACCACGGCAACTGACGGAGCCGGCCCTGGCGGTAATTACCCTCAGCGGTTTGCCGAACGGTAGAATCCATCTAGCCACCACGGGCTCACGCCCAGGGCGTAGGCAGACTGCATAAAGCCCCACAACAGGAGGGTGCGGAGGGCCTTTCCTCTCCACCGGCGGCCTGAACTCACTATCGGTCCGGGCAGGTAGGCTGTTTTTCCGTACCACTCCATCCGTTTGACGAACACGATATCTTCCATGACCGGTATCGCGGGAAAGCCGCCGAACGCTTCGTAAGCGGTCCGCCTGGCAAACAGCCCCGAGTCACCGTAGTAGCGATTCCGGCGGCGGTTGAGCGGCGCCAGGAACTCCAGCCAACGCCCGAGCAGGCCGCCTTCCGGGTAGCGCAGCCGGAAGTTGCCGCCTACAAAGCCCGCCCTTACGGCGCTCTTTATCTGCCCGGCCACGTCATCCGGCGGCACCACGTCGGCGTGCAGAAAGAGGAGCACGTCGCCCGTAGCTTGCCGGGCTCCGGCGCGGAGCTGCATTCCGCGACCCGGTTCGGAGCGCACCAGGTTAGCTGGAAGCCTTACGAGGCTTCTCGTACCATCGGTCGAACCACCGTCGGCGACGACGATCTCGTCGACCCCGGGCATCGTCCCGAGCCGTTCGAGCAGCGCGGCGAGCGCGAGTCTCTCCTGCAGAGTAGGTATTACGACGGAGAGCTTCAGGGCGGGAAATAGCCTTCTATCTTTACCGTATAATTCAAGCTGTTGCGCGACACGTCGATCCATATTCTATAACTCTCGAACGGAGGTGACCCCGGATTGGTCCAGATCGGCACCTACACGGAAGAGCCATCTGAGGTCTCTGCTAGCTTGCTCGTCGTCTGCCTGCATGAAGGCGAGGAGCTTGCGGAGCCTATCCGCTCCGTGGCGGAACCCGCTACCGCCGACGAAGACTTCACCGGCAAGGCTAACGAAACGACCCTGCTCTACCCGCGCGGTGCCATCGCCGCCCCGCGGCTACTGTTGTTAGGCCTCGGCAGCGAGGACTCGTTTACCCTCGAAAAACTCCGCCGCGCCGCCGCCACGGCGTCGAAAAAGGCCCGGAGCACAAAGGCGGAAAGCGTAGCCTTCGTCCCCAAATCACCCGAAGGTTCGAACCCGGAAGACGTGGCGCGGGCAGCCGCCGAAGGCGCAACGCTCGGCCTCTACAGGTTCTCCCGCTACAAGTCCGGAGACGACCCCGAAGGCAACGGGGAGCACCCGGCGAGCTTCGACGTGATCCTCCCTACCGGAGAAGCGGTGGAGGCCGCGCACCAGGGAGTTCGCGAAGGGGAAAGCCTCGCGGCAGCCGCCGTTCTGGCACGAAACCTGGCGAACGAGCCGTCCAACACGGCCACCCCCGAGTACCTGGCCGAAAGGTCCCGGGAGATCTCCGAGGACCACGGCATGAAGCTTACCGTGCTCGACCGGGCCGGCATAGAAGCCGAAGGACTGACGGGGCTCGCCACGGTTGGGCGCTCCGCCGCCAACGGTCCCAGGTTTATCGTGCTGGAGCACCGGAAGGGCGGGGAAGCCGCCCCGGTCGTGCTCGTCGGCAAAGCCGTTACGTTTGACTCCGGCGGCATCTCCATAAAACCCGCAACCGGGATGCAGGAGATGAAGTTCGACATGTCCGGCGGGGCGGCGGTGCTCGGCGCGATGGAAGCCGTAGGGCGGTTGGGCCTTCCGCTAAACGTTGTCGCCCTGGTCCCGGCAACCGAGAACCTGCCCGCGGGAGACGCCTACAAGCCGGGTGACGTGCTGCGGATGTCCTCGGGCAAGACGGTCGAGATCGTCTCGACCGACGCCGAGGGACGCCTCATCCTGGCCGACGCCCTCTCCTACGCGAGGCGCTACGAACCCGCGGCGGTAGTGGACTGCGCCACCCTGACCGGCGCGGCCATCGTCGCGCTCGGGCATCACGCCTCGGGGCTCATGGGCAACGATGAGGACCTCATCTCCGAGGTCCGGGCCGCGGGGGATAAGGTCGGCGAGCCGGCGTGGCCGCTACCGCTGTTCCAGGAATACACCGAGCAGATAAAGGGTGACACCGCCGACATAAAGAACAGCGGCGGCCGCTTCGGCGGCGCCCTCACGGCCGGGGCTTTCCTCAAAGAGTTCGCCGATTATCCCTGGGTCCACCTGGACGTCGCCGGTACCGCCTTCGGCAAGAAAGGTAACGCCTACACGCCAAAGGGTGGGACCGGTGTCCCGGCGAGGTTGTTGGTCGAATTTCTCATAGAACGCGCAGGAGGCCGTACATGATCGTGAAGATGCTAACCGTCGGGCCGTTCCAGGAAAACTGCTACATAATCGGAGACCCGGAGTCGGGGGAAGGAGCCGTGATCGACCCGGGCGACGAGGCGGCCCGCATCGCGCTAGCCGCAGAGCAAGCCGGGGTGGAGGTAGGCCAGATCATCCTCACCCACTCCCACATAGACCATATCGGGGCCGTTGCAGAGCTGGCCGAAGAGTACAGCTGCCCCGTCCTGATCCACGCCGAGGCCGAGCCCATGCTCGCGCAAGCCCCGACCCAGGCCATGATGATGGGCCTCAAGTTCGGCAAAGTTCCATCGGCAGACCGCTATATCGCCGACGATGAAATGGTGGAGGTTGGATCTTTGCGGCTCAGGTCGCTCTACACGCCGGGCCACGCCCCGGGCCACCTGGCCTTCTACGCCGAGGACGAAGGGCTGGTGATTTCCGGTGACGCGCTCTTTGCGGGCAGCGTTGGCCGGGTGGACCTGCCGGGCGGGAGCATGGAGGTCTTGATGGAGAGTATTCGAGAGCGACTCTTGCCCCTCCCGGACGAAACCCGGGTCTGTCCGGGTCACGGACCGGAAACCACGATAGGCAACGAGAAAACGTATAACCCGTTTCTAACCGGAGGTGGCCTGCTTTGAGCGAGAGCGTTCACAAACATCGGGAAGCTGCGCCGGAGAGCGTCCGGGTCGCCGTTCTCACCATTAGCGACACCCGCACCCCGGAGAACGACACCGGCGGTGACACGATCCAGGAGCTGTTGGAAGGTGCCGGACACGAGATCGTCACCCGCGGGATCGTGCCGGACGAGGTGGACCAGATCCGAACCACGCTCGTAGACTTCCTGAACCAGGACGCCGTCCACGCCATCGTGACCACGGGTGGAACCGGCATCTCCGCCCGCGACACGACCTACGAGGTCGTGGAGCAGATGTTCGACAAAAAGCTCGACGGGTTCGGGGAAATCTTCCGCGTGCTCTCCTACGAGGAGATCGGCGCCGCCGCAATACTCAGCCGCGCCACCGCCGGGTCCGTTGGTACCAGGTTGCTGGTTTGCCTGCCCGGTTCCCGCAACGCGGTGCAACTCGCCGTCGAGAAGCTGCTCATCCCCGAGATAGCCCACATCGTTTTCGAGCTCCGCAAACACCAGGAGGGAAGCTAAGTGGAACGCGAACCGCTCTCACCCGAGAACGAAGCCCTCTGGCTCAAGCTCTGGGACCTCTGGCAGGAGAACGAGGAAGAAGACGTGATACTGGACTCCTCGAAGCTCGAAGACATAGAGGAAACCGTTCCAGCCCTCGAAGCTCGCGTAAGGACAGCGCTCGCCTACCTCCAGCGCGCCCGGTACATCCAGTACCGCTCCGGCGTCGGCGACGAGGGCATAGAACCCATACTCTACGACGTCTACGAGCCCCGGTAGCCTGGCCTCCGTGAACAGCATCTGCGTCTTTTGCGGCTCGAGCCTGGGCAACAACTCATCCTACGCGGAAGCCGCCCGTTCGTTGGGCGTGACACTGGCGGAGAAAGGCATTACGCTCATCTACGGGGGTGGACACGTGGGTCTTATGGGGGCGGTGGCGGACGCCACGCTCAAAGCCGGTGGAGAGGTGATCGGGGTAATGCCCCGGGCGCTCGTCGACCGCGAGATAGCGCACGAACGGATTACCCGGCTTCACGTCGTCGGCTCGATGCACGAACGAAAAGCCCTGATGTCCGAGCTATCCGACGGGTTCGTTGCATTGCCCGGCGGCAACGGTACCCTCGAAGAGTTCTTCGAGGTCCTCACCTGGGCCCAACTCGGCGAGCACAAAAAGCCCTGCGGCCTGCTCAACGCCGGCGGGTACTACGAGCCCCTCATCGCCGTCTTCGATCACATGGTGAACGAAGGATTTCTCTCGGAGGAACACCGCTCTATCGTGCAGGTGAGGCGAACTCCCAATGCCGTACTCGATGCCCTGTCCCGATACGTGCCACCGGCTATCCCAAAGTGGATCAAAGAAACCGAAACCTAACCCCGCCCGGCGGGTTTCCGAACTGCGTTCGGTCTTTCGTTAGGCGTGGCTAACGTCTACCCGGTCTCCGCGCACCACGTAACGGGTGGACCAGTTCGGCCCCATGGTCCAATAGTCGCCGAAGGTCTCGGTGCAGGTTTGCAGCGAGATCATATCCCGCCCCGCCACCGGATTGGACACCCAAACCTCGTTAGGCGCAACCTCGATGGTCTCGGTAACCTCGTAGGTATAGGTAGTCCCGTTGGCGTCCGTCAGGTAGATCACGTCCCCATTGGCCATGAGGGGCAGGTTGTAGAACTGGTAGTAGCTCGCCGTCCCCGGCCAACCCAGCCGATGCCCCGAGATGTACGGGTTTGCACTGTCTTCCCAGGGGAACCCCGACTCTTCTAGCTTGGCAGCCCCGGCATCCAGGGCCGCGGGGTCGCTGCTGTTGTAAACCACGTTGTCGTACAGGCCTATCTTCGGCACCGTGAGGTACATGGTCTTGTCCTGCGGCGGCGGTGGCGCGTCGGGCTCCTTTTCCTGGGCCCCGGCGGCTTCTTGCCGGTTCGTTTCTTTTCTGGCAGCCTCGTCTTTGGCGGCCGCCTCTCCCGCGGACATAGCCTGGTCTGGCTGCTCCTCCGCAACAGCTTCTACAGCTTCCGGAGCGGAGGCGGCGACGGGCTGCTGTACCCGATCCACTTCGGAGGAGTTGCTGGCCAGCGCATCCGTTTCGGTGAGGCTCGAAAACAAAAAGCCTCCGAGCAAGATGATGGCCAGTGACGCCAGCAGGACAAGTCCTGCCCGACGTCGACGCCTGCGAAAAATACGACGATCAGATCTATTACCCATGCAGCGGATTCTAGCAGTACATTTCGTAACGTGGTAGGGCAACGGAAGTGGTTTTCTTAAGCCGTGTGAATCAGATTCCCGATTCTTTGACAATTCGTGAGTCAAGACACACAATATGTCGCGGATGGGAACTTTAATCTCCGGGGCCGGCGCCCGTATTTTTCATGGGGAGAACGAGCCGGATGGAGTAGTATAAGCACCCCAAAGCGTTGCCCGGGGGCTGTTACAGACGGCGGCGACCCTGCTGCGTACGATTGGCCGCAGAAGAGAGTTCGGATAGAGATTGCGCGCGGATATCAGAGAGAAGAAGCAGGCCTCGAACCGAGGCTCTACGCTCGCGGCGCGGGCGCTGAGGAAGAGCTACGGCGAGTTTCGGGCCGTAAAGGGCATTGACTTTCAGGTTTATCCGGGCGAGTGTTTCGGCTTTCTCGGGCCGAACGGCGCCGGCAAGACCACGACCATGAAGATGATCTACGGCGCCGCCGTGCCGTCGGACGGGGAGTTGACCGTCGCCGGGCTCGACGTAAAGCACGACGAACGCCGGGTCAAGCGCCGCATCGGGGTCGTGCCCCAGGAGAACAACCTCGACGACGACCTGAAGGTAAAGGAAAACCTTCTCGTCTACGGGCGCTACTTCGACCTGCCGAAAAAGCTGGTGCTCCAGCGGGCGGAAGAGTTGTTGAAGTTCGTGGAGCTAACCGACAAGTCGGATGCGAGGGTCGAGCAGCTCTCGGGTGGCATGAAGCGCCGGCTGCTCATCGCCCGCGCCCTGATAAACGATCCGGACATCGTGGTGCTCGACGAACCGACGACCGGGCTGGACCCGCAGGCCCGCCATTTGGTGTGGGACCGGCTCCGGGAGCTAACGCGGGAGGATAAGACCCTGATCCTCACGACGCATTACATGGAAGAGGCGGCGCAACTGTGTGACCGGCTGGTGATAATGGAGGGCGGCGAGATCATCGCCGAGGGTTCGCCGCGGAGCATGATCGAGGCCTACGTAAGCCCCCAGGTCCTGGAGTTCCGGGCCCGCCACGAGGACCTGAGACGTCTCGACCGGGTTCTCCACGACCGGGTCGACGCGACAGAGAATACCGGGGACGCCTTGCTGGTCTACACTTCGGATGCGGATTCGGTTCTCGAAAAGGTCCGGCGCTCCGGGATAGAGCTGGACAACACCGTCGTCCGGCAGGCGGGGCTCGAAGACGTGTTCCTCCGGTTAACGGGGAGGAGCCTGGCCGAATGAGCAAGTCTTCCCTCCGGCTGCCCTCGCCGCGCGGCTCGTTCCGCGTCTGGCAACGGAACATAACCATCTTTCGAAAGCACTGGAAGACCATCATGTTTCCAAACCTCTTCGAGCCGTTGCTCTACCTCGCGGCCCTGGGGCTCGGGCTCGGGGCGTTTATCCAGGAGGGGGGCATCAACGGCCGGAGCTACGTGCAATACATAGCGCCGGGCCTGCTGGCTTCCAACGCCATGTTCGCCGCCTCCTTCGAGAGCACGTTCAACACCTTCGTCAAGCTCAAGATCGACCGGATCTACGACGCCATCATTACCACGCCGGTAAACGCCGAGGACGTGGTAGCCGGGGAGTATCTGTGGGCCGGAACCCGCGCCGCGCTCTACGGCACCGCGTTTCTCGCGATGCTAACGGCCCTGGGGATCATATTCGACGAGCCCCTCATCGTGTCCTTCTGGGCGCTGCTTATCCCCCCGGTGCTCCTGATCATCGGCATCATGTTCAGCGTCATGGGGACCCTCTTTACCAGCTTGATCCAGCGCATAGACCTCTACGCCTACTACTTCACGCTGGTGGTAACGCCGCTGTTTTTGTTTTCGGGGATCTTCTTTCCGGTCCAGGATTTTCCGGCTCCCGTGCCCCAGATCGCCTGGTTTACGCCGCTCTACCACGCGGTCAACGTCTGCCGGGAGCTGGCCACGGGGCCGTCGATCGGGGTGCTGGCGGATGTCGCCTGGATCCTGGTCTTCACGCTCGCGCTCGCCCTGCTACCGATCCGCTTTATGCGCGGACGGCTGATCAGCTAAAAGCGGCTGCTGCTAGCCCAGGTAGATCAGGGCGATGTTCGTCAGGGCGAAGAGCCCTATGACGATCAGGGTAAGCCGGGTCAGGTTCTTCTCCATTATGGTCGTGCCGGAAAAGGTACTGCCCATCCCGCCCCCGAAGGACCCGGATAGCCCGCCCCCTTTACCGGAGTGGAGGAGTATCAGCCCGACCAGGGCGATACAAAGCAGCGTGTGGAAGAAAGCCAGTACGTAAATCATCCGGCTACTCTACCACACGCCTCTGGTCCTCTCCACTATTCTGTCGGGGGTAGGTCTTCCTCCTGGGTAGCGTTGATGAGCTGGATAAAGGAGTCTACGTCGAGGCTCGCGCCGCCGACCAACCCGCCGTCGACGTCTTCCTGGGTGATGATCTCCTCGACGTTCTCCGGCTTCATGGAGCCACCGTAAAGAACGCGGACGCTATCGGCAAAGTCGTCGCCCTTGAGGTCGCGGAGGAGGTTCCGAATCTGGCCTATAGCATCCTGGGCGTCCTCGGGGGAGGCCGTATCGCCGGTCCCGATCGCCCAGATGGGCTCGTAGGCGAAGACGATTTGATCCCCGCCAACGCCGTCTTCCACCTCCTGTAGCACACGCTCTACCTGGCCGGAGACCTTGTCCCACATTTCCCCGCCGTCCCGCTCTTCTTTGGTCTCCCCGACGCAGACCACGGGCAGCAGTCCGGCCTCGATCGCCCGGGCGGTCTTGCGGGCCACCAACTCGTCGTCCTCGCCGAAGATCTCCCGCCGCTCCGAGTGCCCGACGACCACCGACTCCACCCCGAGGTCCAGCAACATCGGGGCCGATACTTCGCCGGTGAAAGACCCCGAGTCTTCGTAGTAGAAGTCCTGGGCTCCGGCCATGACGGGACTATCCTCCACCATCCGGGCAACTTCACCCAGACACGTGAAGGGCGTGTATACCGCCACGTCTACACCCTCCGCGTCTTCGGCGCGCGGGAGGAGCGCCGCCGTATAGTCCTGCGCCTCCCGGACGGTCTTGTTCATCTTCCAGTTGGCCGCCATCATCGGCTTTCGGGCCATTACCCCTCCTCTTTGTCGGGCAAGACCGCCACACCGGGCAGCTCTTTGCCTTCCACGTATTCCAACGAAGCCCCGCCGCCGGTCGAGATGTGGCTCATCTCCTCTTCCAGGCCGAGCTTGTTGACCGCGGCGACCGAGTCGCCGCCGCCGATAACGCTCGTCGCGTCGCTCCCGGCGACGGCCCGCGCCACACCCTCGGTTCCCTTCGCGAAGGCATCCATCTCGAAGACACCCATTGGCCCGTTCCAGAAGACGGTCCTGGCGTCCGACAGGTGCTCACCGAACAACCTCACGGTTTCGGGGCCGATGTCCAATCCCATCCAGCCGGCCGGTATTTCGTCCACCTTCACCGTGTTCGTGTCGGCGTCCTCTTCCATCTCTCCGGCGACGACCACGTCTACCGGAAGCACCAACTTGTCCCCGGCATCTTCCATGAGGCGTTTTGCCTCGTCCAGGTAGTCCTCCTCGACGAGCGACTCGCCCACTTCGTAGCCCCGGGCCTTGAAGAAGGTAAAGCACATCGCCCCCCCGATAAGCAGGGTATCGGCGACCCCGAGCAGGCTCTCTATGACCCCGATCTTGTCCGACACCTTCGCCCCGCCGAGGATCGCCACGAACGGGCTCTCCGGGTTCTCGAGCACCGAGTCGAGGTAGTCGAGCTCCGCTTCCAGAAGCAGGCCCGCCGCAGACGGCAGCCGCTCGGCCACCCCCACGGTCGTTGCGTGCGCCCGGTGGGCAGCCCCGAAGGCGTCGTCTACGTAGAGTTCCGCCAGCGCCGCGAGCCCGTCGGAGAGCCCGGCGTCGTTGTCCGTCTCCCCAGGGTAGAACCGGGAGTTTTCCAGGAGTACCACGCCCGCGCCGTCCCAGTTTTCCAGCTCCTGCTGAACCTCGTCTCCGACGGCGTGGTCGAGCTTCTTTACCGGCTCGCCGAGCAGCTCTTCGAGCCGCTTCGCCACCGGGTCCATCGCGAACTCGGGGTTGCGCTCGCCTTTGGGACGGCCAAGATGGGATATGAGTATCGGCTTTGCGCCTCCGGAGAGCAGGTACTGGATGTTGGGCAGGGCGCGCTCTATCCGGGTATCGTCGGTAACTTCACCGTCTTTGACCGGCACGTTGAAGTCCACCCGTACCAGCACCCGCTTACCCTGGAGGTCCAGATCCCTGACGCTCTTCTTGTTCATCGCTCCTCCCTCAGAAATACGGTCCGGGAGCGGAAAGAGCCACCCCCGGACCTGGCGTGCCGTCTACGGCCGCTGGCTACAGGTACTCGCCCATGTAAGCGACGAGGTCGCAGGTACGGTTGGAGTAACCCCACTCGTTGTCGTACCAGCCCAGGACCTTGACCGTTTTTCCGATGGACATGGTGGAACCGGAGTCGAAGATGCACGAGTGCGGGTTGCCGACGATGTCGCTGGAGACCAGCGGCGCCTCGGAGTACTCCAGTATGTGGGAGAGTTCACCCGAGCCGGCCTCCTTGAAAGCCGCGTTGATGTCTTCCGCCGAGGCCTCGTTGCTGAGTATGGCCGTCAGGTCCGTTATGGAGCCGTCAACGACGGGCACCCGGAGGGCCATACCGTCGATCTTACCCTCCATCTCCGGGAAGATGCTGCCGACCAGCTTCGCCGCCCCGGTGGAGGTCGGGATGATGTTTTGGGCGGCGGCCCGGGCCCGGCGCGGATCCTTGTGCGCCGCGTCAACCACGGTCTGGTCGTTGGTGTAGGCGTGGCAGGTGGTCATGAAGCCGCTTTCCATACCGAACTGCTCTATGAGCACCTTGGCCATCGGAACGATGCAGTTGGTCGTGCAGCTACCGTTGGAGACCACGTCGTCGGTGTCCGGATCGTAGTTCTGATGGGTTATGTCGTAGATGTAGGTCGAGACCTCGCCTTTGGCCGGGGCGCTTATTACGACCTTCTTGGCGCCGCCATCCAGGTGCTTGCTGGCGGACTCACCGTCGGTAAATACGCCGCTGGACTCGACGACGATGTCTGCTCCCAGGTCACCCCAGGGGATGTCCGCCGGGTCTTTCTCGGCGAAAGTCTTTACTTCGCTGTCGCCCAGGCGCAGGATGTTGTCCTCGAAGCTTACGTCCTTGTCCCAAACGCCGTGGGTGGTGTCGTGCTTGAACAGGTTCGCCAGGCTTTCGAACGGCACCAGGTCGTTGGCGGCCACCACTTCGATGTCGCCCCGCTGAATGGCGGCCTTGGTGAACAGCATCCCGATCCGTCCGAAACCATTTACGCCTACTCGTATCGCCACGTGATGCCTCCTCTTGTTGCTCGCGTGTTTCTATTGTGCCCGGAACACCAAGAGTTTAACAGCTACCGGGCTGTTTTTCGGCCAGTTCGACCAATCGCCGGAGGCGATGGTTGGCCGCGCTCTTGCTGATTTCTCCGAGGCGGGCAAGCTCCGTGAGAGAAGCGTCAGGATATTCGAGCCGGAGGTCCAACATCTCCCGCAAAGCAAGCGGAAGCTCTTCCGGATCCAGACGTTTTAGCGCGTCCTGCTGGCGGGCGGCGGCGAGCGCGGTACGGCCGGCGTTTGCGGAGTCGAAGTTGGTTACCCGGTTGGCGTTTGCCTTGGCCTCTCCAAGTACGAACCGCGCCTCGTACTCGAGTACGGCTTCGTTGAGGCCCATCTGCGAGAGCAAAGTCGTCACCCCGTCCGCGCTCTTGGTGTACGCGACCCAGCGCCCGCGGCGATGCGAAATCTTCAAGGACGCGCGGGAGAACTCGACGATGCGCCGGACGAAACCTTCGTCCCGATGGACGAACTCCAGGTGGAGATCCCGGCCCGGCCGCGTCACGGATCCCACACCTTGAAACGCGCCCCGCAAATAGGCCGTACGATCTACCATGCTGCGCGAGCCGCGTGCGCCCTCTAACTCTTTCATAGAACCCACCACCCTAGGCCCCTCGACCCGCACGGCGTATCGGGCCCGGCCGAAACTATCCGGCTCGACCGGAAATAGCCTCGGCTCCAGGCCGAACTCCGCCTTCCACAGGCGTACCATCGAACGGGCGACGGCCGCGCTTCGGGTGTGGAGGGTAACGCCCGAGTGGTCTGTAGCGCCAACGGCATCCACCAGTCCCGACAGTTCGGCGCGGTGGGCGCGCTGATGGCCGGCAGCGGTCTCTGAAGCTAGATGGCGCCGGATCTCAGAGGC
>JBHJHC010000042.1:0-15271 GCA_050331175.1 Rubrobacteraceae bacterium | reverse complement strand
AGGATGGTGACCGGTGCTCTCCTGGGGGGGTTGGTCAGAGGTGTAGCCGAATTCAGAAAGGTAGAGTTGGTAGAAGGAACTGAGGAGAAGGTAGCCGCTTGATTCCGGTATCCAATCCACAACTCTTGACGATACCTCTCTCAAACAGCTCACTGCCTTATTAACATAGCCAAGACGCTTTGGTATCAGGATTTGTATCCAGAAGCAATATCTCATCTGGAAAGAGCTGTAGAAATCCAGGTTTTCGGGGGCGAATACCTTAATGCTGCTTTCAGCATGAGTAACTTGGCTCATATATTACAAAATTTGGGTATGTCTTCACGAGACTCGAACTTCTTTGCGCAGGCTTTGGTATATCAACAACTATCGCTAGCCATTGTCGAAAGAGAGTTAGGTGACGATTGTCCTGGCGCCGCAAGACTTCTTTATTCCACTGCCGTCTCGTTAGAGATGCTGGGGCGTGTTGATGAGGCGCGTCCCTATGTGGCTCGTTCACTAGCAGCCAGCGAGAATGTCTTTGGGAGCGACGATCCCTTTACCGAAATGGTCCGGGGAAACCTGGAAATTCTCGATAAAGAGGATGAAGTAGGAGGTGAAGAACAGTGAGCAAACAAAGAAATTCGAGCAAAGTTGTTAGTTGATCTGATCCCATTGGTTTCCGAGAAGGCATCGGTAGTTCAGTATCCTGCATGCAAATGGCGTTTCCGAAGGAATGTGGACGCACTTTAGCGTTTCCAGAAGACACTGCATCGTAGAAACTGTGCTATAGAAAAGAAGCTAGACACGTTTCTTGCTCTTATCTGTCACTGTTAGCAACACCGTCTGGACATATATGCAGACTGCCGAGTATTTTCTCTAGTTTGGCGTGCAGCAAAGAGTCCACTATTCGCTTGGCAACGCAGATTTTGTTAGTGTGGTCTGCAGGTCATGGGTTCCCGGAGAAAACGCGTGTGAGCGATCCAGATCTGTCCGCAGCGAAGAGCCGCCAGCAGCAGGCGTGGGCTTCGGGGGACTACGCGGTGTTCGGCACGGCCCTGAACATCATGAGCGAGCTTCTGTGCGAGGCGGCGGACCTGCGACCGGGGGAACGGGTTCTGGACGTGGCGACCGGCAGCGGCAATGCGGCGTTGGCGGCTGCGCGCCGCTACTGCGAGGTTACCGGTACGGACTATGTTCCGGACCTGCTGGAGAAAGGCCGGGAGCGGGCGGCTGTGGAGGGACTCGTAGTGGAGTTTCAGGAGGGGGACGCGGAGGAGTTGCCGTTCCCGGATGCGGGGTTTGACGTGGTGCTTTCCAGTGTCGGGGCGATGTTTGCTCCCGACCAGGAGCGGGTGGCCGCGGAGCTGGTCCGGGTTTGCCGGCCGGGGGGTAGGATCTGCCTGGCGAACTGGGTTCCGGGGAGCTTCGCCGGGGAGCTGGGCTCGCTTTTCGGTAGCTACCAGCCAAAGGTGCCCGGCTTGCTGCCCCCCACGCTCTGGGGCAGTGAGGAGAGGCTGCAGGAGCTTCTCGGAGATGAAGCCGAGAGCATCGATACTACCCCTCGGACCTTTACGTTTCGTTATCCTTCGGTCGAATACTATCTGGAAATCCTGCGCGACTATCTCGGGCCTACCCGTGAAGCTTTCCGGGCCCTGGGGAACGAGGATCGAGAAAAGCTGGCGCGCGACGTGAAGGGGCTTGTCGGGCGCTTCAACCTTGCGGAAGATGGAACCATGATCGTGCCGAGCGATTACCTGGAGGTCGTCGCGATTCGTAAGCGAGGTGAGGATCAGTGATCCAGAAGGGGCTGGCAGAAGTAAGAGTATTGTAAGAATATAGGGTTGCGTTGTTTGTATCCTTTAGAGTAGCGTAGGCTTTGTAGAAGCTTACAGATAGGAGAGGAGCCACATGCCCGTAGCCGTCGGTATCGGCCTTACGAACGAGTGTAACCTGGCATGTCCGCACTGCTACCGGCCGACGCTGACGCAGCAGCGTCTTTCGATTCCCGAGGTAGAGACGATCCTGGACAACCTGGACGTGGGGTCGGTCAACCTCGGGGTCGGGGAGAACGGGGTACATCCGGAGTACCGGGGGATGCTGGAGCTGTTCCGGGAGCGGGAGGTGAAGACGGCGATCACCTCCAACGGCTACAGTCTGGACATGCTGACCGACGAGGAGATGGCCGGTTTCCACTCCGTCGAGCTCTCTTTCGACTTTCCGACAAAAGAGGAGATGGACGAGTTCCGGGGCGAAGGCGCCTGGGAGATGGCGATAGACTCGCTGGAGCGGTGCCAGCGGTTGGGCATCCCGACCTCCGTCGCGGCGGTGATGATGAGCACCAACTACGACCGGATGCAGGAGGTGGCGGACTTCGCTTTCGGGCTCGGCTGCGACTTGCGGGTCAACGTCTACCAGCCGGTTATCGGGGAGGAGTTCACGCTCTCCTACGAGCAGTTCTGGCAGGCGTTCGCGAACCTCTTCGCCGCCGGTCCGGTGGTCGTGTGCAGCGAGCCGCTGGTAAACGCGATCATGGGCCTCGAAACTACCCGGGGCAACCCCTGCGGAAACCGGAGCATCCGGGCGTTGCCGGCCGGCACGATCACGCCCTGCCCCTACTGGCCCGCCGCCGCAGGAAGCATCCCGCACCTCGCCGACCCGGACCGGGACATCTGGCAGCAGCGCGAGTTCGAGAGATCCCGGCAGTTGCCGCGGGCGTGCGAGCCCTGCGACTTCGTCGAGAGCTGCGCCGGGGGCTGCGCGAGCCGCCGGGCGCTAAGAAACAAGCTGGACGAGCCGGACGAGTATTGCCCGGTGGTGCGCGGCGGAGACGAGGAAGTCCGGCGCATCCAGGAGTTGCTCCGTTATACCCTCAGCGATCCCGGGGACGTACCGAAGGCCGGTAACGCCTGTACCACGGTTATTACGGCCGGAGAGGCCCCGCCGGCTTGAGCCGTGAGCGCCTACCGGCCCAGATCGCCGCGGTCGTCCCCGCCCTGAACGAAGCCCCCTCGATAGAGCAGGTCGTAGCGGGCCTCCGGGCGCAGCCGCTGCTGGCTGCGGGAGAGGTGATCGTGGTGGACAACGGATCTACCGACGGTACGGGAGAAACCGCCCGCCGCGCCGGGGCGCGGGTCGTGCGCGAGGAGCGTCGCGGCTACGGCTACGCCTGCCGCGCCGGGGTTCTCGCGGCGGAAGACGCGGAGGTCATAGTGCTGCTCGACGGCGACGCCGCCGACGACCCGGACGACCTCCCGCGGGTACTGGAACCACTGCTCGCGGGTGAGGCGGACCTGGTCGTCGGGTCCCGCGCCCTGGGTAGCCGGGACCGGGGATCCATGACCTGGCAGCAGATCTTCGGGAACCACCTGGCTTCGTTTATGATGCGTACCATCTACGGCGTCCGGGTAACGGACGTGGGGCCGTTTCGCACCATCCGGCGGGAGGACCTGCTGGCCCTCGACATGAGAGAGATGACCTACGGCTGGCCGTCGGAGATGATCGTCAAGGCCGCCCGGTCCGGCTACCGCTACCGGGAGGTGCCGGTAAGCTACCGGCGCCGGATCGGGACTTCTAAGGTCGGGGATACCATAATCAGCAGCCTGAAGGTCGGCTGGTACATCATCTCTACCATCCTCCGCTACTCGCGCTGGCAACCCTCGAAGCAGGCCGAACGGACCGTGACGGAGGTCAGCCGGTGACCGACGTCCTGTACGTTATCGCCAAAGTCCCCAGGGCCGGGTTCGCGAAGACGCGGCTCGGGGCGTCTATCGGCCATGAAGCGGCCATCGAGCTGTACAAAGCCTTTCTCCAGGACATCGGCCGGCGGTTCGCCGCCGCGCCGTTCGGCTCCGGGTGGTTCATCACGCCCCCCGACGCCTGGCCGGAGATCTCCGCGCTAACCGGTGCGACGGAGCGGCTTCTCTACCAGGGAGAAGGCGACCTGACCGACCGCCAGAGGCAACTTTTCCGCGAGGCGGACGTGCGCGGCGAGCGCGCGGTGCTCATCGGCTCCGACGCCCCGCACCTAAGCGTAGAAACCGTAGAAGAAGCCTTCAGGGCCCTGGATCGCCACGACCTGGTCTTCCTGCCGACCCACGACGGCGGGTACTGCCTGATCGGGATGAGCGGGCCGTACGACCGGGTGTTGGAAGGTGTGACGATGAGCACGGGTTCGGAGCTGGATGGAATACTTGCCCGCGCCCGGCTTTCCGGCCTCTCCGTAGAGCTTCTCGACCCCACCTTCGACGTGGACCACGAAGAAGACCTCCGACCGCTGGGGGAACTGGCGCTGGTACGCGGAGATTTGGCCGCTACGCGAGAGGCCCTCAAGAAACTCGGGTTGTTGGAGCCGGTGCCGGCCGCCGACGAGCCGGGATACGCGAAGTTTCGCGACGAGACGTAAAGATATGCGGCCGTAGGACGTCAGTACAAAAAGCGCGAGCGTAGACCAAAAGTCAGGAGAGGAGCGCCGGCATGGAAAACAGGGACCCCGGGGAACAGGAACAGAACGTGAGAGACGGGATCTACACGGCGTCCCGGATCGAGGGTATCGTGATGGTAGCCGCCATCGCGATAGCGAGCATCGGCCTGGGATACCTGTTTTTCACCCAGCTCTGGTGGAAAGTCCCCCCGGACTACCGGTGCAACAAGAACGAACAGGGAGAGTTCTTGTTCGCCCGGGCCGACAGCGACGGCGAACTGGTCCGCGAGCGGGGACTGTGCAACTGGATCGGCATCGAGGAGTTCTACTCGGACCAGCCCCGCAAGCTGTTTACCGCCGGCATCCTGCGCCAGTTCGATGGGCCCGAGCTTTTCGTCCCGATCGGGCCGGCCCAGGCGGCGAACGGGTGGTTTATAGAGAACGTGGTAAAGCCCAATATCTCGTGGTTCGGGTACATCATCTGGGCCTCGGAAGCGTTTATCGCGCTCAGCCTCATCCTCGGCTTCCTGAGCCGATTAGGCGGGCTGGTAGCCATCGGGATGTCTATGCAGCTGATGATCGGGCTGGCCGGCATACCGGACCCGTTCGAGTGGGAATGGAGCTACCAGCTCATGGTGCTGCTCTCGATCATCGTGTTCGGGCTCGCCCCCGGTCGCTACTACGGCCTGGACCGTCTGATACGCCCCAGGCTCAAGGCGCTCCGGGACCGGGGCAGCTCCATAGCCCGCATCCTGCTGTTGTTCACGTGACCGTCGTGGACGGCCGCGCGCGGACCGCCAATAGACGCTATCTTATAGAGAGGAGGTGTTCGAGTTGTCCTACGGAACAGCCCAACTGATATTCCTCATCATCTTTCTCGGTGCCATGGCTACGGTGGTGATCGGCACCTTCGTCTTCACAACGCTCGTCGACCGGTCTCTCGCCAAAGAAGGCGCCCAAGGCCAGAGTCGAGAAGCCCGGCAAAATAAAGAGAAATCCGCGGATGAGGATCCCGCGGAAGAGAGCTCGTAGCGCCGTGAGGGGAGATCGCCGGGCGTGAGAAAAGGTCCCACGAAAAAGCGCGCGCTGGTGACCGGCGGGGCTGGTCTTATCGGGTCGCACCTGACGGATCTGCTCCTGGACGAAGGCTACGCCGTGCGGGTGCTCGACAACCTCGAACCCCAGACTCACCGCAACGGCGAGCCATCCTGGATACCGGAGAGAGTGGATTTCGCCGAGGTGGACATCCGGGACCGGGCCGCCGTAACCGCGGCGCTGGAGGGCGTAGATGTCGTCTTCCACCAGGCAGCCTACGGGGGCTACATGCCCGAGATGGGCAAGTACGTTCACGTGAACAGCTTCGGCACCGCCCAGATGCTGGAGATAATCCGCGACGAGAACCTTCCCGTCGAGAAGCTGGTCGTCGCCTCGTCCCAGGCCGTCTATCGGGAAGGCGCGGCACTCTGCCCGACCCACGGCCGGGTCTTCCCCGAAACCCGCCCCACGGCCCAGCTCGCCGCGGGCGACTTCGCCGTCCGCTGCCCCGGGTGCGGCCTGCCGTCCGAGCCTACCGCCACGCCCGAAGAAGCCCCGACGGGGGGCGAGACGGTTTACGCGATCACCAAGGCGGACCAGGAGCGGCTCGTGCTTACCTGGAGCCGGCAGACCGGAATACCGGCCGTCGCGCTCCGCTACTCCTGCACTTACGGGCCCCGGCAATCCATCTTCAACCCGTACACGGGGGTTATCGCCATCTTCTGTACCCGGCTTTTGAGCGGCCAGCCGCCGGTTCTCTACGAAGACGGGGAGCAGACCCGCGACTTCTCCTACGTCGGAGACATCGCCCGCGCCAACCTGCTCGCGGCGACCACAGATAAATTGGACGGCCAGACGGCCAACGTGGGCAGCGGGCGGGGCGTGACCGTCCGGGAGGTGGCGGAGATGATCTCCTCCGCCCTGGATATCCCGATGGATCCGGTGGCCCGCGGCGAGTTCCGCCCCGGCGAGATGCGGCATCTGACCCCCGACGTCTCCCGCATCGCCGCTGCCGGGTACGAGCCGGAGACAGAGCTGGCCGGCGGTATCGAACAGTACCTGCGCTGGTTCCGGGCCCAGGGAGACATCCGAGACTACTTCGCGGAGGCAGAGGAGATACTCCGGGAAAAGAAGATCGTACAGGAGATCTCCCCTTCCAGAGAAGCGCATAGACGCGATTGATCCCCGTGAGGTTTGCCCGCACACTGGCCGCGCTCGCGACGGTCCTGCTGGTAAGCATAGGCTGTAGCTCCGGGCAAGAGACCAACCAACGAAGCACCACGGAACAGCGCGCCACTACGGAGACCAGCCAGAAGTACACCCCGCCCGAAGAGCTCCCTCGTCCCCCCGAGCCGGCAGAATCGCCGCCGCCCGCGGCGGCTCCCGACGGGACGGTCATGGACCTGAGCCGCAGACCGGAGGGCCTCGTCGCGGACCCCGAGACCGGCCTGGTAGCAGTCGGACTCCGCAACCCCGACGAACTCGCGCTCATAGACAGCGAGACCTTAGAGGTCGTCCGCAAGATAGACTTGCCGGAATCCCCCCGACACCTGTCACTCGCCGCGCCCGGAGGACCGGTGCTCGTTCCGGCGGAGCGCGCCGACGTACTCGCCCAGATCGGGCTGCCGGGTGGTGAGACCCTCAGCACGACGCCGGTCGGAGACTTTCCGCACGACGCCGCCGCTGCCCCGAACGGCCGCATCTTCGTGTTGGACGAGCAGGCGAGCACCATCTCGGTGGTAGAAGACGGCGACGTCATCGAGACCCTCCAAACCCTCAGCTTCCCCGGGGGCACAGCCGCGACGCCGGATGGCTTGATCGGGGTCGTGGCGGTAAGGGGACTGGGTTTCGAGGTGTTCGACTCGGAGTCCCTGGAATCCCTGGGACGCATAGATGCTGGCGAAGGCCCGACCCACGTCGTGGTCGGTCCCGACGGTCGCTTCTACGTCGCCGACACCCGCGGCGACGCGATTCTGGTCTACGAAGCGGAACCGGAACTGGAGCGTGTCGCCCGGATACCGCTGGAAGGTGGCGCGCCCTACGGCCTGGCGGTGGACCTCGAACGCGGGCACCTCTGGGTAACGCTGACCGGCGACAACACCGTGGTCCAGTACGACATCAGCGGCGACGAGCCGGAGGAGTTGGACCGCTACCCCACCGCCCGCCAGCCGAACACCGTTGCCGTAGATCCGGCGAGTGGCCGGGTGTTTATAGGCTGCAGGACGGCGAACGGGCTGCAGGTTCTGGACCCGTAGGCCCTAGACTCCACCCTCCATCCGGTAGACGTAACCGTAATCGAAGGCAAAGTCCTCCTCTTCCAACGTTTCGATAGCGTGGATCAGGAGCCCCGGCAGCACCCCTTTGGCGCGGGCGAGCAGGTGGTCGAGGTCTTCTTTTCTTCCGGGGTCTCCCACGCCGGTTGCGTAGTTGACCGGGAACCCGACCAGGGCGTAGGGAAGCTCCAGCTCCCCGGCGAGGACGGGTTCCGGCCCGGACGTGAGGCTCACCGCCGTAACACCGGCCTTCCCGAGCGCCCCGATCTCCGACCGGGTCTCGAAGCGTGGGCCGTTCGTGTGGCCGTAGACCCCCCCGACCGTGGGCTCGAGCCCCAGTTCTTTTGCGGCCCGGGCGGTTCGGCGCCGGAGGTGAGGAGAGAAATGCTCCTCCAGGATCAGGTGCCCCCGCTCCGGGTCACCGGGCTCGGTGAAGATGGTGCAGATCTCTCCGTTGGGTAGCCGGTTCTCCGGAAAGAACAACTCGTCGAACAACACCGGCCTCCCGAGGGCCAGCGCGGGATCCACCGCCCCCACCACGGTAGTTGCCAGCACGGCCCGCGCCCCGAGCTGTGCCAGCGCGGCGAGGTTCCCCCGGTACCCTACCTGGTGTGGCAAAAAGCGGTGGCCCTTACCGTGGCGGGAGATCGCCCCAACCCGCCAGCGGCCCACCCGGGCTATCGAGACCCGGGCTTCTCCAAACCTCGTCTTTACCCGCTGCTCCCGTACCTCGCCGGGAAACGAGTAGAGGCCGGTGCCCGTAATGATTCCAACGTCTACGAACTGCTCCGTCATCCCGCTATTGTTGCACCCAAGAAACCCTGCCGCAAAGATGCAGCACGCTCCCGAGGGGTTGTGTCCATAAACTTCTGTAAATTGGTGGCCCACTAGAAAAGAAGGGCCATCGTCCTCCAAGATGGTTGGTATCTAGTAGTCAACCGATCAGAGAACGGAGTGACGATGGCTAAAGATCATCGTAATTTGGACGCCGAGTTAGTGCAAGAGGTCCTGCTCGACGATCCCGACTTCTTGCACCAGATCGTCGAGAGGGTAGTGCAGCAGATGCTGGAGGCGGAGATGACCGAGCACATAGGTGCCGCTCCCTACGAGCGAACCAAGAGGCGCACCGGCCAACGCAACGGCTACAAGCCGAGGACTTTGAGGACCAGGGTGGGCACACTGAACCTGCTTGTGCCCCAGGACCGAGAAGGGACTTTTTCCACTCGGCTGTTCTCGCGTTAGCAGAGAAACGAGAAGGCACTGGTGTTGGCATTGATGGAGATGTACGTGGAGGGGGTCTCCACCAGAAAGGTCAAGGACATAACAGAGGAGCTGTGTGGAGGAGCTGTGTGGGACCTCCTTCTCCAAAAGCACGGTCAGCCACCTGGCCGGCTCCCTCGATTCGGAGCTTCAAGCGTGGAGGAATCGCCGGCTTGCAGCGGAGGTTTATCCCTATCTGTTCGTGGATGCCCGCTACGAGAAGGCGAGGGTCAACGGGCGAGTGGTGAGCCAGGGTGTACTTATCGTCTGTGGAGTGAGGGACGATGGCTTTAGAGAGATCTTGGCCGTGGAGGTGGCGGACACCGAGAGCGAAGCGACCTACCAACAACTGTTCCGCTCTCTGAAGGCCCGTGGGCTCAAAGGCGTTGAACTGGTTCTCTCCGACGACCACGAGGGCCTCAAAGCCGCTACCTTTCGCCATTTCCAGGGAGCATCCTGGCAGCGCTGCCAGGTTCACTACGCAAGGAACCTACTCGGCATGGTGGGGGCGACAAAGCGCAAGGAACTGGGGGCGGACCTCCAGACCATCTTCGCGGTGTCGGCCAGCAAACAAGCCTTCGAGATCGCCGAGTATGAACTCTCGGTTCCGGAGCCAGACCCGTAACTTTTCCGACTGACGATCCCGTGCGGCTGTACTCGCGTTCCATGGATTGCGAGCCAAGCTAGATAAACTCCATTATCTGGCACGGCCGGTGTGCCGAAAAGGGCTTATCTATGGGGTTCTTGTCAAATCGGATGCGCAGAAAGAATTATCTGGCACAGTTTCGGAGCATTTTTGAGCGTTTTCCGAACAAATCTGCGGATTACTCATTGGAGGGTATCCGGGTAACGATCCCAGACTTTGCGAAGGCGAGTTTGGCGTTCGTTTCGTCCATGAGCGGTGCGAGGTCTTCGTAGTCGTTGCTCTTGGCGCGCAGCAGGACGAGCGCCAGGTCGAAGTTTGCGAGGTTCTGTTGATGCGGGAGTCCTTTGTCAGTGGTGACGAAGACCTCGAACTCTTTTTCGGCAAGATTGAGTAGCTCTCCATTTTTCTTACCGGACCAACCTCGGCGGCCGACGGTCGTTGCCTGTACCTCCGGCCCGAGGAACCTTGTAAGCCTCCGAGGTAGGTTCTCGTCGAACAATACTCGCACCGTCGCCGGGCGTCAGGCTTGTTCGCTAGCGTCCGCTCGCGGCTGGTAGGACGTCTACTGCCTCTAGCGACATCTGCAGGTAGCCTTCGGCTTGCTCGCGACTCACAGTCGGGAAGTCGTCGAGAAATTCATCTAGGGAATGTCCGGCCTTGAGGTAGTCCACCAGAGTTTTGACCTCTACCCGGGTACGGGCAAAGACTAACTCGCCGCTCATGATCTCCTGGTCTCGGGATAAGATCTTCGTTTGTTGTGTTTGGTTTGTCATCCCGGTACCTCCTAAGCACCTACTTGCTGAACTGTTTAATGATCGCGCCCTAATTATATAGTTGCTGCCATACGGGTGCTGCTCGAAACGCGGAGATCCTCAGCTTCGGTCAGAGTCCCCGCTATTTCATCAGCCGGTAGCGTGTAGTTATTTCCTGCAAGGCTCATAGCCCCTATGTGTCCCAGATATTAATGAGAAGTTTGGGTTCTGGCTTGGTGGAGGCGCCGGTGACGAAAATCACCTCGTGGAGCAGGATCCGGGTTGCGGGCATATAATCGACGGTGTGGACGAACGAACCCGCATCCGGCTAACGAAATACTCGACAAAGGCTGGTTGAGCCTCCAAGTTCGCTCCGGGGGACCTGGAGCAAGCGCTCGAAGGGCTCGCGCCGGCCGCGGCTGACGGCTTTGTGAGCGGCATGGAAACCCGGGACGACGCCGGGTACATACCGTTCGGCGGCGGCCTGCTCCTGCAATCGGCGGACTTCTTTACGCCCATCGTGGACGATCCCTACCGCTTCGGCCAGATCGCCGCGGCCAACGCGTTCTCGGATATCTACGCGATGGGTGGCTGGCCGCTGACGGCGATGAACCTGGTGGCCTTTCCCTGCTCCCTGGACCTGGGGATACTCCGGGAGATACTGGCCGGCGGACAGTCTAGAATCGAGGAGTCCGGCGCCCGGCTCTGCGGCGGCCACTCCGTTCAGGACGACGAGCCCAAGTTCGGGCTCTCCGTGACCGGCTTCGTCGAGGAACATCGGGTGGTCAGAAATACCGGGGCGCGGGCCGGGGACGCGCTGGTGCTCACGAAGCCGCTGGGTACCGGCATCCTGACCACGGCCGTAAAGCGGGACATCCTCTCCGAAAGTGAGATAGAGGATGCTATCGAGGGGGCGGCGACGCTCAACAAGGCCGCTTGTGAGGCCATGCGGTCCGTAGGAGTTTCGGCCGCCACGGACGTAACCGGCTACAGCTTTCTGGGGCACCTCACCGAGATGCTCGATCCTGGAGGAGTTGGGGCCGTGATCCGGCACGGTGCCGTGCCGATCTGGGACAGAGTTTCGCCGCTCGCGGCCGGTGGTTGTTACCCCGGCGGCCTGGTGAATAACCGGGATTACATCGGCCCCGCCGTAAAGATGGACGGGGTTAGCCAGGAAGACCTGCTGCCCCTCTACGACCCGCAGACCAGCGGCGGGTTGCTCATCGCCGTCGCGGAAGACCGCAAGAACGCCCTCGTCCACGCCCTGGAGGGAAACAACACGCTGGCGGCGTTGGTTGGCGAAGTTGTGGAGGAGCCGGGCGTGCGGGTTACCCGCTAGGTACCGCGCTAGGTACCGCCGGGATCACTGCAGGCTTTTTCAAGTAGCGGTTTTGCGGAGCCCTTTTTTGACCTGCTCTTCCTCTTCTTTCAGGTAGAGAAAGATGTCCTGGGCGAAGCGGACGGCGTGTTCTTCCGGCAGGTTAATGCGGCGGTTGTCGAGTATGGAGCCCAGTTCCTTGATCGCCGCGTCCGCCATGCCGACCATCATCTCCGCCTGCTGAAGCGCTTCTTCACGCTCGCTGGCGGAGAGTTCGGAGTTTCTCCGAAGCTTTTCGCGGTGTTCTTCGAGGTATTGGATAAAGTCTCTGATGCCCATGGTCCGGATTATATCGATATCGCGTAGCGGTACCATTTCGGGCCGCGCGTTGAAAAACGAGCGACTAGCAGCCTATCAGCGGGTGAGATGATGGTCGGTACAATGTCACCGTGCCGGTTGTTGGAAGAATTGGAGATCGAAGAAATGCCGCAGGCGATACCGACTCCTGAGAGGTTGGCCGCCCTACTGCCAGACATCCCCAGGTACCTTGAGGCCAGATCTCTGCTGCTCTTGGGCTCGTGTGAGGTCCTCGGCCTCGAACAAGGACAACGCGGAAGTCCCGAGCCGAGTTTCGTTGCCCGCGAGATGGAGGAGGACGAAGAGCAGATGATCTACGTCGTAGGTCACCCTTCATCCGAGATCATACGGGAGGCCGCCAGACGCAACCTCAACCGGGGGATGATCCTATCTACCCCGGAAGACGCGCCCCACGTTCAGGGCGCCCTACCGGGTTGGACCACTACGCGGGCAACGCTTCACCTGCTGGGCGACGCCTCCCGACTGCCGAAAATCCTGGAGGAGGAAGTGAAGTGGTTCGCGGCATCGGACCTGGACGCCGAGTCGGATCGTATGCCCGAGCACCTCGTTTCCTTCTTGGAAGAAGTATTGGACCGGGGGGCGCCGGTGGCCGCCGCGTTTGCGGGCGAGCGCCCGGTTTCGTTCTGCTGCGCTTCGGACGAGACCGAAACCCTGTGGGACATCTCGATCGACACCTTGGAGGAGTACAGGCGTCAGGGTCATGCCGGGCGGTGCGTTTCGTGGCTGGTCGCCGAGATGAGGAAACGGGGCAAAGAGCCGGTTTGGGGCGCTGAGGAAAGCAACCCGCCTTCGATGCGCCTGGCCGCCAAACTGGGGTTCGTCCCCGTGGACGAGCTGATCTTGTTCCGGCCCGCGTAGAGTGGAGCGACCAAATCCCCCACCGACTCCGAGGTGCTTCTCGACGGGCTGAAGCGAATGCGGGACGGAGCAATCCGGTGAGTTCAAAAGAGCCCGTCAAATCGATGCTTCCGCCTCGTAGCTGCATGGACACTTGCTACGCGAAGCAAGTAATATTCTCAGCATGGAAGACAGATCCCCCAGGGTACTCGTGGTGGACGATGAGCAGCACATCGTCGAGTTCGTCGGGATGGGTTTGAAAGGCCGTGGCATGGAGGTGTTGGCGGCGGCTGATGGAAGCGAGGCCTTGACCCTCTTTGAGTCCTTTGTTCCGGACGTGGTGGTGCTCGACCTCATGATGCCCGACCTCTCGGGCTTCGAGGTCGCCACGAAGATACGGTCCAGGAGCAGCGTTCCCATAATCGTGCTCAGCGCCAGGGACGAGGTGGCGGACAAGGTGAAAAGTCTGGGCCTCGGCGTCGACGACTATCTCACCAAACCCTTCGCCCTGGACGAGTTGGCCGCCAGGGTCATCGCCCTGCTCCGCCGGAGCGGCGGCCCGCAGGGGCACCAGTTGCAATACGCGGGCATCACGCTGGATGTCGCCACCAGGGATGTACACAGGAACGGGCGTTCGGTGGAGCTTACACCTCGCGAGTTCGACCTGCTGCACCTGCTCATTTCGCACCCCCGACAGGTTTTCTCGAAAGACCAGATCCTCTCCAAAGTTTGGGGCTACGATTACGTGGGTGAGTCGAACGTGGTGGAAGCTTACATCTCCTACCTGCGACGCAAGCTGGAGGAGCCCGGAGAGCCAAACCCGGTCCAGACGATCCGCGGCGTCGGCTACCGGATGAGAGGTTGATTTGTTCGGCACCCTCCGCTGGCGCCTGACGCTCCTCTATGGCGCGACGGCTATGGTCATGCTCCTGTTGCTTTCGCTGGTACCTGTCTTCGTGTACCTCACCGGCCGGCCGAACCTGCCTCAGGAGCGCATCGCCGAGGTACGAGTAGTAGCTTCCCAGGCCGAACGCGCGCTACTGGAGTCGGGGTCGCCGGCCCTGGCCGTCGGGTTGGTGGAGCAGGAGGAGATCTGGGTCGTCGTCCGGGACGGGGAGGGACAGCCGCTCGTCGCTTCTTCCGGCTACTCTAGCTTGCCGGAAGTGGAAGCCGAATCTGCTGAGTACCCGGAAGTGGAGAGGACCGGCGATTACATGGTGACGTCCCTGGAGGTGCGTTCCCCACCCGCCGCGAGCATCCAGGTCTACGGGGAGGTCCCCGGCGACGAGGACCCGCTGGTCGGCAGGTTCCTGGTGGTGCAGGCGGCCTTCGTGGTGCTCGCTATACTGTTGCTCGCCGTTCTCGGGCCTGCTCTGGCGATGGCGGCGCTCAAACCCCTGCGGCGGGTTAGCTCGGTCGCGGAACAACTCAGCCGGGGAAAGCTCGGCAGCCGCGTGGACCTGCCGGAGCTGAAGGAGCGTCAGGATGAGGTGGGCGAGGTAGCGGCGTCTTTCGACGCGATGGCCGAGAGTCTCGAAGAGAGGTTCGAGGCCGAGCGCGAGTACCGGGAAAGCCTCCGGCGTTTCCTGGCGGACGCTTCCCACGAGCTCCGCACGCCGCTCACCTCGATCCTCGGCTACCTCGACGTGCTGGAGGAGGGCGGCGACCGCGACCCCGCCGTGCGCCAGCGCGCCCTCTCGGTCATCCGGGAGGAGAGCGGGCGTATGGCCCACCTGGTCCGGGATCTGCTCGCCCTGGCGAGGCTGGAATCGCACCAGGAAACGCTGTCGCAGCCGGTAGACCTTTGCGAGGTGGCGCTGGAGGCGGTCAAGAGCTACCCGGGAAGAGACATACCAGTACGGTGCCCCGAGCCCGTGGTTGTTGACACCGATTCAGACGCGATGCTGGGAGTCGTCTCGAACCTGCTCTCCAACGCCGTGGACCACACCCTGCCGGAGCAAGCGGTCCGCGTAGAAATCCGCCGCGAAGGAGTGGAAGCCGTGCTCTCGGTTTCGGACGAGGGTACCGGTATTCCGGCCGAAGATCTCCCCCGCGTCTTCGAGCGTTTCTACCGGGCGGGAGATTCCGGCGGAAGAGACGGGGCCGGGCTCGGGCTCGCTATCGTCAAGGAGACCGTCGAGGCCTCTGGCGGGAGCGTCGGCGTCGAGAGCGTCCCCGGCCAGGGCTCATCCTTCACCGTGCGGCTCCCGCTCTCAGATAAAAGTTAGTCCTCTTTAAACGCTTGGTGTGAATTATGAGGTCACCATCCCAACAAGTCAGAGAAGGCCATCGAGGGACGACCGAGCTGGTCATTGAGCCAGATACAGAAGTTGTGCAACGCTACCCTCGCCGCCAACCGTGCCCGCAAACCCC
>JBHJHC010000041.1:0-4243 GCA_050331175.1 Rubrobacteraceae bacterium | reverse complement strand
CTCGATGAGGTAAGGTGGGAGTGCGGGCACGAGATATACGCTCCTTCTGATATCGGGAAGCTTCAGACACTCCCCGAAATGATCGAGCATCTCGTGCCCGTTTACATGCTGATACTCTCCCTATTGGCGCAGGCTCTTACAGAGACGCTACGCTCTTTCGGTGCCCTGTAGGAGATTGCAAACGGCGCTTGGCGGGCAGCCAGAAACCGTATAAATAGGCTAAAATACCAAATGCAGTAGTACGAAGCAAAGTGGCGTATTGATCGAGGCTGGAGATCGCATAGGCGGTGTTGATCCGTCTTTCGGATTCGAGCCTCAACCTTTTCGCTCTAGGCACTGGAGTAGGCTTTGACTCGTCGACAGTGGTTTGTACTTGGTAGCTATTTCATGCTGCTAGCGGTCTTCGTTGGCAGCCTGGCAGTGATCTCTTTTTTCCCGTCTCTTGGGGCTGCTTTCCTGGTCGCGATCGGGCCGCTTTTTGCTCTCATGGGAGCCCATCTTATTCACTTCAGGAAGGATCACGCCGGTATCTGGGAGAGCTGGGGCGGGCCTTCCCAGGGGGCTTTCCTGATGGTGGGCCTCTTCTTTCTGGGCATCGGGGTGTTCTTCACCGTTAATTCCTTTTGAGGTTGTTACCCGCTCTGGTAAACTAGACGCTTACCGCGCTAAGCGGGGAGATGGCGATGCCCTGTACCTGCGATCGCCTAGCAGGGCCTAGATCCCCGCCCGAGGCGGACCGGGTTCGGTAGAAGCCGGTGCGGCCAGCGTTGATGGCTCGGTCCCGGGCAATGAGGCCTCGTGAACCGTGTCAGGACCGGGAGGTAGCAGCACTAAGCGGGTCACCCCATGTGCTGCGGGACAGCCGGGCCGGAGCTGGCGGCCGGAAGTTCACCGGGTCCGCGCCCGTCGACGGCGGGGTGCGCGGCTTTTAGTAGATCTACTCGTCGTGGCGGCGGGTCTTCTCCGCTATACTGATGGTGTGAAACACGCGACGCTCTACCGCAAGTGGCGCCCCCGCGCCTTCTCCGAAATTTCCGGCCAAGAGCCGGTAGTCCGCACGTTACGGCGGGCTATAGAAACAGACCGCGTCGCCCACGCTTATCTCTTTTCAGGACCTCGTGGAACGGGCAAGACTTCTACGGCCAAAGTATTGGCGATGGGGTTGAACTGTGACCAGGGCCCAACCCCGGAGCCAGATGGCACGTGCGAGAGCTGCCGGGCCGTAATCAACAACTCTTCAATGGACGTCCTGGAGATGGACGCAGCCTCCAACCGGGGAATAGACGAGATCCGGGACCTGCGCGACCGGGTGAACCTGGCCCCGGTCGCCGGGAGGGTGAAAGTCTACATAATAGACGAGGTCCACATGCTGACCACCGAGGCCTTCAACGCCCTCTTGAAGATGCTCGAAGAGCCTCCGGAACACGTGATCTTCGTCCTCGCCACTACCGAGAAGCACAAAGTCTTACCGACAATTATTAGCCGCTGCCAGAGTTTCGACTTCCGCCGTCCCGGCGTCGGCACGCTTTCGGAGAAGCTGTCCGAGATAGCCGAGGCCGAAGGGATCGAAGCCGAGCCCGAAGCACTGACCATCGTTGCCCGCGAGGGCAAGGGTTCTTTCCGGGACGCGGAGGGGTTGCTGGACCAGCTCTCCTCTTTTGCGGAAGGCCAGATCACGGCGACGATGGTCCGCGAGTTGCTCGGCAGCGTAGGGTCCGACGTGCTCCTGGAAACGACGATCGCCCTTCACGAGCACCGGGCCGCCGACGCCCTGAAAGTAGTGGATCGCCTCTCGAACGAGGGCCGGGATCTTGGACAGTTCGTTAACGAGCTCCTCGGCCACCTGCGGCGCGTCATGCTCCTGCCGCACGCCCCGGACGTTGCCCTGGCTGAAGTCGGGGCCGACGAACGTGCCCCGCTAGAAGAGCAGGCGAGTATCATTCCGACCGCCGAGATCGTACGCTTCGTCGAGGCGCTAGGCGAAACCGGAGGCCGCATCAAGCGTGGTGGAGATCCGAAGCTAGAGTTGGAGCTGACCTTCATTAAACTGGCCCGCGACTACATCGAGCCCTCCGTAGATGCTCTCTTGGGCCGCCTGGAAGCCCTGGAGGCCGCCGTACAGAATGGCGCTGTTGCGGCGTCCGTTCCGAGAGAAACGGAAGAACCGGAAGCCGCAGATGAACCGGAAGAGTCGGAGCAAGAAGAGATCGCAGCCGAGGCCGAAACGCTGGCTGACGGTGCGGGCGAAGACGATGGGAGAGAAAATCCGGTCGATGCCGACGTACTGGCAGCAGAGTGGCGGCGGGTTATGCAGGACCTGCAGGATCAGAAGCAGGCCCTGACGGTCACCGTTCTCCAGGAAGGCGAGGGACGACCCGTTTCTTTGGAAGACAACGTTCTCTACATCGCGTTCCCAGAACATGCTGAATTCTACGCGAAAGAAGCCCAGAAGCCCCGGCACCGGGAGGCAATCGGAGAAGTTCTCGAAAAGCGGTTCGGCATAAAGTCTCGCCTGGAATTTGTGGTTGGTGGAACGGAGCCAGACTACACCAAAGAAGCCGAGCCTTCGAGGGTCGAGCTTGTGTATCCGGACTCTACGGCCGTAGAAGAGCCCGAGATCTCGTCAGATGAAGCAAAGATCGAGCCTGTCGTAGAACCGACACCGGAAGCTTCACAACCCGCGGGGAACAGCAAGGTGGCAAAGGCTGTAGAGAGCAATGATACAATCGGTAGCGAGCAAGAAGCGTTTGACCTGGCGCGGGAGTGGTTCGAAACGTCAAACAAAGATGGAGGTAGTTGAGTGGCTCGTCAAAACATGAACAAGATGATGGCCCAGGTGCAGCAGATGCAGCAACAGATGCAACAGGCCCAGGAGGAGTTGGCGAACGAGACCGTCACCGCGAGCGCGGGCGGCGGGGTTGTCAAGGCCACGGTAACGGGCTCCCAGGAGCTCACCTCCATCGAGATAGACCCCGAGGCTGTAGACCCCGACGACGTGGAAATGCTGCAGGATATGGTCCTCGCGGCGGTCAACGAGGCCATGACGAGCTCCCAGGAGCTGGCCTCAAAGAAGCTCGGCGGCATTACCGGCGGGCTCGGGGATTTGGGCCTCAACCTGCCCGGAATGTAGCCGGGAGCCGGGTGGCGACGTACGCGCGGCCGGTCGAACGGCTGATCGCCGAACTCTCCAAGCTCCCTTCCATCGGGCCGAAGAGCGCCCAGCGCATCGCCTTCCACATCATCCGCTCCCGCCCGGACGACGCTTACGGTCTGGCCGAGGCCCTCAAGGAAGTCAAGGAGCGCGTAAAGCCGTGCCGGCGGTGCTTCAACCTCACGGAGGTCGAGGAGTGTGAGATCTGCCGGGACGCCCGCCGGGAAGGGGGTGTGATCTGCGCGGTCGAAGACCCGTACGACATCGGCCCGATCGAACGTACCGGCGAGTACCGGGGCCTCTACCACGTCCTCGGCGGCGCGCTCTCCCCGCTGGACGGCGTAGAGCCGGAGGACCTCCGGATCGCCGAGCTCGTCGAGCGGGTGAAAAGCGAGGGCACGCAGGAGATCGTTATCGCCACCAACCCCAACACCACCGGCGAGGCGACGGCGCTGTACATCGCGCAGGAGGTAGAAGACCTCCCGGTGCGCGTAACGGCGCTCGCCAGCGGATTGCCCGTTGGAGGAGATCTGGAGTACGCCGACGAGGTGACCCTGGGCCGGGCTTTTGCCGGTAGGCGTGAGCTCTAAAACCGAGAGCCCTACGCCGCTAGCCGGCATGAGCCGCCGCTCCGTAGACTCCCTCGGAGATACGGTTGCATCCCTCCCGCCCCAAGAGGCCACCCTCGTCAAGGTCCCGGACCTTCATCCAGAACTCCTGATGGCGCTCTCGGATGCGGGCATCGAACGGCTCTACTCCCACCAGCTCGAAGCTTACGAGCGGGTCAGGGCCGGGGAAAACGTCGTGGTGGCGACCGCGACGGCGAGCGGTAAATCCCTCTGCTACAAGATACCGGCCTTCGAGAATGCACTGGAGAGCGCCGCGAGCCGGGCCCTTTTTCTCTACCCGACGAAAGCGCTGGCCCTGGACCAGCTCGGCAAGATCGGGGGCTTCGGGTTGCGGGGCGTCCACGCGGATACTTACGATGGTGACACGCCGCAGGCGTTGCGGGCGGAGATCCGGCGCAAGTCTAATATCTTGTTGACGAACCCGGACATGCTTAACGTCGGCATCCTACCCAACCACGACGCC
>JBHJHC010000040.1:0-11813 GCA_050331175.1 Rubrobacteraceae bacterium | reverse complement strand
TAGAGCGGCTCTTTGCTTGGTTGCAGAACTTCAGAAGGCTGGTGGTTCGTTACGAGTACAAGGACGAGAACTTTCTGGGCATGGCGCAACTCGGGTGCATCATTATTCTGCTCAGAAAGTGTTTATGAGATGGGTTCTAGTCATGTGGGACTTCACCGTGCGCTCGCTGACGAACAGCCGCCCGGCTATGTCGCGGTTCGTCGCGCCCCCGGCAACGAGGCGCAGTACCTCCACCTCCCTGGAGGTCAACGTCTCGCCGGTTGTCGGCACCTCTACCGGCCGGACCCGGCCCGATCCGCCTAGCACCTCCAACATGCTGCCGGCAAAAGCAACATGGACGTCGTTGTCCCGGGCAAGCTGCAACAGGGGCTCAACAAGCTTCCCTTCCCTGAGAATGAGACCGGGCGTGTCGCGCCGGGAGCAGGCGTCGAGAACAGGCTCCAGCTCTCTCAACGCCAGCCGCGGACGGCCCCACCGGTGGTAGAGCAGCGCCAGCAACAGGCGGGGGTCGCCGATCCAAAAAAGTGTGCTGTAGAGTGGGTCCGGCCTCATGCTGACAGCCCGGCTAAAGCTGCGCTCGGCCGCTTCGTAGCGGCGGTCTCCCATAGCTATCAGGCCGTCCATCATCGTCCGGGCTACCTCCGCATCCGGAAAATTCGGTGGAGTATCTATCGCCTTCAGGCGGGAGTGGATGTTCCGGGCCTCCGAGGTTCGGTTCTGGCTCCAGTACGCCTTACCCACCCAGTACAGGAACCCGCCAAGCCAGGTCCGCAGGATGTCGTGACGTTCGATCCGGGGTAGCCGCTCCTCCCAGAGAAGGTCGAATGCGGCATAGTCGCCGCAGACCAGGGCTCGGGCCGAGAGGATCTGGTCGATCTCGGGGTTTA
This sequence comes from Rubrobacteraceae bacterium, assembly GCA_050331175.1. Lineage (GTDB taxonomy): Bacteria > Actinomycetota > Rubrobacteria > Rubrobacterales > Rubrobacteraceae > SIRX01. Next base: position 10,926 of record JBHJHC010000040.1, on the reverse strand, counting down.
CGTCGGCAAGTCCCCCCAGGCGGTTGCCGATCCCGCGGGCGCTCTCCGCCATCCGGGCGGCTTCTTCGAACTCTCCCCGCAACAGTTGGGCGTAACCCAAGAGTGACTGGCTACCCGCCCGGATCAGGTTGACACCGTCCCCGAAACGCTCCAGCGCTTTGTGGCAGTAGTGTTCGATCTTGGCGGTGCCGTCCGGTCCCAACAGAAAGGGCGCCCTGAGGCCCAGCGCCAGCACGTTGAAGGAACCCGGGTCGCCTGATCCCATCGTGATGTCTACCGCCGCGGAGACGTGTGGGGCCACGTCTGGCCATTGCTGTCGCCCGTCTTTCTGCCAGGCTCGCAAGATGTGAATTTGTACCTGCTGGCGGGGAGGAATGGGTACGGGGCTTTCCTCTATCTGGGCCAGAAGATTCTCCGTGAGCGCAAGGTTGCCCGACCCGCTCGCGATCCGGACCAGCTCCAAGAGCGATGCAGCTTTTTCCACGGGCTCGTCCTCGGCGTCGAACCCGCGGCTCGCCTGCTCCAGCAAGACCTGCGCCGTCGCGAAGTCACCTTGCCGGACGGCGCAAGACCCGAGAAGATGAGCGAGCCTCGGCCGCTCCTCGCGAACCTCCGGCGGCAGGGCGGAGATCCAACCGCGCAACCGCTCGATCATGCCGAGGTACAGCAGCTCCGGGCCTGACTGCTCGATAACCCGGGCTGCCGCAGGCCACATGCCGGCTGCGAGATAGTGGCGAACGGCATGTCCGGGGTCAGCCAGAGCTTCGGCGGCCCGCCGGTGCAGCTCGCGTAGCCCGTCCGGCCGTTCGCGGGCCAATCGCCCGCGCAGGAACTCGGCGAAGAGGTCGTGGTAGCGATAGACCGGGCCTCGACTTTCCACCTCGTCAACGACGCTCAGGAACAGGTTGCGACGGTAGATCTCCTCCAACATCCGGGCCGCATCCTCCATCTCCGTAACCGCCCGGCAGACTTCGGGGGTCAACTCCTCCAGGATGGAGGTCTGCAACAGGAAATCGCGTACCTCCGGCTCCTGGCGGTCGAGGACCTCCTCCGAAAGCAGGTCGAAAACGTGGCGGTCTACCTGGGCTCCCGGAGCAACGACGGCATCCTGCCCGGTGGCGGATTGATGTCCGAGCGAACCCACCAGCAAGCGGAGGCCGGCTATCCAACCTCCCGTGCGAACCTCGAGGGCGGCACGTTCATCGGCCGGGAGGTCAACCTGCAACCGTTCGGCGAGCAGAGCCTCTATCTCGCTTTGGGTAAAACGGAGATCGTCCAGGCGCAGCTCCGCCAGGTATCCCCGTGCCCTGAAGCGCGCCAGCGCCAGGGGTGGATCTTGGCGGGTAGCGATCACCAGGTGCATCTGATCGGGCATGCGTTCGATGAGGAGCTCCAGCGCAGCGTACACCGCCGGTTCGTGGATCATGTGCAGGTCGTCGAGTACCAGGACGAAAGGCTCGGCCGGCATCTCCGAGATATCGTTGATTAACACCCCCACTACCCGGCGCACCTCGGTCCCAGGGTCCGGTAAGCTCTCCAGCACGGTCTGGGTGACACCACCGTACTCAGGATTCAGCTTCTGCAAAGCGGCCACGACGGCGGCCAGGAAACCCGCCGGGTCGTTATCCTCGGCGTCGAGCGAGAGCCAGGCCACGGTCAGTTCGGAGAAAGCCCGGGGTAGCGCGGCTAGGAGCGTGGTCTTTCCGTAGCCGGCCGGGGCGGACACGAGCGTCAACCGCCGCGACAGGACCGAGTCGTTCAGCACCTTCAACAACCGGGGACGCGGGACGAGGCTCTCGCGCAAACGCGGTGGCCTCAGCTTTGTTTGGGGGATCCAGCTCGTCCGAAAAGGTTTCGCCGTCGCGGCTAGGTTTCTCCGACTTGCTCTACCGGATAGAGCGCTGGCATCCCTGGCAGACATACTGCTCTACAGAATAATGGACACTTTGACCAAGGGCTACAACCTTCGTCGCCGGGCCAGCAACAGCGTGCACGACCCGGATCAGGGTATCCGCTCTGTCCGCTCTCTCCTCCATCTTTCGAGCCGCTCTTTGATCTCCGTCTCCGTACCCCGCGCCTTCGGCTCGTAGTAGATGCGATCCCCCAACTCTTCGGGCAGGTAGCGGTCGTTCATGCCCTCGGGTTCGTCGTCGTGGGCGTAGCGGTAGCGCGCCCCGTAGCCCGCGTCTTTCATCAGGCCCGTCGGGGCGTTGCGGAGGTGCAGCGGGACCTCCGGCGTGGCCTCGTTCCTCACGTCTTCGAGGGCGCGGCCGATGGCGGCGTAGGCCGCGTTCGACTTGGGGGTCGAAGCCAGGTACGTAGTGGCCTGGGCGAGCGGGATGCGGCCCTCGGGCATCCCGATCAACTGTACGGCCTGGGCGGTGGCGACGGCGAGCGGCAAGGCGTGCGGGTCGGCGTTGCCGACGTCTTCGGAGGCCAGGATCACGAGCCGCCGGGCCACGAATACCGGGTCCTCCCCCGCCTCCAGCATCCTCGCCAGGTAGTGAAGCGCCGCGTCCGGGTCGCCGCCGCGCACGCTCTTTATAAAGGCGCTGATGACGTCGTAGTGTTCCTCCCGGCCGTAGCGCAGTGCCCGGCCTCCAACAGCCCGCTCGACGTCTTTGACCTCAACCCGGCCGGCCCCGGTAGCGGCGACCTCCAGCGCGTTGAGCATTCGCCGGCCATCACCGTTGGAGAGCCGTAGCAGGTACTCGCGAGCCTCCGGAGAAACCTGCGCCTCCAACATTGCCAACCCACGCTCGAGCAACGCTTCCAGAGCCTCTTCCGAGAGCGGTTGCAGCCGCAGAACGCGCGAGCGGGAAAGTAGCGGGGCCGTAACCTCGAAAGACGGGTTCTCCGTCGTCGCCCCGATAAAGTCCACCAGGCCTTCCTCCACGGCGGGGAGCAAGGCGTCCTGCTGCACTTTGTTGAAGCGATGAACCTCGTCCACGAAGACGAGCGTACCCCGATCCTCGTACTTGAGCCGCTCCCGGGCGCCGGTCAGGGCGTCGCGCAGATCCTTCACACCGCTGGTTACGGCGCTCAGCGGCACGAACTCCTCGTTAACGGTCCTGGCGAGGGTGCGGGCCAGGGTAGTCTTGCCGGTTCCGGGCGGTCCCCAGAAGATCAGGGCTCCTACCCGGTCCCGCGCCGCCACGGCCTGGAGCGTCCCGCCGTCGCCGGTCAGGTGTTGCTGGCCGAGGACCTCGTCGAGCGTGGCCGGGCGCAACCGCTCGGCCAGCGGGGCCCGGCGGGCCAGGCTGTCCGTGCCGGGAGAGTCGAAGAGATCCACGCGGTTAGTATATCCATTGTCTTGATGTACCTCTTGGCAAACCTCGTTCTCTTGCTCAGAATCCTCTGATTTGAGTGCTGTTCTATTTTATTGTTGCTTCTCTAGCGATGGGCGATTTTGTTGAAGCGACTCATTAGCAAGTAGATCAGACCCGCTTGCAGCAAGATCCCACCGACCAGCACCAGCCACCATAGACCACGGCCTTCCAAAGCCATCCAGTAGGCTTTGCTGATCCAGAAGGGTGGAAACACTCCGATGAGCCACTGAAATGGCTCCGGCACGAACCAGCCTAGCATGATGGTCCAGCCTGAAATACCCCCGAACTTGGAATAGGCGAAGCCCTGGACTTTGTTTTCTGCGAGGGTAGCAAAGAAGAGCGAGACGATCGGCGCGGTGAGAGAGCCGCCTGCCGCCAGCAAGACCAGTTGCCACAGGGGCAGGAGTGCCTGCCCGATCAACAGCAGCATGCTGATGATGATAAGGAACGCCAGAATCGCGGGCGCCCCGACACGATAGAGCACGTACTGGTTGAGAGAGACGGGGGTGACCATCATCGCCGTCAGGGTATCGTCATCCTTTTCGTCGAGCAGGACGAAACCAAAGACCGTGCCGACCAGCAGTGCACCCGTATAGAGAGCCGCGAAAGCCACTAGCATCGGGTACAAGTCCGCCAGGCTCAACGCAAAGGTTTCGCTCGGCATAACCCCGCTCTCGGCCAGCATAGTGTTCGCCAACGGCAGCGTGAAGCGCAGTACGAGGGCTATTATCGCGGCGAAGAGAAACATGAAGATGAGGAAGCTGTCGCGACGAATGAGCTTGGCGTCGACGGGGCCGACTCTGCGTACAAGTTGCGGCATTTGCATGGCGCTCACCCCACTTTCTTGACGACGTGTATTTGAAAAGCGCGATATGCCCAGACGGTGAGACCGAGGATCACAGCCGCCGTATAGCCGATTCCGTAGAGCCATTCCCAACTCGCGAGCTCGACGTAAGCTCCCCGCATTAGCATTCCCGGTCCACTCGTCGGGATGACGAGTAACGCTGCGGGCTCTACCCACCCCAGGAAATACAGGCTCGGCAACTGTAGCATGGTAGCAATCGCCGACATGGGAAGAAGGAAGTCGGAAATACTCTCGTACCGCACGATGAGTACGATGCCGATCAGGGTGTAAATCACGCCGATGGCGAGTATGCCCCCGAGGAGCAGCGGAACATTAGGAAACGACACCTGGGCCGAAAAGCTCATGATCAGCATCGCCCCGCCGATCATAACGAGCGATTCGAGCGTCGCCAGCGCGGTTAGCGTAATAAGCTTGGATCCCAGGTACTCGGAGATTCGCAGGGGAGAGACGATGTTCGCGCTAAGCGTTCCTTCGTCCTGCTCGAAGATGATCATGCCCGCCACGTAGAGCAGCGTCGAGCCCCCGACAACGACAAGCATCAGCGCCGGCACGGCCAGGGACATCTGGTCCGGGCTGGCTAGCTGCGACAGGGCTACCGCCACGAGCACCCCCGCCCCGATTCCGATGGCGTACAGGTTGTTGCGCAACTGCACCGTGAGGTCCAGTCTCATGGCTGATGTTAGACGGTTCATGCGGCCAACTCCTGACCGGTCACTTCGATGAAGATGTTGTCCAGCGTCGTCTCCTGCGTGTGAATAGTCTCGATGCGTCTCGCGGAGTTCAGCAGGCCATTGAACTCGTTGTTTTCTCCCAATCCATCCAGCGAGAAATCCTGGTACAGGGTTCTCTCCATGTCATCGAGGTACTCGACCCGCACGCTACGCTTGCCGTATTGCTTCTTTAGAGAGGAGGGCGAGTCTATGCGGCTAATATTTCCAGCGGTGACAAAGGCTACGCGGTCGCAGAGTTCATCGGCGACCATCATATCGTGCGTGGTAACGAACACCGTCGTCCCGCTATCCCGGAGCTCCAGTATCAGGTCCTTGATCTTGCGGGCGTTTACCGGGTCCAGACCACTCGTGGGTTCATCCAGAAACAACATCTTTGGCTGGTGAACGAGACTCCGGGCCACGTTCAAGCGGATCTTCATACCTTTGCTGTATCCAGCGACTTTCTTGTCCGCCTCGTCTCTCAGGCCTACCCATTCCAATACTTCCATCGGTTCCAGGGTCTTTCCGCTGTAGAGAGACCTGAAGTAGTTCAGGTTCTCCAGGGCCGTTAGCTTCAAGTAATGATTGGGTAGCTCGAAGGAGACCCCAATGTGCTCGTAGTAGTCCTGGTCCCATTCTCGGAGTTCGCAGTTCATCACCCGAACGTTTCCGCCGTACCCTTTGTGCAGGCCGATGAGGATCTTTTGCGTGGTCGACTTGCCCGCGCCCGAAGGACCCAGAAAACCGAATATCTCACCTTCCGCGACCTCGAAGTCCATGCCGTGAAGAGTTTCCTCGCTCGAACTTGGATATGCGTACACAAGACTCTCGACAGATATCATCTCGTCTCACTCCTGAGCCGGGTTCTTGGTTTGCTCGTGCAACTGCTCGCGCGACGCCGCCACGATCCAGAAGAGAATATCCTTGCCAGCCTCGCTATTGCCTCCTCTCTCAGGCGTGAGCGCCCGGTCCATGAGGTCCGCGATACCTTCGATGACGTCTTCAATGGGAGGCATGTCTTGCCCGGACAGGAATTCATCTCTTCCTATCAAACCGTAAGCAAGCATGTCCATTATGTGGGCGACGACTTTCGGATCGACGTCTTGCCGTACACCGCCTGCCTCTTGCATTGCTTTAACAAACACGTACCGCTCGGATTGCTCGTGCTCTTCACGGAAGGTCCTGAATAGATTGTCTGGTTTGCGCAGGTAGTTTCCGAGTACGCGCCCACTTCGTTGGTACATCGCGGCCGTAAACGGACTGCTGAAGAGTGCGTGCAAGCTGTTCCTGTACATTCCTCCTATCGTGCCACCTTCGGGATCCTCCTCGACAAGCTTGAGCCACTTGTCAACGAACCTTTCCATCTCACGCACGATCACGCCCTCGAGCAAATCCTCTTTGCTCTGGAAGTGCAGGTAGATAGTCCCCTTGCTGACACCAGCTTCACGCGCGATATCGTCAACCGAGGTCTTGTCGTAGCCGTAGTGAACGAACAGTTCGACCGCGGCATCTAACACCCTCCGTTCGCGCTCCTCGTTTCCCGATGATCTCGCCATAAGACCTTTCTTTGTCCATTTGACTAAATTGTTGTAATTGGTCAAATAGTACTATATCTGTCTGCCAGATCAAGTTCAGTCAACAGGAAAGCGATCATGAGGTTGGAATACAGAACTCGAAAACCTTTGCATTCCACGGAGCTACTCTGTTTCTGGCAGGGGTAGATTCGGAGAACCGGGTAATATACGGCAGCAGAAAAGGTATAGAGACATAGTTCAAGAGAGGACGCAACGATGTTGTTTATTGGCACGTTCAAGATAAAGGAAGGCAGCTCCGTGACCCTGGACGCCTACCTGGCCCGCAGAACCCAGGGAGCCGGGCTCGGTAGCGCGCCGACCCAGGGCAGGTTCGCCGGGATAGAGATAGTGGGCGAATACTGGGTGCAGGCCAACGATCCCCGCCTCATCCTCATCTTCGAGGCGGATAGCAACGGCCCGGTCCTGGAGCTGGTCTCCGAGTGGGAAGAGCACTTCGACATTAACGTCTCCCCGGCGGTCAAGGCGACGGACCTGATGCAAGAATAGCCAAAGGCTAGCCTCCGACCTCCAGTACGATCTTGCCCCCGGCGCGGGCCGTTTCGCCGCGAGCCTGGGCGGCGGCAGCCTCTTCGAGCGGGTACGTTCGGTCCAGCACCACCCGCACCTTACCCGCATCGAACAGGGATTGGATCAGGGAGAGATCCCGCCCGGAAGCCTTTACGACCACCACCCGGGCTTTGCGGCTCTCGCCAGGAAGCGTCAGCACCTGCCAGAGGAAGTTGTTCGGTCGCAGCTCGGTGGTGACGTAGATGCCGCCGGGTCTCAAGGCCCGGCGGCAGGCGTTAAAGGAACTGTTGCCCACCACGTCGAAGATCACATCGTACCGCTCCTCGTGCCGGTTGAAGTCCTCCGTTCCGTAGTCGACTACATGATGCGCGCCGAGGTCCTCTACCAACCCGGCGTTCCGGGCGCTACAAACTCCGGTTACCTCCGCGCCGAACACCCGGGCGAACTGGACCGCGAAGGTCCCGACACCGCCGGAGGCCCCGTTGACCAGCACCCGCCGGCGCCCCAACGCCTCGTCGCAATCGTGCGGCAAATCCCTCAGAGAGCCTCGCAAGGCCTGCACAGCCGTCAACGAAGCAAGAGGGATCGCGGCGGCTTCTCCGTAAGACAGGCCCGCCGGCATGGGAGCCACCGCCTCCTCGCCAACCACGGCGTACTCCGCGTAACCGCCGAACAACCCGTCCAGCATGGCGTAGACCCGGTCTCCCAACCCAAAAGCCTCGACTTTCTCCCCCACCGCCACGACCTCTCCGGCAACGTCGCGCCCCGGGATCCACCGGCGCTTGAAAGCGGTTATGGGGCGCAAATGCCCCTGCCGGAGGCGCCAATCCAGGGGATTTATCCCGGCCGCGCCTACCCGCACGAGCAAGCTCCGTTCCCGGACGATCGGCCTCCGAACCTGCTCGACGCTCAATACTTCGGGGCCGCCCCATCCCCGGGCCACGACGGCCCGCATATTCCCGTTTTCCAAGCTAGCCTCCAAAAACCAATATCGAGGATCTTCGCTCGCGAAATGATACCCCGTGTTATGTCTTTCAGGGTTACACGTACCTCTTGCGGTGAAGCAACGCTATCCCGAGCCTGCTTTACGACGCCGGTCGAGCGCCCTCCGGTGGGCGATCCGGTGCCGCTCGTAGATCCAGCGCTGAACCCCCAGGGTCGACAGGCCCGCCAGTATCATGGCGGTCACGTTCACCACGAGTTGAAGGGCCGAACCCGAAAGCGGCTCCCACGCACCATAGGCGGCCGCCACGGCGATACTCGCCGCCGCGGGGATCGTAGTCACCGAGACTAGAACCCCGATCAGGGCGCCCGACTTGGAGGTTGTTAGCGAGAGCATACCCGCCACCCCGGCCAGCACCGCCACCATCGCCGTGAGGGCCGTAGGCCGGACGATGGCGAGCTCCAGGGGGCCATCCAGGGTGCCGAAGTTCCAGGCTATTAGTCCGGTTTGCCGCAGGACCATCGCGCCGCAGGAAGCTACGATAATCGCCCCGGCAAACCCGGTAATGAGCGCCACGAGAGACCTACCGGCTTCCGCCCACCGCCGGTCGATGGAGGCCACGCACACCCCGGCGATCGGGCCGTAATCGGGGCCGACGATCATCGCACCGACGATGAGTATCGACGAGTTGAGGTAGATCCCGAAGGCGGCGATCAGCACCGCCACGATCATGAACACCATAAAACTCGCCGATAGCACGGCGCTCTCGGAGGTTTGCGCCTCTACTTCCGCCCACACTACCGCGTCAGCCGGCAAACCCGGTGCGGCCTTCTCGGCCGTGGCCGCCGCGTCCGAGATCCCGGTTTCGTCGCGCTCAATAACTATGGCGCCGTCCTTATCTACGCCAAGGTCCTGGAGCTCGGCGATCACTTCGCTCGCCCCTTCACGCGCCACGTTGCAGAGGATGAGGTCGCCCCGCGGCTTGATGGCGGCACCCCGCAACACGGCTACGTTGGTTACGGTAGGATATCTCCGGAGCAGGTCGAGCGTCCGGGCGGCCCGCTCTTCGGCGCAAGTGATCCTGAGGCTTATCATCTGGGGTAATGTTACCTGCACTGGACGTCACAAGCACCCGCGCCCAGCGGATCTCACGTTCCCCGGCCGTCTGCCGCACCAGGTGGTAGAAAACCGGATGGTACAAAGAGCACCGAACATCGAGAGCTACTGGAGGTCACACCGGGTATGGCAGCTACCGGAAACGACGTTGGCGGCAAGGTTTGTCTGGTGACGGGCGCGACCTCGGGGATCGGCGCGGTAACCGCCCGAGAGCTTGGAGAACGGGGCGCGAAAGTCATCGTGGTTGGCCGCAACCGGGAGAAGGCCCGGGCAATGGTGGAGGAGATCCCGGCGCAGTCCAACAACGTCCCGGATTATCTATTGGCCGACCTCTCCTCGCAGGCGGAGATAAGAAACCTCGTCAAAGAGTTCCGGTACCGGTACGATCGCCTGGACGTGTTGATAAACAACGCCGGGGCGATCTTCGCCGAATACGGGGAAACCGTAGACGGCATAGAGCGCACCTTCGCCGTCAACCACCTGAGCTACTTCCTCCTCACCAACCTGCTCCTGGACGTCCTGAAGGCGAGCGCCCCCTCCCGAATCGTCAACGTAGCGTCCGGCGCCCATCAGGGCGCAGAGCTAGACTTCGACGATCTAGATACGAAACAAGACTACCGTTTTATGAAAGCCTACGGGCGCTCCAAGCTCGCCAACGTCATGTTCACCTACGAGCTAGCCCGGCGCCTGGACGGAACCGGCGTCACCGCCAACGCCCTGCACCCCGGCGCCGTTGCGACCAGCTTCGGCTCCAACAACAAGGTCTGGTACGCCCGCCCCATGCTCGCGCTCTTCCGGCTCTTCGCCACCACCCCGGAGAAAGGCGCCGAGACTTCCATCTACCTCGCCGATTCCCCGGAAGTAGAAGGAGTTACCGGCCAGTACTTCGTGAACAGAAAGCCGGTCGGCTCCTCCAGAGCCTCCTACGACGGGGCGGCGGCGGAGCGGCTCTGGCGGGCCAGCGAGGAGTTGACCGGGCTCTCGGAAGAAGAAACTGTTTAGAGCTTCCGTCACTAAGCTCGTGGTTGTCGGGATGGTCGCCCCGCCCAGCGGCAGCGGCTACAGCCTTCTCCGGCCAGCCGCCCTACGATGATCGCCACCTCGGAGAACACCACCCAGAAGTCGATCACCCTCCCCACCCGCTCGATGCACCAAGCCAGCTTGTTGTAGGCTTGATTCGCTTGCCACGAGCTCGCTCCGCCACCCATCGCCTACTTGCCCGAAACGGCACGGCAGGGCCTTCCCCGAGATCTCCCACCTCAGCCCTGCCTCCCCGAAGGCGACCCGCTCGGAGATGCGCGAGCGGTGACCCGCGAGCGGATAGGCAGTTTCGTGCCCGGCCAACAGGGCCGAAAACTGCTGCCAGATAGGCTCGATAATTCATGGTGGCCGTGCGGACACGGGACGCTCCTTCTACTTGGGAAGCTCAGAGAACGCCCCGCGTGACGGAACACCCCGTGCCCGTTTAGCTGCTGACACCCCTCCCGTTGGCACAGCCTCCAAGTACTTTTTCTCGCGTTCGTGTTGGGAGTAGGTCTTCCTTTGTCCGGCCGTTTATTTCGCCCATGTGGATCTGATCCAATTACCGATTCGTTCTAGCCCCTGCCACGAGTCTTGCTGAACTCCGGAGCGCCGGCGTCCGGGCAGCCCCAAGCTCCTGCTTACGCCAAGGCCCGGCAAACCCCCAGGTTACTTTGGTCTACTCTGGCCCTTAGTGTTATGACTTAGAGCCTGCGCCAATAGGGAGAGTATCAGCATGTAAACGGGCACGAGATGCTCGATCATTTCGGGGAGTGTCTGAAGCTTCCCGATATCAGAAGGAGCGTATATCTCGTGCCCGCACTCCCACCTTACCTCATCG
>JBHJHC010000039.1:0-3020 GCA_050331175.1 Rubrobacteraceae bacterium | reverse complement strand
AGTATACTTGCCGGGGACAAACTAGAAGGGAACGCATGAGAGACGAATCGTACGATTTTCTGAAGAAGCTGCTCTCCACGCCGGGTCCGAGCGGGAGCGAGGGTGTGGCGGCGAAGGTCTGGCGTAGAGAGGCCGAGAAGTTCACCGCGGTAAAGGGCGACCGAATGGGCAACTCCTTCGCCACTCTGGGCGAGGGCGGGGCGCCAAAGGTAATGCTCGCCGGACACATAGACGAGATCGGTCTAATGGTCACCCACATAGACGACCAGGGCCTCTTGCACTTCACCGGGGTCGGCGGTTGGGACTCACAGGTCCTTGTGGGACAGCGGGTCCTGATGCAGACACGTAACGGCCAGGTTCCCGGGGTGATCGGAAAGAAAGCCATCCACCTCATGGAGCCCGACGAGCGCAAGAAAGTCTCCGAAGTAAAGAGCCTCTGGATAGACGTGGGGGCGAAAGACGGGGACGAGGCGAAATCCATGGTCCGGGTGGGGGACGCGGGCGTTATAGATCGGGACCTTCTCGAGCTACCCAACGGACGTATCGCCTCCCGTTCCCTGGACAATCGGGTGGGTGCCTTCGTGGTTCTGGAAGCCCTGCGCCTGCTTTCTGAAGAAGAGGAACTGGCTGCCCGGGTCGTGGCGGTGGCGAGCGTGCAGGAGGAGATCGGGCTGTACGGGGCCCGCGCTTCCGCCTTCGCTTCGAACCCGGATGCGGCCATTGCCGTAGACGTTACCCACGCAACGGATACCCCCGGCGCCTCCAAGAATGAGAACGGCGATCACGCCCTGGGCAGCGGCCCCGTAATAGGGCGGGCCGCGAACCTGAGCCCCATTGTCTCCGAAGGCCTGATATCTGCCGCCGAGCGGGAAGAGATTGCCTACACGCTGGAGGCCGATTCGCGCGCCACGGGCACGGACGCTGACGCAATTCAGTTTCAACGGGCCGGCATCGCGACGGGCCTCGTCTCGTGCCCCAACCGCTACATGCACTCACCGAACGAGATGGTGGATCTCGACGACCTCGAAAACTGTGCCCGGCTGATCGCAGCTTACGTTAGAGATCTCGACGCCGACGCCGACTTCGTCCGCTGAGAAGCTCCACATCGGGTTATAGCTGGTCCCACTGGGTGACGTAGCCATTCTTCCAGCGAATAAACCGCGTGTCGCTGTCCTGGGAGATCACGACGGCCAGCGCATCGTGGAGTTTGTTGCAGAGGCGGAACGCGGAGCGGTGTCGGGTCCCGTACCCCTCGGTGCTGTACCGGGCCACGTTGTGGGCTTCCACGTCGAGGGCGCGGGCAACGGACGCTACCTCCTGGAGGTTTCCGGAGATCTCACCCCCAAACCCTAGTATTTCGTAGCGTTGGGTCATGACGGTGGCGCCATCTACCGCCATGAGGCCGGCGATGAGGTGAGACATCTCGAAGATAGCCTCGTCGAGCCGCGAGAGCCGGCCGTCCCCGCTCTTCCGGTATTCCTCCCAGCCGACCGCGGCCTGTTCCCCTTTGCCCTGGCCGTAGATCTCGGCCAGCGTATTCATGATGGCAATTATGAGCTTCCGGTAGCGGCGGCGGGGCTGGTCGTCGGCGAACTTGTGCTTCAGGCTGACGTAGCGATCGGCGAGGACGTCCGGGGCGTATCGGGGAGGCACGATCACGAGGGTCCCCCCGTGCCCGGACTTGCGGGCGGTGGAGATGATCCGCCGGATCATGTGCTGGGCGATCCTGCGGGTCACGTCGAGGTCCAGGTTCGCCCAGTGTTTGCCGGCTTTCGCTTTGTCCCGAAGGTGCAGCTCTTGAAGCTCGTCCCGGATAGGCGCGAACATCTCCGACAGCCACCGGGACTCGAACACGTCTATCGAGTCGTCCGTGAGGCGTCCACCTTCGAGCTTGCCTATGAGGGTAGACCCCTGGTCCACGACGACCCGTCCCGGTCCCGTAACCCGCACGACGGGAACTTCCGGCAGTGGAGGGGAGAAATCCCTCCCACCACGAACTCGTTGCAACCAGCGCGGACCGGAGTGAACCAGCCCCCAGATGTACAGTTTACCTCCCTCGCCCAGGTGGATACCGATCAGCGAACGATCCGCCGGCGCCGCCGGCGAGAGGCGCCGGAGTTCCTGCTCGTCAAAGACCCGCGGTTCCTGAAATTCCAGCCGGTGTAGCCCATAAGGGGGGCCTTCGGTTGCCGGAAACACGTCCGGTTCGCTAAACACCAGGCGGAACGTGATCTGGCGTTCCTCTTCGCGCATAAGGCTCGCCTGGTAGCAGGTGGAGAGTATTTCTTCTAGTAGCTCGGATTGGGGCAGTACCCCGCCGGCATCCCCGTATTCTTCCCAATGACCCCGTACGAAACGGGCCAGATCCTGCGGGTAAGCGTGGATCACATTCGCCTGGTTTTGGCCGTCTATTTCCATAATCGCCTGGAGTATATTATCTGCCGGTCGCGGGTTGCCAAGTCTCGCGCAGTACCCGCAGCCGGTTATCGTAGGCTAGCCCGCGGAGTGCCGGCACGTCGTAGCCGTGGCTGCAAAGTGACCGGCCGCGTCCTTTTCGAAGAAGCTGCGGCCGCCACCGCGCCCGGGGAGGTAGAGGTCGGGCACCGTGTCCATTGTGCCCGTCGAATATCGGGGCGTCCATCGGGTCGATCATACAGGCTGGCGGTGGGACCAACATCGTGCGCTAAGGCCGGGGCCGCGGGAGCTCAAGATCCAGCGTGCAGACCGGGTGCCACGAAAGGTAGTGGGTGAGCCGGGCGCGCCTGCGCCGCGGTACGGATGACGCCCCCGGTTCGTAGCCCGCCGCGCCAACGAAAACGGGGGTGCAGGCGCACCCCCGTTTCGACCGCTATTCCTCGTTGCTAGTACTGCGGGACTTCCGGGTCTATCTCCTCGCTCCAGGCCAGGATGCCGCCTTCGACGTTGTAGACGTTCTCGAAGCCGCGCTCCTGGAGCAACTTGACGGCGTTGGCGCTCCGGGCGCCGCTGCGGCAGTGGACGGCCAGGGGCTGGTCCCGGTT
>JBHJHC010000038.1:0-50570 GCA_050331175.1 Rubrobacteraceae bacterium | reverse complement strand
CATCGATCTTCTCTGAAACAAGTTCCGGTGTTGCCGCCTCGATCCCCGACCTGGTCTCGGCTATGGTTAGTCCCGCCCACCGGGCAAAGTCGTGAACGGTTGCGGGGCCGTGGCCGGCGAAGTAGCGTCGGGTGAGCTCAGCGAGTGATTCCTCTCGGGACAACTCCCTGGAATCCGGCGCCCAATCGTCCAGCAGCCCGAACGTCTGCTGTTTATCTCGCATCGGGCCCATGCAGATCACACCGGATTGCGCCAGGTACCAAAGGATATGGTAGCCGCGCTGGCCTTCCGTACTGATGCCCGCGTCGTCCAATACCCGCATCATGTCCGGGCGGCGTAGTAGCCTGCCACCCTCCAACCCGGCGCGGAAGAGGTCCTTGCAACGCTCCATGACCTCTCTGCTTAGCCCCAGCTGTTCCAGCCTGCGTCCATCCCTGGCCAACACGCGCGATGCCGAGAGCTCCAGCATCCACCGGACATCTTCCGGGGGCACGAAGTGGATCGTACCCCGCATCGGCCACGTCCGAACGATCTTTCCGTCAGCTATAGCCTGTTCGACGTCTGCCACCGTCCCGGAACGCAGGCGCAAGCCGATCGCCCACAACGCCTGCAAATAGTCCTGCGCCTGAACGGCGCCCAGCCAACGCACCACCTCTTCGGGTGTCTCGAATTTCTCACCCTCGATACCCTGGTTGAATAGTCGTCGACGGGCGACGTCCGTATTGCCCATAGCTACCCCCGATTGCAACTTGAGATCCCGCACACCCGGCGTTGACAGCCCGCAAGGATTCTACCGGTTGGACGCTCCGCTCCCACCCTCGATCTGCCCGGCCCGCAAATATTCTCTTCACGACGCTTGGGGGAGTCGCGAGAGGTAGCGGTCCTTCGTGCTTTTTGAAGGTCTTGCTATTGGCGGGTCCGGCGCCGATCGGGGGGTTCTTCGAGTAATCGCCACGCCCCGTCGAGTATTTTCTCGCGCAACTCCTCGCCCGGAGTATCGGGAAAGAGTACGAGGGGATCCCCCAGAGCAGAGAGCGCCTGGGTAGCCCGAATCCTCTCGTCGAGGCTCGCGTTTGGTCCGGCTATGAGCTCTTTGGCGCGTTCACCGAAACGAACCATGCGCCCGTAGAAGTCTGGTGGGGTTGCGCTCACGTCCCGCATCAACGACAGTATGGATCCCCGGTAACGGATCAACACGTCCAGGTATCCCTCCAACACGGCGGCGCGCACGTTCTGTTGGTCATCGGCCTGCTCCGCCAGGTCCAGGACGAGATCCAGCTCGTCCGCTAGAGGCTCGATCAGGCTTCCCACTATGTCACTCTTGGACGCAAAATGGTAGTAGAGCGCCGCCTTCGTGATCCCGAGTCGGTCGGCGATCTGCTGCATCGAGGTCTCGTGATAGCCCCGGCCCAGGAATAACTCCAAAGCGATGTCAGCGATTCGCGCCCGGGTCTCGTGGCCCCGATTGGACCCTCTCCTGGGGTCCGTCACCGCGTCGCCTCACCCCGATCACATACCAAAACCCGTCCTCGCAAAATCGTCAAAGACACTCCTTTACTTACCGATGGTCAGTAAACATGATACACTACTTACCGCTGGTAAGTACGGGCATGGCAACCGGGACGAAACGACCGGCGAGTGAGGCAGGTGGAGTTGGGATGACGGAAGCGATCTCGGTTTCGGGTCTGGTCAAGTCCTTCGGCAGGGTTCGTGCTTTGGACGGGTTGGATCTCTCGGTCCAGACCGGCGAGGTACACGGCTTTCTGGGTCCCAACGGCGCCGGCAAGACGACGACCATCCGCATCCTGCTGGGCCTGCTGCGCGCCGAGGGCGGCAAAGCCCTTCTCCTTGGCGACGATCCCTGGCGGGAGGCGACCGGGCTGCACCGCAGGCTGGCCTACGTCCCGGGTGACGTCTCATTGTGGCGCAACCTGTCCGGGGGTGAGGTTATAGACTTGATGGGGCGCCTGCGGGGCGGGCTCGACCCGCGCCGTCGCGCGGATCTCCTGGGGCGTTTCGAGCTGGATCCCAAGAAGAAATGCCGCACGTACTCCAAGGGCAACCGCCAGAAGGTAGCCCTGATCTCGGCGCTGGCCTCCGACGTGGAGCTGCTTCTATTGGACGAGCCCACCTCGGGACTCGACCCGCTAATGGAGGCCACCTTCCGCGAGTGCATCACCGAGGAGCGGAACAATGGGCGCACGGTACTTCTCAGCAGCCACATACTGGCTGAAGTAGAGGCCGTCTGCGATCGGGTCACCATCATCCGCGACGGGCGCACAGTAGAGAGCGGAACGCTGGCCGAGCTGAGACACCTCACCCGAACCTCCATATCTGCGGAGCTCGAGAAACCGCCCTCAGGACTCGCCAATCTCGATGGCGTGCACGATCTGCAGGCCGATGGCACCCGGGTACGCTGCCAGGTGGACACCGAAAGCTTGGGTGCCGTGTTACAGCACCTCACCTCGTTCGGCATCAAAAGCCTCGTCAGCCAGCCGCCAACCCTGGAGCAGTTGTTCATGCGCCACTACCAGGTCGAGCAGGCGGACGATGGCGTGCGGGCGGAGACATCGGGATGAAAGGACTCGCCGGCACGGGTACGCTCTTTCGCCTGATCCTGCGCCGCGACCGCATCCTGCTGCCTATCTGGATTCTCTGGTTTGCCGCACTCCCCACGTTCTTTGCGACCGGCTTCGAGGAGCTCTATCCGACGGCCGCGGCCCGCCAGGCGTTCGCCGATACGGCCGGGAGTAATCCCGGGCTGGTCGCGCTCTACGGTCCGTTGTTCGACTCGAGCATCGGCGGGCTCCTGGCCTGGCGAGCCGGCATCATTCCGGTAGTACTAGCGGTCGTCAGCCTGCTCACCGTCATCCGGCACACGAGAACGGAGGAAGAGGCCGGGCGGCGCGAGCTTCTAGGCTCCGCGGTCGTTGGCCGGCACGCCCCGTTGGCGGCGGCCCTGACCGCGACGGTTGCGGCCAACCTGGTACTCGCCGCCCTCCTGGCGCTCGGCCTGATCAGCGAGGACCTGCCCGTCAGCGGATCCATCGCGCTCGGCCTGTCGTACGCCGCTGTCGGGGGCGTCTTCGCCGCGGTAGCGGCGGTAGCCGCGCAGCTCACGGAGAGCGCCGGGACTGCAAGGGGCCTCGCCATCAGTGTCCTCGGCCTGGCCGTCTTGTTGCGCGGCGCCGGCGACGTCAGCGGCGGAGGCAGCCTGTCGTGGCTGTCGTGGGCCTCTCCAATCGGCTGGTCCCAACAAGTCCGGGCCTACGCCGACGAACGCTGGTGGGTCTTCGCCCTCGCGCTCTGCGCTTTCGTGTTGCTGGCCGCCGTGGCCTATGCACTCTCCTCGCGGAGGGACGTCGGCTCCGGCCTACTTCCGCCGCGGCCCGGTCCGCCCGCGGCATCGCCCGCGCTCCACAGCCCGCTGGCTCTAGCCTGGCGGCTGCACCGGGGATTGCTGCTCGGCTGGTCCGCCGGATTCATCGTGATGGGTGTCATGTTCGGCGGTGTCACCGAGTCCGTCTCGGAAATGCTGGACGACAACCCACAGCTTCAGACCCTGTTCGAGCAACTCGGGGGCAGGGCGGGGCTCGCCGATGCCTACCTCGCCGCGATGATGGGCCTCCTCGGGCTCGTAGCCTCGGGATACGCCATCCAGGCAGCCCTCAGGCTGCGCTCCGAGGAAGAAGACCTGCGCGCCCAACCCGTCCTTGCCACCGCCGTTGGCCGGCTCCGGTGGTCGAGCAGCCACCTGATCTTCGCGTTCGCCGGTCCCGCGCTAACGTTGGTAGTGGGTGGGCTGGCCACCGGTGTGACTTACGGGCTCAGCATCGGCGACGTGCAAAAAGAGCTGCCGCGCGTGCTGGGCGCCGTTCTGGTCCAACTGCCCGCCGCGTGGGTGCTGGCCGGGATCACGGTAGCCCTGTTCGGCCTGCTACCCAGGCTCGCCGCGTTTGCTAGTTGGGGAGTGCTAGGCGTATTTCTATTGCTCGGGCAGTTTGGAGAGCTTCTGCAACTGGAGCAGTGGATGCTGGACCTCTCGCCGTTCACCCACGTCCCGAACCTCCCCGGAGGCGAGGTATCCGCAGGGCCCCTCGTCTGGCTGGTGGTAGTAGCCGCCGCGCTTACGGTAGCGGGCCTGTTCGGCTTCCACCGTCGCGACATCCAATAGCGAGCCTTTTCACAACGCTCCGTCAACCGCAGTCACCGCCGCTTTCGAGGGACGACCGAAGCGAATGGTACCGGCGTGCCACCCGGAAACGCGGCCGGCTGGTGTTCGCCAACGGGGCTTCCCGGCTCACCCTTCGCGCCGGTTTCGGGACGGACGACCTCTACCGGGCGCGCTTCGAGGGTACCCCGCCGAAGATCGAGACGGAACACGGAACCGTGACCTTCCGCCGTTCCCGGCGCTTCATGATCTTTGACTCCCGCAAACATTCGGAGGAGGTCACGCTCAACCCCGCAGTGCCCTGGGAGATCGAGGTTCGCGGCGGGGCGGCGGGGATAGAGGCGGACCTCGGGGGCCTGGAAATGTCGTCCTTCGTCCTCAAGGGTGGGACCAGCAACCTCGACCTAACGCTTCCGGAACCGTCGGGAACGGTCCAGATCAGCCTATCCGGAGGGGCGAGCAAAGTGGTCGTTAATCGTCCGGCGGGGGTCGAGGCCCGGATGAGCTTGAAGGGGGGCGCCGCCACGCTGACTTTCGACGCGCAGAGCTTCGACGCCGTGGGCGGCAGGGTCCGGTTGCAGAGCCCCGGCTACGACGGGGCCTCCGATCGGTATGAGATCGAGATCTCCGGCGGCGCGAGCGAGGTCAAGATCCGGTAAGCCAAAGAGCCGGGCTCGTCCAGGCCCGAGAAACGCGGGTTGGAACGCCACGATCGCCGCGTAGACTAAAGGTAAGCTCGTGGTCTACTACGCTTACAAGCCGGGACCGCCGTTGTCGGACTTCGTGAAGCTGTTCTGGTTTTACGAGGGATACGATCCACCGCACGCTATGGAACGCATCCTTCCGACCGGGACGGCGGACCTTGTCATCAACCTCCGCGACGGCCCGCTCAAGGTCTACGATCCGTGGGACACCGGACGTTTCCGGCGCTTCGGACACTCCCTGATCAGCGGCCCACACTCGGACTTCTTCGTCATCGACACGGCCTGCCAGGCTTCGACGATGGGCGTGCACTTCGAGCCGGGTGGCGCGTATCCGTTCCTACCGGTTCCGGCAAGCGAGCTGTGCGGCGCACACGTATCTTTGGAGACGCTGTGGGGAACGACAGCACCCGAGCTGCGAGATCGCTTGCTCGAAGCCGAAACGCCGGAGAAAAAGTTTCAGATCCTGGAGCAAACGCTTCTAGAAAAGATTACCCGGCCCCCGGCGTTGCATCCGGCGGTCGTCTTCGCGCTGAAGGAGTTTCGAAAGCCGCCACACACCCAAAAAGTTTCGGACGTGGCGGACCGGATCGGCCTCAGTCAGCGCCGGTTTATACAGGTTTTCCGTAATGCGGTCGGGTTGACACCAAAGGTGTTCTGCCGCATCCGGCGCTTTCAGCAAGTGCTGCGCCGGATCGAAGCGGAAGACCGGGTAGCGTGGACGGATGCCGCCCTGTCGTGCGGATACTTCGATCAGGCGCACTTCATACACGACTTCCGAGCCTTCTCCGGGCTTAACCCGACGGCCTACCACTCGCGCCGGGGCGAGCATCCCAACCACGTACCGCTTCCGGACCGCGAATAACCTCTCTTCGTACCCGGAATACGCATCCTGCTCAAGCGTCCCGCCGGGCGAACGAGACGTAGGCTGCCACGAGCAACCCCGCCACCCACGCGAGCAGCACGAATGCCGCCGGTAGCGGCGCCAGGTACTCTGGACTGCCCGGGGAAACGGCACCGGAGAGGCTGTGCAACGAAGAAGCCGGTAAACCGATGAGCAAAACCCCCCGCCACCACTCCGGCAATGCCCCGACGAGCGCGGGTACGGACATGATCGCCAAAACCGCCGCGACGGCCCAGCCCGCGCTTCTGGTGATGAACGCGAGTGCGACGGCCAGCAAGGAATAGAAAGGCACCATCAGCGCGCCACCCAAGCCCAGCCTCAGCAGCCACGGGGTCGTCGGGGACATCACGGGCACACCCTGCGCCAGCAATATGAGCTGGCCGGCGACGAACGCCGCGGCGGCGGCGAGGATTCCGGAGAACAGTGCTACCGTTGCGAGGACGACAGCCTTGGCCCCGAGCACCCGCAACCGGCGCGGGGTTGCTGTAAGGGTGAGCCGGATCCCACCGGTCGAGTACTCTGAAGCCACGACGTTGGCACACAGCACGATTAGGACCAGGTTGGCGAAGTCGACGCCCAGCAGCGCCGTTCCAGCCACGTCTACGGCCCGCATCTCTGCCAGAGACTCGCCCCGGGTAGCGCCGGTGGTCAGCAAGAAGATCGCCGAAGCGCCAGCGGTGAGGATCAGGGCGAACAGCAGCATCGCACCGGTGGAACGCAGCGTCCACAACTTGGTCCACTCCGAAGCCAGCGTCGCTGAGAATCGCGGTGAATCGAGTTCGGTAGTCACGCGTTTTTCGGTGGTGGCTTCCATCTCATCTTCTCCCATCGGGCTGTTTCGGCCGGTAGGCAACGCTGTCGTGGGTCAACTCCATGAACGCTGCCTCCAGGCTGGTCTGCCGGGGCGAAAGCTCGTACAGCCGGACGCCGTTCGCCGCGGCGATCTCACCGATTCGCGGCGCGTCTATGCCGCCTACGAGCATCCCGGCGTCAGCCTCGCCTTCGGCGGCGTCGATTACCGCACCCTCCTCGGAAAGCAGCGCAGAGAGTTTTTGGGGCTCCGGGGAGACGACCCTCACCCGGCTGCCGGGACCGCGTTTGGTTAGCTCCGCGACGTCCACGTCTGCGACCAGGCGTCCCTGCCCGATGACCACCACCCGGTCGGCGGTCTGCTGCATCTCGGCCATTAGATGGCTCGAAACGAATACCGCCCTCCCCTCCGCAGCCAGGTCCCGCATCAGGGATCGGACCCACAAGATGCCCTCCGGGTCCAGCCCGTTGGCCGGCTCGTCGAAGAGCAGCACCGCCGGGTCGCCGAGCAGCGCGGTCGCGATGCCCAGCCGCTGGTACATCCCCAGAGAGAACCCTCCTACCCTCTCGCCAGCCACGGCGGCGAGCCCCACGATGTCGAGAACTTCCTCGACCCTGTTCCGGGAAAGGGCGCCGGTAAGGGCCAGCCATCGCAGATGCGCCCGAGCCGTTCTACCGGGATGAAAGGCTTTCGCCTCCAGCAAAGCGCCGACCTCGCGCATCGGGGCCGGTAGGTCGCGGTAGCACCGGCCACCGACACCCACCGAACCCGCGTCCGGATGATCCAGGTTCAGGATCATCCGCATCGTCGTCGACTTCCCCGCCCCGTTCGGCCCTAAAAAACCAGTGACCACCCCCGGAGAAACCGTAAAGGAAAGGTCGTCCACCGCCACCTTGTCCCCGTAGCGTTTGGACAGCCCTCGCACCTCGATCATGGCCCGTTCCTCTCGAAAGCAGATCTACGTTACAATGCAACCGCATCGTAACAGGCGGATAGCGGCGATGCAATGCGAATGCATTGCAAAACGAGAAAGGCACTGTAAGGCGGATGCCCAAACGGGTGGATCACGAGGAGCGCCGGAGACGGATAGCCGAGGCGGTGTGGAGGGTCGCGGCCTTGAGGGGACTCGAAGCTGCGAGTTTGCGGGAGGTCGCTGCCGAGGCCGGCGTATCTATGGGCATGGTCCAGCATTACTTTGAGACGAAGGACCAGATGATCCTCTTCGCCTGCGAGTACCTGGTAGAGTTGGCCGAGCAGGGCGCGCGGGCGTTGGCCTCTGCTTCCCCGGACCCTGACGCGCCGCGTTCGGTCATACGCAGCGTGTTGCTCCAGACTCTTCCGTTAGAAGAGGAGCGACGTGCCGGGACGGCCGTATGGTTTGCGTTCCTGGCTCGGGCTGCCAGGGATAAAGAGCTCGCGGCCTTCGTGCGCCGGGCGTGGGCCGGGACCCAGGATCTCGTCGCGGGCCAGATACGCGCCGCCTGGGAGAAAGGCGATGTGTCGCCCGGCCTGGACCCGGAACAAGAGGCGTTAAAACTGATCTCGCTCGCAGACGGGCTGGTAGCGCATCTCATGGTGGGCCACTGCTCGGGCCAGGAGGCGCTGGACATTCTGGATAACCAGCTCGACCGCTTGTTCGGCGAGAATACGGACAGGGTTTAGGGTCAATTTCTTACAACGGATTTGCCCTCCCTGGAAGTAGAGTTCGTCGTGCAATAGTTGCGCACCAGGATTGGAGGAGGAATGAAGGGCGGAATCGAGCCCATCCCGGAAGGATTCCACACGGTAACACCGTACCTGCTGGTCCCGAACGCGGACGGATTGGTCAGGTTTATGAGCGCCGCTTTCGGGGCGGTGGAGATTTTCCGGGCGTCGGGAGCAGGAGGCGGCGTACACGTCGAGGTGCGGATCGGGGACTCTATGGTCATGATCGGTGGCCTCCCGAACACGGAGCCGCAGCCGGCGGCCATCTTCCTCTACGTGGAAAACGTGGACGAAGTCTACGACCGCGCGCTGGAAGCCGGCGCAACCTCGATAGAAGCGCCGGCGGATAGGCCCGAAGGCGACCGCCGGGCTGGAGTAACAGACCCGTTCGGAAACTCCTGGTTCATAGCAACCCGCATCGAAGACGTGTCCCGCGAAGATCTGCAAGAGCGCCTCGAAAGCCTCTGATCCCGAACTCGCCCCGTCACCGCTCCGGGCTGTAGGCGCAGAATACGGCGTGTCCGGCCCGCGCCCAGGGTACATCGACGCCTTCGAAGCCTGCTTCCTCCAACCACCGGAGTTGTTCGCTGATACTCGACGGCTGGTCCATCGGGTCCGGGTGTTCGTACCAGTTCCATTGCTGCTCCGCAAAAGTACGGTAGGCCCGCTCGTCTCCGGTGAGCTTCAGGGACCTCCGTTTCGTCTCTTCGTTCCAGGCGCGCGCCAGGTGCCGGCGGCCGATCTCGCTCCGCGGTTCGACCAGGTCGGCGTAGAGTAGCGCCCCACCGGGCTCCAGCTTCTCCAGCAGTTTTCCGAAGAGCCCGCGCTTCCCCTTGCCGTCCAGGTGGTGGAGGACCAGGGAGCTTACGAAGCAGCGCACCGGGCCGCCGATCCCGGAGGGCCAGTCGGAGTCTTCGAGCCGGAAGGCGCGGAGCCCAACCCGTTCTTTGTAGGGGGCGAGTAGCTCTCCGGCTCTTTGTAGCATCTCCGAAGAGCCATCCAGGGCCAGCACCCGCGCACCCGGGAACCTCTCCAGCACCGCCCCGGACAACCAGCCCCCACCACAGCCGATGTCCACCGCCAGGAAGGCTTCGCCGGCCGCGGCCGGCACGTGGTCCAGGATCGTCCGCAGGATCTCCTCCCGCCCCGGAACGAACACCTCGCCCAAAGTCGCGAATATTTCGGAGTCGGTCTCCAGCCACCCATCTTCCGGCATGCGGCCTCCTCTAGCGTCTCTCCCCAATAGTAAACGAGGCGCGGGTGCCGCACGGGCCGATACCCTAGCTATTATCGAATGCCACGTCTGCCGGCGGCGCCGATTCCCTTAGCACCCCGACGATCCCGTCTACGGACGCTACCGTCCTGGCCCCTTGCCTCACGAGGCGCTCCAGAGAGCGGGTCGCCTCCCCGCCGGTATAGTCCCGCTTCTCGGCCCAGAGCGGCAAGCCGCCGCGGAGGAGGGCGACGGGGACGCCGTGCTCCTGGGCCGCGGCCGCGGCTTCCAGGTTTCGCAGGTTTCCGCGGCCTACGGGCATATCGCAAACGGCCACGAGCCGGGTGTTTTTCGCGGCCTCGACGTTGCGGCCGTGGGCTTCGTCCGGGATCGGCGCGTAGGACTCGGCTTCGACCAGCGGCGCGCCCAGGGAGCGGGCAACGGCGTGGTCCGTGTCACCGAGGCTCACGACGCCCGCCGAAAAGGGTATTCCCTCTTCCCGGAGACGCCGCATCAGGGTCGCGCCGGAACCGCCGCCGCAGATAATGTGTACTTCCGGAGGACCTTTTTGCTCCGCGGGGAGTCCCACCGGTTGTACCTGGAGCGAGCCGGTGCGGGGCGAGATGGAGAGCTCGACCTTCGCCCCGAAAACGGTTTCTATCTCCTGTGGCTCCAGCGCGACGCTCGGCGGGCCGGCGGCGGAGATCCTGCCCTCGTGCAACACGACTACCCGCCGGGCGTACCGGGCCGCCAGGTTCAGGTCGTGGACCACCATGAGAATCGTCTTGCCGGCCGCGTTCAGCCGGATCAGGACCTCCATAAACGCGACCTGGTGGCGGATATCCAGGTGGTTGGTCGGCTCGTCCAGTAGCAGCACCTCCGGCTCCTGGGCCAGCGCCCGGGCCAGCGTCACGAGCTGCCGCTCGCCGCCCGAGAGCCTACCCATCCTCCGCTCCCGGAACTCCCACACCCCAACCTCCCGCATCGCCGCTTCCACGACCCGCTGGCTCTCCCGGTCCGGGGTCAGACGCCCGCCGTGGGGCGTCCGGCCCATCTCCACGATCTCGTACGCCGTGTAATCGAAGGCCGGTGAGCCTTCCTGGGAGACGACCGCAACCTCCCGGGCGAAGGCTCTGGGATCCCATTTCCCGACTTCCCGGCCATCGAGCAGCACGACCCCGAGGCGGGGCTTCAGGGCGCGGGCCATCGCGCGGAGCAGGGTGCTCTTGCCGCTACCGTTCGGGCCGACGACGGCGAGAAAGGATCCCCGGGCCACCTCCAGCGTAACCCCGTGGAGCTTGTCGTCCGCGTCGTATCCGACCCGGACGTCCTGGACGGCGAGGGTCATCTCAGGGGGCATGCTTGCGGCTCCGGCGCAGGAGGTAGAGGAAGAAGGGCGCGCCGCAGAGGGCGGTGATGACGCCGACCGGTATCTCGGAGGAAGAGAGGACGCTGCGGGCCGCGGCGTCGGCGAGGATGAGGAAGGCGGCGCCCCAGAGGCCCGCGACGGGCAGCAGAAGACCGTGACGGGGCCCGACGAGCAGGCGGGCGACGTGCGGTACGATCAGGCCGACGAACCCGATCACCCCGCTAACCGCGACCGCCGCAGAGGCTGCCAGCGCCGCGAACGCTATACAGAGCATCTTGAGCCGCTCCACCTGCAACCCCAGATACCCGGCCTCCTCCTCGCCGAGCGAAAAAACGTCCAGGTCGCGGGCCAGGAACAGGAGCCCGGCGGCGGCCACCACCAGGTACGGCAGAGCCACCAGCACCCGGCTCCAATCGGCGGGCGCGAAAGAGCCCAGGAGCCAGAAGAGAACGCTGGCGATCCGGCCGTCGTCGAGCGTGAGTATGAGAAAGGAGTACATAGCCCCCGCAAACGCCCCGACGGCGAGCCCGACCAGGAGCAGGTCCGCCACCGGAAACCTCCCGCCCCGGCGGGCCAGCACTACGACCGCCAGCGCCGCCCCGAGCCCCCCGGCGAACGCCGCGAGCGGCACCGCCGAAAGCCCCAAGAAGCCCGCGGATACCCCGAGAACCGTGGCCAGCACGGCCCCGAGGGCGGCACCCGGTGAGATGCCGACGATGTACGGGTCGGCCATCGGGTTGCGGAACAGCCCCTGCATCGCCGCCCCGCTCACGCCCAAAGCGCAGCCCACCAGGGCCGCGAGGACTATCCGGGGCAGCCGGATGTCGAGCACGATGGTCCGGGAGGCCTCTTCTCCGCCACCGAGCAGGGACCGGACAACCTCCGCCGGAGAGAGCCAGGCCGGCCCGATGCCGAGGGCCAGGACACCGGCCGCGGCTACGGCACCCGCGGAGCCGAGAACCCAGATGAGGTAGATATTGTTCTTTCTCCCGTTCAAAGCACGCTCGCAATACCGCCAAGGATGCCCCTTGCTTTAGCTGGGGGAGGAATTGGGAAAGGAATTGGCGCGCCACGGAGTTTGTGCATGGGAATCCTCCGGTGGTCATGTATGCTTGTCAACATGGTGACAGCGTGAAGCTTACAGTTATGGTCAAGTTGCTCCCCTTGGAGTCTCAGCGCGACGCCCTTGAAGCGACGCTTCACCGGGTCAACGAGGCTTGCAATTACGCTTCTGGGATTGCCTGGCAAACGAGGACATTTTCCAGATACAAGCTCCAAGGCGCGACCTACCACGACATCAAAGATCGTTTTGCCCTTACGGCTCAGGTGGTGATACGTCTTCTGGCAAAGGTCGCCGACGCTTACAAGCTGGATAAAAGTACCAAGCGAACTTTCAAGCCGCTGGGGGCTATCGCCTATGACGACCGCATCCTCCGGTGGTATGACGAGGAGGTCTCTATCTGGACCGTGGCCACTGGCGAAGCCAAGCCGCGCCAGCGTATCCCCTACGTTTGCGACGAGCTGCTCGCCACCGTCGAGGTCGAGGAGCCGCCACCAGGTACGCCGGAAGACTGGCTTGGGGTTGACCTTGGAGTTTCCAATATCGCCTCTGACTCTGACGGGGAAATACACACCTCCGAGAGAGTCGAGAAGTCGCGCAAACGCTACGAGCGAATCCGCTCTAAACTGCAAGCAGCGGGCACGAAGTCGGCCAAACGCCACCTCAAGAAGCTCTCCGGCAAGGAACGCCGCTTCAAGCGCGATACGAACCACTGTTTGAGCAAAAGCATCGTAAGCCAGGCTAAAAAGTCCGACCGGGGGATAGCCCTCGAAGATCTGAAAGGCATCCGGCAAAGAACCGGCAAACGGCTGAGAAGATCGCACCGTGGTCGGCATGGCAAGTGGGCTTTCGGAGAGCTTCGCAGCTTCCTCGAATACAAAGCCAGACTCGCCGGAGTAGTTGTGGTTACGGTAGATCCGGCCTACAGTTCGCAAGCCTGCAACGAGTGCGGGTATAGCGAACGATCTAACCGCCGTAGGCAGGGCGAGTTCGTCTGTAAAGGGTGTGGACACGTTGCCCACGCCGACACCAACGCGGCGGAGAATATCCGTTGGCGCGCTGCCGTCATGCAGCGTATCGTCTCGGACCGTGAAGGCTCTACTCATGCATCCTCCCATAAGTCCAGGGACAAGCCGCCTGCTTTAGCAGGCGGTTCATGACAATACCGCGTGATGGGCGAGCGCGGCGAGCGCGAGCAGCGTGACGATCTCCCCCACCTCGGAGAGCGCGCCGTAGGTGTCGCCGGTCAATCCGCCCAGGACCCGGACCATCCAGCGGGCCAGAAGGTGCGCCGTCGCCAGGACCCCGAGCCCGGCGAGGGCGCCCCAGGGCGGGAGCAGCACGCCCCCGACCAGGACGGCGCCGGCGGTGGCGAAAACAAAATCTCGCAACCGGACCTGGTCGTGGAAGTTGCGGCCCATGCCGCCCTCGCGGGCCGCGGGGAAAAAGAAGATGCCATAGATGTCGGACCAGCGGCCCCACATCGGGGCGAGCAGCGCCCCGGCCCACCACGCCGGGCCCAGGCTGTAGAGCGCCACGACCTTCAACAGGACCGTGGAGATCAGGGCGAGGGAGCCCATCGTGCCGATACGGCTGTCTTTCATAATCTCCAGCTTCCTCTCCCGCGGCCTCCAGGAGAAGAGCGCGTCGGCGCTGTCGGCGAGGCCGTCCAGGTGTAACCCCCACGTCACGACCATCCAGGTGACGACCACCACCGCGGCCCGGACCGGCTCTCCGAACAACCAGCCCGCGAGCAGCCCCGCACCGAGGCCGCAGGCCCCGATCAGGAACCCCACCAGCGGGAACGCCACCATCGCCCGGGCAACGGTTGCCTCCTTCATCGGCGGCAGGCCCGGAACGGGGAACATCGTCAAGAATCGGATAGCTTCACCTAGAGGCTGGAGCGGCCCCCAACGGTTCGCCCGCTGCTTTTCGGGCCTAGCCGGCATCCGTCTCCTCGTCCACGCCAGCCTCGTCGAAGGTCGCCATCTCGTCCAGCGCGCGGGCCGCGGCGACCACGACCGGCATCGCCAGCGCCGCCCCGCTCCCCTCCCCGAGCCGGATCCCGAGCTCGAGCAGCGGCTCGAGCCCGAGACGCCGCAGCGCGATACTCTGTCCCGGTTCGGCGGAGCGGTGGCCGGAGATCATGGAGTTCTTCGTCTCCGGGGCCAGCCGGTCGGCCAGCAACGCCGCGGAAACTACCGGCAGCCCGTCCAATACGGTGGGGATGCGGCGGGCGGCGGCACCCAGGCAACATCCGGCGAGAAAGCCGATCTCGTACCCGCCGACCGCCTCCAAAACCCCGAGGGCGTCATCCGGATCTGGCCGGTGGCGTTCGAGCGCACCGGAGATCACCGCCCGTTTGCGCTCTAGCATTTCGTCCCCGATCATGGTTCCCCGCCCCGTAACTTCCTCCACCGGCTCCCCGGTGATGGCCGAGACGACGGCCGCCGCGGCGGTTGTGTTGCCGATCCCCATGTCTCCGAGCCCCAGGAGCGTAGCCCCGCTATCCGCCAGCTCCTCGACCAGCTCTATACCCGACTCGATCGTGGCCCGGGCGTGCCCCGGCGGCATCGCCGGTTCCCGGAGCATGTTGCGCGTACCGGGGGCGGGCGGGAAGCTGCGCAGTTCCGGGTGCCGTTCCGGCTCGGGCGCCACGCCCGCGTCCACCACGACCAGCCGGGCCCCGGCCGCGGCGCAGAGGACGTTGATCGCCGCGCCACCTTCGAGGATGTTGCGGACCATCTGCGCCGTGACCGATGCCGGGTAGGCGCTCACCCCCTCTTCGGCTACGCCGTGGCTCGCGGCGGCGACCACGAGGACCGAATCCGGGAACCGGGGCCGGTCCGAACCGGTAATGCCCGCCAGCCGCACGCCCAGCTTCTCCAGCCGTCCGAGGGCGCCGGCGGGCTTGGTCAGGTGGCTCTGGCGTACCTCGGCGGCCTCCATCGCTTCCCGGTCGGGGGCCGGAATGCGGTAGATCGTTTCTTCGAGGCTCACGGCCGTTCCACCTCCAGGGGCGGCACCTCATTGAAGCTTCGCAGGATGGTTGCCGCCGGATAGACGTCGAGGGCCGAGATACCGCCGAGGTCCGTCCGGAACCTCCAGTGCTTGTCGAAAGGAACCTCGAGCAGGTAGCAGAGCAGGAGCCGGATCGGGGCTCCGTGCGCCACCACGAGCACCCGGCCTCCGGCGTGATCCCGCACCAAGTCCTTCCAGGCCGCCTCGACGCGGGCCCACAGCTCGGCCCCGCTCTCTCCCCCGTGCGCCCGGCTGTTCCAGAAGTCTCCGAAGCGCTGCCGGGCCTGTTCGCCGTGGTGTTCCGAGACTTCCTCGTGCGTCAACCCCTCCCAGTGGCCGTGGTCTACCTCACGCCACCGCTCATCCTCCTCCAATGCGAGTATCGAAGGCTGTCCGGCCGCCACCCGGGCGGCGAGCGCGGCGGTCCGGGAGAGGCCGGTGGAGATGATCGCCGCGTATGAGCCGCGCTGTAGACGGGCGGCCACGGCCCCGGCCCGCGCCCGGCCGAACTCCGTCAGGGGCCGGTCGGAGAAGCTCTGGTAGCGGCCTTCTTTGTTCCAGTCCGTCTGGGTGTGGCGGACCAGCTTGACGTGGGTGTGGTTGGAAACGCTCGTCATCCCCCGCTGGTTGTTTCACCCCCACCGAAAGTATCGGGGTGGATGGTCTCGGCGATCAACCGTACCCCCTGCACGATCCGGGGCCCGGGACGGTTTACCAGGTTGTCGTTGATCACGAAGACCCTGTCCTGCTGAACGGCCTGCAACGAGGAGTATGGCTGGCGGTTCTTTATGTCCTCGACCGTTACGCCGGAGCTCTTGCCGGCCAGGTAGTATTCGGGGTCGTCCTCCAGCAACTTCTCGACGGAATACTGGGGATAGGCCTGCTGGGCGTCGGAGGCGACGTTGTTGCCGCCGGCGATCTCGATGGCGTCGTTTATGAAGCTCCCCGGCCCGACGGTGAACAGGGGATCGTAGCCGATCTCGTAGAACACCGTGGGCTGCGGCAGGCCCTCTATCTCCGTTTGGAGCTGGTTCAGCCCGCTCTGCAGCCGCTCCTCGACCACCCGGGCCTTTTCGGGGTTGCCTACTGCATTACCAACCGTGCCGACGCTCTGGATGGCCGCTTCGACCGTGGTCGGGTTGATCACGAGCACCTTCGCCCCCGTCTTGTTTTCGAGGTCTCTGGCCTGCTCTTTCGTGGTCGAGTCGAACGAGAGGAACAGCAGATCCGTCTCCAGCGAGGCGATCTTCTCGGCGTTTACCTGCTGGTAGTCCCCGATCTTCTCTATGCTCTCGACCTCCGGCGGATAGTCGTCCGCCGTCGAGACGCCCACCACCCGGTTTCCGGCCCCCACGGCGAAGATCGTCTCGGTGACGCTCGGGACCATGGAGCCGATCCTCTCCGGCTCCGCTTCTATCTCGACCGACCGGCCCAGAGAATCCTTTATGGTAACCGGGAAAGTTGCGGCAACGGTCGTCCCGCCGCCGGAGCCGCCGTTTCCGACGTCGGTGGTCGAACCGCCCTCCGAGCTCTGGCCACAACCGGCGAGCAGCAGGGCCAGCAGAAAAAGCGTTGCCACCAACACGTTCGACTTCCGGTACACGAAAACCTCCTCGAGAATACGGGTATATTTGCCCAGCGACATTCTGGGAGGCGTCAAGAGAAACCGGTGGCGCGCATCGTTCCCACTCCTTCCTCGAAGAGCAATCGGGGTTCAAAGCGCCCGGCAGGTCTCCTGGCTCGCGGCTCGAACGCCGGATCCGCCGCCTTCCCGGACTCCTTAAAGTCCAGTGGCCGGAGAGCTCGACTCTCCCGAGGCGGGTCCGGCCTCGCCGCACACAGTGGCGGGACCGCGCCGGATTCCAACCGGCTTCCCTTTCACCGTGGCGCTGCTTTATCCGGGTAAGCGTAACTTAAACGGGGCGGGACTGCACGAAGGCTGGCCTTCGTAAATGGCTAGGTTCCCCAGACCTGGGCCTTGTACCGCTCGCGTTCGCCGGGGTCCGGGATCTCCCGCGTACCGTTGCCGAAGCGGCCATAGAAGGCAGTTTTCTTTGCGTGCTGGCCGTTCTTGTCCACCGCGACGACGTTCGCTTCGACCGGGAAGCTCGACGGCTTCACGTGGACCCGGCACAAATCCTTTCTGCCGACCTCCAGGATTTCGTGGCTAACATTCGCGACGGCGGCTGGACGAGTGACAAACCGTGTAGGTCCCGGCGCTAATCTCCTGTCTATAAACTTCAAGTGCAGCGTCAGGGTTACGCGAGTCAAGGTATAGTTTGGAGACGGACAGCATCCCGCCGGTTTCGCAGGCCGGGTCGAGCATAGGGGCGTCCAGGTCGAACTTTTCGAAGATCTCCCGCACGTTCTCCGAGAACCCGGCGACGTACCCGCGCAACTGGTCGGCAGCGTGCGAAGATCTTCGAGCACTTTCCGCAGGTCCGACTCAGAGACGTTGTTGAACTGCACGCCGGTAATGTTGTTGAGAACGGCGTCTATCCCGCTCGGGAGCCGCTCGTACTCTCTCAAGACTTCTTCTTTGGTGGGGGCGAGGACGCCGTCGAGACGGCGGAGGACGGTGAGCTGTAGGATCACGCGCCCGTACTCGCCCCGCTTGCACCTTCACCCACCCGGGCTAGAATGGTGGCAAGGGCATGTGACTTTTTGAACGACATTCCGTATTCGGGAAGGCGGGAGGCGCGATGAGCGAGTTGGATCGCCCGAAGGAACAGCACGAGGAAAAGGACAACTCGACGTCGGCATACACGACCACGATGATCGGCGTGGCTCTGCTCGTCGCCGCGGTGCTCGTCATCATCACGGCGGGGACCCCGGCGGCGGGGATAGGTTTCGTCATCGGGGCCGGCGCCTGCCTCGGCTGGGGCGTACCCAAGCTCTTACAGCAGAGAAGAACCCTCCCCGCTCCGGGCAACCGGGAGAAAGAGCTGCTCTCCGCCATCCGGGACAACGGCGGGAGTATCACCCCGGCGGAGGCTGCAATGGAAACCTCTCTGACGGTTCGCGAAGCCGACGAGATGCTCTCGGAGCTGGCGAGCGGCGGCCACCTCCAGCTAGAGAGCCGGGAGGGATCCCTCTTCTACTCACTGCCCGGCAAACGCACCGAACTCGGCGCCTGATCCCCTCCGTACGGTTCGTCCTGGACACGGACCCTCGCCTCGACTTCATCTACCCAACCGCCTGAACAACCCCTCATCTCCCCGGCAAGCCGGTGTCGTAAGCAGAGCGTACGTCCCGGTGATTTCCACAGGTGTTACACTTGTGTTCACATGATCGAGCAGGGTTGTGAGCGGGAGGCATAGGGTCGTGTACCGCGTAGGGACGAGAGAACTCAAGCAGCATACGGGCGAGATCGTCGAGAGGGTTCGAAAAGGAGAGAGGGTTCTGTTGACCCTGCGGGGCGAGCCCGTGGCCGTGATCTCTCCGGTAGACCGGCGCGCTATCGAGGAGGCCGTAGAGATGGAGGCCGAGAAAGCCGAAAAGGAATCTTTGGGCTGGCTGGCCGCGAGCGAAAGCTCTTTCTCGTTCTGGGATAACGCTGAAGACGAGATCTGGGACGAGGTGGCCGAAGGCCCCGCCGCCCAGACCGACCAGTAGCGGCGCTTGAGCGAGAGATCCTACCCGCGAGGGTCGGTGGTGCTGGTGCCTTTCCCGTTCACCGACCTCTCCGGCAGAAAGAGGAGACCGGCCCTGGTCGTCTCGCCCGAAGAGTTCCACGACGAGGATCTGATCCTCTGCGCCATCACCTCACAACTCCCACAGAGACTCTCCGAATGGGAGATCCCGCTCAAAGCCGGGGACATGGTCGAAGAAAAACTACCCAAACGGAGCATCATTAAGGTCGGTAAGCTCTTCACCGTGCACCGAGACCTCGTCGCCCGGAGGTTCGGCACGGCAAAACCACAAAAGCTACAAAATGTCCTCGACAAGCTGCGGCCCCTCTTCGGCCATACGACGGTAACAATCGAGGCCGGTTCAGAGGAACGAAAGGCTGGAAGCGGCCTCAGAACGGAGGAAGTCGACGAGGCGGTGCTGGGGCTACTTTACCTGAACGTTTTCGAGGACCACGGCCAGGTCCGGTCCTGGAAGACCTTCGACTGGGACGCCATGGACCGCCTCCACGAGCGCGGCTTCATCGGCGATCCCAAGAGCAAGGCCAAATCCGTTCCGCTCACCGCTGAAGGCGTCGCCGCCGCCAAAGAGTCCTTACGGAAACGGTTTACGTAACCCACGGCGACATCCTTCTAAACCGCTCTCGAAAGCCTGAAACAGGCCCGAAACCGTGCCAGATAATGACCCGGACCCGAGCACCGGGCCTACCCGGCAAACGCACCGAACTCGGCGCCTGATCCTATCCTCCGGCCGGCGGGCAGAATCTTCTTCCTCAGCTATCTCGCACGACACCCGGATAGAGTTCTCGACCAGCGCTAATATTTCCGCCATCAATTCGCGGGCTTGCAGGTCATAGACCAGCGGCTAGAATGAAGTCCCGGACAGCGGAGCGAGGTCGCTTTGGATAATCAGGAAAAAACCCCGAAGAAGAAAGAAGAGAACGAACCGTACGCGAAGATAGCCCTTGGAGTGGCATTTGTCGCCATCTGTCTGATCTTCGGCATTGCCGTAACGTTTATAGCCAGCATATGGCTCCTGATCCCCGCCGCCGCCCTGATAGGTAGCGGTATTCAAGACCTGAGCCATCAGAGGAAAACCGCCATCCCCGCGCCGGACAACAAGGAACGCGAGTTGCTCTCCGCCATTCGAGAAAACGGCGGGAGCATAACCCCCGCCGAAGCGGCGCTGGAAACCTCCCTGACCGTGCGCGAAGCCGACGAGATGCTCTCGGAGCTGGCGAACGGCGGCCACCTCCAACTGGACAGCCGGGATGGCGCGCTCTACTACTCGCTGCCCGGCAGGCGTACCGAGCTGGAAACCTGATCCCCGCTCCGGGCCACCGCCGGGGCTTCTTGCCCGGCCACCTCCCGGACGACCTCTACGAAGTTCTCGACGAGCGCTGAACCGTCGCTCTCCAGCCACGCGAGCCCGAGCCGGCTGGTCGCGTTGGGGGCGTCCAATGGCCGGTAGATAACGCCTTCCCGATGCAGCCTCCGGGCTGACTCAGCCAGTATGGCTATTCCGATGCCGCTGGCGACCAGCCCGACGACGGTCTGCAAGTGCACCGAGTACTGGGCGACCTTCGGGAGAGCACCGACCCGGCCTAACAGCTCGACGATTTGTTCGTGGGAACCGGGCTCTAAACGCCGCTGGAAGAAGATGAGCGGTAGCTCCGCCACCTCTTGGAGCGGGATGATCTCGCGGTCCTCCAGGGGATGCCCGACGGGTAAGGCAACTACGAGCGGTTCAGCCAGGACCGGCTCGAACCTTATCCCCGGAGCCCGCATCGGCAACCGCACCAGCCCGACCCTTAGCTCCTTCTCGTAGAGGGCATCCACCTGCTCCACGCTGGCCAGCTCCCGGAGGTCCAACTCCACCCCCCCGAACCTCTCCCGGAACAGCCGCAGCGCGGGCGGTAACAGGCTCAACGTCGCAGAGCTTACGAAGCCTATCTCCAACCGTCCCCGCAACCCGCGCCCCGCGCCCCGCGCCTCGGCCGCCGCCTGCTCTACGGCGTCCAGTATCTCCCGCGCCCGCGCGAGAAAGGCCCGCCCCGAATCGGTCAACTCCACCCGGCGGGTGCTCCGGTCCAGCAGCTTCACACCAAGCTCCTCTTCGAGACCCTTGATCTGGGTGCTCAGCGGCGGCTGGCTCAAATGCAGCCTCTTGGCCGCCCGCCCGAAGCTCTTCTCTTCCGCCACCGCAACGAAATATCTTAGCTGCCGCAACTCCACTATTTATTTGTATTTCATATCAATAGCAGTGTCAAAAATATATTGGACTTATAGAGGGGGTGCAATTACGCTGGGAGCAACTAGAGGCACATGCTACGAGCGTAGGAAACGTGACGAAACACTACGAAGCTATCGTCGTCGGGTGCGGGGGGCTGGGCTTCGCCGCGCTCTACTGGCTCTCCCGGGGGTTGGGGTCTTCGGTTCCGGGCATCGAGCAGTTCGGTTTCGGCTACGAGATTCCGGACCCTGACGGGCTGATGTACCGGTGGCCCCGGTTTTGCCTCGAAGGCTCGGAGAGAGCTATCTACATTGCGGTGGGCGGGCCATCATTCGCAATCGCCGGGAAAGGAGGAACAGGATGACCCTGGACCGGACACAGCATTACTCCCACTACACGCGCCGCCTTCCGGCCGAGGAGTACACAAAGGAGGAAACCTACACCCCCACGCGGGCGCCGGTGGACCTCGCGGTCACCCTGCTCCCCGAAGCCTACACCTCCCGGGAATTCTTCGACCTGGAGCAGGAGAAGGTATTCGCTTCGAGCTGGGTCGCCGTGGGCTGCACCTCCCAACTACAGAAACCCGGACAGACGCTCGTCACCCGGGTCGCGGGACGCTCCGTAATGGTCACCCGGAACAAGGCTGGAGAGCTTCGGGCTTTTCACAACGTTTGCCGGCACCGGGCGGCAAAGCTCCTGGACGACGGCAGCCACGCGCTGCGCTCAAACCGGGTCCGGTGCCCCTACCACTCCTGGACCTACGACCTGGAAGGCAACTGCCTCGGAACCCCGCTCTTCGAAGGGTCAGACATCCCGGA
Organism: Rubrobacteraceae bacterium; assembly: GCA_050331175.1. Taxonomy (GTDB): domain Bacteria; phylum Actinomycetota; class Rubrobacteria; order Rubrobacterales; family Rubrobacteraceae; genus SIRX01. The sequence continues at coordinate 28,936 of JBHJHC010000038.1, read as the reverse complement.
AGACATGCGGGCTGTTTTCGACCTGGGCGACGTAAAAGGCTTCGACAAGGCCGACTACGGCCTCTTGCCCGTGCGGGTAGACAGCTGGGGGTTTCTGGTGTTCGTCAACCTCGACCCGGAAGCCGAACCCCTGGCAAAGCAGTTGGGGGACCTGCCGGAACGCTGTTCCGGCTACCGGCTGGAGGAGTGGCAGGTAATGCGCGCCGAAACCTACGAAGTAAACGCCAACTACAAGCTGATCGGCGAGAACTTCATGGAGTACTACCACCTGCCGTGGGTCCACCCCGAGTTGGTAAAGGTATCCAGGATGGAAGACCACTACCGCTGGCAGGGTCCGGGGATGTACACCGGGATGTGCACCACGCCGGTCTCGCAAAACACCGATGCCGGCGGCTGGGAGGGGCTGCCGCCCATCAGCGCCCTGGACGAAGATGACGCCCGGAGCGGACGCTTCGTCTGGCTCTTTCCGAATACCGCCCTCGTGGTGCTCCCGAACCACGCCTTCATAATCCTGGCCCGTCCCCAGGGCCCGGACTTCACGGTGGAGGAGACGGTGCTGCTGGCTCATCCCGAGTCGTTGGATGCGGCGGGCTCGGAGACGGCGCTGGACCAGCTCGCACATTTCTGGGACCTGGTGAACCTGCAGGACATCGAGATCGTAGAGCGGGTGCAGGAGGGGCTCTCCAACCCCGCCTACCGGGGCGGCAGGATGTGCTACCGCTTCGAGGAGCCGCTCCACCGCTTCCAAAACATGGTCATAGACAAGATGGTCGGGGTAGAACGTATACCGCCCGGCGACGGAGAAAAGATGAGCCAGATGTTCGTCGAGCCGGCGGAGACCCCCGACTGGACGAGCCCGGAATAGGAGAGAGTTCGAGATGGGTTTATTCGGCCGCAACAGCCCGGACAACGGCTACCGCAAGCCGGCGCGGTACTCGGCGCTGGGCCTGTTCCGTCACGGTCTGACGGGGAGCGCCTGGGAGAAAGCCTGGCGCCCCCACGACCTCAAGGATTCCTACGAGGTGGTAATCGTCGGGGGCGGCGTGCACGGCCTCGCGACCGCCTACTACCTGGCCAGGGAGCACGGGATCTCGGACGTCGCCGTGCTGGACAAAGGTTACATCGGCGGCGGCGGGTCCGGGCGCAACACCGCGATCATCCGGTCCAACTACCTGACGCCGGAGGGCGTGCGCTTCTACGACCGGTCCGTAAAGCTCTACGAGAACCTTTCGGCGGACCTCAACTTCAACGTTATGTTCGCCCAGCGCGGCCACCTCACCCTCGCCCACAACGACGGCGGGCTGCGCACGATGCACTGGCGGGCCGAGGTAAACAAGCTTGAGGGCATAGATTCGGAGGTTATCGGTCCCGAGGAGATCAAAGACCTCGTCCCTCTCATGGACGTTTCGAAGAAGGCGCGGTACCCGATCCTGGGCGCCCTGTACCATCCTCCCGGCGGTATCATCCGCCACGACGCGGTGGTCTGGGGCTACGCCCGCGGCGCCGACGCCTACGGCGCCCACGTCCACCAGAACACCGAGGTCACCGGCATCGAGGTGAAAAACGGCCGGGTCCGGGGCGTAAAGACCCCGCGCGGCGATATCAAGACCAATGTGGTGATCAACTGCACGGCGGGGTGGTCGTCCATTATCTCCGACATGGCCGGGGTAAAGATGCCGGTCAGCACCTTTCCGCTGCAGGCGGCCGTAACCGAGCCGGTGAGGCCGTTTTTGGACCCGGTGATCGTCTCCGGCACCCTACACGTCTACGTGAGCCAGACCGACCGGGGAGAGCTGGTCTTCGGGGCCAGCGTGGACCCGTTCACCTCCTACTCGATGCGCGGCTCGCTGGAGTTCATCGAGGGCCTCGCCGGGCACGTGCTGGAGCTGATGCCGGCGCTGGCCAAGATGCGCCTGCTCCGGCAGTGGGCGGGCCTCTGCGACATGACCCCGGACTACTCGCCCATCATGGGCCCGACGCCCGTGACGGGGTTCCTGGTGGACGTGGGATGGGGCACCTACGGCTTCAAGGCCGGTCCCGTTTCGGGAGAGACCATGGCCGAACTGGTAGCCACCGGCGAGACGCCGAAGCTCATCGAAGCCTTCGGCCTCGGCCGCTTCGAGAGGGGCGCGCTGGTCGGCGAGAAAGGGGCGGCGGCCGTTGGACACTGAAGGAGGGAAAAGATGATCCTGCTCGACTGCCCCTATTGCGGGCCCCGCAACGCCTCGGAGTTCCACTACGCCGGCGAGCTTTCTGAAAGGCCGGATCCCACCGGGACGACCCCCGGGGAGTGGCGGACGTTCCTGTACCTGCGGGACAACCCGGCGGGCTGGACGACGGAGACCTGGTTTCACCGCGCCGGCTGCCGGCAGCACCTGGTGGTCGAGCGGCACACGGTCACCAACGAGGTGCGCCGCACCCGGCTCCCCGACGCCGGAGCCCGGGATGAAGAACCCGCAACCGGCGGCAACGTCGCCGACGACGTCGGAGGTGGCACCTTTTGACGCCTACTACGCTACGGGCCGCCGGCTCCCTGCGCCTCGGCCCCCGGCCGGGAGAGGTAATAGACCGGAGCCGGGAGTTTACGTTTACCTGGGACGGCGAGGAGTACCCGGCCTACGAGGGAGATACCATCGTCTCGGCGCTGGCCGCGTCCGGCGTCCGGACGTTCTCCCGCAGCTTCAAGTACCACCGGCCCCGCGGCCTCTTGACCGCGAGCTTCCTCGACCCCGGCTGCATGCTGCAGGTAGACGACGAGCCAAACGTCCGGGGCGCGCACCGCCGGGTAGAGCCGGGCATGGTGGTGTCCCCCCAGGGCGTCTGGCCCTCGCTGCGCCACGACGCGAAGGCGGCGAACAGGGCCTTCGGGCGCTTTCTCTCGGCCGGTTTCTACTACAAGACGTTTATCAAGCCGCAGCGGCTCTGGCCCCTCTACCGGCGGGTGTTGCGGCAGTTCGGCTCGGGAGGGGAAGTATCGCCGGAGCCCCCGGGAGCGTACTACGACAAGCGCTACGCCCATCCCGACGTGCTGGTTGCGGGCGGTGGTCCCGCCGGAATGGCGGCGGCGGTCGCGGCGTCCGAGGCCGGGGCGAAGGTCATGCTGGTCGAGGAGGAGTACGAGCTCGGCGGGCACTTACGCTGGGGGGATGAGGAAGATCTCGCTACCCTGCGGGAACTGCGCGAGGCGGTGGAGCACGCGTCCGGCATCGAGGTGATGACGAACTCCGTGGTGGCCGGGCGTTACGACGACAACTGGACCTCGGTGGTGCAGCGCGGGTTGGAGTCCGGGGCGGAACGGCTCGTCAAGTGCCGGGCGAAAACGCTGGTGGTCTCGCCGGGCCTGATCGAGCGTCCCTACGTCTTCGAAGGCAACGACACACCGGGCGTGATCCTCTCGACCGCGGCCCGGCGGCTAATAAACCTCCACGCCGTTAAACCCGGCGATCGGGCCGTGGTCTTCACGGCCAACGCGGCCGGAGACGCGGCGGCTGAAGACCTGCGGGAGGCCGGCGTCGAGGTTGCCCGCGTGGTAGACGCCCGCCGGGGCGGCGACGTAGTCCGGGTCAGCGGCGGGAACAACGTGCAGGCCGTAGAATGCGCCGACGGCACGACGGTGGAGTGCGACCTCCTGGTTACGGCCGTCGGATGGACCGCGCCGACCTCGCTGTTGAACATGGCCGGGGATCGGCCCGTCTACAGCGAGCGCGCGGCCCGCTTCTTCCCGTCCCGCCTCCCCGACGACGTGTTGGCCACCGGCGGCATCGCCGGCGACGGGACGACCGCCGAGCTGCTGGCCCGCGCCCGCGCGACCGGCGAGGAAGCCGCCCGCCGCTCCGCCCGGACCGCGGCCCGGTGGAGGTCGACCGTTCCGCAGGGTGCGGATATCCGGGAGGAGCCCGATGCCGAACCCGTCGAGATCCCGGAACTGCCGGTCGAGGAGCATCCGGCGCTCTTTCACGGCCGGACACATGGGATGGTGGACTACTCCGAGGACGTAAGCTCCAAGGACATCGTTGGCGCTGTGAAGGAGGGCTACGACTCCGTGGAGCTCGCCAAGCGCTACACGACGGCGACGATGGGTCCGGCGCAGGGCAAGCTGGAGACCGTGAACACCGTGGCGGTACTGGCGGCGGCGACCGGGAAGACGATCGAGGAGACCGGGACCACGGTGTGGCGTCCGCCGTACGCCCCGATCTCGCTCGGCGCGCTGGCCGGGAGGAACTTCGAGCCCGTTCGATATTCGCCGATACAGCCCTGGCACGACCGGCACGGGGCGGAGCCGCTCGTCGCGGGAGCCTGGATCCGCCCGGACCACTACGGGGATCCCGCCGCCGAGGTTCGCAACGTCCGCGAGAACGTCGGCGTCATAGACGTAACCCCTCTGGGCAAGTTCGACCTGCGGGGCCCCGACGTGCCGAAGCTCCTGGAGTTGCTCTACGTTAACAAGTGGCAAGAGCTCGAGGAGGGCCGCGTCCGCTACGGCGTGATGTGCCTCGAAGACGGCGTGGTCTTCGACGACGGGGTTACAGGCCGCCTCGGGCCCGAACGGTACATCATGACTACCACCTCCTCCGGCGCGGCCGGGGTGTGGGAGTGGATCGACAACTGGCTCCAGACCGCCCACCCGGAATGGCGCATCCACCTCACCCCGGTAACGACGGCCTACGCCAGCATCAACGTCGCCGGCCCCCGTTCGCGTGAACTGCTGACACGCCTGACGGAAGGCGTAGACCTTTCGCCGGACGCCTTTGGGTACATGAACGTCCGGGCCGCAACCGTCGCGGGCGTGGACGACTGCTTCATGTGGCGCATAGGCTTTACCGGCGAGTTGAGCTACGAGATCCACGTTCCCGCAGCCTACGGCCTCCACGTCTGGGAAACGCTGATGGACGCCGGGGCCGACCTCGGCATCAAGCCTTTCGGGGTCGAGGCGCAGCGCATCCTGCGGCTGGAGAAAGGCCACTTCATCGTCGGCCAGGATACCGACGGGCTTACCGGAGCCCACGGCGTCGGCCTCGGAAGGATGATCAAGCAGGACAAAGACGACTTCGCCGGAAAGCCCGAGCTAGGGTGGCAGGACGAGCGGGAAGACTACTTCCGGCTCGTTGCTTTGCAGCCGGTGGATGGGTCCGTGGTGCCGCCGGAGGCGAGCCAGATCGTGGAGTGGAAGAAGCTCGTGGGCCGCATCACCTCCAGCCGGATGTCGCCGAAGCTGGGACGCTCTATCTGCCTGGGTTTCGTCGCCCCGCACCTGGCCGAGCCGGAAACGACGGTAACGGTCCGCCTGCGGGACGGGAGCAAGGTTCCCGCCCGCGTCATGCCCCAACCCGCACACTTCGATCCCGAAGGGAGCCGCCAGCGTGCCTGAAACAGTACCCATCGCCCGCAGCCCCATCCCCCCGGCCCCTCCCGTAGTCGTCGAGCACGGGTGGGAGATCAGTGCCCGCCGTAGCGGCTCCGGGCTCCGCATCATGGACGCTACGCCGCTCGCAAAAGTGCTCGTGCGGGCCTCTCCGGGCGGAGAGGCCGCAACAAAGCTCGGCGTCCCTTTCGGCCGCGCCACCCGCGACGGGTACGGCACGCTCGTTACCGGCTCCGCCCCCGGCGAGTGGCTCTTGCTCTCTCCCCCCGGAACCGCCTCGGAAGTCGCACGGAGGCTGGAAGAGATACCGGACACCGGGATGGTGAGCGTCTTCGATGCCACGCACGGGCGGGCCCTGATCCGGCTAACCGGCGCGCGGGCGGCGGATTTGCTGTCGAAGGTCTGCGCCATCGACTTCTCCGGTGAAGTCACGCCAAACGGCGCGGCTTTCCGGAGCTCGGTGGCGAAGGTCGTGGCCGACCTGATCCGGGACGACCGGGATGGCGAGCCCTCCTATCTCCTGCACTGCGAGCGGTCTTCGGGCCAGTACCTCTTCGGCGCGCTGCTCGACGCCGGCGGGGAGTTCGGCATCGAGGTCGAGGGCTTCGCCGTTCCGGACCTTGAGGACTGAATTTTACGGAGGTATAGAAATGCAGCTACCGGAGCAGAGCAAGTACGTGATCGTCGGAGCCGGGGTGCACGGCCTGAGCACGGCCTGGCACCTGGCGAAAGAGCTAAAGGCGCGGGGCCGGGGAACGGGCGAGGACGTCATCGTCGTAGACAAGACCGGCGTCGCCGCCGGGGCCTCGGGGATCGCCTGTGGCGTGGTGCGCAACAACTACTTCCAGCCTGCGATGCGGAAGCTCATGGCCCACTCCGTTTCGGTGTGGGAGTCGGATCCCGAAAGGTTCGCCTACCACGGGGTTGGCTACCTGCAGATTTCACCCGCGGTAATGCACGAGGATATCGTCCAGATCTACAAGGAGCAGCAAGCCATCGGTTACCCCTCGACCCTCGTTGAAGGCGAGGAGGAGTGCCGGCGGTACATGCGCAGCATCTTCTCCGACTGGCAGGCGGAGAACATAACCAGCGTCCTGCACGAGCACCGGGGAGGATACGCGAACAACGTGGCCTCCATCCGGGCGCTGGCGGCCAAGGCGCAGGCCGAAGGCGTCGAGATACACACCGGTGTCCACGTAACGGGCCTCGTTCTCCAGGACGGTGCGGTAAGCGCCGTGGAGACAGACCGGGGCACAGTCCATTGCGATCGTCTCGTCGTGGGCGTCGGGCCGTGGGTGCGGGACGTCTGGGCAATGCTCGAACTGCCCAGGAAGATTACCGTCAAAGGTCCCGACGGCCAGCTCTACCACGACCGGGACATGTGGACCTACTGGTCGCTGCAGGAGGGCGTCCTGGGGGTCGAGCCAGACTTCCTCACCGACGAGCAGGGGAACCCGCCGCCGGTGGTCCACGTCGACACCGACGCCCCGCTCTACGACCATGATGGAGAGCTAGTCACCGACGAACTCTGGGGGATCTACTACAAACCAGACTTCTACTTCAACGGGGTCCAGGGCGGCGCCGCGCCCTACATCGTCGACCAGCCGGCCGAAGAGGTAGCCGTCGACCCGTACGGCCCCGAGAGCCCGGACTTCGTGGTTGGAGAAGACTTCGCCCGGATGTGGACCTCGGCGTTGGCCCACTGCCACGGACGCTTCGAGGGCAAGGGCCACCTGTTCTCCAAAGAACCATCCGGCGGCATCGGGTGCTTCACGCCGGACAGCTTCCCCGTCTTCGACACCTTCCGGCAGAACGCCTACGTCATCGCCGACTCGAACCACGGCTACAAGATGATCGGGGTGGGGCAACTAGTGGCGAAGGAGCTAATGGACGAGCCCCAAGAGCTGCTGGAGCCGTTCCGCTTCGCCCGCTACGAAACCGGCGAGCTTCATCCCACGAGCCACTCTCCGTTCCCCTGGAGCTAGAGATAGGAGTTCACCGTGCCGGAGAACCGTGTCGCAGAGATCCGTACCGGTCTGTTTATCGCCAACGAGTGGACCCCCGCCCGCTCCGGCCAGACCTTCGACGCCATAAACCCCTCCACAGAAGAGGTCCTGGCCCCGGTAGCCCGGGGTGGTGCGGAGGACATCGACGACGCGGTAGCGGCCGCGCGGGCGACGTTCGAGGGTCCGTGGCGACGCGTTACGCCCGTCGAGCGCGGCCGGCTGCTGTACGGGGTGGCGCGGGCGTTGGAGGCGAGGATCGACGAGTTCTCGGAGCTCGAGACGCTGGATACGGGCAAGCCGCTGCAGCACGCGCGCGGTGAGATCTCCGGCTGCATAGGATACCTGGACTACTACGCGGGGGCTGCGGACAAGATCCACGGCGAGACCATCCCGCTCGGCCCCGACTACCTCGACTACACCGTCCGCGAGCCGCTCGGCGTCACGGCCCACATCGTGCCGTGGAACATGCCCCTCTCGATGATCTGCCGCAGCCTCGCCCCGGCCCTCGCCGCCGGTAACACCGCCGTTATCAAGCCGGCCGAACAGACGCCCCTGACCGCCCTCAAGTTCGCCGAGATATTTCTGGAGCTAGGCTTTCCCCCCGGCGTCTACAACGTGGTACCCGGGTTTGGCGCAGACGCCGGCAAAGCGCTCAGCGAACATCCCGGGATAGACTCCATCACCTTCACCGGCTCCGTAGAGACCGGGCGGTCCATATTGCACGCGGCGGCCGAGCACGTAAAGCCGGTGGTGCTGGAGCTCGGCGGGAAGTCGCCCCAGCTCATCTTCTCCGACACCGATTTGAACCTCGCCGCAGCCGAGGTAGCAAAAGGCATCTACTCGAACACCGGCCAGTACTGCGACGCCGGCTCCCGGCTCGTCGTCGAAGAAGGAGTTCGCGAGCCGCTGGTTGAGAAGGTGATCGAACGCTCCCGGCAGATAAGGCTCGGAGAAGGCCTGGACGAGCCGGACATGGGGCCGCTCGTCTCCGCCGAGCATCTGGAGCGGGTTCTCGGGTACATCCAGACAGGACAAGAAGAGGGCGCCAACATGCTGATCGGGGGCCGGGCCGAGGAGTTCGAGCGCGGTTACTTCGTCTCGCCGACGGTCTTCGACGGGGTAGAGAGCGGGATGCGCATAGCGCGGGAGGAGATCTTCGGTCCCGTGCTCTCGGTCTTACCCTTCTCCGACGAGGCCGAGGCGGCAGAGATCGCCAACGATTCGAGCTACGGTCTCGCCGCCGGCATCTTCACGAGCGACATAGACAAGGCTTTGCGCTTCGCGGGGGAAGTACAGGCCGGGTACGTCATGATCAACGAGTACCACACGGGCGGCGTGGGTTCCCCGTTCGGCGGCTACAAGCAGAGCGGCATCGGCCGGGAGAAGGGCCTGGTCGCGCTGGACAACTACACCCAGATCAAGAACGTCGTGGTGAGGATCAGACGTTAGAAAGCCCCGCCGGACCGGAGCCCCACGTTCCCGGTAAACCGCTCCGAGCGGCCTTTATCCGGGGTTACCGGCCGTTAAAGTTCGGCTCCCGCTTCTCGAAGAACGCCGCGACGCCTTCCCTGTGGTCTTCCGTGGATCCACAGAACGTCTGCCCTTCGGCCTCTTTCTCCAGGGCCAGACCCAGATCGCTCTCGAAGCTTTCGTGCAGCACCTGCTTGATCCGGCCGAGGGTCCGGGTGGGCATCGTAGCCAGATGCCCCGCGAGCGACCCGGCTTCGTCCAGCAACGCGTTGTCGGGAACTACCCTGTTCACGAGCCCGATGCGGTAAGCCTCTTCGGCTTCCACCACATCACCGAGCAGGCTCATCTCCATGGCCCGTCCCAGCCCGACGATGCGCGGCAAGAAGAACGAGACCCCGGCATCGGGCATCAACCCGATCTTTATGAACGCCACAGAGAACTTCGCGCTCTCGGCGGCGACGCGCAGGTCGCAGGCCAGGGCGAGGCCCATACCGGCGCCGTACACCGGTCCGTGCAGGGCGGCAACCACGGGCTTCTCCATCGAAGTGATCTTCGTAATGGTCCGGCTGTAGGTTTCGCGGAGGTACTCGCCGAGGTCGGGCGTCTCGCCGTCCTCCCGCCGCAAGTCTTCGCCCCGCAGATCCGCCCCGGCCGAGAACCCCCGGCCTTCGCCTCGGAGCACCACGCAACGGACTTCATCATCCGCCGCTACGCTGTCCAGGGCTTCGTGGAGATCCCGGTGCAGTTGGCCGTTAAAGGCGTTGAGCACCTCGGGGCGGTTCAGGGCGAGGGTAGCCACCGCGGCGTTCTTCTCGTAGACAACCGTCTCGTACACGCTAGATCTTTCCGGCCAGGTTCTCGAAGTAGTCGAGCGAATCCGGATTGCTCAGGGAATCCTTGCTCACGGCCTCGTCGGCGGGCTCGCCGCCCAGGATCTTCTTTACCGGCACCTCGAGCTTCTTGCCGTTCAGGGTCTGCGGGATCTCGTCTATCTCGTAGATGTAGTTCGGTACGTGGCGCGGCGAGCAGTTCTCCCGGATGCTCCGGCTGATCTCGTCTTTGAGCCCATCATCCAGCTCTTCACCTTCTTCGAGGACCACGAAGAGCGGCATTACCGACTCCCCCTCGTCTTTCGGCACGTCCACGACGAGGCTATCCTGGACCTGGGACACTTCGTTTACGGCCCGGTAGATCTCCGCGGTACCCATCCTTATGCCGCCGCGGTTTATCGTCGAGTCGCTGCGGCCGTAGATTACGGCGCTGCCGCGTTCGGTGATCTTGATCCAATCCCCGTGCCGCCACACCCCGGGATACATCTCGAAGTAACTTCCCTCGTACCGCTCGCCGCTCTCGTCTCCCCAGAGAAACAGCGGCATCGAGGGCATGGGTTCGGTTATGACGAGCTCCCCCACCTCTTCCACCACGGGTATGCCTTCCTCGTCGAAAGCGTGGACGCTCGCCCCGAGCGACCGGCACTGGAGCTCCCCGGTGTGAACCGGCAGGAGCGGAACCCCGCCGACGAACGCCGTACACAGGTCGGTGCCCCCGCTGGTCGAGAAGAGCCAGAGGTCCTTGACGTGCCCGTAGACCCACTCGAAGCCCTCCGGCGGCAGCGGCGAGCCGGTCGAGCCTATGGCCCGGAGCGCGGAGAGGTCGTAGTCCTCACCGGGCTCTATGCCGGCATCCTTGCAACCGGTCAGGTAGCTGGCGCTGGTGCCGAAGCAGGTCATACCGGTTCTCTCGGCGAACTCCCACAGGGTATTCAGGTCTGGATAGCCGGGGCTTCCGTCGTAGAGTAGCGCGGTTCCTCCGGCGAGAAGGCTGGAGGCGACGATGTTCCACATCATCCAGCCCGTGGTGGTAAACCAGAAAAAGGGGTCTCCGGGTTTCACGTCCATGTGCAGGCTGAGCTTCTTCAGGTGCTCCAGCAGGATGCCGCCGTGCCCGTGGACGAGCGCCTTGGGAAGTCCCGTCGTGCCCGAGGAGTAGAGGACCCACAGCGGATGGTCGAACGGCACCTGTTCGAAGAGCAGCTCCGCGCCCTCGTGCTCCGAGAGCAGCTCGTCCCAGAGAACCGTGTCCTCCAGTCCACCCGTATCCGGTTCTTCTTTGAGGTACGGGAACAGGACCGTTTTCTGGAGGCTCTGTATCTCATGTTGGAGGCGCGCCACGGTCTCGATCCGGTCGAAGTCCTTGCCGCCGTAGCGGTAGCCGTCTACGGCGATCAGGACTTTGGGCTCTATCTGCTCGAAGCGGTCCACGACGCTCTCGGCCCCGAAGTCCGGCGAGCAGCTCGACCACGTCGCGCCCAGCGAGGCGGTTGCGAGAAAGGCTATGAGCGCCTCCGGCGTATTCGGCACGTAGGCTACCACCCGGTCTCCGCGCCCGACCCCGAGCGACTTCAGGCCCGCAGCTAGTGCTGCGACCTGGTCGTGAAGCTCCCGCCAGGTAACGGTGCCGAGATCCCGGACCTCCGACTGGTGCATGATGGCCGGCTCGTCGGGCTTCGTGCCGGCGTTGCGGAAGACGTGCTCGGCGTAGTTCAGCTCCGCGCCGGGGAACCACTCCGCCCCTGGCATCTGCCGCGAGCCGAGCACCTCCGTGTATGGCTTGGAGGCCTGTACGTCGAAGTAGTCCCAGATGGAGGCCCAAAACTCCTCCGGATCCGCCACCGACCACTCCCAGAGCTCCCCGTAACTCCCGAACGAGAGCTCTTTGTTCTCTTCCAGCCACCGCATGTAGGAGGAGATGTTCGCGTTTTCTTTCAGCTCTTCGGACGGTTCCCAGAGCAGGGTTCCTTCAGTAGATTCGGTCATTTTCCGTCGTGCCTCCTTTGGTCTCACCGATCACCCGAATGATACCCGTTTTAGCGGGCCGTCCAGCCGCCGTCCATCGTCAGGGAAGCCCCGTTGATAAAAGAGGCTTCCGGCGAACAGAGAAAGGCGGCGAACTCGGCTACCTCTCCGGGTTCTATAAGGCGCTTTATGGACGGTTCGGTCAGCATTATCTGCTCGACCACCGCTTCCTCGGAGATACCGTGGGTTTTGGCCTGGTCGGAGATCTGGCCCTCCACCAGCGGCGTCCGGACGTAGGCCGGGCAGATGCAGTTTGACGTCACGCCCTTCGGCCCCCCTTCCTGGGCGATGACCTTGGACAGACCTTCGAGCCCGTGTTTGGCCGAGACGTAGGCGGCCTTGTACGGCGAGGCCCGCAGGCCGTGAACGGAGGAGATATTGACTACCCGTCCCCAGCCGTTCTCGTACATTCCCGGCAGCGCGGCCCGGACGATCCTGAACGGAGCCTCGAGCATTACCCGCAGGATCGTGGCGAACTTCTCCGGCGGGAACTCTTCTATAGCCGCCACGTGCTGCAGCCCGGCGTTATTGACCACCACGTCGGCGGCTACCTCCAGGCTATCGAGTACCTCACGGTCGGAGAGGTCCGCCGGGAGCGACTCGCCACCGATTTCCCGGGCAACCTCCCGGGCGGCTTCGTCGTCGAGGTCCAGCACGGTGACCGCCGCGCCCGCGTGGGCGAGCCTCTCGGCGCACGCCTTGCCGATGCCGCTCGCGGCCCCGGTAACCAGCGCGCGTTTGCCGGCCAGGTTCACCCCGGTCGCCGATGACTCCGGACTTGCGAATGGTCCGCCCAAGATCTCCTCCCAGCCCAGAATGTCGTGCTCTAGCCCGTCCGCTAACCTTCGAAGACCCGTTTCACTTCGGGGGAGCTGTCCTCGGACTTCGTGACGAGAGATATCCCGATAAACACCACGATGGCTACGGCGAGGGTGAACGCGCCGTTCACCACGCCCTCCGGGAGCGGCTCGAAGCCGTAGCGGGCCCCGATCTCCAGCACGAAGTTCAGGGCGATGCTGGTAATGATACTGGAGATCGCGCCCTCTTTCGTCGCGCCCGACCACACGAGCCCGAGGACCACCGAGGGGAAGATCGCCGCCGCGAAGGTTCCCCAGCCGAAGACGCCCAGCAGGGCCACCAGCGTATCCAGGTACAGCGAGAAGAGCAGCGAGAGGATCAGCAACGCGGCGACCACGATGCGGCTCCACAAGAGCTCGTTGCGTACCGGGACGTTCAACGCGCGGGGAAGGTCCCGGATCAGGGCCGCGGCCCCGAGGTTGAGAAAGGCGTCGCCGGTAGACATGATCGCCGCCAGGATACCCGCGAGCCCGAGCCCGGCGAGAATAGCCGGGGTAAACTCGACGAAGAAGCGGGTGAGCGCCTGGTCCGGGGTGTCGAGCGCCGGGAACTCGCCCCGGACGCTGAGCGACAGCGCCGAGAGGCCGACGCCGGCCACCAAGAGCATCGTCAACAGGTACGCCAGGGCCGAGGTGAGCGCGCCCCACTTCAACTCTTTGGTGTCCCCGATCATGAGGAACTTCGTAAGGAGTTGCGGCTGCCCCGCCGCCCCGAGGCTGAACAGGAACAGGTAGCAGGCTATGGTAAGCGCCGGCACCGTGCCGAACGGAGATGCGAGCGCCGGGTCGGACGCCTGGAGAGATTGGGTGATGTTTAGAACCCCGCCGCCCGCGCTGATAGCTATGATCACCACTATGACCGAGACGCCCATCATTATGATCCCCTGGAAGAGATCGGTGTAGACGGCGGCGATGATCCCGCCGCCGACGGCGTAGAGGCCGATGATCGCGAGCCCTATAATGGCTCCCCAGGTAGTCCCGATAGGGAAGATAGCGGCCATGATGACGCCCGTGGCCTGGACCTGGACGCCCAGGTACCCGATCACCCCCAGGGCGACCGCAAAGCCGATCCAACCCCGAACGCCCCGGCTGTTGTAGCGGGCCTCGACCACGTCCCCGAGCGTGTAGATCTCACCGAGGTTCGCCAGGCGCCACATCCTCTTCGCCACCAGATACCAGGCCAGCACGAAGCCCAGCGGCGCGGCGAAACCGATGCCGGCGACGAAACCGCCGAATCCGGCATCGAACGTGAGCCCGGTGCCCCCCAAGACCCCGAAGCCGCTCTGGATCGAGGTGAATACCGCCATCGCCACCACGAACATGCCCAGGCTCCGGCCCGCCACGAAGAAGTCTGAAGTGCTCTTGGTCTGGCTGGTCGCCCAGACGCCGATGCCGATGGTTACCAACAGGTAAATGACTACGACAATAACTATCGTCGTGTTCATCAGGCTCCCTCCTCATCCTCTATTTCGTTTGCTATTTCTTTCTCTTCGGTGACCTCCTGCACGTCTTCTTGCTTGAAGGTCAGGCCGTACAGGACCCCGGCCAGGATGACTATCAGGGGGAAGCTGATGACGTAGAGGGCCATCGGCGGGGTCATGCCCAGCACGTAGTTTGTGCTGTCGGTCGGCCTCCCGCCGGTCATGGCGTCGAGAACTATGAACAGCAATCCGTACAGCACCACGATAGAACCCGCCACCAGCAACGGCCACTTCCTATCGGGAAGCTCTCTCGTGTAGCCAAAGAGAATGCTTATCCCGATCAGCGGGATCAGGGGGTACAGGATCACCCGCCACGAGCTGAGCAGCATCCCGATTAATATCAGGGCCACCAGCCCCAGAACGACGTACATCATCCGGTTTGACAACTCCATCTCTCTATTGCCTCCTCTCTGTTTCCTTACAGATCGCTCACCTTGAGGCTGCCGCGCGCCTCATCGAAGTCGCGGTAGATGCGCTGGTCCAGATCCGCCCGCGAAAACTCCTCGCCGAGCTGGTGCCGGAAAAAGGCGTCCGTCGAGTAGCGGGTCGAGGAGAGGAAATGGTTCTCCTCATTGTGCCGGACCATCTCGAAGAAGATGCCTCGCGCCCGCGGCGCCAGATAGAAGTTGTCGTAGTTGACTACGACATGCACTTTTCCTAGATCCGAGAGCCTCTCGTACAGGAAGTCCGCGAGCCTCCGGGCATCATCTCTGGTCTCCAGGCTCAGGCCCTCGAAGTTTACGTAGAGCACGTTGTTCCCCTCGTCGTAGCTGAGGCGTTCTTCGAGGTCCACCGGCGAGCTTTCACCTAGACCCATCGCCTCCTCCCGAAAGATGTCCGCGTTCATCGTGGCAACTTCGTCGGGCACTACGGGTCTGAACTCCATCTGGTCCAGCACGTCCTGCTCCAGGTCCAGTCCGGGTGCCACCTCGATCAGCTTGAGGCCGGCTTCGGTGAGCTCCAGGACGCAACGCTCGGTTATGTAGTAGACCGTCTGGCCCCGCTCGCGGGCGTAGGCACCACTGTAGGTTATGTGCTGGACGTGCTCCACGAACTTCTTGTACTCGCCTTCTTTCGTAACCTTGAACCCGCCACCGCCGACCTCGACCTCCGATCTAGAGGTGAGGGTCCCCATAAAGTACAGGGAGCGGGCGTTCTGGCTTATGTCTATAAAGCCCCCGGCCCCGGCGAACTTGGTACCGAACTTGCTGACGTTGACGTTGCCCGAAGCGTCTACCTCGGCCATGCCCAGGAACGCCTGGTCCAACCCGCCGCCGTTGTAGAAATCGAACTGGTAGGGCTGGTCTATGATCGCCTGCGCGTTGGCGACCGAGCCGAAGGAGAGCCCGCCCGACGGTATGCCGCCCACACCCCCGGCCTCGACGGTGAGCGTTATGAGGTCCAGGACGCCCTCCTCGTTCGCCACCGAAGCCATGCCCTCGGGCATCCCGATGCCCAGGTTTACTACCGAGTTCATCTTCAGGAACATCGCCGCCCGGCGGGCGATGACCTTGCGGGCGTCGAGCGGCACGGGCGGCAGGCTATCGGCGGAGATTTTCACGTTCCCGGTGTAGGCGGGGTTGTAGTCTTCCCCGAAGGTCTGCAGGTGGTTCTCGGGCTTCGCGACGACGACCCCGTCCACGAGGACGCCGGGAATTTTGACCTCCCGCGGGCTCAGGATGCGCTCGACGGTTACCCGCTCGACCTGCACCACGACGATGCCGCCGGAGTTCTTTACCGCCTGGGCTATGGAGAGGGCTTCAAGGGTCATCGCCTCTTTCTCCATGGTGATGTTGCCTTCCTCATCGGCGGTCGTGCCGCGCAGCAGAGCCACGTTGATCGGGAAGGACTTGTAGAACAGGTACTCGGTTCCATCCAGCTCTACGAGATCTATGAGGTCTTCCTCGGTAACGTCGTTGATCTTGCCCCCGTCCAGCCGCGGGTCCACGAAGGTGCCCTTGCCAACGGTGGTCAATAAACCCGGCCGATGGCCGGCGATCTCCCGGAACAACAGCGAGATCGCCCCCTGGGGGAAACAGTAGGCTTCGATCTTGTTCTCCGCGGCCATCTGACCGAGCGTAGGAACGAGGCCCCAATGCCCCCCTATGATCCTCTTCACCATCCCATCCCCGGCGAAGTGATTCAGGCCTTTCGTCTGCCCGTCGCCCTGGCCGGCGGCGTATACCAGCGTCAGATCCCTCGGAGAACCCGTCTCCACAAAGCGTTTCTCCAGCGCAACAGCAAGCTCCTCCGGGAAACCGATCCCCACGAAGCCGCCGGTGGCGACCGTATCACCGTCCATTACGACCTGGACCGCCGCCTCCGGTGTGATGACCTTGTTCCGTTTCATCTGTGTTCTCACGCTCCCGAACCCCAAACTTGGTATTTTATTGTAGGGAGTTGGAGCTTCAGTTACTATATCCTTGAAAACAAAAACAAGACGTTGGTTTGTGGGGAAAGACAAATGGATACAGATCAAAGGCCAGTCGACGGCCTAAACCTTCGCGCCTCGGGAACAGGCTATTTGGAACGGGCGGCGAGGGAGCCGGCAAGACGCCCGGAGATGTTATACCGGGCCCTGGAGACGTTCGTCCGGGACGTCCCGGCTACGGGGACCGCCCTTATCCTGCCGGGCCGGGAAGGCGTTTCCCGATGGCGTCTGGAGTATGCGGGCGAGGTGGAGAAAGAGATGCGGAGCTGGCTAGAGCACCATCTCGAAGACTCGCTGGAAGTGACCCTGCACAACCTTTCGTCGACGTGGGCTCCCTGTTCTCCGCGGGAGAAACCTCAGCTGTTTTCCCTGCACCCGCAGGCACCTCCGATGGCCGGTGCCTGGGTTGTGTGGCCCTACAAAGACCTGGGTTTCGCGTTACCCGCGGAGGAGCTGGAGAGTTTCAGGGCAGCTCTGGAGACCCTCCTAGAGGTCGAGCATCGTGAGCAGCTCAATTTCCGCAACCCTTCCAACCCCCTGGAGTCGGACCTGGCGAACATGCTCCGCCACGGCGACGAACAGGCGCTACCCGCGCTACTGGGCCTCGCCCGGACGGTTGGGGAGGCGGATTTCACGTACTGGGGAAAGGTGCACGACGAGGCGGTGGACGTCGAGTGGCATTTGGGCGCCAGCGACAGAGGGTTCGGGTTCGAGTTGCCGCTAGGACATGGAGTTGGAGGCCGGGCGTTCGCCAGGGACGAGGTTTTTCAGGTCACCGACTACAGGAACTGCCAGTACCGGTATCCCGGGGTCAGCGAGATCACCGACAGCGAGGAGGTGAGATCCGTACTGGCCATCCCGATCCACAGCGAAGACTCGGACAAGGGCGCCATACTCTACGCCGTACGTCGGGCGGTGGACGCCTTCTCACCCTCTGAGCGCATCCTGCTGCACCGCCTCGCCAGCAGCCTGGAACCGGTACCCGGCTTGTGGCCTACGCCCCGGTATTTCTTCTCTTCGGGCAAGGATCACCTGAAGTCCGCGAAGTCCGGGCTGCGCGAGATGTTGCTCAACTCCAGCCAGGTACAGGACATCGAGTCCTGGCTCGAGCAGCTCGTCCGGGGACCGGCGATCCTGGTGGACGGGCGGGGACGTCCGTACGTCCGCAGCAACGCCGACAGGCTGGAGCGGCTGACGAACACCTCCTCCCGGAGAAGTAATGAGCCCCGGACCGTCCGGTTGACCGGCTCTCCAACAGCCGTCGACCGGGGCCGCCTGCACCTCTGGCCTTCGGTAGAGCTACCACTCGACGATTGGCCGGACCTGCTGGAAGACGTCGCGGCCGCCTGTAACATAATCATAGACCGCGGGGAACAATCCTACGACCGGTTCAATCATCAAAGGTCCCGATGGCTCGACACGCTGCTAGAAGGGAAGACGGACTTACAATCCCGCCGGGAAGGGAAGCGGCTAGGGCTCCCGATCGACCGTGGCGAGGTGTGGGCCGTCGCCTGGGACGTTTCAACCAACCGGGCCGCAGAACAGACTCACCTGAAGGTGCTGGCCGAAGACGTCATCCTGGATCTGCTGGGCAGCCCGTTCATCACCCTGGAAGGTGGGGTCGGGATCCTCCTGCTCGGCGATCCACCCCGCATAAGACCCGCCCATCTGCGAGACGAACTGCTGAGGATTTTCGAGGCAACTTCATTTTGGCTCGTCCACGGAGCCCGCTACGACTCTTTCGGAGGCCTGGAAAACGCGCTTTTACAGAGCATCAACACCATACAGCGGGTTCGACGGGAAGACGATGAGCGCTACATATCGGAGGTGAACAGCGGAGGACTGGACAGCCTCCTGGAAAACCCTAACCTCTCGCAGGAGCTATCTACGTTCGCGGATAACCTGTTCAAACCCATACTGTCTTACGACGAGGGGCACGGAACCCAGCTGACCGAGACTCTCTGCCTGTCCCTGACCTCGAATTCTATCGAGGAGGCCGCAAGAAGGCTGTTCGTCCACGCGAACACGGTCCGCTACAGAAGACGGCGCGCAGAACACCTTCTCGGTCAGGATCTGGCAAAACCAAAGGAGCACACCGCAGCGAGCCTGGCAGCCTACGTGTGGCTACACCGCAGACCTGATGCGCCCGGCTCGCAAGCCGCACACCGGTCAGGTCAGCAACAATAACCCGGCGGTTATGATGACGCCCGACACGATCAGGGCCATCACGCAATACCCCATCACGTCGCGGGCTTTGAGCCCGGCTATCCCGAGCGCGGGCAGCAGCCAGAAAGGCTGCACCATGTTCGTCCAGGCATCGCCCCAGGCTACACCCATCGCCACGTCGGCGATATTGGCCCCGATCTGCTGGGAAGCCTCCACCATCACCGGTCCCTGTATGGCCCACTGGCCGCCGCCGGAGGGGGCGAAAAAGTTAACTATGCCCCCGCTGATAAACGCCCAGAACGGCAGCGTCCCGGGGGTCGCGATGGCGTTGAACCAGTTGGCTATAACCTCGATCAGGCCGGATTCGCCCATCATGCCTATCACCCCGGCATAGAACGGGAACTGGAGGATGATTCCGGCGCTCGCCCCCACCGACTCCCGCAGAGAATCCAGGTAGCTCCGCGGCGTGACGTGCAGGATGATCCCGGAGATGAGAAAGATGAGGATGACGATGTTGAGGTTCAAACCCCCGCCACCCGCGAACCACAAGATCAGGTAGATAACCCCGGCGAGCCCGACGAGCCCGGAGAGCCACGGGGTCTGCTCCAACCACTCCGCCGGCGTCGAGGGCCGGCTCCGCTCTTCTTGAGACTCCGGGTCTTCCAGGATTTCCGGATCTACGACGACCCGGTCCTCGGGCGGCGGGAGCATGGCCCGGTTTACAATCGGCAGCACTACGAGCAAAGCTCCCGCTATGATGAGGTTGTACGGGGCGAATATGGTTTCGCTCGCCGGAATAATGCCTATCGCGTCTTCCAGGAAGTGGTCCGGCGTGGCGATCACCAGCGGCACGGAACCCGAAAACCCGGCGTGCCACACCAGGAATCCGCTGTAGGCGCTGGCGATCACCAGCCGGTAATCCAGGTTTCTCACCTGCCGCGCCATCTCCGTCGCCAGCAAGGCCCCGATGATCAAACCAAACCCCCACTGGATAAAGGAGGCAACGGTGGCAAATACCGTCGTGATGACGATCGCGCTCGCCGGTCCTCCCGCCCGCCGGGCCACGGCTTCCAGCCCGGCCTTGACGACCCGGGTCCTCGCCAACACGTATCCGGTTACAGGATGAGAACCATCTGCATCGAGAACTCCAGGAGTCCGAATAGACCTTCTCCCCAGAACTGGAGCATGTCGGTCGCAGAGGAGCCCGTAAGACCCAAGCCCATTAGAAAGACTACGAGCGTCAGAACGATGGCGAAAAGCCACGGGTCCGGTAGATAGCGTTGCATCAAAGCTACAAAGAAACCAGATACTCGTTGCATACTTAAACCTCCCTTTGGCTGGTGCGCGGCCCTTAAACGGCCTCAGCCTTTAGTGCAGCTTCCACAAAGTGCAGCCGGTCGTTGCCCCAAAACATCTCCCCGCCCACGAAGAATGCGGGCGCCCCGAAAACGCCGCGTTCCAATGCCTCCCCGGTCGCATCTTTTAACGCCTGTTTGTTCTCCGGCGCGGCGGCGCCTCCGAGAACGTCTTCCGGCTCCGACCCGATACGGCGCGCGACCTCCGAGATGGGGCCGTCTTCATCAGCTTCCACCCCCTGCGGAGCCCCGCCCTCCCGCCAGTACAACTCGAAGGCTTCGCGGGTAAAGGCCTCCAGCTCTCCGCTTTCTTTGCAGTACATCGCCGCCCGCATCGTCTTCAAGGTGCGGAAGGGAAACGGCTCCGGAAAGTGCAGCGGAACCTCGTAGTACGCTGCCCACCGGTGAATGTCGTGCCACTGGTAGCGGCGCTTCGCCTCGGTCTCTATCGGCGCCCGGATCCCGGCCGCCCGGTGCACCGCGCCCAGCAACATCGGCCTCAACACCAACTCCGCCCCGTATACCTCGCAAACCCGGCCCAACTGCGTGTGGGCCAGAAACGAGTACGGGCTCACCAGATCGTAGTAAAACTCTACCCGCCGCACCAAAAACTCCTCCCAATGCCCGTCTACAGAAACACATTACCAGGCCTCCAGCCCTCCGAACAGAGCAAAACGGATCAGAAACCAGCCTTGACAACCCCCTGCCACCAGTGTACCTTACCTTCCGTTATTGTTCATAAAGTTAGTAGAGAAACTTGTCATTGGGAGGAGTGATAGATGCGGAGCTTGATCGTCCTGGCTTTCGTGGGGTTTCTGGCCCAGCTTGTGGATGGGTCCTTGGGAATGGCCTACGGGGTAACCTCCACGACGTTGTTGCTCGCGGTGGGGCTCACGCCGGCGATAGCTTCGGCCAGTGTACACATCGCCGAGGTGGGGACCACGTTGGCCAGCGGCGCGGCGCACTGGCGATTCGGCAACGTAGACTGGCGCAAGATCTGGGCTCTAGCGATCCCCGGCGGCGCGGGTGCGTTCGTGGGGGCTATTCTGTTGAGTTCGGTCCCGGGTGAGGTGGCAAAACCCTTCGTGGCGGTCTTCCTTTTCTCGCTCGGCATCTACATACTGGCCAGGTTCGCCTTTGACCGGGGAGGCCAGCTCATCAATGACAGGCCCATAGCGCGCAAGTTTCTCTCCCCGCTCGGCCTCTTCGCGGGCTTTATGGACGCCATCGGCGGTGGTGGGTGGGGCCCAATCTCCACGCCCGTCCTGTTATCTTCCCGCAGAATGGAGCCCCGCAAGGTGGTTGGCACGGTAGACACGAGCGAGTTCGTAGTCGCCTCCTGCGCCAGCATCGGGTTTCTTCTCGGGCTGAGCTGGAGCCAGATACCGTTCGGCATCGTGGGTGTGTTGCTCGGCGGCGGCCTGATCGCCGCCCCGATAGCCGCCTGGGTGGTCAAGACCTTGAACGCCCGGGTGCTGGGCACCGCCGTCGGCGGGTTTATCTTGCTTACCAACGCCAACACCTTCCTGGAAGCGACCGGGCTAAGCTCGAACTTCAACACGCTGGTCTATGCAGCCATACTCGCGGTCTGGGCCGTTACCCTCTACCTGGCGATCTCCGCCCTGCGCAACGAGAGCAAGCCCCTGTTGAGGGGCCAAAAAGACCCGCCTCCGAAAAGCTAGAATACGACGTTGCCGAAAGATAACCGGAGGTGGACAAGATGGTAGAAGAACCGGGTATAGAGAACCAGGAGGCCGGGGCGGTCGAGAGTCGGGGGTTTACGCTGTGGTTCACCGGGCTCTCGGGAGCCGGCAAGACGACCATAGCCGACATCGTCGAGCGGAAGCTCCGGGAACGAGACCGGCGTGTGGAGGTACTAGACGGTGACATCGTGCGCACGAACCTCTCCCGGGGCCTCGGTTTCTCGCGGGAAGACCGGATCGTAAACGTCCTGCGGATAGGCTTCGTCGCGAACCTCCTTACCCGCAACGGGGTGGGCGTGATCGTCAGCGCCATCTCGCCCTACAAAGAAGCTCGAGACCAGGTACGGCGCAGGATCGTGGATTTCGTAGAGGTTTTCGTAGATGCGCCGCTAGAAGTCTGTGCCGAACGGGACGTAAAGGGCCTCTACAAAAAAGCGTTCGCCGGGGAGATCAAGGAGTTCACCGGCGTCTCGGACCCTTACGAAGCCCCGGCCGCCCCCGATCTGGTTCTCAAGACCGCCGAAGAGACGCCGGAGGAGAGCGCCCGCAGAGTAATAGATAAATTGGAATTCTTCGGTTACCTGTGGCCACTGGATGAAGCCGACGAAACAGAATTTACCGACTACCGCTGGTAGTTCACGAGGATGCCCCGGCCGGGGCATCTTAGTGGCGCACCCAGGCCTTTGGGTCCAAGGTTAGCTCGTAGACGTGAGCCGGTATGTTCCCCTGGGCAAGGTCCGCGAGGGTCACGGCCTCCAGCACGGCCCGCAGGTTGGCGCGAACCGCGATCCAGATCTCCCGTAGCGGTTGGGCCGCGCCCGTGTATTCGACCTTCTCGGGACCCTCGCCCCGGACGTTCGCCAGGGGACCTTCGACGGCCCGGATAACCTCGGCCAGGCTGATCTCTTTCGCCGGGTGCGCGAGCCAGTAACCGCCGCTGGCTCCCCGTTGGGTACGCACGATCCCGGCGTGCTTTAGCTCGAGCAAGATGTTCTCCAGGAACTTCACCGGGATGTTCTGGGCTTCGGAGATCCGGCCGCCCTTTATGGGCCCTTCGTCCTCGGCGGCCGCCAGCTCCAGCGCCGCCCGCAGGGCATAGTCAGCCTTCGCCGAGACTTGCAAATTTCTCTAGTCGCCAAACCTGTTCTGCTGCCGCTCCCGGTTGGAGTTGTTCCGGGTTGGAGCGTAGACAAACCAGTAGGAGCCTACCAGTATGCCCGCGAACACGATCAAGGCTCCAATGAACTGTATTAGCTCCGCTTCCAATAACCCTCCTTTTTCAAACTGCTCCAACTACATTCTACGCCAAACGCCCCGGATGTTCTAAAGCGTTTGCCCGTCAGCAGAGCGCCGGGTCGGTGGAGCGGGATTTGCCCCGCGTAATAGCGGGTGCTAACATCGGTGGGTCGTAGCAACAGGTACGGGGAAATCATCCGGCGGCGCACAGTGCTCGCTGCTGAAAGGAGAAAAGATGAAGGGACTCATCTCGGACTACCAGCTAAACCTGCCGGCGGTGCTCCGCAGGGCCGAGCAGCTCTACGGGCCGAAGGAGATCGTCACCCGCAAGCCGGACAAGAGCTTCCACCGCTACACCTACGCCGACTTCGTCTCCCGGGCCAAGAAGCTCGCCGTTGCCTTCCGGAACCTCGGCCTCCAAGAGGGCGACCGGGTCGCCACCCTGGCCTGGAACACCCACGAACACCTGGAAGCCTACTTCGGTGTTCCCTGCGCCGGCGGCGTTCTTCACACCATAAACCCCCGCCTGAGCCCCGACGACCTCGCGTACATTATCAACCACGCCGAAGACCGGGTTCTGCTGATAGACGAGACGATGGTACAGCTCCTGGACAACGTAGAGGACGAGGTGGACCTGGAACACGTCTTCGTTTTCGGCTCGGCCCCGGAAGGGTTCGAGAGCTACGAGGACCTGCTAGACGGGGCCGACGAAGGCGAGTTCGAGTACCAGGACCTCGACGAGAACGCCGCGGCGGCGCTGTGCTACACCTCCGGGACGACGGGACGGCCGAAAGGCGCGCTGTACTCGCACCGCGCGATCTGCCTCCACTCCATGGCTTCGGCGATGGCCG
Organism: Rubrobacteraceae bacterium; assembly: GCA_050331175.1. Lineage (GTDB taxonomy): Bacteria > Actinomycetota > Rubrobacteria > Rubrobacterales > Rubrobacteraceae > SIRX01. The sequence goes on along the minus strand of JBHJHC010000038.1, from coordinate 5,163 downwards.
ACACCCTGGGACTGCGGGAACGGAGCGTCGTAATGCCCGTGGTCCCGATGTTTCACGTCAACGCCTGGGGCCTGCCGTTCACCTCGACGATGGTCGGGTCCAAGCAAGTCATGCCGGGGGCACACCTGGACCCCGAAAGCCTGCTGGAGAACCTGGCGGACGAAGAAGTGACCGTCACCGCCGGGGTGCCGACCATCTGGCTCGGCATCCTCCAGACGCTGGACGCGGACCCCGACGCCTACGATCTCTCCGGCCTGGAGAGCATGATCGTCGGCGGATCGGCGGCGCCGGAGGGTATGATCCGGCGCTACAAGGAAGACCACGGCCTGGACGTGGTCCACGCCTGGGGCATGACCGAGATGTCGCCTCTCGGAACCATCTGTCACCTCCGCTCCGACATGGGAGACCTCTCCGAAGACGAGGTTTACGCCAAGAAAGCGAAGCAGGGTTCACCCGTTCCGTTTATCGAGGTGCGGGCCGTCGAGAACGAAGCGGAGGTCCCCTGGGACGGCGAGAGCATGGGAGAGCTGGAGGTTAGCGGCCCCTGGGTCGCGAACTCCTACTTCAATACCGACGAGGGAGCCGACAAATTCACCGACGACGGCTGGTTCCGCACCGGCGACATCGTGACCATAGACCAGTACGGTTTCGTGGAGATCCAAGACCGGGCCAAAGACCTCATAAAGAGCGGCGGGGAGTGGATCTCCTCCGTCGCCCTGGAAAACACCTTGATGTCCCACGACGCCGTCGCCGAAGCGGCCGTTATAGCCATCCCCGACGAGAAGTGGCAGGAGCGCCCGCTCGGCGTCGTGGTCCTGAAAGAGGGCGAGGACGCGTCGGAAGAGGATCTACTCTCCCACCTCGAAAACGAGTTCCCGAAATGGTCCCTGCCGGACGCCATAGAGTTCCAGGACGAAATACCCCACACCGCCACCGGCAAAGCCCTCAAGATGGAGCTTCGGGAGCAGTATAAGGACTATACTCCGGCGCAGAGTTAGCCTGCAGGAAAAGGAGCCCCCTTGAGCCCGACCGACATCCTGGTCCAGTACGACCTGCCCGCCGAAATGCGCGACGGCACGGTCCTCAGGTCCAATGTCTACCGGCCCGCCGCCGGCGGCCCCTTTCCGGTCCTCCTTACCCGCCTGCCGTACGGCAAGGACATTCTCTACAACAACGTCTACTTCGACTTTCTGAGGGCCGCCCGCAACGGCTACATCGTGGTCATGCAGGACGTGCGGGGCCGGTACGCCTCGGAGGGCGAGTTCACCCCGTTTGTGAAGGAATACGAGGACGGTTACGACACGGTCGAGTGGGCGGCAAATCTTCCCGATTCGAACGGAAAGGTGGGAATGTTCGGCCTCTCGTACTACGGCAATACCCAGTGGCACGCCGCCGCCGGGCAGCCGCCCGCTCTAGCGAGCATGGTCCCCGGCGACACCTGGGGCAACCACCTGAACGGCCTCCAGATGCGGGGCGGGGCGCGAGAGCTGGGCTTGATGCACTACTGGGCCGAAGCCGCCCTCGCCCTCAACACCCTCTTCCGCAAGTATCCCGGAAAACCCGACCAGCTCCGGCAAGAGCTACCCGCCGTCATAGGCTCTATAGATACCCTGCTCGCCGGCGGCGGCTACGACGTGCTGCCGCTCACGGAGCTTCCCGACCCCGGAGACCTCGTGCCGTTCGTCCGGGGCGGCTTTGCCCGGGGCGTGGACGACGACGCCTGGGAGTACCTCAGCCTCGACGGCAAGTACGACCGGGTCCAGGCTCCCACTTTCCACATCGGCGGCTGGTACGACTGCTTCTTAGGGGAGACGCTCCGGCAGTACGGGGCCATGAAGGAGGAGTCCGCGCGGCGGGAACTGCGGGCTCCACGACTGCTGATCGGCCCCTGGACGCACGCAATGTTCCTGAGTACGGTCGGCGAACTGGATTTCGGGATCGGGAGCGCCGGTGCCTTCCTCAACTACCGGGGAGACCTGACGGACCGTCACCTCCGCTGGTTCGACGCCACGCTCAAAGACGACAATACCGCTTTGGAAAACACCCCGCCGGTCGAGGTCTTCGTCATGGGCGAGAACCGCTGGCGGGGCTACGACGAGTGGCCCGTGCCCGGAGCGCGGGAGGAACACTGGTATATGCGCGCCGGTGGCGGGCTCTCGCGCCAGGGTCCCGAACAAAGCCCGCCCGACGGGTACGACTACGATCCCGAAGCAGCGGTACCGACCCTCGGCGGCGCGGTGCTGATGCCCCCGATCCTGGGCTCGGGTCCCCTGGACCAGCGCCCTATAGAGCAACGCCCCGACGTACTGACCTACACCAGCGACGTCCTGCAGGAGAGCTACACGGCGCTCGGTCCGGTTCACGCCACGCTCTACGCCGCCTCCTCCGCACCCGATACGGACTTCGTCGTCCGGCTGGTGGACGTCTACCCGGACGGCCGGGCGATGGCCGTCACCGACGGGATCATCCGGGCCAGCGCCCGCGAAAGCTACCCGGCTCCGGGGGTCGTAGGGCCGCAGCAGCCGAGCCTCATAGAGCCCGGCGAGGTCTATGGGTACGCGGTCGACCTCTGGGCAACCGGCCTCACCTTCCTGGCCGGGCACCGCATCCGGGTGGAGGTCACGTCGAGCTCCTTCCCCCGGTGGGAACGCAACCTGAATACCGGCGAGAACAACGCCACCTCGGCCCGGTCCCGGATCGCAAACCAACGAATATTCCACGATCCGGAGCGCCCGAGCCGCGTTACACTTACCGTAGTAGACGACTGAAGGAGGAGCACGGAGCATGCGAGAGCCGGTGATCCTGGAGGCGGTGCGCACGCCCTTCGGCCGGCGCGGCGGCGCGTTGCGCGCAACGAGGCCCGATAAACTGCTCGCCCACACGCTACGCGGCCTCGTGGACCGGCAAGACCTGGACCCGGGGCGGATAGAGGACGTGGTCTGCGGCACCGTGACCCAGGCGGGTGAACAGGGCGCCAACGTGGGCCGGCTCGCGGTAATGCTGGCCGGGTTTCCGGCTGCGGTACCGGCGGTTTCCATCAACCGCATGTGCGGCTCCAGCCAGCAAGCCGTTCACTTCGCCGCCCAGGCCATAGCCGCCGGAGACATGGGCTACGCTATCGGCTGCGGGGTCGAGAGCATGACCCGCGTACCAATGTTTAGCGACATTGGTGAGGCTCCCGACGCGGGCACGATCTTCGAGGCCCTGAACCCCGAGTTGCTGGAGCAACAGGAGCTGGTACATCAGGGCGAGAGCGCAGAGCGCATAGCGGACAGGTGGAACATCACCCGCGAGGATGCGGACGCCCTCTCCGCCGAGAGCCACCGCCGGGCAGCCGCGGCCGCCGGAAACGGCGGCGAGACGCTCCCGGTCATCGGCCTCGACGCGGAGGGAAACGAGGTCGAGTTGGTGGCCGACGAGGGCGTCCGGGATTCGGTGGATAAGGAGAAGATGGCGGGTTTGAAGACCGTCTTCAGGCCTGACGGCGTGGTGACGGCGGGAAACTCGTCCCAGATCTCCGACGGAGCCGCCGCGGTGCTCGTGGGAGACCGCGAGCTGGCCGAGGCCGACGGCCTGCGTCCCAGGGCGCGCTTCCTGGCGCGGGTGGTGGTCGGGGACGATCCGGCGCTGCAGCTCACGGGGGTCGTCCCGGCGACGCGGATGGCTCTAAAGAAGGCGAATCTGAGCATTCAGGACCTGGATTGGATCGAGATAAACGAAGCCTTCGCCACCGTGGTGCTCTCGTGGGCCGAGGAGTTGGAGCCCGACATGGACCGGGTAAACCCGTGGGGCGGCGCGATAGCGCACGGACACCCGCTCGGGGCGACCGGTGCGGGCCTCCTGGCAAAGATGGTGGCCGGGTTGGAGGCTACCGGCGGCCGGCTCGGCTTGCAGGTCATGTGCATCGGCCACGGCATGTCCACCGCTACCATAATCGAGCGGATCTAGTGGACGTAGCCGGACGGACCTTCCTCGTGGCCGGTGGTGGATCCGGCCTCGGCGCTGCCACCGCGCGCGGGCTGGCAGAGGCCGGCGCAAAGGTCCTTATCGCCGACCTGGACCCGGAGGCGGGTGAAACGCTCGCCGCAGAGCTCGGCGAGACGGCCCGTTTCGTCGAGACCGACGTGACCGACGAAAAGAGCGCCCACGCCGCGGTAGACGCTGCCGTACACGGGCTGGGCGGCCTGCACGGGGTGATCAACTGCGCCGGGATCGCCGTCGGGGAGAAGGTGCTCGGCAAGAACGGTCCCCACGAGCTGGAGTCCTTCGCGAAAGTCTTGCGGGTCAACCTGGTCGGGACCTTCAACGTCATCCGGCTCGCGGCAGCCGTAATGAAGTGGAACGAGCCGGTCGGAAGTGGTGAGCGGGGCGTCATCGTCAACACGGCGAGTGTGGCGGCGTTTGAGGGCCAGATCGGCCAGGTCGCATACGCCGCATCCAAAGGGGGCGTCGTCTCCATGACGCTCCCCGTCGCCCGCGAGCTTGCCAGCTACGGTATCCGGGTGGTGACTATAGCGCCCGGCATCTTCGACACCCCGATGATGGCCGGATTGCCGGAGGAGACCCGGAAGTCGCTCGGCGAACAGGTTCCATTTCCTTCCCGGCTGGGCAGCCCGGAAGAGTACGCCGCGCTCGCGCGGCACGCTATCGAGAACGAGATGTTGAACGGTGAGGTCATCCGGCTGGACGGCGCCATCAGGATGACTCCCCGGTAGTCAAGGACGGGTGCCCGCGGCGCTCTCACCTTCGTCTCGCACTACCAGAGACCGGCTCAAATCCGGCGGGCGGGTCGCAAGCGAATCACCACCTTCCTCAAAAACCGCGGCGTCAAGGGAGCGGATGCGCTCGCTGGTAAGGTTCTCACTGCAGCCAACTCCCAGAGTGTTACCGTGCCCGCCCAGGAGATCACCTCCCGCATCGTCGCCGAGTTGGCTGCAGAGGTCCTCTTCCTCAAGGAGTGCATCGCCATCCTCGACAAGGAGCTTGCGGAGCGTTGTTTCGTCCATCAGGAGGCGAAGGTCCTTACTAGAACCCATCTCATAAACACTTTCTGAGCAGAATAATGATGCACCCGAGTTGCGCCATGCCCAGAAAGTTCTCGTCCTTGTACTCGTAACGAACCACCAGCCTTCTGAAGTTCTGCAACCAAGCAAAGAGCCGCTC
>JBHJHC010000037.1:0-14496 GCA_050331175.1 Rubrobacteraceae bacterium | reverse complement strand
GGGCGTCGTGCGCGGGGCGGCGGAGGCGTGCGGAAAGCTCGGGATAACGCTCATCGGCGGCGAGACGGCGGAGATGCCGGGCCTCTACGCTGAAGGGGATCTGGACATAGTCGGCGCCTGTATCGGCGCCGCCGAACGCGCGGACGTTGTCTCCGCGGCCGGGGTAAGTCCCGGAGACGCCATTATCGGGCTTTCTTCCAGCGGCCTGCACACCAACGGGTACACCCTGGCCCGAAAGATACTGGAAGACGCCGGTATCTCCTACTCGGATCAGCCGGAGGGTTTCGGCCGGACCGTCGGAGAGGTTTACCTGGAGCCGCACAGGGCTTACGTCGCGGAGACTTCCGTCCTGCGTCGGGCCGTTGAGGTGCGCGGGATGGCCCACATCACCGGTGGCGGACTCCCGGGAAACCTGCCCCGGACGCTCGGTAGTTTCGGGGCGCGCCTGGATCCCGGTTCCTGGAAAGAGCCGCCGGTGTTCGGGTTTATCCGCAAGCTCGGCGGGATAGGCGAAGACGAGATGCGCCGGGTCTTCAACCTCGGCGTCGGGTTTTGTGTCGTAGTGCGGGAAGAGGATGCGGACGAGGGTGTCGAGGTCCTTTGGGGCGCCGGCTGCGAGGCGTGGCGCATCGGGGAGGTCGTTGAGAGGGCAGGCGTCGAGTTTGGGTGAGCGGTTACCGGAAGGTGCCCGGTTCGCGGTGCTCGCCTCGGGTTCGGGTAGCAACCTCCAGGCTCTGCTGGACGCCTATCCGCGGGAGTTGGTCGCGGTCGGGGGAGACAAGAAAGACGCCTACGCCTTCGAGCGGGCGCGGCGGGCTGGCGTACCGGTAGAACACGTAGACCCCGGGGGGTTCGCGAGCCGGGAAGCCTACGACGCGGAGCTTGCGGCCAGGATCTCCGCCCACGACGTCGGGCTCGTCGTCGGGGCCGGATACTTGCGGGTGCTCTCCCCGGTCTTTCTGCGGACGTTTCCGGCGATCTTGAACGTACACCCGTCCCTGCTGCCGGAATTCCGGGGCTTGAACGCGGTAGGCCGGGCGTTGGAGGCCAACGTGGGGGAGACGGGGGTTACGGTCCATTTCATGGTCGAGGAGGTGGATGCCGGGCCCGTAGTGGCGCAAGAAGCGGTTCCGGTACTGCCGGGAGATACGGAAGAGAGCCTGTTCGGGCGGCTGCACCCGGTCGAGCACCGGTTGCTCGTAAAGGCTGTCGCGGATTATTTTTGGGGGAGGATCGGGCTATGAAGCGTCGTGCGCTGGTTTCGGTGTCGGACAAAGAGGGCGTCGTGGACTTCGTTCGCCGGTTGCGGGAGATGGGGTTCGAGATCCTCTCCACCGGCGGAACCGCCCGGGCCCTCGGAGAGCAGGACATACCGGTAGTTCCCGTGGCAGAGGTGACGGGGGAGCCGGAGATACTCGGCGGGCGGGTCAAGACCCTGCACCCCAAGATCCACGGCGGCATCCTGGCCGACCTGGAAGACCCCGGCCACGTAACACAACTCGTGGAGCAGGACATCGCCCCGATAGACCTCGTTTGCATAAACCTCTACCCGTTCGAAGAAACTATCGCGGGCGACGCATCCGAGAGAGCAGCCATCGAGCAGATAGACGTCGGCGGACCGGCGATGCTCCGGGCCGCCGCCAAGAACTTTCGTACCGTGATCGTGGTGCCGGATAAGGAGTTCTACGACGGGGTGTTGAACGAACTGGAAAGCGAGGGACAAGTTTCCGAAGAAACCCGGCGCCGCCTGGCGCTCGCGGCTTTCCGCCGGACTTCGGAGTACGACGCCGCGATCTCCGCCTGGCTCTCCGGACGGGCCGGGGAGGACGAGGACTTCCCCGCCTCGCGCCCGGTTCGCTACCGGCGCGTTTCCCGGTTGCGCTATGGGGAGAACCCGCACCAGCGGGCTGCGTACTACGCCGAAGAAGGCTCCGAACACCTTCTCTCCGGCGTCGAGGTGTTGCAGGGAAAGGAGATCTCCTTCAACAACCTCTACGACCTCGACGCGGCCCGCGCGTTGCTCGCGGACCTGATCGAGGACGAGCCCGACCAGCAAGGCGCGGTGATCGTCAAACACACCAACCCCTGCGGCGCGGCCGTGGCCGGGACGCTCCTCGAAGCCTACGGGAAGGCCTTCGATTCCGACCCGACCTCCGCGTTCGGCGGCGTCGTGGCTTTGGGCGGCGAGGTAGACGGAGACCTCGCTACCAGGATCTCGGAGATCTTCACCGAAATCCTGCTCGCCCGGAGCTTTACCCGGGAAGCCCGGGAGGTCTTTTCCGCAAAGCCCAACCTGCGGCTCCTACAGGGTGGGTCCTCGAGCCGACCATCTCTCACCGCCAAGTACGTTGCTGGTGGGCTGCTGCTGCAGGACACCGACCGGTTAGAAGGAGCCGCCGGCTACGAAGTAGTTACCGAAACCCGTCCTTCGGGAGATCAAAGACAGGACCTCATGTTCGCCTGGAAGGTTGCCAAGACCGTCAAGAGCAACGCCATCGTACTCGCCAAAACCGGAGCGACCGTCGGGGTCGGGGCGGGACAGATGAGCCGGGTAGAAGCTGCCGAGATAGCGGTAAACAAGGCCGGAGCGCGGGCCCGGGGCGCAGTCGCCGCCAGCGACGCCTTCTTTCCGTTCGCCGACGGGATCGAGGCGCTGGCCGAATCAGGCGTCACGGCGGTCATACAGCCCGGCGGCTCCCGGCGGGACGAGGAAGTCATAAAGGCCGCAAACAACCGGGGCTTGGCGATGATCTTCACCGGGCACCGGCATTTCCTGCATTAAGCCTTGATTCACCAGGGGGTGGACGGGGGTACGTTCCGCACCGGCAGAGAGTTCTTTAAAGCAGGACGCTATTTGGTACACTCTACGGGCTGAGTTTGGGCCGGTAGCTCAGTGGCAGAGCAGGGGACTTTTAATCCTCGTGTCGAAGGTTCGATCCCTTCCCGGCTCACGAGCCCGGAAGGGCCATGCCCCCATCGTCTAGAGGCCCAGGACACCGCCCTTTCAAGGCGGCGGCACGGGTTCGAATCCCGTTGGGGGCACAGGACCGGAGGACCGGGCCGAGATAGGGGCGATTAGCTCAGGGGTAGAGCACCTCCCTTACAAGGAGGGGGTCGCTGGTTCGAACCCAGCATCGCCCACTCGTAGTAGGGCCGATCCCGGGCTTGGCGAGGACCCTGTCATCCGGTGCGCAATCCCCTGGTCTCTCGGGCTTTCGCCCGAGAGACCATCGCTATTTTCGAAGCTCCGCGGGCGGGGCTGGCATCTTATGCGGTGTTGTCGATGGCCCGGTAGAGGCCGGCCGCGAGCTTGTCTACTTGCTCTTCGGTAATCACGAACGGTGGCGAGAGGTGGATGGCGGTGCCGCCGACGGAGCGGGTTAGTATGCCTTCCTCCCGCGCGCTGGCTATCACGTCTTCGACCAGGTTGGGGCGGGCCTCGATCTCCTCGCCCGAAAGCTCCACAGCACCCAGCAAACCGGCCACCCGCACCTCGTGCACGAGCGGGTGTTCGGCCAGAGCGGAAATCCTCTCGTTCCATCCCGGTTCGAAGTCCGCTACCCGTTCTACGAGCTCCTCATCCTCGATGATGTCGAGGTTGGCGAGCGCCGCGGCGCAGGCCGTAGCGTGGCCCGAGTAGGTGTAGCCGTGCTTGAACGCTACGCCATCTCCCGACCAGAACGGCTCCTGTACCCGCGGTCCTACGACTACCCCGCCGAGGGGTATGTATCCCGAGGTTACGCCCTTGGCGAAGACGATCAGGTCAGGCTCGAACCCGTAGCGCTCGCAACCGAACCAGCGGCCGAGGCGCCCGAAAGCGGTGACCACCTCGTCTGCTATCAGGAGCACGTCGTTCTCCCGGCAGAGCTCTGCTACCTCGGGCCAGTAGTCCTCCGGCGGAGGATAGACGCCACCGGCTCCTACTACCGGCTCGCCCACAAAGGCGGCGACGTTCTCAGGACCCAGGCGCTCGAATTCCTCGGCCAAAGCCTCTACCGAGTCATACGGGACCCGGGAAACGCTCGGCACCAGTTGTCCGTAGCCGTGGGCGTTGACGGAGATGCCGGCCAGGCTCGTGCCGAAGGCGTGCATGCCGTGGTAGGCAAAGTCCCTCCCGATGATAATCTGCTTCTCGTGCCTGCCTACCTCGTGCCAGTAGCGACGGACCATCTTCGCCGCGGTGTCTACCGCCCCGGATCCGTCACAGGTAAGAAAGACCTTGCCGTCGGGCAGGGGCGCTAATCGGGAGATCCGCCCGCTCAGTTCCAGGGCCGGCTCGTTGGCGTACGTTCCAAAGGTGGAGTAGGCGGGCAACGCGCTCATCTGTTGCTCGACGGCCGCTACTATGGACCGCCGGCCATAGCCTACGTTGCAGAACCAGAGGGCGGCGGTGGCGTCCAGGTACCCTCTACCCTCCCGGTCGAACACCTCGCATCCTTCGCCCCGGACGATCACCAGCTCGTCGGCGCTGTCTATAGCGGCCATGTTGGCGAAGCCGTGCCAGAAATACGGCTTGCCGGGCTGCCGGTCTCGTCGCCCGGCGGACCGGGCTGCGGACGGCTCCTTGGTCCGGTCCGCCCCGTTTCCGGCCTGCTCAAACGGTTTGTCTGTCTCGCTCGTCATTCCGAACCTCCGAAAGTAGGTTTACTTACATCCGCTGGCAGGTCTTCCCTGTCTCTTGCAGGTTTGTTGCGTTAGCCCAGAATCTTCTCTGATGAGGTTCAGGGCAGGTCGTTCGTCTCCGTTACCGGTTCCCCAAAACCCCTTTCGGGAAAACCCCTTTTGGGGCCGTCGATCAACTGTGCTCCGGCTCCTGTACCCCTCGCCGGCGAAGCCTGCGCCTACCCCACGCATTTTTGGTCCTTGATCTCCTTGGGCGTCCCGATCACTCCGCGCATGATCGACCCTTCTCCATCAGCCTGTCCTTGCGCCGTGCGATTGGTCAAACCTCTTCACCTACTTCTCCAAACCAGCTTGCTCTTGGGCATGGGTAGCCCGAGGCCCACGGTCCTTTTGACCTCGTGAAACTCCGAGAACGACTGGCGCAGGGTGCCCTGGTGCGGCCAGCGATACTCAACGGCAAGCTCTGCCGGGTAGTATGCCGCCGTGTAGAGGGTGCCGAAAGCCCGCTCGTAGCGCCTATTGTAGAGTGGCGGCCGCAAGAACCGGCCGATGAAGCTGGCCCGCGTTTCGCTGCTGTCCGCTAGCCGGGCTTCGAGAAACTCCTTACGTTCGGCCGTCGAGCTCATCCTGGCGTGGTCTTCCCACTCGATCTGCTCCTGGTGGTTGGTTGAGACATATGCGTGAGAGGTGATAGGAGGACGGTCAGGGGACAGGTAGGTAGTGGTCGCTACACCGCTACGATCTACGACCGTTACGTTGTAGGGCATGTGCACCGGAACTCGCCGCAACGTCTCCGAAGCCTCACCCACGGTGTCGCACAGTTCCAAGATGTAGCGCAGGAGCAAGGGAACGCCGAAGCCGTCGCCCGTGACCTTCCTGCCGCCGAAGGACAGCGAGGCGGCCAGGCCGGCGTCGTTGATTCCGTCCAGCACGCCCCACAGACAGTCGCCCGTGGCGATCACCGGCCGGTTCCAGCAGGTGTAGAGCAAGGTGCCCTCGAACAGGGTGGGGCTGTAATCGTAGTTTCGCACCAATACCGGCTCCTGCCCGGTCCATACGGCCTGTGAGCAACCCATCAGGTAGGGTGGGGGACGGTAGAAGCTCAGGAAACGGGCGGCGAGGTCCCCGCTCCCAGCCAGTTCCACCAGCCGCTCATAGGTCGGTACCAGCTCGGGCATGTAAGTCCTGAGTCGCTTGGCCGAAGTAACGTAGCCGGAACGAGCCTGGTGGCCCTCGGAAAGAAACCACTTCTTGTAGTGGGGCCAGTGTTTCTCGAAAAGGGCCTGCCACTTCGAGCCGGGTTCAGCCTCGTGAACTGCGGCCAGATAGAGGAGCTTGGTGTCCCCTTTCGGAACTGGAGTCCTCAGGCGCACTTACAGTATCTTGAAAGCGCTGGGCGCCGGGTCTGACTTGAGAGTGCCGGAAGCAAGGGGGGCGTCGGATCTAGAGGGTTCCACGGTTTCGAAGTGCGACTTGATGCCCCGAATCCAGGCCCCGGCCCGCTCGTTGAGCTGAAAATCGTCGGTCATCAGCCGGCCCCGGGTAACGAGGATGCCCAGGTCTGCTCCTTCGTACCAGTATTCGCCGATGCCGCTAATCCGGATAAACATGGCTTCCATCTCGCTCTCCAGGGTGTACCGGTGGACGTCGTAGTGAGAGAAGCTCACCTCTCCCCGGTCGTTCATTCGCCAGATCCCGGTGGGCGGGGCTTTGGTCACGACCTCCAGGGTATCGGCGGTGTGCTTTACGACCAACTGGCTCCAGGTGTCTATGTTCTCCGGCAGGGCCCACCGCTGGTTGATGTCCTCGACGTCGAGCTCGTAGTCGACGTCCATCCATTCCAGAAGATGAAACATGAATAGCGGCATGTCTCCCTGGGCAAAGGCCGCATGGTTGGTGATGGAGCTGGCACCCGTGATCCGGGGGTTCATCTCACCCAGATAGAGCTCGCCGGTGTCCTGGTCGACGAGGAAATCCAGCTCGAAGTACCCCCGGTATCCCTCTTGCTCGAGGCGCTCACCCATCGCGTACGTGCCCTCGCGAGCCCTATCGCGTACGGCTTTGGAAAAGGGGTCGGCAAAGATCTCGTTGCCGCACCAACCTCCCTCGTAGGGGGTGAGTTCCTCGAAGCCCACGAGCTCCGTCATGATCGGGGCGACGACCGTGCCGTGACGGGTGACGCAGGCTTCCACGGCCGTCCCCCGGGGGTTGATCCGCTTCATGACCTTTACCTCGGGCTCCCGGGAGATCTCCTCCGCGTGCCGGTTCCAGTCGTCTTCGCGGGAGATCATGAACGTCGTGTGGCCGGAGTCGCCGAAACGGGTCTGCACTACCAGGTCCTGTCCCAGGCCTTCAGATACCTTGCGGAGGGTTTCGTACGAGTCCACCGGTGCCAGGACGTTGGGCACGCACGCCACACCGGCCTCCTCGGCGATTCGGGTCGTGACCACCTTGTCGTCCAGGTACTCTCGCAACCTCGCCGGCGGAAAGCAAACCTCCAGGCCCAGCTCGTTAGCCAGTTCCTCGGTCTTTTCGTCGAACATCAAGAACATGGCCTTGCCGGGCCCCCGGCTCTTGACGTAATCGGCCACCTCCTTGTGCTCCAGCAGGTAGTTGTCTATGTCCTCGATGCTGTCGAAAGCCTCGTGCGGGGTCTCTACCGGCACCAGGACATTCTGGTGCCGCCCGTCGAAAGAGTCGATGTAGTTGATGAACTTGAAGTTCCGCACCCATTCGTCAGCCCCGAGCAGGTTGAAATTGGTGGCGCTCACGAAATACACGGGGGTTTCGTTGCGCTGGAAGAACCGCCGGATGTCGGATATTCCCCGCAAGGGGTTGGACGGTTCGGAGCTTCTGGATTGTTGGTCGCTCATGCTGTTTCCTCCTCACTGCTTACAGGAGATTCTATAGCCTCCTCCCACCCTGCCGGCGACGAACCTATCGTGGAGGAAACCCCCTTGATGCCCGCGCGCGTCGGCTTCTCCAGAGGGCCCAGCGAGTCGAGGTGCGGGTATTCCGCCCCGGGGTGGTAGATCGAGAAATCCACAGCGCGGTCGCGAAAGCTCTTGAGGGGTTGGCCCAGACGCAGGAGGCCGTGCTCCCGGTTGCGGCGGACGTCCTCGAAATCTATCTCCAGGGGGATCGACTCCTCCCCGCTGCCGGCTTCGTAGATTACGTTGCCCTCCGGGCCGCAGACGATCGAATGTCCGTAACCGCCGTCGCCCACGCCGTTGATGTCGAACAGGTAGCATTGGTTGGTGGCCGCCGTGGCCCGCGCGATCGAGAGCTCGACGTCCCGGTCGATCGAGGCCGTCAAGGTGGGGCGTAGGATCACCTCGGCCCCCATCACGGCCAGCGTGCGGGGTACCTCGGGAAACCACGTGTCGTAACAGATGGCGAGCCCGAACCGTCCGGCTTCCGGGACGTCGAATATCAGGAACTCGTCGCCGGGTGAGACCCCCAGCTCGTAAGGTTCGAACGGGAACATCTTTCGGTAGCGGCCGATCACCGCCCCATCCGGGTCGATAACCGAGGCGGTGTTGTAGATGCTGTCGTCGTCGGTGCGTTCGAACATCGAGCCGGTGACCAACCAGAGCTGGTGGTCGGACGCCATCTCGCGTAACGCCGCCTCCGCCGGCCCCGGAAGAGACTGGGCCGTCGAAGGCAAGGGCCCGCAGGCTGCCAGCTCGCTGAAAACCACCATCTCCACCCACGGATAGACGGCCATCAGAGTGTCCAATCGGGCCCGCATCGCCTCGACGTTGCTCCGCGTTGCGGAGATGCGCATCTGAATTCCGGCGATAGCAAATGGTGTCACAACCCCATCCTCTCCACGTCTTTTCGAGAAACGTCCTTCACGCCACCCCCATTTCCGGGCCCATTCTCTACTCCTCGGAGCCCCGGACCTGGGTGACGGCGGGCCGCATGAAGTAACCAATGATCCAGTCGGCCGCTATTCGAGCCCTGCTCTGCGGGCTTCGGAGCCGGACCAGGTAGCCTATCCGCCAGAACAGCGCCGCCGGAAGCCCGCTGAAATTTATCCCCAGCACTTCGTTGGCGGCGAAATCGCTTCCCATCTCGACCATCTGTCCTATGGGCTTGTACACGAACTTCTTGAGCCGATCTTCCTTTCCGTCGAAAGTGGCGAGGACGTTGCGGGCGACCACGTAGCCCTCATGCATGGCTGCCTGGGCCGTCGGAGGGACCGTCTTTCCATTTTCTGGTTCGCCCAGATGTCGGATGGAGGCGCCATCGCCTATCGCCCAGATGTCGTCATGACCCTCGACGCGCAGGTACTCGTCCACCTTGATGCCGGTGCGTTCGTCGTAGGGTAGCCCGAGCTCTTGGATCACGGCGTTCGGACGGGCCCCGGCGGTCCAGATGACGTTCTCGGTGAGGATCTCATCCCCGCCGTGGAGCCTGACGCGATCGGCGGTTACTTCCTGAGCCAGGGTGTTGAGCCTGACCTCGATGCGCTCGCTGGCGAGCCGGTTGCGGGCGGCCCTGCGCAGCGCCGGTTCGAGTTCCCCCAGGATAGTCGACGACCCTTCGAGCACGGAGACTTTTACCTGGTGCGGGTTTATGTTCGGGTAGTCGTGGGCGAGCACCTCGTGGACGAGGATGTTCAACTCCGCCGCCACCTCGACCCCCGTGGCTCCGGCCCCGATTACCACGAATGTGAGCTTGGAATCGGGAACCTCGCCCCGGATGAGCGAGACCTCCTCGAAACGTTCGATAACCTGATCTCGGATGTGCTCGGCGTCCTGAACGCTCTTCACGCTGAAGGCATGCTCCTCGACACCCGGGATGCCGAAGTAGTTGGGCTGCCCACCCACGGAGAGGATCAGCTGGTCGTAGGGAAACTCGATCCCCTTGCTGGACACGACGACCTTCTTTTCGGGGTCTACCTTCGTGATCTTGGCCCGCCGGAAGCTGGCGCCGGCTTGTATGAGCGAACGTCTCAAGGGCTGGGCGACGTTGCGGGTGTCTGCCTCGCTGGCGATAATGCCCGGAACCATCGGCCAGAAGGTGAAGAAGTTCTCCTTGGAGACCATCAGAACCCCCATGTCCTCCCGGTTTCTCACCAGGTTGCAGAGTTTCATGGCCGCCGTGTACCCGCCGAAACCCCCGCCCACTACGAGCACCCGCTTCTCAAAGTCCTGGTAGCGGGGCTTCGCCGATGCAGCATAGCGCGGCGCGGGATTTAGCATTTTCCGAAGGGCCAACAACCCGACACCCAACCCGCCGAGTACGAGCCCTCCTTTCGACAGTTTGCCCATTTCAGCACCTTCTTTTCAGTAGCCTTCGTTCCTCGGGTCCAGTTTGTCGCGGAAGATCCGGTAGATTGGGACGAAGTGCGCGGCGACGAAGACCACGTTGGTTAGCTCCTAGGAGATTCCTCCCAACGAGACATACTTTACGTCCACGAACTCCTCGATACCGTAGTGTCCGCCCTCGCGCCCGAAGCCGCTCTCCTTGACACCGCCGAACGGTGCCTGGGCCGTCGATGGCATACCGTCGTTGGCCCCGAGGATTCCGTACTCCAGCTTCTCGGCGAGCCTCATTACCCGGCCCACGTCCCGCGTGTAGTAGTATCCGGCGAGACCGTAGTCGGTGTCGTTGGCCCGGGAAATTACCTCCTCTTCGGTGTCGAAGGGCAAAAGCGCCGCGACGGGCCCGAACGTCTCTTCTGTCGCTACCAGCATCGAGTCGTCGGCGTCTACGAGGACTGTGGGAGCGTAGAAGTTGCCGGCGCCGTTTGCGCCTGCTATCCGCTCGCCGCCGAGTACGACTCTGGCACCCTTGTCCGCGGCGTCCGCCACGTGGCGTTCGACTTTTTCGAGGGCTTTGTCCTCGATCAGGGGTCCCACCTCTACACCTTCTTCGGTTCCGTCCCCGACCTTCATCTGGCCGAGAAGCTCCGAGAGGCGGCGGGCGAACTCGTCCTTTATCCCCCGCTGCACGAAGATGCGGTTGGCCGAAACACAGGTCTGGCCCATGTTGCGCATCTTGGAGGCGATGGCTCCTTCCAAAGCAGCGTCGAGGTCTGCGTCGTCGAAGACGATGAACGGGGCGTGGCCCCCGAGTTCCAAGCTGAGACGTTTCATGGTCCCGGATGCCTGCTGCATAAGAAGCTTACCCACGGCTGTGGAGCCGGTAAACGAGAGCTTGCGCACCCTCTTGTCTTTCATGATGGCCGAGGTCAGGTCCGCGGCGTCGAGACCGGTTACCACGGAGAGAACGCCTTTCGGCAGGCCCGCCTCCTCGAAAATCCTGGCGATCTCCAGGGCGGAGAGCGGGGTTAGCTCCGAGGGTTTTATGACCATGGTGCAGCCGGCGGCTAGCGCCGGGCCGAGCTTGCGCGTGATCATCGCCGCCGGGAAGTTCCACGGCGTGATGGCCGCCGTTACTCCTACCGGGCGCTTGATGACCAGGATGCGTTTGTCGGGAGCGGCGGCGGGTATCGTCTCGCCGTAGATCCGCTTTCCCTCTTCGGCGAACCACTCGATAAACGAGGCGGCGTAGGAGATCTCACCCCGGCTCTCAGCCAGCGGCTTTCCTTGCTCCAGCGTCATCACCCGCGCGAGATGGTCTTTGCGCTCGTGCATGAGCCGGAGCGCGTGCTGCATGATCCTCGCCCGCTGCTGGGCGGTCGTCTCGGCCCACTCCGGTTGCACGGCGGCCGCCGCGTCAATGGCCCGTTGCAGGTCCTCGTGCCCGGCGTCGGGCAGCGTGGCGATTACTTCGCCGTTCGCGGGGTTCGTGACCCCGAAGGTCTTGCCGGTCCCGGCCGCTTCCGCCCACTCGCCCCCAACAAAGAGTTGCTCGATCATTCTAGCTCTAGTCTCGGCCACTACTTTTCCCCTTCCTCACGCTTCTACCTGCAAGATTTCCACGTTCGCCCGAACTTCCAGGCTAACTCCCAACCCCGCTCGCAACATGGTCCCCGCCGCGAGGCCGCAGGTCGGCTGAGTACATCGGTAACACCGACCCAACCCCCAGTATCCGTCTACTCTACTCACCCCATGCAGTCCGCCCATCCAGATCCAGAAATTTCTTGTTCTGGTGTTGACAGCACTATTTTCCGCATGCTACCGTAGATACTACAGTAAGTCAACAGGGTTACTGTAAACGGGGAGAGACTGGGACCGGAAGGAGGAGATGCCCAGTGTACGTAATTTCTGGATCCACGGGGGGGTTCGCTTTGCGGGTGCTGTCTGGCGGAGGCGCTGAAAACAGGGGAGAGGAGCAACGATGACGGATACTACTGGTCGAGGACCCGGCGAGACTACTACGTCCGTACGCCACGAGGATCTTGGGGACAAGGGGCTCAAGCATGGTGCGGTGGGTATCGTGGCGAGCGTCGTCTTGGGTGTTTCGACCGTGGCGCCGGCTTACGCCCTTACGGCGACGCTGGGTCCGACGGTCACCGAGGTTGGTCTCCAGATGCCGGCGGTCTTTCTGGCGGGCTTTATTCCGATGCTGCTGGTGGCGTTTGCCTACCGGGAGTTGAACCATGAGGCGCCGGACTGTGGCACGTCGTTCACCTGGACGGTAAAGGCTTTCGGGCCCCACATCGGGTGGATGTGCGGGTGGGGGCTCGTGATAGCGACGGTCATCGTGCTCTCCAACCTCGCCGGGGTAGCGGTTACGTTCTTCTACCTCATGTTCGGCTACATCTTCGACAACCCGGCTATCGGGGATCTTTGGAACAACACGTTCATCAACGTCCTTACCACCCTGGTATTCGTTGCCATCGCGACCACGATCTCCTACCGCGGCATGACCGCGACCAAGGGAGTCCAGTACGTTCTCGTTACGGTACAGCTGTTCGTGCTGTTACTGTTTATCATCATGGCTTTTAGCGGGGCTATCGGCGGAGCCTCTGAACTCGCCATCAGCTTCTCGTGGAGCTGGCTCAACCCGTTCGCCATAGAGTCGTTTGCGGCCTTTGCCGCGGGCCTGTCGCTGTCCATCTTCATCTACTGGGGCTGGGACATTACGCTCACGGTCAACGAGGAGACGACCGGCAGCGACCAGACGCCCGGACTGGCCGCCCTTTTGACCGTCCTGGTGATCGTGAGCACGTATATACTGATCGCGATCTCCTCGCAGATGTTCGCCGGTATCGGGACCGAGGGAATAGGATTGGGCAATCCGGATACCGCGGACAACGTGTTCGCCGTCCTGGCCCAACCGGTACTCGGTGGTGCCGCTCTCCTGCTCTTTCTCGCGGTTTTGGCGAGCGCGGCGGCCAGCCTGCAGACTACCTTCCTGCCGGCGGCGCGTACCATGCTCGCGATGTCCTACTACAAAGCGGCCCCGGAGCATTTCTCCCGGGTGCACCCGCGGTTGCAGACGCCGACGTTCGCGACGTTGTTCTCCGGTGTGGCCACGGTGGTTTTCTACAGCTTCATGACGGTGATCAGCGAGAACGTCCTCATAGACACCATCTTCTCGCTCGGGTTGATGATCGCCTTCTACTACTCGCTCACGGCTCTGGCGTGCGTGTGGTACTTCCGTAGGGAGCTGTTCACGAGCTTGCAGAGCTTCCTGTTCAAAGGTCTGTTCCCGGGGCTCGGGGGTATCATGCTGGCGCTCCTGTTCTTCAAGACCGCTGTAGACACCTGGGACCCGGCCTACGGGAGCGGAGGCTCGCTCTTCGGGATCGGCAGCGTCTTCATTATCGGTATGGGCGTGCTGCTCCTTGGGGTGGTGCTGATGTTCGTGTGGCAGGGCCGGGCGCCGGGCTTCTTCCGCGGGGAGACCTTGAGGCACGACACCGCGGTGCTCACCTCGGAAGAGGAACTGGTCGAAGACTCAGAGGAAAACAACGATTCGGAGGACGACACTTAAAGCGTCTCCTTACTACAATGGAGGCGACGAAGGATTGAGGAGGAGAGGCCAATGAGCGACACGACGGCCGCAGGGCGAACAGCGGCGGTCCGGCATCCGCTGGACCCGTTGACCGCGGAGGAATTCCGCCAGGCAGCAGGCATCCTGCGTCGGGACAAAGAAGTAGACGGGCGGTGGCGATTCGCTTCCATCGAACTCAAGGAGCCCTCGAAGCTGGCGCTGCAGGAGTTCTCCGGTGGAGACCAGATCAGCAGGGAAGCCATAGTCGTGTGCTGGAATCGGGACGACGGACAGGCGTACAAGGCCGTCGTCTCGCTGACCGATGACCGCATCGTCTCGTGGGAGCATCGTGCGGGTGAGCAGCCGAACATCACCGTAGACGAGTGGCACGAGTGCGACGAGGCGCTTCACGAGGACCCGAAGGTTGCGGAGGCACTCGCCGACCGGGGCATTACGGACCTCGATAAGATTCTTCTCGACGTTTGGGCGTACGGCGGCGCGCTCGTGCCCGAGCAGTATCGGGACCGGCGCGTGGGATGGGTCGACGTGTGGCGCCGCGACGCCGAAGACTCGAACCCCTACGCCAACCCGGTACCCGGGCTGCACTTTATCGTGGACCTCAATAGCATGGAGGTGCTGGAGGTAGAGGACTCCTACCGGGTCCAAGAGCCCGAGGTCATGGGCGAGTACGTGCCCAGGCACCTGCCCACCCTGGCGCAGCGGGAAGTAAAGCCGCTGGAGATCACGCAGCCCGAGGGGGTTTCGTTTACCCTCGACGGCTACGAGCTCAAGTGGCAGAAGTGGTCGATGCGGGTGGGTTTCAACTACCGCGAGGGCCTCGTGCTGCATACCGTTGGCTATGAGGATGGCGGAAGGGTGCGGCCCGTGGCACACCGGATGTCTTTCTCGGAGATGATCGTACCGTACCTCGATCCCTCGGCCGATCACTTCCGGCGCACGGCGTTCGACATCGGCGAGTGGGGTCTGGGCTTTATGACTACCTCACTGGAGCTTGGC
>JBHJHC010000036.1:0-17869 GCA_050331175.1 Rubrobacteraceae bacterium | reverse complement strand
AGGAGTTGGACTGGTCTGAAGAAGAATATACCCGCGGCGGTTACGCTGGGGGGGCCGGGCCCCCCGCCCCACCACCCGCACCGGCCCCCCCCCCCGGGGCGGGGGGGGGCGGTTAAAGTGGCCGGGGCGCGGCCCGGGCCCATTTACGGCCCCCCACCGGCGCCGGGCGGTTTGGCCGTTTGTGCTGTGGGGCCCGGGGAACCGGCGCCCCAGCGTAACCGCCGCGGGTATATTCTTCTTCAGACCAGTCCAACTCCTCGTAAGACAGCGGTGTTGAGGCTTTGTCCCCGAAGTAGCGGACGAAACACTCCAGGACGGCCTGGCGACGTTCGGCGGCGGGCCGTCGGCCCCACTCGCGGGCGTCACGCCCCAATATGAAGCCGGTCAGGACACCGGCTCCGCCCTTCGGCGGAGAGTTATCCGTGGTGAGTTTGCAGGGTCCAGCGTCGCTCTTGGCCCTGCCGTTCAGATCGTCTTCGCGCCAGAAGGGTGCATCGTAGACGGCGTGGCACTTGATCACCGCCCCCATCGGCATTCGCTGGGTTAGCCCGTCGTGCGCCGCCGGAAGTGCGGGTTCGTATCGGATGTGGCCGCGCAGAGCCGGCGGGACCGTGACGATCACCGCTTCCGCCTCTACGGTCGTCCGGCCGAACTCCACGAGGACCCCCTGGGTCCCATCCGCGCTTTGAACCAGCCGGCTTACTGGAGCGCTCAGTAGCACCCGGTCGCCGAGCTCCTCTGCGAGGCGTTTGGAAATCTCCTGCGCCCCTCCAACGAACCGGTACTCCTCAGCCGCCGCTTCTAAATCTGGCAGACTCTCGTAGCTACCGTGGGCGGCGAGGTCCAGGAGCACGCCGAGCAAAGATAACTCACCCGGCTCGCTGGCAAACAGCGACCGCACGGAGAGGTCGAAGTAGAACTCCGCACCCGGTCCCAGGCCGTTCTCCTGCTTCCAGCTCTCCAACGTCTTGCTGTCCCACTCTGCGGCCCGCTCCGCCCGCCAGGGCTCCTCCCCGGGAACGGATTTTGACAAGTCGCTCAACCGGCGAAAGGCGCGTGCCACTTCGGCGTACGTTCCTAGTGTCTCGAACGGCGGGGGTTCCGTCCCTTCTTCGTACTCCTTGCGGACACCGCTTTCGTAAAGGACGGTCCGGCCGGGCACGCCCTCCGGAAAGGTCTCGACGCCGAAATCCCGCGCCAGCTCCAGCACCTTTTTCTGCGCCGGCCCGATCCACTGTCCGCCCATCTCTAGCGGAACGCCCCCGCCATAGCCGGGGGCATCGACGGTGTAAGTCCTGCCGCCGACCCTATCCCGGGCCTCTAGAACCAGCACCTCCTGGCCCGACCGCGCAAGCTCCCTTGCTGCAACGAGCCCGGAGAGCCCCGCCCCGACCACCACGACCTTGGTCCTTTTCGAATGAGTCATGTTCGTATCCCGTTTAAGTCTCCGGCGGTTCCTAGCCCTTGTAGCCCAGCGCGCGTTCCAGCTCGCCAACAGCGTGATCCGTGATGTCGGCGATCTTCGAGAGGAGCTCTGTGTCGGAGACGAGCGCCGGTGAGTACTGGATCACCGGCTCGTCCTTGTCGTCGAAGCGACACAACAAACCGTTCTCTATGAGCTTCTTCGTCAGAACACCCTTGAAGTATTCGCGAGATTCATCTTCTTCCAGCGGCGTGCCGTCCGCCTTTTCGGGCTTTAGCTCGACCGCCCAGAAAAAGCCCATGCCCCGCACCTCTTCTACGATGGGGTGATCCTCGGCCATCCGCCGCAACTCACCTTCGAAGTGCCCCTCTAGATCCTGGACGTTCTCCAGGAGCTTCTCACGCTCGATGATGCTGATGCTCTCCAGCGCAACCGCCGATGAGACCGGATGCCCCCCGAACGTCGAGCCGTGTGAGAACATCGGGGCGTTTTTCTGCAACGTGCCGGTGATCTTGTCGCTTACTACGACGCCACCCATGGGAGCGTATCCGGACGTCACGCCTTTGGCGAAGCTGGTCATATCCGGGACCACGCCGAAGCGCTCGATGCCGAACCACTCGCCTAGCCGTCCGAAGGCACAGATCACAGCGTCCGAAACTAGCAGTACGCCGTGCTTGTCGCAGATCTCTCGTACCCGCGGCCAATAATCCGGCGGCGGTACGAGACACCCCCCGGCGTTCTGTACCGGCTCCAGGATGACGGCGGCGATGGTGTCCGGGCCTTCGGCCTCGATCATCTCCTCAACGGCATCTGCTGCACCCTCCGGATCCTGCCGGGTGTTCTTCACGTGAAAGAACCCTGCGGGCAGAGGCTCGAACGGAGCCTTGAAATCCGGAAGCCCCGTAACCGAGAGCGCACCCAGCGTCGTCCCGTGGTAGGCGACGTTCCTGGAGATGACTTTATATCTCCCCGGCTCTCCGTTCGCCTTATGGTACTGACGCGCGAGCTTTAATACTGTCTCCACCGCCTCCGAGCCTGAGTTCACGAAGAAGGTCGAGTCCAGGTCCCCGGGAGCTATTTCAGAGATCCTGGCCGCCAACTCCAGCGACCTGGGATGGTGAATGCTCCAGTTCGGGAAAAACCCGAGGTCCTTCATTTGTTTCGCGGCAACGTCCGCAAGCTCGGTTCTTCCGTGCCCGACCTGCGTGGTAAAGAGTCCCGCAAGCCCGTCCACATAGCTCTTGCCTTCACTGTCCACTACGTAGCAACCTTCGCCCGAGACGATGACCGGTAGCTGCGACCAGTCTTCCTCGTACGGCGTGAAGTGCAACATCAGGTGGTCCGCCCTGGCTACATCAGACCCCTTTTTCATCTCTCCGGCACCGCGCATTACGTCCATCGTTCTCTCTACCCCACACGATTGACTCTGTTACAATTGACGGGCACTATATACCGTATTTCGTCGACGGTCAACTTTATTCTAAAATTAGTGCATAATGATGTTCGTCGGCGGAAGCTATCAGGAGGCAGGTATGTCGAAGGGTGCTCGTGTTTCGGGGGACGACAGACCTCCCCGTCGTCTGGATCGCCTGGATCAGGGATCGCTCTCTGACAGGGCTTACGAAGCGATCCGCAAATCCATTATCAGCGGGCGTTTCGAGCCCGGTGAGCGACTGGTCGAGGACAACCTGGCCGAGGATTTGGGGGTGAGTCGGGCCCCGATCCGGGAGGCTTTCAGGAAGTTGGCGGATGAGCAACTCGTAGTCGAGTGGCCCCGCCACGGTACCTACGTTCGGGAGTTCACGGCCAAGGATTTCGTCGACACCTACAACCTTCTTAGCGCCATCGAGAGCCTTGCCGTGCGGCTCATCGTTCGCAAGAAGGTCTCACTCGAGCCATTGCCGAGCATCGTTGAAGAGATGACCGAGGCTACAAGGGAAGGAGATCTGCCACGGGTAGTCGAGATAGAGCTAGGCTTCCATCAAGTGCTCTGTTCTAAAGCTGGCAACCCGCACCTAGATAACGTATTCCGGCTCTTGAGTGGGATGGTGGGGATGGCGCTGTCCATAGACGATGCCGCCTACGACAACATAGCGGACATAGCGTCAGAGCACTACCCGCTGCTAGAAACGATCCAGGAAGCTATAAGGGTCGGCAGTGAGGAGCAAGCCGTCTTCGCCGTCCGCTCGCATATCCGCGCTTCGCTCGAGGGGGTTATGAGTCAGCTCGGCGGGGATCCGTCCGACGTACTCTATCCTCTGGTGGTTCCCAAATTCGACGATAAGCAGGAACCCTGATCGGGGTCCTCGTAAGATTCCGGACTACCCTGATACTAGCGGCGGGCGCTCACCAGGAAAGGTAGCCGCCATCCACTACCAGGGTGTGTCCGGTCAGGTAGTCCGAGGCAGATGAGGCCAGGAAGACCGCGGCACCCTTCAAGTCCTCCACATCCCCCATCCGGCCCGCCGGGGTCCGGCGTTCTATCTCCGCCACGAACTGCTGGGTAAGCTCGTTCTCCAGGTCCATCAGCAAGCCGCCGCCGATGTTGGTGCGGAAGAAACCCGGTGCTATGCCCGAGACGTTTATGCCGTGTGGGGCGAGGGTCGGGGCCAGGTCCCGTACGAGGTTCACGACCCCGCCTTTTGCGGCGTTGTAAGGGCCGGGACCGGGCGCGAAGCCTCCGACGAAGCCATAGATGGAGGCGGTGGCGACGATCCTCCCGCCTCCGCCGGTCTCTATCATGGCCCGGGCCGCCTCCCGCGCCGTGAGCCACACCCCGGTCAGGTTGACGCCTATGACGTTGTTCCAGTTCTCGAGGGTGGTATCCGGGAACACCTGCTCGATGTCGCCGCCGATACCGGCATTCGCAAAGGCTGCGTCGAGGCCGCCGAACTCGGCTACCGTTCCCTCCACCATCCGCCGCACCTGCGCCTCCTCGGTGACGTCGGCCTCGATCGCGAAGGTGTCGCCGTCGAGCGAGGCGGCGGTCTCCTCCGCCGAGTCGTGGTCTATGTCGGCGCAGGCCACAGCCGCCCCGGCTTCCGAGAGAGCCTGGGCGTAGGCCCGGCCAATACCGCTGCCCGCCCCCGTCACCAGCGCTATCTTTCCGTCGAGCCTGAACTTATCCAACACTCCCATGGCGTTGCTCCTTCCAACTCGTAGACCCCTTTAACACCACACCCAACGTTATATAACACGTTGGTCATCCGCCACCTTCTACCCCGGGTAGCTACTCGGAGCCGTCGTCCCCGGAATGTGGTCTCACGTACTCTATTTCCCCCTCGAACAAGTCGATTGTTCCGGTTTCCGTCGCTACCCGCAGCGCGCCGTGCGGGTTCAGGTCCAGGGCCAGACCCTCGAAGTCCTGGCCGGACCGCCGTACCCGGACCCTTTCTCCGAGGGTACAGTTGAATTCCCGCCAGTCCCTGAGGATCGGCTCGAAGTTCTTTACGTGCCGTATCCCGTGCTCCAGATGCGAGAGGAGGGAGTCCAGGAGTTCGAGCAGGTCTACGTCGTGTCCGAGAACGGAGCGGATCGTGGCAGCCTGCTCTACCGAAACCCCGAGGTCCGAAGGGTCCAGGTTTGCGTTGAGCCCGATTCCGAGGATCACGAACTCGGTCTGGTAGGTTTTTTCACGCCTGGCGGCCGGTCCGCCGACGGCCAGGATGCCGCAGATCTTCTTCCCTTCTACCAGCAGGTCGTTGGGCCACTTGATGCGGGCTTCGACCCCGATCTCGTGCAGGGCCTTTGCCACGCCAACCGCCGCAGCCTGGGTCATGCGCGGGGCGTACCGGGCCTCTAGCTCGGGCCGCAAGACGATCGACATCCAGATGCCTCCCGGCGGCGAGCCCCAGGAACGTCCGAGGCGCCCGTGGCCCCCCGTCTGGATCCGCGAAATCACCAACGTTCCGTGGGGCGCACCAGCGTGTGCCAGCTCCAGGGCGAGATCCTGGGTAGAGGCTACTTCGTCGTGGAACTCCACCCGACGAGCAAGCGGACTGTTCAGGCGCTCTACAGCACTTTGGGTCAAGAGGTTCGTCATCTTGTATCTCCTACGCCGTACATCCACCCTCACATCCTGAGGCTTGCAACGCCTACATTATGACAGTTCATGGTTAGCGAACCGCCCGGCATGGTATAAAGCACTCCTGATGCCGTCGCTCGCAACCCTACTACGGTCTTTGCCGGATTCTCCGCAGGCTTTGCTGGAGTTTGTCACAAGTCTATTCCTGGATCACGGCTACATGGTAGCCTTTATCGGGGCGGCGGTGGACAACTTCGGGATGCCGGCTTCAGGAGACGTAGTGCTGTTCGCCGGGGGTTGGCTGGCCAATACAGACCGGGCGGTGCTGGCTTTGATCATGCTCTTCGGCGGCCTGGGAGCGCTGGTCTCCGACCACGCGATGTATTGGATCGGACGCTCCGGAGGACGAGCCCTCATAGAACGTTTGTTTCGGTCCCGGATCATCGCCCGGTTGGTCGACGCCAAACATATCAGCCGGGTGGAACGTTACTTCGACACCCACGGCGGCAAAACCGTTTTCGCGGGCCGCTTCGGCCCCGGACTGAGGAGTACCACACCACTCTTCGCCGGAATGAGCCGGATGAAATACTACAAGTTCATCCCCTACAATCTCTCCGCCGTAATCGTGTGGGCCGTAGCGTACGGCACCGTTGGCTACTTCTTCGGCCACTACTGGGAGCAGCTACTCGAAGTCGCCCGCTCGTTCGGCTTCATGTTCCTATCAGCGGTCGTTCTAGTTCTCCTCACGTACATCTTCTACCGGCGCCGGTACGCGAAGCGCGCAAACCACAAACCCTAGCTCCACACTAGCTACAAGCGCTAGCTCCAAGCAACCCCGGCGCATTTACGGAATCCGGGTCGATGCGGTGCTCCGCCGAAAATCTGCTGTTGTGGCGCGAATAACCAGGCCCGTCCGGCCGGCCCCGTGAAGACTACGAGAACGGCGTGGCGGATAGATCATCCGCCACGCCGGTTCCCTACTCCTCCTCGGCTCTTGGCGTGAACCTACTTAATAGCGGCCCTGCTCGTCGTAGCGGGCGAATTCCCAGTGCTCGGGGGCGCGCCACAGGCTGGAGAGGATCAGCTCCCGCATGTTCGGTAGCTCTTTCGGCAGCCGGTCGTAGAGCTTGATAAGCAGGTCTTCCTGGGAGAGGACCTCCTCGTTCCAGTCCTCCCGGTCGACCGCCATGAGCTCGTTGAACGTCTGCTCGTCGAAGTCTTCGAGCCCGCGCCAGTCCATGTCTTCGTACCGGGGCATCCAGCCGATAGGGCTCTCGATGCCGATGGCGTGGCCGTTGGCCCGCTCGACGACCCACTTGAGCACCCGCATGTTCTCGGTGAAGCCCGGCCAGATGAACTTGCCGTTCTCGTCTTTCTGGAACCAGTTGACGCTGAAGATGCGCGGCGGGTTGGGAATCGTCCGCCCGAACCGGAGCCAGTGGTTGATGTAGTCGCCCACGTGGTAGCCGGCGAACGGTAGCATGGCGAACGGGTCGCGCCGCACCTGCCCCACAGCGCCAGCCTGGGCCGCCGTCGTCTCCGCGCCCATCGTCGCCGCCAGATAAACGCCGTACATCCAGTTAAACGCCTGATAGACCAGCGGAACGACCGTGCTACGCCGGGCTCCGAAGAGGAACGCCTTGATCGGGACGCCCTGCGGGTTATCCCAGTCGGGGTCGAGCACGGGGTTCAACGTTGCGGGGGCGGTGAACCGGGCGTTCGGGTGGGCCGCGTTCTGGTCGCTATCCGGGTACCAGTCGTTGCCGTGCCAGTCGATCAGGTGCTCCGGCGGTTCGTCGGTCATACCCTCCCACCACACGTCGCCGTCGTCGGTGAGCCCCACATTGGTAAAGATACAGTCGGACTTCAAGCACTCCATCGCGTTCGGGTTGGTCTTGTAAGACGTTCCCGGCGCCACCCCGAAGTAGCCGCTTTCGGGGTTGATCGCGTAGAGCTGGCCGTCGTCGCCCGGTTTGATCCAGGCGATGTCGTCGCCTATCGTCGTGACCTTCCAGCCCTCCATCGCGTCGGGCGGGACCATCATGGCGAAGTTGGTCTTGCCGCTGGCGCTCGGGAAAGCAGCCGCCACGTAAGTCTTTTCACCCTCCGGCGACTCGACCCCGAGGATGAGCATGTGCTCCGCCAACCAGCCCTCGTCGCGCGCCATGATCGAGGCGATACGCAGCGCGAAGCACTTCTTGCCGAGCAGCGCGTTACCGCCGTACCCACTACCGAAAGACCAGATCGAACGCTCCTCCGGGAAGTGGACGATGTACTTGTGCTCTTTGTTACACGGCCAGGCAACGTCCTCCTGGCCTTCTTCCAGCGGCATGCCGACCGAGTGTATGCACGGCACGAAATCTCCGTCCTCACCCAGCACGTCGTAGACTTCCTTACCCATGCGGGTCATGATCTTCTGATTGACGGCCACGTAAGGGGAGTCGGTAAGCTCGATCCCGATGTGGGAGATCGGGGAGCCCAGAGGTCCCATGCTAAACGGCACCACGTACATCGTCCGGCCCTTCATGCAGCCGTCGAACAAACCGTTGAGCGTGCGCTTCATCTCCCGGGGCGGCGCCCAGTTGTTGGTAGGACCGGCATCGGCTTTGCTTAGGCTGCAGATAAACGTGCGGTCCTCTACCCGGGCAACGTCGCTGGGGTCCGAGCGGCACAGGTAGCTGTTCGGGCGCTTGTTCTCGTTCAGCTTGATGAACGCCCCCGCGTCAACCAGTTCGCCACACAGCCGGTCGTATTCCTCGTCCGACCCGTCGCACCAATAGACTTCGTCGGGCTTGCACAGGTCGGCCATCTCCCGGACCCAGGTTTCCAGCGCGGCGTGCCGCACGTGCGTTGGTGTCTCCATACTTTTTCCCTCCATCATCCGTCGCGTACTCCACTGCCAAGTATATAGTTTGTACGGTATCAGGATGAACCACGGGATAATTCATCTAAATTGATCAATTAGTTGATCTTTCTTGTCTAAATATCCCTCGGGCGCCAGTCCTTCATCCCTGGAAGTCGTGAAAACCACGACCCGCCGGGTTTTCGAGGTTCGTCCTTCCCGTTTACAGAGAGATCAGGCCGTGGCGGGCGGCCTGGCTCACGGCCTCGGCCCGGCTGGAGACGCCGAGCTTGGCGTACAGCGACGAGACGTGGAACTTGACCGTGTGCCCGCTGATGTGCAGCTCTCCGGCAATGAGCTTGTTGGATAGGCCACGCCCGAGCAACTCCAGTACTTCGCTCTCGCGCGGCGTCAGCGGTTCGTCGAGGTCTTCTGCTATTGCCGGAGATTGGAGTACCCGCTCCGTCAGGTTTTTGGGCAAGACGACGAGCCCCTCGCCCACCGCTGCGGCGGCCGCCGCGATTTCTTCCGGCGGCGCATCCGGCGCAACGACGCCCCAACCATGTAGCGGCAACTCCCGCAACACGGAGACGGGCCGGTCATCCTCCGCCAGCACGAGCAGCGACCGGGTACCGTCCCCGGAAAGCAGCTCGGCCGCATCCTCGATCAGGTCTTCACCAGCGGCCAACACGACCTCGGCTTCGGGGCCGGGGAGCCCCGGATCGTTCTCCGCCACCGTAACCCCTGACTCCTCCAGCATCGCCCGTAACCCGGCCCGGATCATGGGCGTAGAAGCCAGGACGAAGACCCTTGTCATTTGCCGGGCTCCGGTAACGCAACCTCCAGAATAAGCGGCTCGCCACCGCGCAAGGTGCGAAATCTCAGGGTACCGCCCGCATTCCGGTCCACGACCTCCGAAAGGGAGAGCCTCGGGGATTCTCCGACAGCCTCCAGCAACACGTCCCCGACCAGCATCCCGGCTTTGTCCGCGGCGCCGCCCTCTTCGACGGCGACGACCATTAATTCGGACGTTCTTCGCGAAGGCCGGCGGCGGCGACCGCGGGGAGGCCGGGCATCGATCGGGCGTACGCTTATCCCGAGCCTGGGTTTCGGGGAACGGTCACTGCCCGCCCACTCCCGGGCCACGTTGGAAGGCACGGATAGGGAAAGACCGCCGGAGATCATGGCGTTGATACCAACGACTTCACCGCGGGAGTTCACGAGCGGCCCTCCAGAGTTGCCCGGCGCCAGGGAAGCGTCGGATTGTATGTGGTGGGTTCCGCTACGAAATCCGGGGGTCGGGCCGACCCCGCTTACGATACCGGCGGTGACGGCCCCGCGGCGGCCCCACGGGTTGCCGATGGCGAAGACCAGTTCCCCCACCCGCAGGAGGGACGAATCGCCCAGCGGGGCGGCTCGCAGGTCTTCGGGAACCTCGCGGAGTTGGAGGAGGGCGAGATCCAGCCTCCGGCTGCGCCCCTCAACCTTTGCCTCGAACTCCCGATCGTCCGCCAGCACCACCCGAGCCTCCGGGCCGGCCACGACGTGATCGTTGGTGAGAACAAAGCCGCCGGAGTCCCAAATGGTGCCAGCCCCGGTTCCCCGGCGACCGCTCTGTACCTGCACGACGCTCGGTAGAATCCGGGCCGATACGTCTACGCCGGCCGAAGAGATCGCACCGGCCAGTCCCGTAGCTGGCAGGCTCATCCGGCCACCACCTAGTCCCGCTGGCCGACGGTCACGGGGATGCCCCGGGCTTCGCCGCCCCGGATCACCTCTACCTCCACCTCTCTACCAACCCGGTCTCCGGCCAGCAACGCCTGCAACTCCTCCGTGTCCTCGACGGCCTCTCCGTCGAGCCCGACCAGGATGTCTCCCATAAGCAAGCCTCCCCGTCCCGCCGGGCTCTCCTCTTCGACGCCCACCACGAGCAAACCCCGGCTCCGATCCTCCGTGCGCTGGGAGGCCGGTAGCCGCACCGGCTGGCTCAGTATTCCGAGGTACCCGCGCTTTACGTACCCCTGGCTCTTCAACATCCCGGCGACCTGCCAGGCGGCATCCGCCGGGACCGCCAGGGTAACGCCGCGCATCATGCCCGCCGTAACGACGCCGAGCACGGTGCCGCCCGGGTCGATCAGGGGCCCGCCCCCGAGGCCGGGATACGGCGTCGCGTCCGCCTGGACGTACCGTTCCATCATCGTGCCCCGCCCGGTCCTCAGGGGTCCACCAACCGCGCTGACGATCCCGAAGCTGGCCCGCAGGCCCTCACGCCCCGGACGTCCGACGGCCAGCGATATCTGGCCTACCCGCGCCGCATTAGCCGGCGCAGCCGGTTCGGCATCCAACCCCTCGACCTCCAACAAGGCGAGGTCGCTCGCCGGATCCCGGCCCACGATCCGGGCCGGCAGTTTCTTGCCATCCCCCGTCTCCACGCTTATGCCTTCCTCGCGCTGCAGGGCGTGATCCGTGACGAGCACCAGCCCGGGGTCGTAGACGATCCCGCTCGCACCCCGCCGCCGCCGGCTATTGACCTTGACTACGAACGACCCGGCTCTCTCCACCGCGTCGGCCATGCCGTCGGACAACACGCCCAGAACTTCCGAACTCTCTCTCAGGTTATCCACTTTTCTCTCCACGGTTCGTTTGTACCTGGAGATACTGTATCTCTGCGCCCAGAAAAGGACACCGCCCGTCCGGCTAGTTTTCATCCTGCACCGGCGGCCGGGTTTTCGAGTCTGCGGAGGGTCGTGTGGGCCCGCTACAGTCGCCCGGTCACAGGTGCCGGATGACCCGGGCCGGATTGCCGGCCGCGAGGGTGTTCGGTGGCACATCTTTCGTTACGACCGCCCCGGCGCCGACGATAGCGTTCTCGCCTACAGTGACCCCGGCGAGGACGATAGCGCCGCCGCCGATCCAGGCGTTGTTCCCTATCGTGATCGGTTCGGCCGCCTCCCACTTCGCCCGTCGGAGTTCGGCCTCGGTCGGGTGCGTCGGTGTCAGGAGCTGCACGTTCGGCCCGAACTGTACGTCCTCGCCGATCTCGATCCTGGCGACGTCGAGGGCCGTCAAGCCGAAGTTCACGAACGTCCGGGCCCCGATGTGCAGCTGGTAGCCGTAGTCGCAGTGCAGCGGCGGCCGGATATCCGCTTCTTCACCGTAAGATCCCAGTAGATCTTCGAGGATGCGCCGCCGTTCCCCGGCGTCCGCCGCCAGACTTGCGTTGAACCTCTCCAACAAAGCCATGGCCCGCAGGCTGTCTCTGGCAAGCTCCGGGTCATCGGCGATGTAGAGGTCGCCGGCGAGCATCCGCTCGCGCTGCGTCCGGGAATCGGGCTGGGGATCCGGATCTTTCAATGCGAGCCTTTACCAGGCTATCGGTCGCTGGTCTCTAAAGAAGCCGCCGGTGGGGCCGGTGTTCTGGAGCGTGGCGGCCCAGACGGGGGTGTCGGCTCCGGCTTCCACCGGGCGGGAAGCACTCGATCCCCCCATGTCGGTCTGAACCCAGCCAGGACAGACGGAATTCACGAGTATGCCCGTACCCCGAAGCTCGGAGGCGTGGATGCGCGTGAGGGCGTTTAGAGAGGCTTTGGAGACCCGATAGCCCGGCTGGCCGCCGCCCATATCCTCCAGGGCGCCGAGGCCGCTGGAGATGTTGACGATCCTGCCGTAACCACCCCGCCGCATGAGCGGAATAGCCGCCTCGCTCAGCCTCCAGGCCCCGAACAGGTTTGCTTCCAGGGCTTCCCGCACCCGGTCGAGATCTGCTTCCACGCCGCTCTGGCCCTCGTCGTTGGTGATGCCCGCGTTGTTTACGAGCACGTCCAGGCGCCCGAACTCTTGCTCTATAGACCCGGCGAGCCGGTTCACGCTCTCCTCGTCGGTAACGTCCAACTGCCGGGCGTGAACGTCGCCGTCGAGCTTGTCAGCTGCTTCCCGGCCTTGCTGCTCGTCGCGGGAGCCCAGGATCACCGTGTAGCCCCGCCCGGCGAGTTGCCGGCCGACCTCCAGCCCTATCCCCCGATTTCCTCCGCTTATCAGCGCGACTCTACTGTTCGCCACCACAAAACCTCCATCTAAGATCCGCCTCGGAAAATACTACACGGGCGGGGAAGTATTGCCCACTCGTTCTACGGATGGCGGGAAGGGGCGCTCTGGAAGTGCCGAGCATATGGAGCAATGAGTCCATACCGGCCTGCGGGGCTTCAAACTGTTCTTTGCATGAGGCGGGCTCGCGTTTGGGGGTCGAGCTTCTCTATGGCGTAGCGGAGCATGGTCCGCGGCATCTCCGGCGAGTACCGGTCGAGGAACCCGATCAGCGGGGCCTCGTCCCGGTTGCCGACCTCGCGCAGCATCCAACCCACGGCTTTGTGGATCAGGTCGTGCTCGTCTCGCATCAGCGTTCGGGCGATCCGGAGCGTATCCCCGAAGTCTCCATCCCGGATGAAGGCGAGGGTCGCCATTATCGAGATCCGGCGCTCCCACACCGAACTCGAACGGGCGAACCGGTCGAGGACGTCCCGCGGCCTATCCAGCAGGTGCCGGCCGACGATTTGAGGGGCCGAGGTGTCGACCAGGTCCCAGTTGTTGACGTAGGCGGTGTGCTGCAGGTAGAGGTCGTAGACGCGCTCCCGCGTCGGTTCGTCTCCCCGGTCGTAGCGCCGGACGAGGCACAGGAGCGCCGCCAGCCGCTCCTCGTGAACTTTACTGGGCAGCAGGTCCGCCACGTCGGTTATCTCCAGGCCGTCGAACCGGCGCACCACCGCCCGGACCACCGGCACCCGCACACCGATGAAGACGTCGCCCTCTCCGTAGCCTCCCGGGCCGGTCTTGAAGTACCTTTGCAGCGTCGTCACCCGCTCCGGCTCGGCGGCTTCGTGTAGCTCCCGCCGCAGGTCGTCGGGCGAGGGGTTTGCCGGCGCCACAGCTCCTACTCCTCGCCGGCGGATTCGAACGGATGGCGGATGATGGTCTTGAGGTTCTCGGGGGCGGTGCGGCGGAAATCTTTCAGGTAGATCTCGTGGTGCCGGCCCCGCGGCGCGCCGCCGCGAGCTCGTATGAAGCCGTCCACCTTTTCAACGGTCGGCTTCTCTCCGGAGAACGGACCCACGTGCATCACCTGCGCCGCCAGGCCTTCCCGGAAAGCCTCGAACCTTAATCGGGGAAGGGCGGGAAGCTCTTTCTTCATTTCGACGGTTGCGAGCGCCCTTTCTACGCGTTCTCCGGTTACCCATTCGGGTTGCAGGATCATCATGGTCCACTTCCAGGCATCCTTGCTCTGCTGGATGTCGTCGAACGATGGCTGTCCACCATCCGATGGTTCCCCACCATCCATCCACCAGAGGCCTTCGAGCGGCATGACACCGTAATCTATGCCGGCTTCCTCTTTCACCGCGAACTTCAGGGTGTAGGAGACGGCGTAGAGCGCTTCGACGGCCTCTTTGAACGACCTGGAGACGTTCGGGTCGCCTGCACCATCGACCATGAGAAAGCTCATCTCCGGCACCTCTACCTCGACAACTTCCTTGCCGGAAGCTCTATACAGGTGGGTTAGCTCTTTCTTGAGATCTACTTTCTCCGACCGTGTCTCGGTCATCGCCGCTCCTCCTCTTCGTAGGGTTTCTCCACGGGGAACTGAATCTCGGTGACGTAGTCCGGGTTGTCTCTTTCGTTTCCGCTCCGCAGGTACAGCTCGCGGTTGGGACCTGCAACCCGGTAGCCGTTCTCGGATATCCAGCCGAGCAACGCGGCGTACGCACCGCTGATAGTCTCGAACGGGCCGTGATGCACGGTAGACGCCATGTCCGCCACCGCCGGTAACGTCCGTTCCCGGACCCGCTCGTCTCCGGGCAGGGGATCCCGGGTGACGATCGCCGCTTCTCCGTCTATTTCCTCTTCCCGGTATTCCAGATCGTGCCACACGGACACCCACTCGACGGGGGAGGTTCCGTGGCTCGCTGCGTGGGCGCCCAGCTCTCCGAAGAGCTTTCCTATGCCGCTGGGCGCCGGCAGCACCTCGCGCACCGAGGCCACTTTTTTCTCCTCCACCGGCTTGAGCACTATCTCGTACCTGCCCGGTATCGCTCCTTCCCGCTCTACCTGTCTCAACCGGGCCTCTATGCGGGAGAGCCGCTCGCCCTCGACTTTCAGCGCGCGCCGCGTCTCCTCGCGCTTCAACTCCAGCAGCGCCCGGATCTGGGAAAGCGACAACTCTTCGTCCAGAAGCTCCCGGATCTGGTCCAGGGTGAAGCCGAGCTCCTTGAGGGCCAGGATGGCGTTGAGCCGCGGTAGCTGGTCTCCCGTGTAGTAGCGATAGCCGCTTAGCCCGTCGGTGTGGGCCGGGCCGAGCAGCCCGATCCGATCGTAGAGGTGCAGCGCCTTTACCGACACCCGGGCCAGCCGGGAGAACTCGCCGATCCTCAGCATCGCCGGTTCCTGGGACCAGAGTACTTCTCGCTCATACCAGTAACATAAACCCTCCTCCCCGGGGAGAGTCAAGCCTGGATCAGCGAAGCTCCAGAACTCTAGCTCTTCAACCCCTCGAAAGCCAGCTCTACGGCTTCTTCCGGGGAGGAAGCCGGGATCACATCCCCCGGCAAATCCCAGCTCCCGAGCGACACGACCCGGCGCCCGACCTTCCTCGCCAGGCCGATCTCAGAGAGCGTCCCGTATTCTCCCCCGACCGCGATCACCCCGTCGGCGGAACTGACCACGGCCAGGTTGCGGGCCTGGCCCATCCCCGTAGCCACGGAGTACGACAGGTACCGGTTGGCCCGGCTCCGGTCCTCGTCCGGCACGATCCCGATAGCCACACCGCCGGCTTCCGTCGCGCCCCGGGCGGCCGCCTCCATAACGCCGCCGAGGCCGCCGCAAACGATGGTGCCGCCGCGCTCCGCCACGAGCCTCCCGACCTCGCGGGCCCGCCCGTAAAGCCCTTCATCGGCTTCGCCCGCCCCTATAACGGATATGTACGGGCCGCTCACAGCGTTGGATACCGGTCGATCTGGCCGAGCAGGTAGCGGAGAAAGCTGACGGCCCCGCCTTTGCTCAACGGCTCGTTCCAGTTGCCGCACTTGGGGGATTGGATGCAGGCCGGACAACCTTTCTCGCACGGGCAGCGGGTTATGACGCCCAGGGTGTCGCGGGTTAGCGACTCGAAGGCGTCGTAGCCGCGGCGCGAGATACCGACGCCCCCAGGATAGCCGTCGTAGACGAAGACGGTCGGAAGTCCGTTCTGCCGGTGGGCGGGCGTGGAGAGGCCCCCGATGTCCGCCCGGTCGCACATGGCGAAGAGGGGCAGAAGCCCGATCAGGCCGTGCTCCCCGGCGTGCAGAGCGCCGCCGAAGCTCTCGAAGCTCGGCCGGGCGTCTTTCGGTAGCGGCGGCAGGGAGATCCAGAACGCCTGGGTTTCGAGCACCACGTCCGGGAGGTCCAGCGGGAAGACCCCCACCTCGCGGTCGTCGGCTACCTGCACTTTCTTGTAGTACGTCACGGCGTCCGTAGTCCGGACCCGGCCCCAATGGAGCTTGGCACCGTTGGCGAGGTCCCGCTGCTCCAGCTCTTCCAGCGCCTCTACGTCGGTCTCGACGCGGGGCCGGGTGTAGTAGCGGTTCGGGACCTTGCGGGCCAGGGCTCGACCGGCCGCGAGGTTCAGGTCTTCCACCTCGTAGGCCGTGCCCCGGTGGAGGTAGGTCGCGCCGGGGTGGAGTTCCCCCGGGGCGCGGGAAGCTTCGGCGGTCCCGATCAGCTCTCCCTCCCCGTCGGAGATCAAAACCGTCTCCGACGACGCCGTCCGGAGCGAGATGTCCCGTGCCGGGCTTCCCCCACCAACGTACACGAGCCGTCCGCCGCTCGCCGCGAGGCCGCCCGGACCCAACATCGTCTTCGCCACGGACCGGTAGGCCGGGCCGAAGTACTCCTCGTCCTCTGCGTCCAACGGGGCTTCGTGGGCGGCGGCCAGCAGGTGCGGCCCGAGGATGTACGGGTTCTCCATCGTTACCCGGGCGGCCTCTACCCGGCGTCCCAACACCCGGCCCGGGTTCTCGAAGAGGAACTGGTCCAGGGAGTCCCGGCCGGGGATGTAGACGGCGAGGGCCGGGGAATCGCCCCGGCCGGCCCTCCCCCACTGCTGCCAGATCGAGGCTACGCTACCCGGATAGCCGCAGCAGACCACAGCATCCAACGTTCCCACGTCTACCCCGAGCTCCAGGGCGTTCGTCGAGACGACGCCGAGTAGCTCGCCCCGGAAGAGCCGGTGCTCTATGTCTCGCCGCTCCCGGGGGGTATAGCCGGCGCGGTAAGGTGAGATCTTCCTGGCCCCGTCAATGCCGAGCCGGTCGGCGGCGTAGCGGTAGATCAGCTCCGCCCCCTTGCGCGTCCTCGCAAA
The DNA here is from genome assembly GCA_050331175.1 of Rubrobacteraceae bacterium. Classification (GTDB taxonomy): domain Bacteria; phylum Actinomycetota; class Rubrobacteria; order Rubrobacterales; family Rubrobacteraceae; genus SIRX01. The sequence continues at coordinate 1,197 of JBHJHC010000036.1, read as the reverse complement.
GGCGATCGTCCGCACCCCCTGCCTCACGAGCTCCGCAAAGACCAGCGCGCCCTCCGTCAGCAGGCTGCGCCGCTCGCCCTTTTCCTTGTCGAGCAACGGCGGATTGCGAAACACCACGCGCCGCGGCCCGGAGGAAGCCCCGTCCCGATCTACGAGCCCGAACGGCAGTCCGGTGAGGCTCTCGGCCAGCTCTTGAGGGTTTGCTGTGGTGGCGCTGGTGAGGACGAACTTCGGGTCTCCCCCGTGCAGCGCCGCCACGCGCCGGAGCCTGCGCAAGACCGCCGCGACGTGCGAGCCGAAGACGCCGCGCAGCACGTGGGCCTCATCTACCGCCACGACCTCCAGGTTGCGAAAGAAATCGCCCCAGGCGTCGTGGTTGGGCAGGATGCCGACGTTCAGCATGTCCGGGTTCGTCAACAAGATATTCGACTTGCGCCGGATCTCCGCCCGCAACGCCTGCGGCGTGTCACCATCGTAAGTATCCGCGTGGACGCCCCGCAACCCGAAGCTCCCGATCTTGCCGAGCTGGTCCTGGGCCAGCGCTTTCGTCGGGTAGAGAAAGAGGGCCCGGCTCGCGGCGCTCTCCAGTGCGTTCTCGAAGGCCGGTATCTTGTAGCAGAGGGATTTACCGCTCGCCGTCGCGGTCGCCACCACGACGTTTTCCCCGGCCCTGACCCGCTCGTAGGCTTCGAGCTGGTGGGAGTAGAGCCGTTCGACGCCCGCATCCGAGAGCGCCATCAGGAGTTCTGGATGAAGGTCTGGGACTTTGACGAGGGTGGCCTCTTGGGGCGCGAGGGATGCGACCGTATCTCCGAGGGAATCCACGGAGCGGCGGCTCATGCCGGCCAGCGGCGTAGGGTTTTTGGTCTTAGAGTTCACGCCGACCGGCGAAGGCCCGGCCCAGGGTTACTTCGTCGGCGTACTCCAGGTCTCCCCCCACAGGGAGTCCGCTGGCGAGCGCCGTGACCCGTACGGGAAGTTCTTCTACCTCCTGGGCGATGTAGAGCGCGGTCGCCTCACCGGTGGTGTTGGGGTTGGTGGCGACTACTATCTCTCTGGTCCCCTCGTTCTTTACACGCTCCACAAGCTCGGCTATTCGCAGGTCGTCAGGCTCTATGCCATCCAGGGGGGACAAAGCGCCACCGAGAACCTGGTAGATGCCCCGGAATTCGGCGGTGCGTTCTATACGGCCTATAT